>NZ_PVBK01000012.1:0-171820 GCF_002968535.1 Neorhizobium sp. T7_12 | reverse complement strand
GAGGGGGAGATGTCCGGCAGGACAGAGGGGGGTGCTTCCGCGGCTGCAACGCCCTCTTCTTCTGCTTCCGCTTCCGCCTGCAATAGCGACAACGGCACCATCCCGATCTCGGATGCGGCTTCGACACCCGAAAGCAGCGCCGGCTCATCCTCTTCGGCAGCCTCCGGCTCGGCCGGCTCGACATTTTCCGCCGCCACATCCGCGACAGGCCCGCCGGCGGTCTCGATCTCGGCCGGTGCGACCGGGTCGACGGGCGAGACCGGCAGGTCTTCGTCGCGCGACTTCGGCTCCAGTTCCGCCTGGATGGCGGCGACGTCCTCCGGCTTTACCGCATCGGGTGCCGGTTCCTCGGCGGGTTTGCCGAAGGTGAAGACGCGTTTGATGAAGCTCAATGCCATGAGAACCTGTTCCGGTTACGCCGCCCGAGACGGGACAAGGGCGGACGCGACCTGCATTTCCAGATGTTTGCCGTTATGGCCGGTGATCATAACGCGCTTGAGTTCGCGGGGAACAAGGCGAGGCGCCGCCACCAGCGAAAAGTTTTCCGTATGGGCCATGCCGTTGTTCTCGACGATGATGGCCTGCTCGCTGCCGACCATGCGATCGAGGTGGAGCCGATGCAGCACGTCGCCCCGCGCCCGCAGCCGTGCCGCCCGGTCCTTGACGACCGCCCGGTCCACCTGCGGCATGCGCGCAGCCGGCGTTCCAGGACGGGGGCTGTAGGGAAAGACGTGCAGGAACGAGATGCCGGCCTCTTCCGCCAGTGTCGCGGCATTCTCGAACATTTCTTCCGTCTCGGTCGGGAAGCCGGCGATCATATCCGCCCCGAAGGCGATCTCCGGGCGCAGGCGCCGCGCCTGCTCAGTGAAGGCGAGCGCCTCGGCGCGCGAGTGGCGGCGCTTCATCCGCTTCAGGATCATGTCGTCGCCATGCTGCAGCGACAGGTGCAGATGCGGCATGAAGCGCGGCTCGTCGGCGATCAGGTCCCAGAGATGTTTGTCCGCCTCGATGCTGTCGATCGAGGACAGGCGCAGGCGCAGGATTTCCGGCACCTGGCGAAGCAGCGTCTTGGCGAGGTATCCGAGCGACGGCTGGCCGGGAAGATCGGCGCCATAGCTGGTGGCATCGACGCCGGTCAGCACGATCTCGCGATAACCGCTTTCCGTCAGCCGCCGGGCCTGGTCGACCACCGCACCCATCGGCACCGAGCGGGAATTGCCGCGGCCATAGGGAATGATGCAGAAGGTACAGCGATGGTCGCAGCCGTTCTGCACCTGGATGAAGGCGCGCACGTGGCCGTCGATATGCTTCACCATCTGCGGCGCGGTGGCGCGCACGCTCATGATGTCGTTGACGCGCAGCTTCTCTTCCGCCGAGACCCCGAAATCCGGCAGCGCCCGGTAGGAGGCGCTTGTCAGCTTCTCCTCGTTGCCGAGCACGGCATCGACTTCCGCCATGCCCGCAAAAGTCTCTTTTTCGGTCTGGGCGGCGCAGCCGGTGACGATGATGCGCGCATGCGGATTTTCCCGCCTGGCCCGGCGGATCGCCTGACGGGCCTGGCGCACGGCCTCGCCGGTCACGGCGCAGGTATTGACCAGGATCGCATTGTTGAGCCCGGCCTTTTCGGCCTCCGCCCGCATCACTTCCGATTCATAGGTATTGAGCCGACAGCCGAAGGTGATGACCTCGACCCCGCTCAATTGACCCGAGCCTCCGGCTCGTTCCTATGAGAAGATTGGGCCTCCGGCTCGCCCCTTTGATCAGCACCGGCGTCCCGGGTAAAGGTGCCGTTCTGCGGATCGACCTTGCCGGACCATTCCCATTCGGCCGGACCTGTCATGACGACGTGGTCGTCCTCGCGCCATTCGATGGTAAGCGGCTGGCGGATCGGGCTGGAGGCGACGTCGATCGTCACCGTGCGCCCGGTGCGCCCGGTGCGAGCGGCGGAAACGGCGGCAGCACAGGCGGCCGAGCCGCAGGCGAGCGTCAGGCCGGCGCCACGTTCCCAGGTGCGGGTGCGCAGCGACGACTTCGACGTGACTTGCGCCAGCGTGATATTGGCCTTTTCCGGAAACATCGGATGGTTTTCGAGCAGCGGACCGAACCGTTCGAGGTCAAAATTCATCGGATCACGATCGACCCAGAAGATCGCATGCGGATTGCCCATCGACATGACAGATGGCGAATGCAGGATCGGCGCGTCGATCGGGCCGATCTGCAGTTCGATGCGGCTGGTATCGAAAAACTCCTCGGCAAGCGGGATGCGGTTCCACTCGAAGACCGGCTTGCCCATGTCGACTGAAATCGTACCGTCCTCATGCTCGACGGCATTGAGGATGCCGGCGACTGTCTGGAAGGTAAAGGTCTTGCGGCCGGTCTCGGCGCTCAGCGCCTGCACCACGCAACGCGTGCCGTTTCCGCAGGCCTGTGCCATCGTACCGTCGGAATTGAGGATGTCGATCCAGGCATCGGTGCCTTGAGCCTTCGGATCGTGGATCGCCATGATCTGGTCGAACTGGGTGGCCGGATCGGCATTGAGCGCGATCGCAGCCTGCGGCGTCACCTTGTCGGTGCGTCCGCGCATGTCGACGACCAGGATCTTGTTGCCAAGCCCATTCATCCGCGCGAATTCCACCAGTTCCGTCATGACGCCAATCCATTCCGGGCCGAATGCCCGTCTATTGGGCTGTATATGGCGGAAAAGGCAGGGAATTACCAGTGGGTGGCGCGGGGTCAGCCCGGGGACCCACGCCGAGCCCTCAGACGAAAAATTCGTCCACCAGTGCATGCACCCGCCGAAACGCCGACTTGGCGCCTTCGGCCATTTCCGCTTCCTCCGCCTCGGACATCTCGAACCCGTTGAAAGCAGCAACGAAAGTGCGCCAGTGCAGGCCGCGGCCGGCGGGGTGGCCGGCGAGGTGGCGGGCGCCGAATTCTTCCGACAGGCCGAGCCTTGCCGCCTGCTTCAGGAGGAAAGCGGCGCCGAGGTTCGAGCCTTCGGCAACGTACAGCCATCCGAGTGCGGCCGGGATGCCGAGCCGGCCCGTCCCAGCGGTGAGGACGGCCGGCGCATTTCCGGTCACATCGGCGATATCCTGGCGCAGTGCTTCAAGCCGGACCCGGCTCGGAAGATCGGGGACAATGCGGTTGAGCCGCGGATCGAGATAGAGCGGATCGACATCCGCATGGAAATGATGCTGCACGGTGAGGAAAAGCGCGTAACGCTCGCGGCTGGCGAAAGGATCGGCCGCCATGATGCGCTTGTCGAGGCGCTCATGGGTGGCATCGGTGAGAGCCTTCAGACGCTGGATCCGGGTCGGTGCGGTGGGTGTTTCGAGTTCGATCTGCATGCGTGCAATGTCCAGATGCTTATATGTTTTAGAATTTGGCCGTCAGGAACGCCCGGATTGTCCGTCCGGGAGCGGGAGTGAACCCGTCGAGCGCATCCACGTAAAATCGATCCGTCAGGTTCTCCGCCTGAAGGTCGAACGTCAAGTGCTCGGTGATCTTGTAGGTGGCGAACGCATCGACGGTCGTATAGGGAATCCACATACCCGTATACATCCGGGCATCCTGCGTGACCGGCGAGAGGCGCGCGCCGCCATGCGTGAAGCGGGTGCCAAAACTCAGCCTGTCGTCGAAGAGGCGCATGCCGAGCGTCAGGCTCGCCATGATCTCGGGCGGCATGTGGTTGGCGGCATAATCCATCGACACGGTCGAGTCCGAGCAGGTGGAAAGAGTGCGGCAGAACTCGTAGCTCAGGTACTTGGTCAGCGATCCTTCGCTGAAGAACGGGCCGGCCTCGTAAGAGCCGGAGATTTCGATACCGGAGAACCGGGTGCTCCTGAGATTGTCGAAGGTGAAGACCGGCTGGCCCGGCCCCGCATTGGACGGTACGCGAGAAATATAGTCGGTGTAGTTGTTGTTGAAATAGGACAGCTTGAAGCGCAACGCGTCGTCGGCCAGCAACAGGCCATCCTTGCTGTAGTTGATGCCGACTTCCCAGTTCTTCGAGACCTCCGGCTTCAGATAAGGGTTCTGGATGACGTTACCGTCATTGCCCATAGTTTCGCGCATGGTCGGCGGGCGCATGCCTTCGGCATAAAGCGCATAGAACTGCAGCCCTTCGATCGGCTCCACGATGATGCTGACGGACGGGTTGAACCGGCCACCTTCCTTGTGGCGGATGCCGGTCCTGGATTCGATACCCTTGTCGTTCATCCAGTAACCGTCATAGCGCAGCCCGGCATTGAGGGTCAGCCAGTCGGTCGCCTCCCACTGTCCGTCGGTGAACACGCTGGCGATCGACCGGTTGCCGATGCTGGGATCCATCGGCACCCCGCGGTCGATCGTATGGTTGCGGCTGAAATAGCGCCTGGAATCGATATCCTCGAGCAGGTAGGACGCGCCGTAATTGGCCTTGAACGGCCCGTATTCCGTGTCGAGCAGGCTCGTGTTCGAAATGTCGCCGCCCCAGGTATGGGTCATGGCGTAGCGGGGATCGTCGCCCGGTATGATGTTGAACTGTGGGTAATATAGGCCGAAACCCGTCGACATGGAGTTCTGGTCGACGATGCTCAGCCAGGCATTGACCTTGAGATCGATCAGGTCGCTGGGATTGTACCGATAACGGCTGGTGAACGTGTCGGTCGTGACATCGGATAGCGGCGCCTGCCGGAATGTGTTGTCGCCCGAGGTCAGAAGCGAGGTCATGATCTGGCCGAACTGGCTTTCATAGCGGATATAGCCCAGTTCCAGGCTCTGATCGTCATCGAAGCGAAGCGTACCCTTGGCGAGAAACGAGGTGGATTCGTTGGACGAGTTGAAAACCTCCTCGCCCTGCTTGGTACGCGAGAGGAACTGGTTGCTGCCCTGGAACTCGTAATAGTTCTTGCCGTGCTTGCCGGCAAAATAGTTGCCACGGTAGCGGCGGGCACCGGCGATGACGAAATCGAAATTGTCCTGCACCGTACCGAACGCGAAGCTGCCCGAGCCATTGGTGAAATCGAAGAATTCAGCCGAATCCGTCTGCTGGTCGTAGGAATTGATCGTAAAATCCTTCGTCGTGTTGTCCTGGGCACCGATCTTGATGCGGCCGCCATATTGCCTGCCGTCCTCGACGATATCCTTGGCTTTCAGCGTGGTGATCTCCACCACGCCGCCATTGACGCCGGCGCCCACCGCGCCGCCCGTCGGTCCCTTGGAAATGCCGACGCCGCCGATCAGGTCCGGATCGATATAGGTGCGGTCATCGACGCCGCCGTAACCGCGCCAGGTGGTCGTCGTCTGCTGCGTACCGTCGATCGCTACCCGAACGCGGTTCTGGCCCTGCAGGCCGCGAATGTTCACGTTGACGGAACCGCTGCTGTGGTTGTTGGCGGAGATGATGCCCGGGGTGTTCTTGAACAGGTCGCCGGCCGACGAGCCGCGGAAGCGTTGGATCTGCTCGGACGATATATAGCTCGTCGAGCCTGGCGTCTCGTAGGGCGTGTCGGCCGCACCGCCATTACCGCCATCGCGCAGAACAATTGGCTTGAGCGTCGTATCCGGATCGCCGCCGGTCGCTGCGACCGAAGACGTACCGGCCTCCAGCGTCACCGTATTGCCGCCGCTTGACCGGAAGGAAACGCCGGTGCCGGAGAGCAGCCGCGACAGGGCGGCAGACGGCGTCAGCGAACCGGTCACGCCACCCGTGGTCTTTCCGGCAGTGATTTCGCTGCGATAGACGAGACGCAGGTCGGTCTGGCGGCCAAGCGCGAGAAGTGCGCTTTCAAGCGGCCCGGCGGGAATGGAAACGGCGACCTGCTGCGACTGGACGCCTTGTGCCGGCTGCTGTGCGGTGGCCGGAGCCATGCCGCCCAGCCAGGATGCGCAGCCAAGCGCGATCCGGACATGCCGCGAAAAAAGCGGTCCCCTCAAACTCATTTCAACCCCCTGCACTCAAACTTCGTGACCGCTCTCATCGCGGCCCCTGGTGGTTATGAGTGAAAGAGGGCTCCAACTCCTGACGTCGGTTTTCGAAAAAAGATGATTTTTATACTCAATTTTCTGGTGGGCCTATCTTCAGCGCGAACGGACCAGCGTGACCCAGTCGGAAACCCGGATGATGCGGATCGGCAGGCTCTCCTGCAGAGCCGTGAAAGCCTGGTCGAGATCGGTGACGGTAAACACGCCGCTGACCCGCAGCTGCGAGGCCTGGTCGTCGAGCACCATGATGCGGCCCCGCTGGTAACGGCCAATCTGCCCGAGCACCTCACCGAGCGGCCGGCCGGAGAAGACCAGCTTGCCGCTGCGCCAACTCGTCAGATCGGCGACATCGCCGGAGCCGGTTGTCAGGCGGCCATCGGCGCCGAGATGCGCGGTGCCGCCGGTTTCGAGCACAGCACGCTGGGAGCCGGCGGTCACCGCCACATGCCCCTCCTCGACCATCACCTCGTCGCGCTCGCCGACCCGCACCGCATAATGGGTTCCGAGCGCGATCGCCTGGGTTTCGTCGCCGCTGACGACGAAGGGCCGTGCCGGGTTCGGGGTGACGTCGAAGAAGGCCTCGCCGCGCAGGACCACGATCCGGCGCTCCGTCTGGCCATATCGCACCTTGATGGCGCTATCGGTGTTGAGCGTCACCACCGATCCGTCATCGAGGTCGATGCGCTGGATAACGCCGACCGGCGTGTAGAAATCCGAACGATACCGGGCGATGAGGCCGGTATCGTTGGCGATGATGCCAAGACAGACCATCAAAAGCAGGGCGGCAATGCCACTCCCGACCACCCGGCGCCGGCGTGGCACGACCGTTTTCGGCACCGCCGCGAGATCGCCCCAGAGAGCGCTCATCTCTTCAAAGGCCGCCGCATGCGCCGGATCCTGCATTTTCCAGAATTCGAAGCGGCGGCGATCCGCATCGGTCGCGTCGCGGGAGCCGAGACGCGCGACCCAGCCTGCCGCCTCCTCCGCAATGGCGTCCTCACGCGCCTTGTCTGAAACATTAGTCATGCGCAATCCCCCCGGCGGGAGGCAATGCCGCAAGGCGGGCCTGACGGCAAGCCATGAGTGCACGGATGATGTGTTTTTCAACCATGTTTCGGGAGATCCTGAGCTTGGCCGCGATCTCTCCGTTGGAAAGCCCTTCGAGCCGGCTGAGCACGAACACGACCCGGCATTTCGGCGGCAGGGAGGAAATCGTCTCGATCAGAAGTCCGAGCTGCTGGCGCGCGGCGACCACGCGCTCCGGGCTTGGCGCCTCGTCGGCAACCTGCGTCTGATCCAACTCATCGTCGAAAAGCGCGCTGTCGCGCATCAGCCGGGCGGTGATGCCATGGGCGACGGACCGGGCGACCTGGAAAAGATAGGCATGCGGATTGCGCAGGTCCTCCTTCGGCGATGCCGTCAGCAGCCGCAGAAAGGTCTCCTGCGTCGCGTCCGCCGCATCCTCCCTGTTGCGCAGGCGCCGAAGGAAGAACCGCCGCAGCTTCCCCTCCTCGGTCTGCTGCAACTGCTCGATAAGGCTGATGTCCAAGTCCGTAACCCCAAGGCCGAAACCTGCCCGACCAACGGCTCCGCGTTTAGCGCCGCCTAAAAAGGGGCGCAACATCAATGATTTGGAATAGATCCAAAGAGCATCCTATAAGATGATAATTATACTCATGTTTAATGTGGAATCAGCATGTTGGGCAGCCGGGCGTTGGCGGCGGCAGAGACTAAAATTTTTGCCGCTTCGGGCCATCTGTCGCGTTTTCGCAACAGTTCCGGCGTGTTCAGGCGGAAATTGCCGGCACTTCGAAGACTTCGCCGGGGCGCATGGGTCGAAAACGGTCCCGGGAAACGCGGCGCGCATCGAGAGCGGCGTGAAGCGCCGTCAGCGGCTCTTCGATCCCTTCATCTGTCAGCTTGAACGTGCCCCAATGATGACCGGCGACGAAAGCCGCGTCGCAAAGGAGCATACCCTCCACCGCCTCTTGCGGGTTCTGGTGCTGCGCCTGCATGAACCAGCGCGGCTCGTAGGCGCCGAACGGCAGGTTGGCGAGCCGGAAAGCCCCGTGCTTTTCCCGCGCAGCACGGTAGTTGATGCCCTGATGGAAGCCCGTATCGCCGATATGGTAGATCTTGCCGGCCGGGGTTTCGAAAACGAAGGCGGCCCACAGCGCCATGCGCCGGTCGCCGACGCCGCGTGCCGACCAGTGATGGCAGGGCTCGCAATGCAGGACGATGCCAGGACCGATATCTGCGGCGATCTCCTCGCGGCCGCCCCAATCCATCACCGTGATCTTCGCATCCGCGATACGCGAGCGGATGAGCGCGTCATTGCCGAGCGGCGTGACGAAATGCGGCTTGTCTCGGCCCTGCAGCACCCAGAGGGTCTCGAGGTCCATGTGGTCGTAATGGTTATGGGTGACGAGCACGACATCGATCGGCGGCAGGTCGCCGATGCGGATGCCGGGCGGATTGACCCGCTTCGGGCCGGCGAAACGCACGGGGCTAGCGCGATCGTCCCAGACCGGGTCGGTCAGGATGTTGAGGCCGGCGACCTGGATCAGCATCGCCGCATGCCCGACCATGGTGACGGCCAGCCGGTCGCCCGAGACCCGCGTTTCCGGCACGGCCTGAGGAAACGGGCTCGGAAAACTGTCCGGCCATGCGATATTGTTGCCCCCGAGCTTCCAGCGCAGCAGGTCGAGACCGCCGCGCGGCTGCTCGCCACCCGGATTGAAGAAATAGGTTCCGTCGAAATGATCGGAGGCCGGACCGGAGTAATACTTGTTGGCAGCCATGGCTCCCCTTGCCGCGAACCCGCCCACGAGGGCGGTGATCGCGCCGATGCCGGACCATTTCAGGAATTTTCGTCGGTTCATGGGAGATGTCTATCAGCGTGCTCTTACATCTGGGAAGAGACGTTGCATGGGCGAAGAACACATTTACGCGACTTCGATATCCGTTTTGGAGAAATCGTCGCCAACGAAGAGTAGTGGAGACTTGAGCGTCTTTGCAGCGGCGTAGGAAAAGCAGTCGCCGAAATTCAGTTTGGCCGGGTGGCCAACGAACCTGCCGTAAGTGCGCGCGGCTTCGAGGGCGACAGCATGCAACCCAGCAGGGAGAGCTACTTCAATGGCGCCTATTTCCTTCAAAAAGCCCTCGACAGAAATTTCCGTCTTCGCAATGAGATCGGGTGGCGTTGATGCGTGCTCGCCAAGCGTAGCTATCTTCCTTTGGCGCGACAAAGCGACGACAGCCTCAAAAACGGCAAGCGAGGAATAGTAAACCGGACCTTCCGCAGCCTCTATACGATCGAGCAAAGACGCTCCCGCATCTTCTTCTTGCAGGATTGCAACGATTGCGGAAGCATCGAGAAACATCAATACTCCCACATCTCATCCATAAAGGCCTTTTCATCGAAGTTCGGGTCGCGTGGACCAAGTTCGGCAATCTGGCGCTGGTATTTTTTGACCCGCTCCGCGAGCGGAATATCTTTATCGGCCCGCTTCAACTCGTTCTCCAGTGCCACCCGCACGGCTTCCGTCTTGGTCTTCGTGCCAAGACGCCGCATGACTTCATCAGCGAGTTCATTCACTTTGGCGTCGCGTATATAGAGGGACATGGCTACCATCCACAGGTTTGAATATTCAATATAGAGCAATTGAATATTCCCGCAAGGCGAGCACCGATCGGTCTTTTCCTGTATCGTTCTGCTGTAGCGGCGCTGGAGAAAACTCTCTCGTTGAAGATAAGTGTGAATGCCAACCGGACCTAAAGGACAGAAGCGCCCCGCCAACGTGATCAGCAATGCTGTAAAGGTCATGCGTATCGCCACTGGTGATGAAGATGACAACATCATTGGCGATGGCAAAGACCCTGCTGCCAAAGCGCTCCGCGTAAAGGGGCGGGAAGAAGCGCGCCGAGAACATGACGCCGGAGCGGCGCGCGGAGATTGCGAAGAAGGCAACAGCGGGGCGGTGGAAGACTAGACCCGCGAGACCTGCATTTATATTTCCTTCCTGCATTGATCGACGGCTCCTGCTGGCGTACAGAAATCCTGCGCGATTGGTGGTAACCTGCGATTCTGCGGTTGCCTTGCAAAGGAGCTGATGATGCAGGAGATGTGGACGAGTGATCTCGACAAGGTTCTTGAGATCCACCGTAGGGTCATCAAGGATGGCTTCCGGCGGGATACGACGCCCACGGGCAAGAGCTACGCGGTTTCCAACCTACGTGGCGGTGTTGGCAAAACATCGATATCTTTCAATCTGGCGTACGAGATGTCGCGACATCTCCCTGTCCTCTTGGCCGATGTATGCCCTCAGGCAAACCTGACCGAAGTCATCATGAAGAAGGAAAAGGCGAAGGTCACGATCTATAATGCCTTGCAGCCCCGCGTCCTTGGGCCCGCGTTCGGGGAGCAGGCGAAGGACATAGCCTTTCGCGTAAGTCAGTTCTCTCCCAGTTTCGCTGGCGGCAAGGGTTGCTACTTCATTCCAGGAGACGCGGAACTCTACGAATTCCCGTCATACCTTTATCAACAGCTCGGCGTAGCCAACACACGCAATAACACTGAGATCGTCCGGACTCTGCTGTGGTCTCTGAGAGACATTCTTAAAACGGAAGCGAAGGAACTTAAGTGCGAATCTATCATCATCGACACAAGTCCTTTCTATTCGGGCGGAACGCACCTGGCTTGGTGTGCGGCTGACGCACTGATCATTCCAGTGCGCGTTGACGAGCACTCCGTAGAGTCGCTGGGCCTGCTGCTCGACCTGCTGGGCAACAAGGCGCGCGACTTCGCTCAATGGAACGAGCGCGGCGGGGGACTAGAGGCGCCGAAGGTTGCGGCTATTGTTATGACGATGGCTGGTGCCAAGAGCCAGAAGGAAGCGACCCCCGACGCTGCGTCGCGCATGTTCATTGAACGAGCCTTGCGGATCGCCCGAAAACATTCCGATCTGTTCGTTACGGACCCGACAGATTCGTTTGTCATTACCGACGACTTCATGTCGGCTGGTCGTATCAGTGGGGCGAAAAGTATTCCGATTTCCGAGTTGAAAGTCGGTGGCTTTCACACTGTGTCTGAGCGTCGCCTGCAGGTTAACCAGTCAGCCGAACGATATCAAAGGGAACTAGCGTATCTAACCAGCATCTTGTGAACTTTTATGCTTTCCACCAAGAATAAAAGTTCAGATAACTGAGATACCACCCGCCGACCGCCCACCGGCCGGCAGACTTGACTTTCCCGCCCGCTTGCTGTTTAAGCCCGCCCATCTGCTGACAAGTTACGACTTGGAGCCGCCGACCGGGGCCGATAGACTGAGCCCGGAGGTCAACACCCGACAGCGCGTTGCGCCCTCGGGTGCTTTTTGGCTTTGTCTCTTGTTTTTGGCGGATGAGAACCCGACGTTTCGGTCATCCGAAACGCGAGAAGGAAGAAACGATGTTCGAAAGCCTCCAGGACCGTCTTGGCTCCATCTTGAGTGGACTGACCGGCCGTGGCGCATTGAGCGAAGCGGATGTGTCCGCCGCTCTGCGCGAGGTTCGCCGTGCCCTGCTCGAAGCGGACGTGGCGCTGGAAGTCGTGCGCTCTTTTACCGACAAGGTGCGTGAAAAGGCCGTTGGCGCCGAAGTTCTGAAGTCGATCAAGCCGGGCCAGATGGTCGTCAAGATCGTCCATGACGAGCTGATCGAGATGCTCGGCTCCGAAGGGGTCGGCATCGACCTGCATGCGGTCGCCCCGGTGGTGATCATGATGGTCGGCCTGCAGGGCTCCGGCAAGACGACGACGACCGGCAAGATCGCCAAGCGGCTGACCGATCGCGAGCGCAAGAAGGTGCTGATGGCATCGCTCGACACGCGCCGCCCGGCCGCCCAGGAACAGCTCCGCCAGCTGGGTGTCCAGACCGGCGTCGATACGCTGCCGATCATCGCCGGCCAGTCGCCGACCGAGATCGCCGCCCGCGCCGTGCAGGCCGCCAAGCTCGGCGGCCATGACGTCGTCATCCTCGACACGGCCGGCCGCACCCATATCGACGAGCCGCTGATGGCGGAGATGGCCGAGATCAAGCGGCGCTCCAACCCGCATGAAATCCTGCTGGTCGCCGATAGTCTCACCGGCCAGGACGCTGTCAACCTCGCCCGCAATTTCGACGAACGCGTCGGCATTACCGGCCTCGTGCTGACCCGCATGGACGGTGACGGCCGCGGCGGCGCGGCTCTCTCCATGCGCGCCGTCACCGGTAAGCCGATCAAGCTGATCGGTACCGGCGAGAAGATGACGGAGATGGAGGAATTCCATCCCCGCCGCATCGCCGACCGCATTCTCGGCATGGGCGACATCGTTTCGCTGGTCGAGAAGGCCGCGGAGAATATCGACGCCGACAAGGCGCGCGCCATGGCCGAAAAGATGGCCAAGGGCAAGTTCGACCTCAACGATCTGGCCGAACAGCTGAAGCAGATGCAGTCGCTCGGCGGCATGGGCGGCATCATGGGGCTGATGCCCGGCATGAGCGGCATGAAGGACAAGCTTTCGGCCGCCGGCATGAGCGACAAGACGTTCGCCCGCCATATCGCCATCATCCAGTCGATGACCAGGGCCGAGCGCGCCAATCCCGACATGCTGAAGCACAGCCGCAAGAAGCGCATCGCCGCCGGCTCCGGCACGGATGCGGCCGAAATCAACAAGCTTCTGAAAATGCACCGCCAGATGGCCGACATGATGAAAATGATGGGCGGCAAGGGCAAGGGCGGCATGATGAAGCAAATGATGGGCGGCCTTGCCTCGAAGATGGGCCTTGGTGGTATGGGGGGCGGTATGGGTGGAATGGGCGGCATGCCCGATCTTTCCAAGCTCGATCCGAAACAGCTCGAAGCGTTGCAGAAGCAGGCGGAGGCCGCAGGCTTCAAGCCGGGCTCGATGCCGGGCATGCCGGGCGGTGGCATGCCGGGACTTGGTGCGCCCAAGCTACCCGGTCTCGGCGGCGGTTTCCCGGGCCTTCCGGGCCTGCCGAAGAAGAAGTGAGGGAGGACACGCCGATGATTGACCCTGAGGTCAAGGCCAAGCTTTCAAGCTACCGCCAGTCGATCGACAACATCGACGCGGCGCTCGTGCACATGCTGGCGGAACGTTTCCGCTGCACCAAGGAAGTGGGCGTCCTCAAAGCCCAGTACGATTTGCCGCCGGCCGACCCGGCGCGCGAAGAATTCCAGATCGAGCGACTTCGCCGCCTGGCTAAGGAAGCGCATCTGGACCCGGATTTCGCCGAGAAGTTCCTGAACTTCGTCATCAAGGAAGTCATCCGGCACCATGAAGCCATTGCCGCCGAACACGTCGGCACGAAGACAGCATGAATCAGCCCGCCTGACGGCGGGTACAACAAGACCCCTGGTCCGCCGACGGCGGCCAAGAAAAACCTAGGAGTAATTGCAATGTCCCTGAAAATTCGTCTTGCCCGCGGCGGTTCCAAGAAGCGTCCGTACTACACCGTCGTCGTTGCTGACGCCCGTTCGCCCCGCGATGGTCGCTTCCTCGAAAAGCTCGGTTCCTGGAACCCGATGCTCGCCAAGGACGATGCCAAGCGCGTCGAACTGAACGCCGAACGCATCCAGCATTGGATCGACAACGGCGCCCAGCCGACCGACCGCGTTCTGCGCTTCCTCGCTGAGGCCGGCATTGCCCAGCGCGAAGCCAAGAACAACCCTGGCAAGGGCCAGCCGGGCAAGAAGGCCCAGGAACGCATCAAGGAACGCGCCCAGAAGGCCGAGGAAGCAGCAGCCGCTGCCGCCGAAGCATAAGCTTCGCGACCATTCTTTCCTGAACGACGGGCGGCGCGGCAACGCGCTGCCCGTTTTGCTGTTTGCTTTTGATCGCGCAAAGCTTAAATGAGCGCACGACAACCGAGATCACGACCCTCATGACCAAGCTCGAAAATCCCGTTCTGATGGCGACCATCGGCGCCGCCCAGGGTCTCCGGGGCGAGGTGCGGGTGCGCACGTATACGGCCGATCCGACCGCGCTCGGCGACTACGGCCACCTGCATAGCGAGGACGGCCGGATCTTCGAGATCCTCGAAATCCGCGAAGCCAAGAACATCGCAATCGTCCGCTTCCGCGGCATCAACGACCGCAACGCGGCCGAGGCTTTGGCCGGCCTCGAACTTTTCATCGAGCGCGACAACCTGCCTGACGACGAACTCGAGGAAGACGAGTTCTATTATGCCGACCTCGAGGGTCTCGAAGCAGTCGACGAGGAAGGCAAGAGTTACGGCACGGTGAGCGCCGTCTATGATTTCGGCGCCGGCGATCTCCTGGAGCTGAAAGGCCCCGGCCGCCGCCCTGCCCTCATCCCCTTCTCCGAGGCGGCAGTGCTGGAGATCGACCTCGAAGGCGGCAAGATCGTCATCGATCCGCAGGCCGCCGGCCTTGTCGAGAATCCGGAAGACGAGGGTCCAGCACCGGGCCTGCCCAAAAAGGGCAAATAGCAACGATGACCTTCCGCGCCACCATCCTGACGCTCTACCCGGAAATGTTTCCGGGACATCTGGCCTTGTCCCTGGCCGGAAAGGCGCTGGAGCGCAGACAATGGACGCTCGATACGGTGCAGATCCGCGATTTTGCGCAGGACAGGCACCGCACCGTCGACGACACGCCGGCCGGCGGCGGCGCCGGAATGGTGCTGAAGCCGGATATCCTGGCCAAGGCGATCGACAGCGTCTCCGAAGGTGACAGCCGTCCGCGACTGCTGATGAGCCCGCGCGGAAAACCGCTGACCCAGGAGAAGGTACGCGAGCTGGCGGCCGGCGGCGGCGTGGTGATCGTCTGCGGCCGGTTCGAAGGCGTCGACCAGCGGGTGATCGACGGCCGCAATCTCGAAGAGATCTCGATCGGCGACTATGTGCTCTCCGGCGGCGAGCCGGCGGCGCTGACGCTGCTCGACGCGGTCGTGCGCATCCTGCCGGGCGTCATGGGCAATGCGCTGTCGGGTACCCATGAAAGCTTCGAGAACGGGCTGCTCGAACATCCGCAATATACGAGGCCGCAGGTGTTCGAAGGCCGCGAGATCCCGGCCGTGCTGACCTCCGGCAATCATGCGGCGATCGATAAATGGCGGCTGGAAGAAGCAAAGAAGCTGACGGCGGAGCGGCGCCCGGATTTATTTCCGGGTAAGGCACAGTAACCCCCTCACCCCGTCACGAAATAATAGATCGTCAGCCCCACTCCGACGGCCACCACGCACCAGCGCAACACGGCCTGTGGCACCCGCCGCGCCATCCACACGCCGGCATAACCGCCAAGCGCGCCGGCCGGGATCATCACCAGCGCCTCCGGCCAGGCGATGACTCCGCCGCCGACGAAGACGATGATGGCGACGGCCGCGATCAGGATCGCCAGCATGTTTTTCAGCGCGTTGAGGTGGTGATAGCTGCCGCCAGTGGTGACCCCCAGCACGGCAAGCATCATGATCCCCATGCCTGCGCCGAAGAACCCGCCATAGATCGCCGTCAGGAACTGCCCGATGACGGAACCGGGAGAATTGGCCGGGCGCTCCGCCGATGCCTTGGGTTTCAGCCAGGGACCTGCGGCAAACACCGCCGTCGCGGCCGCCAGCAGCCAGGGCACGAGCGCGCGAAAGGACGGATTGTCGAGCGACAGCAGCAGGAAAGCGCCGGCGAAGGCACCGACGACCGAAACGAGCGCCAGGACAAGCGCGCTGCGCCAGCGGCTGGAAATCTCGTCCCAATAGGCGATCGTCGAAGTGACATAGCCTGGAAACTGTACGATCGAGGACGTCGCATTGGCCAGGATCGGCGGAACGCCGGCAAGCGTCATCGCCCCGAAGGTCAGAAAAGTCCCGCCGCCGGCGATCGCGTTGACCGCGCCGGACAGGAAGCCTGCCGCGGCGAGCAGGGCTATCATTGTGATTGTCATTGATGGTTCCTCATCCCTGGCCATCAGATAACGGCTTCGGCGAAACACGGCAATAGCGGGCTTTTTCGTCACAAAATCGCAATCAACGGGATGACAAACCCATGTCTTTCGTGTATTGGCCCAGCCGGAAATGGGAAATATCCCGTCGACCAGCAACAAAGAATGGTGAATTCGCTCTGCCGAAAAGGCAAATCCCCGAGGCTTGACCAAAGGGATTTATCCGAGCGCTCTGGCTGTTTCAGAAGAACCAAAGGTTTGAGACGATGAATATCATCCAGGAATTGGAAGCCGAACAGGCCGCCAAGATTGCAGCCAAGCGCACGCTTCCGGAATTTTCCGCTGGCGACACCGTCCGCGTCAACGTGAAGGTCACGGAAGGCACCCGTACCCGCGTACAGGCTTATGAAGGCGTCTGCATCGCCCGTTCCGGCGGCGGCATCAACGAAAGCTTCACCGTTCGCAAGATCTCCTACGGCGAAGGCGTCGAGCGCGTATTCCCGGTCTACTCGCCGATGGTCGAGAGCGTCGAAATCGTTCGCCGCGGTAAGGTCCGTCGCGCCAAGCTCTATTACCTGCGCGATCGTCGCGGCAAGTCGGCCCGTATCGTCGAAGACACCGGCGTTCGCGCCCGCAAGCTGAACGACGCCGAGCGCCAGGCCGTTGCCGAAGAGAAGGCACGTATCGAAGCCGAGAAGGTTGCAGCAGCCCAGGCTCTCGCCGCCGAAAAGGCAGCAGCGGAAGCCGCTGAAGCAAAGGCCGCAGCAGAAGCTGCTGAAGCAGCCGAAGCAGCCAAGGCCGCTGAAGCTTCTGCCGAATAAGCTTTTCATATCGAATACAGAAAAGGCGGCCTTCGAGCCGCCTTTTCTGTTGCGCGATACAGGGGTTTAATTCCTGACGGCAGAATCCCAGTGTTCGTCCGCCTTGCCATTGACGATACGCCATGTGTCGTACCAGGTGCTGGTATAGCTCTTCGAAGGATCGCGAGGATCTTTCATTTCGCGCACCGTCCCCACGGTCACCAGATCGCCCTCCGCTGTGACAAAGACGACCGGCGTTTTTATCTTGGTCGGAATGGGGCTCGGCTTCCGTTTCAGGACGTCGATGAAATAGCGCACCACCCCCTCGCGTCCTGACGCGGCATTCGGGTTGTGCTGGATGTAACGGTCAGTGAGGTACTGATCGGCTTTGTCCCACTGATTGGCTTCCAGCAGATCACGGACGATACCGTAGGCAACCTGCTTGTTTGCATGCAGCTTGGGGTCCGTGCTGGTGAAAAGCGCGTCTTTGTCCGGGGCGGCCAACACCGGCTCCTGTGCCAGCGACGGCGGGGCAAGCGTGCCCATCGCGGCCCCGAACAGGACCAAACCCAGAGCGGCAGGTTTCAAGACTCGTATCATCGACGTTCTCCCAAGCGTTTTGATCTGGCTTGCCCAAAGACATAGGAGAAACGCCGATGAGGCGGAAGCAGGCAGTTTTGCCGCCATTGGTTCCGCAGAGGGAACCAATGGCGGCAACATCCGGTCAGACGGAGATCGCCTGTCTCGCCGCCAACATTCGGCCGACGATGATGACGAGGACACCGGCGACGGCAAGGCAGACCGCCAGGAAGACCATCGGCAGGATATCGTTGCCGGTCGAATCCCGGATCCACGGGACGACGTTTTGTGCGACGAAGCCGCCGAGATTGCCGACCGAATTGATCGCCGCGATGCCGGCCGCTGCGCCCGCACCCCTGAGGAAGCGTGAGGGAAGGCTCCAGAAGACCGGCTGGCCGGCGAAAATGCCGGCCGCGGCGACGCAAAGGAAAGTGAACTGCAAGGTTGGCGAGGTGACGAGCGCCGAAAGCGCCAGGCATATCGCGCCGACGAAGGCGGGACCGACAATATAGGGAGTTTTGCTCTCGGCCCGGTCTGCGGCGGCTGGCACCACCCATAGCGCGAGCGCGACGATCACCCACGGAATGATGTTGATGAAGCCGTTCGTCGTGTTCGAGACGCCGAACCCCCTGACGATGGTCGGCAGCCAGTAGCTGAGACCGTAGGCAGCGAGCGGAAAGCCGATATAGCAGAGCGCCATCAGAAGCACCCGCGGATTGACGAGCGCCTTGAATCCGTTGTCTGCATGCTCCTCCATTCCGGAATTCTCACGCGCCAGCCGATCGTGCAGCCAGCGCTTTTCATCCTCCGTCAGGAATTTCGCCTTTTCCGGCGTGTCGTCGAGATAAAAGAAAGTGACGATCCCGGCGAGCACCGCCGGAATGCCGGTCGCCAGGAAGACCCATTGCCATCCCGCATGGCCAAGCAGCCCGTTGAGATCGAGCAGCATGCCGCCAATCGGGGCGCCCACGGCATTGGCGAGCGCGCTGAAGATCATGAACAGGCCGACCATGCGGCCGCGATAATCCTTCGGGAACCAGAGCGTCAGCAGGTAGAGGACGCCCGGGAAGAAGCCTGCTTCCGCGACGCCGAGCAGGAAACGGAGGATGTAGAACATCGTCGCGTTCTGCGTGTAGGCGAGCGCCACGGTCACGATGCCCCAGGTGATCATGATGCGGGCGAACCAGCGGCTGGCGCCGAACCGGTTGAGGAAGAGGTTGCTCGGGACCTCGAACAGAAAATAGCCGATGAAAAAAAGCGACGCGCCCAGACCATAGGCATATTCGCTCATGCCCAGCGCGCCGACCATTTCCAGCTTGGCATAGCTGACGTTCTGACGGTCGATATAGGCAATCAGATAAAGGACGCCGAGGAATGGCATAAGCCGCCACACGATCTTTGAAATTAGCTCTTTTTCCTGAACCAACTTTTTACTCCAAAGCATTTGCCGCAGGGGAAGCAGCGTATTTCGGTGAAGGGGATGTAGGGGACCCCCTCATGGGCGGCAAGAAAAAGATGCCCGCCGCCGGCCGCTTGCTATCGGCCGGCTTTTCATGAGAGGGATTCGCCAGCCATTTGTCAGGAGTGCCACAATGCTCTCACGCCGTATGCTGATCTCCGGCCTTGCCGCCCTTGCCTTTGCACCCGCCGCCAGCGCCGCCGAACTGCCGGACCTGAAGGGCCGGACGGTTGTCGTGGTCACGGAAAACGCCTATCCGCCGCTGCAATTCGTCGATCCGAAGAACGGCAAGGCGATCGGCTGGGAATATGATGCGATGAACGAGATCGCCAGGCGGCTGAATTTCAAGCTCGAATACCAGGGCACCAGCTGGGACGCGATGATCCAGGCCGTTTCCGACGGGCAATACGACATCGGCATGACCGGCATCACCATCAAGGACGACCGCAAGGATAAGGTCGATTTCTCCGATCCCTACATGCGCTCGCAGCAGCTGATGCTGGTGCGCGGCGACGAAAAACGTTTCACCGACGCCAAGAGTTTTGGCGCCCTGGCGACCGGACTTATCGGCGCACAGCCGGGGACGAGCCCCTTCTACACGGCGGTCTACGAGATCCTTGACGGCAACGAGCAGAACCCGCGGATCAAGCTGTTCGAGACCTTCGGTGCGACGGTGCAGGCGTTGAAGGCGGGAGACGTCGACCTGGTGCTGACGGACAGCACTGCCGGCGACGGGTACGTCAAGGCTTCCGGCGGCTCCTTGAAGCTGATCGGCCAGCCGCTCGGCACCGAGGATTTCGGCTTCATCTTCAAGAAGGGCTCAAATCTCGTTGCGCCGGTCAATGCCGCGATCGCCGCCCTGAAAGCCGACGGCACGCTCGCTGCGCTGAACAAGAAGTGGTTCCTCGACTACAAGATGGGCCAGTAAAGGCATGGCGCCTTCGCGTCGCAGAACGTCCCAGCCGCAGGATTTCCCCTGGTGGCTGGTCGCCTTCGCGATACTTTGCCTCGGCCTGGCGGCGGTCATCACCCTCAACGATCTTTATTCCCAGGTCTTCAATGTCGTCGCCAAGGGCATCGGCATCACGGCCGGCGTGACGCTCGCCGCCTTTGTCCTGGCGACACTGCTCGGGCTCGGCATCGCGCTTGCGGGGCTTTCCGGCAATGTCGTGCTGAGGCAGGCGGCGCGTTTCTATATCGAGCTCATCCGCGGCATCCCGATCCTCGTGCTACTCTTCTACATCGCCTTCGTCGGGGCGCCGGCCTTCGTGACGCTCTACAATTGGGCGCTGGCGCCGCTGATCGAGGGCGGCTGGGGCCAAGCGCTTCTGGTGCGCGACGTCTCGCTGCTGTGGCGGGCGATCATCGCGCTGACCATCGGTTATGCCGCCTTCATTGCCGAAATCTTTCGTGCCGGGTTCCAGGCCGTCGACATCGGCCAGATCGAGGCGGCAAAGGCGCTGGGCTTGACCCGCTGGCAGCGTTTCCGGCTGATCGTTTTCCCCCAGGCGATGCGGGTGATCCTGCCGCCGCTTTCCAACGACTTCGTCTCTATGGTGAAGGATTCATCGCTCGTCTCGGTCCTCGGCGTCGCCGACATCACCCAGATGGCCAAGGTCTATGCAGCCGGCTCCTTCCGCTTCTTTGAGACCTATTCGATCGTCACCTATATCTACCTGCTGCTGACGATCGGCCTGTCGCTGGCCCTGCGCGGCATCGAAGGACGTTTGCGGAGGAGGACGGAGCGCTAACGCAAAAGGCGGCCCGAAGGCCGCCTCGCCGTTTCAGTCCCTGCCGAGCGCCCCGCAGCGTCAACGACGGCAGGGCGCGGTTTTATTCAGTACACTTCCGGGACGTACATGTCCGCCGGCACCGGGTGGCGGATGTAGTCGTCGTTCCGGACGCGGCCCGGCAGGTCGATCTGCTCCTTCGGCACGGTCTCGTAAGGCACCTGGGCGAGAAGATGGGAGATCATGTTGAGCCGCGCCTTCTTCTTGTCGACGGCCTGCACCACCCACCACGGCGCTTCCGGGATGTGGGTGCGCTGGAGCATCTCTTCCTTGGCCTTGGTATATTCTTCCCAGTGGACGCGGCTTTCTAGGTCCATCGGCGACAGCTTCCACTGCTTCAGCGGATCGTGGATGCGCATCTTGAAGCGGAATTCCTGCTCCTCGTCGGTAATCGAGAACCAGTATTTGACGAGGATGATGCCCGAGCGGACCAGCATGCGTTCGAATTCCGGCACCGAGCGGAAAAACTCTTCCAGTTCGTCCTTGGTGCAGAAGCCCATGACGCGCTCGACGCCGGCGCGGTTGTACCAGGAGCGGTCGAACATCACCATTTCGCCGGCGGTCGGCAGGTGCGGGACGTAGCGCTGGAAATACCACTGGTTCTGTTCGCGCTCGGTCGGCGCGGGCAGTGCGACGACGCGGGCGACACGCGGGTTGAGGCGCTGGGTGACGCGCTTGATGGCGCCGCCCTTGCCGGCCGAGTCGCGGCCTTCGAACAGCACGACCATCTTCAGCTTCTTGTACTGCACCCAGTCCTGCAGACGGACCAGCTCGTGCTGGAGGCGGAAGAGTTCGCGGAAATAGATCCGGCGGTCGATCGTCGCCTCGGCGGGCTCGGACATGCCCTCGGCGACCAGCTCGTCGAGCCGGTCCTCTTCCATCTGCATTTCCAGCTCTTCATCGAAGCTGTCGGCGATCTCTTCCTTGATGCGGCTGAGCTGGTCTTGCATGGGTTCGGACATGGTGGGCATTCCTCCTTTTATGGAAACTCAGATCAACCACGTTTCCGCGAAAGCTTTATGACAGAGATGCGACAGATTTTCTGCGAAGCAATTCGATTGCCGATTTCTTCGGAAACTGCTATTGCAGCGGCCATGGGATCGAAATTCGGATGCCTCGCGAACCATATCGTCGTGCTGCAGGACCACAAACGTCTGCCGGCACGGTTTTTCGCGCGGGTATCCGGGGCGCTTTGCGACCGACTTAGCTGATTGTCTCAGCTTGCGGCAGCCCTAAGCTGCCGGACACCCATTTCCTGTTTCAGTCAGCTTTACGGACAGCAGCCATGAGCGCACCCCGCACCCTTTACGACAAGATCTGGGACGACCACGTCGTTTCCGAGGACGAGAACCACACCTGTCTTCTCTACATCGACCGTCACCTCGTTCACGAGGTGACGTCGCCGCAGGCTTTCGAGGGCCTGCGCATTGCCGGCCGCAAGGTCCGTGCACCGGAAAAGACGCTCGCCGTCGTCGACCATAACGTCCCGACCACGGCCGACCGCCACGAAGGCATCAAGAACGAGGAAAGCCGCATCCAGGTGGAAGCGCTTGCCCAGAACGCCCGTGATTTCGGCGTCGAATATTATTCGGAAAAGGACGTCCGCCAGGGCATCGTCCACATCGTCGGCCCTGAACAGGGTTTCACCCTGCCGGGCATGACCATCGTCTGCGGCGACAGCCACACCTCGACCCACGGCGCCTTCGGCGCGCTGGCGCACGGCATCGGCACGTCTGAAGTCGAGCACGTGCTCGCCACCCAGACGCTGGTGCAGAAGAAGGCGAAGAACATGCTGGTGCGCGTCGACGGCCAGCTGCCGCCGGGCGTCACCGCCAAGGACATCATCCTTGCCATCATCGGCGAGATCGGCACCGCCGGCGGCACCGGCCACGTCATCGAGTTCGCCGGTGAGGCGATCCGCGCGCTCTCCATGGAAGGCCGCATGACGGTCTGCAACATGACGATCGAAGGTGGCGCCCGCGCCGGCCTGATCGCGCCGGACGAAAAGACCTTCGAGTATATCAAGGACAAGCCGCGCGCCCCGAAGGGCAAGGCCTGGGACATGGCGCTCGACTACTGGAAGACGCTGCAGACGGACGAAGGCGCGCATTTCGACAAGGTGGTCGTGCTCGACGCCGCCAACCTGCCGCCGATCGTCTCCTGGGGCTCCTCGCCGGAAGACGTGATCTCGGTCGAGGGTTCCGTTCCGAACCCGGACGATATCCCGGACGAAACCAAGCGCACCTCGAAATGGCGTGCGCTGGATTACATGGGCCTGAAGCCGGGCACCAAGATCACCGATATCGCCATCGACCGTGTCTTCATCGGCTCCTGCACCAACGGCCGCATCGAAGACCTGCGCGCCGCAGCCAAGGTTGTCGAAGGCCGCACGGTCGCCTCGACCGTGTCCGCCATGGTCGTCCCGGGCTCCGGCATCGTCAAGGAACAGGCCGAAGCCGAAGGTCTCGACAAGATCTTCAAGGATGCCGGTTTCGAATGGCGCGAGCCGGGCTGTTCAATGTGCCTGGCGATGAACGACGATCGCCTGAAGCCGGGCGAGCGCTGCGCCTCCACCTCGAACCGCAATTTCGAGGGCCGCCAGGGTTACAAGGGCCGCACCCATCTCGTCTCGCCGGCCATGGCCGCCGCAGCCGCGGTCGCGGGCCACTTCGTCGACATCCGCGAGTGGAAATAGGCTTTTTGAGAATTTGACTTCGAGATGCCCGGCCTCCGCGCCGGGCATTTTCGTTTCCGGAAGCGATCCCCTCACCTGCGATTTCTAACACTTAAGCAAAGCTTAAGATGTTGAAATCGCTTCCTCTCCCGCAAGGGGAGAGGTTACAAAATCAAGATCTTAGCTTCAGCTAAGTCTTAGATTTTGTTGGTGAGGGGATTTGACGACGCCGCTACCCCAGCACCCTCACCACCGTACCCTTGCGCATGAAGCGGATCAGCCGTTTCATGTCGGGGAGACTGACGGCGATGCAGCCGGCGGTCGGCTGGTAGCCCGGCTTGATCAGGTGGAAGAAGATCGCCGAGCCGCGGTTGCGGGCTCGCGAGGTGACGTTCCAGTCGAGCACGAGGCAGATGTCGTAGAGCCCGTCGGCGCGCATCATCTCTTCATGACTTGGCCGGAACGGTGCCTTTACCGGGCGATTGTACGACGGGTGCTCCGGCTGGTCGCACCACAGCAGGTCTTTACCGATGCGCGTCATCGAAAGCGGCGTCGGGGGCAGCGTCACGCGGTCCCCACGGACATAGCCGTTGAGGAGGCGCATCGGCGCGATCGGCGTTGCACCGTCCCCTTCCCGCTTGAAGGGAGAGGTGCCGGACCGCCCGAGTGCCGCCGGCACGGTGATGCCGCCGAAGGAGACTATCGCACGGCGCCGGTCGCGCGGCGCGGTGCGAACGGTGACGACAGCCGTCTTTTTGTGATTTCCCTCGCGAAAACGCTGCATTTCTCTCACAAGGTTTTGCTTTGAATATGATTTCGTTTGAATTCATAGCACACTAAAGCGCTGCGCATATTGAATCGAAACATCGTACTTTCCGAAAATCGATTCCGATTTTTGGGTCGATGCTGTAGGGATTTAGGTCGAGGAGCCCTAAATGCGCTTCGATTGGCTGCAACAGCAGTCTGGACGCAACGGCGAGACGAAAGGCAAGAACGCATGGCAGCGCGCACGATACTCCTGGTGGACGACGACGATGATCTGCGCGAGACACTTGTCGAGCAGTTGTCGTTCTATGACGAGTTCGCAATCCTCCAGGAGGCGAATGCGGCCAAGGCGCTGCAGACCGCCAAGAATGCCCAGATCGACCTGCTAATCATGGATGTCGGCCTGCCGGACATGGACGGCCGCGAGGCGGTGAAACTGCTGCGCAAGAACGGCTTCAAGGCGCCGATCATCATGCTGACCGGCCACGACACCGATTCCGACACCATTCTCGGCCTCGAAGCCGGCGCCAACGACTATGTGACCAAGCCCTTCCGCTTCGCCGTGCTGCTCGCCCGCATCCGTGCCCAGCTTCGCCAGTACGAGCAGAGCGAGGACGCCACCTTCACGGTCGGCCCCTATCTCTTCAAGCCGAGCCAGAAGCTGCTGACCACCGAGGACGGTAAAAAGATCCGCCTGACCGAAAAGGAAGCGGCGATCATCCGCTACCTCTATCGCGCCGGCCAGAAGGTCGTGACCCGCGACGTCCTCCTGGAGGAAGTCTGGGGCTATAATTCCGGCGTCACTACGCATACGCTGGAAACCCATGTCTACCGTCTTCGCCAGAAGATCGAGCGCGATCCGTCGAGCGCCGAAATCCTGGTCACTGAAAACGGCGGCTACAAGATCGTACCGTAAAGGGCCCTGATGTCGCTGACCGAAGATATTCGCCTGCTTTCGCAGGTTCCGCTGTTCCGGGACATGAACGACGACCAGCTGCGCCTCGTCGCCTTCGGTGCCGAGCGTCGGCAGGTGACGACCGGCCAGCAACTGTTCCGGGAGAAATCCCCGGCGGAATCGGCCTTCATCGTCGCCAGGGGCCGTTTCGAGCTGCTGATGGCGGATCGGGGTGGCGAGTTGAAGGTGGAGGCGACGGTCGGTCCCGGCACGCTGCTGTCGGAGCTGGCGCTCGTCACCATGGTGGAGCGCAAGTTCACCGCGATTGCGATCGAGGATTCCGAGGCCCTGAAGATCAGCCGCTCGCTGTTCCACCGCCTGCTCGAGGAATATCCCCAGGTCGGCCGGGTGATCGAAAGCCGCATCCGCGACAACATCGCCAGCCTCGCCAGGGCGGCAGCAGCGATGCAGGACCGGTTTGCCTGAGGCTTCTTGCTAATCTAACCGAGCCCGCAGCCCCTCACCCGGCCTCCGCTTTGCTCGGCCACCCTCTCCCCAAGGGAGAGGAAGAACGGCCGCGGCGTGGCATATCTCTTCTCCCCAGCGGGGAGAAGGTGCCGGCAGGCGGATGAGGGGCCCACAGTCCCGCAGCATATCGCGACGGATAAGACCCACCGATCTTAAATCTTGAACACCGCCGTCACCGGGACGTGGTCCGAAGGCTGGTTCCAGCCGCGGGCTTCCTTCAGCACGTCGATGCGGTCGAGGAACGGCCCGAGATCGGGCGAGGACCAGATATGGTCGAGCCGCCGGCCCTTGTTCGCCGCTTCCCAGTCCTTGGCGCGGTAGCTCCACCACGTGTAGATCTTTTCGGGCTCCGGCGTGTGCTGGCGCATCAGGTCGAGCCAGCCGCCCTTGGCGATGATCTCCTTCATGCCCTCGGTCTCGACAGGCGTATGGCTGACGATCTTCAGGAGCTGCTTGTGCGACCAGACGTCGTGCTCCAGCGGGGCGATATTGAGGTCGCCGACGAGGACAGAGGAAATGCCGGGCATGGCATCGGCCTTCAGCGCCTTCATCTCCTCGATGAAATCGAGCTTGTGGCCGAATTTCGGGTTGATCGTCCGGTCCGGCTCGTCGCCGCCGGCGGGCACGTAGAAATTATGCAGGCGGATTCGCCGCGAGCCGCGTTCGAAGAGCGCCGAGATGTGCCGGGCATCGCCGACATTGCAGTAGTTCTGGCGATGGTCTTCGAGGAGCGGCACTTTCGAGGCGATGGCGACGCCGTGATAGCCCTTCTGGCCGTGGATGATGATGTGCTGGTAACCGAGGTCCTTCAGCGGCTGCAGCGGGAACTCGGGCTCCTGGCACTTGATTTCCTGCAGGCAGAGAATGTCCGGCTTGTGGCGGACGAGGAACTGCTGGACGATCGGCATGCGCAGCCGCACGGAGTTGATATTCCAGGTCGCAATCGAAAATGTCATGATATCCCTCGGGGCTCTGCCCCGCGAGCTTTAGGGAATTTTGCCGTCCGTGAGAAGCAAAAAGGGCCGCCCAGCCAGGCGCAGCCCTTCATTGATTTCAGGCCCTGCCGCGGTCAGCCCTTGCGGACGTCCTCATAGGGGATGATGAAGACCTTATCGTCGAGTTTGACCCCGTTCTGGACGTTGTAGATCATCACCGACGTATCCTTGTTCTGGGCATCGGTGATCGTCCATTGGCGCAGATCGTAGGTCTTGGAATCGAACATCATGGTGATGGTCGAATCGCCGAACACGGTCTTGTTGCCGAGCACGATCGTAGTGAGGTCGGACTCTTCCTTGACGTTGCGGACCATCTGGTTGCCGAGGTCGATGCGGCTCGCCAAAAGCAGGCTGAGCGGCGTCTTGGAGAGCGGATAGATATCCCAGGTCTTGAGCTTCATATTGCCGATGACGACGTTATTGCCGTCGGCGATGACGCGGATCGGCGACGGATCCTCGAAATTGAAGCGCAGCTTGCCGGGACGCTCGATGAAAAATTTGCCGCCGGTCTGCTCTCCGCGCGGGCCGAACTGCACGAATTCGCCCATCATGGTTTTGACCGACGAGAAGTGGTCGGCGATTTTCTGAGCCGCAGCACTGCCGGCGCTTTGGGCGAAACCGAGGTTGGGCGCAAAGGCGGCCGCGGCCAGGCCCGCAAGACCCAGCGAAAACTGCCGCCGGCCAAGCGCGCTGGAATTGATGTTTGAAAGGATGGTCTTTTCGTTCTTCATTCTGGTCTCCTTTCGTTACTCCTCCGCACCAAAGGCGGCGGCTTGATGGCCGGCCCGTGGTTGATCACGAAAGCCTTACCGTTCGAGGATGTCGCCCTCGGTCGGCACCAGGATTTCGCGTTTGCCGGCGTGGTTGGCCGGCCCGATCAGCCCCTCCTGCTCCATCCGCTCTATGAGCGAAGCGGCACGGTTGTAACCGATGCCGAGACGGCGCTGGACATAGGACGTCGACGCCTTGCCGTCCCGCAGCACGATCGCCACCGCCTGGTCGTAAGGGTCGTCCGACTCCGCGAGGTTGGACATGCCGGCCGGGCCGGAACCGTCACCGTCCTCGTCGTCATCGGCCGTGATCGCATCGAGATATTGGGGGTGCCCTTGAGTTTTCAAGTAGGCGACGATGTCTTCGACCTCGGTATCGGAGACGAAAGGCCCGTGGACGCGCTGGATACGGCCGCCGCCGGCCATGTAGAGCATGTCGCCCATGCCGAGCAGCTGTTCGGCGCCCTGCTCGCCGAGAATGGTGCGGCTGTCGATCTTCGACGTCACCTGGAAGGAGATGCGGGTCGGGAAGTTGGCCTTGATCGTGCCGGTGATGACGTCGACCGACGGGCGCTGGGTCGCCATGATCACATGAATGCCGGCGGCACGCGCCATCTGCGCCAGGCGCTGCACGGCACCTTCGATGTCCTTGCCGGCGACCATCATCAGGTCGGCCATTTCGTCGATGATCACGACGATATAGGGGATCGGCTGGAGATCGAATTCCTCGGTCTCGTACATGGCTTCGCCGGTATGGCGGTCGAAACCGGTCTGAACGGTGCGGGTCAGCACCTCGCCCTTTTCCAGCGCCTGCTCGACGCGGCTGTTGAAGCCGTCGATATTGCGCACGCCAATCTTGGACATCTTCTTGTAGCGCTCTTCCATCTCGCGGACGGTCCACTTGAGCGCGACGACGGCCTTTTTGGGATCGGTCACGACAGGCGACAGGAGGTGCGGGATGCCGTCATAGACGGAGAGTTCGAGCATTTTCGGGTCGATCATGATCAGGCGGCACTTCTCCGGCGTATAGCGGTAGAGAAGCGACAGGATCATCGTGTTGATGGCGACGGATTTGCCCGAACCGGTGGTGCCGGCGACGAGCAGGTGCGGCATCTTGGCGAGGTCGGCCACGACGGGCTCGCCGCCGATCGTCTTGCCGAGCGCCATGGCGAGCTTCGCCTTGCTGCCCTCGAAATCCTTGGAGCCGATCATTTCGCGCAGATAGACCGTCTCGCGGGTGCGGTTCGGCAGTTCGATGCCGATCGCATTGCGGCCGGGAACGACGGCGACGCGGGCAGCGATCGCGCTCATCGAACGGGCGATATCGTCCGCAAGGCCGATGACGCGCGACGACTTGATGCCTGGCGCGGGCTCGAGTTCGTAAAGCGTGACGACCGGGCCGGGTCGGACATGGATGATCTCGCCCTTGACGCCGAAATCTTCGAGAACACCTTCGAGCAACCGGGCATTCTGTTCCAACGCATCCGCCGATAGCGAAGCGTCGCGGGCGACGGCCTTCGGTTCGTTCAGCAGATGCACGGAGGGCAGCTGGAACCCATCCGGCGCAATGAACGAGCCTTGGGCTTCGCGGGCAACACGGGCACTCGGCTTCGGCGGCGCGGCCGACGGCGCCACACGCTGCTGGACGCGGATGCCGTTGACGGTCTGCGGTGCGCGCGAGGCGACGAACGGCGCGTCATCGTCCTCGTCGTCATCGGCCAGGATACCGGCCGGACGCGGCGGCATGTCGTCCAGGTCGAAGGGTGGATCGTAGTCGTCGTCATCGTCATGGCGGGAAATCGGTGGAGCCGCCACCACCCGACGCGGCGAGGTAGCCCGCTCGGCGGGACCGTCGAGCGAGGGCTCCATGCGACGGCCGGGGGCAACGGATGCCGATCGGGCGCGGACCGGCTCGTTCAGCGTCCCGAACTCGTCCTCGTTGAAATCGTAGGGCTGGTCGAAATCCATCCGACTGCGCGGCTTGATGCCGGCAAGGCGACGCAATCTGGCCTGGGCGATATACCAGTAGTGAGCGATGGCGCCGAACGCCAGGAAACCGGCAAACCGGTCCTCGTCGTCCTCTTCCTCGACCTCTTCACGCTTGGAACGGGTCTTGGCGGCCGCAACCGGCTGGTCGTCGTCCTCGGCATCCTCCTCGAAGGCTTCGCCGACAAGGCCGGAGGCAAACAGCATCAGCCAGGCGCAGGGAATGACGAACAGGCAGCCGAGCACCATCGCCACGGTACCCGTCGGATAGGCGCCGACGAACAACGCGGGGAAGCGCAGGATCATGTCGCCGATGACGCCGCCGGTGCCGTTCGGGATCGGCCAGGTGAGCGGCGCGGGGAAACAACCCAATGTTGCGGAGGCGAGCAGCGTGCCGCCGCCCCAGGCCGCAAGGCGCGCCGGAACGCGGTCGTATTTGCGCCCGGCGATCAAAGCCAGGGCGAAGGCGAGCACCGGCAGCAGGGCGACGAGGCTTGCAAGCCCGAGGAACTGCATCATCAGGTCGGCGAAGGCCGCACCCGGAAAGCCGAGAATATTGGTCGGTGCATTGTCGGTCGCGTAGGAGAAGCTCGGGTCGGCGACGTTCCAGGTCGCCAATGCAGCAACCGCCAGCGCCAATGCGAGGAAAATGCCGAAACCGGCGAGTGCCAGCGCCTGGCGCCACACGAAGGCGGTGAGCACCAGGCGGGTGGACCGGTTTGCCATAGCCGCTGAACTGCTTCTGCCCATCGTTTCTGCCCGCCGTCCTTGAACGCAACTCCAAGCGCGAATCGGCAGCCTGAGACCTGATTCACGCAATTCCAGCGGAGAATAGCGCGACGGTGGTTAATGTCCCTTTAACCAAAACGGGCTCGGCGAAGGCTGAAAACATGAATAAAAAAGCCCGGGTCGAAACCCGGGCCAATGCAGCTTGCGCGGAAGCTGCGGCGCAATGTGCCACGGCGGCGGTTGCCCGCCGCCGTGAATCGTTGATCAGGAGTGATAAGCGGCTTCGCCGTGGGTCGAAAGGTCGAGACCTTCGCGTTCGGCTTCGACGGTGACGCGCAGGCCAACGATCAGATCGACGATCTTGTAGAGGATTGCCGAACCGATGCCGGACCACAGGACAGTGACGATCACGCCCTTGAACTGAGCCCAGACCTGGGTTGCCGTGCCGGCATAGCTGGCAGCGAAGTCAGCCGTCGAATAGTCGACGATGCCTGCGCCACCAAGAGCCGGGTTGACGAACACGCCGGTGAGGATCGCACCGATGATGCCGCCGATGCCGTGTACGCCGAAGACGTCAGCCGTATCGTCGTAACCGAACTTGTTCTTGACGGTCGAGACGAAGAAGTAGCAGACCGGCGAGACGATCAGGCCCATGATGATAGCGCCCATCGGGCCGACGAAGCCGGCAGCCGGTGTGACCACGACGAGACCGGCAACAGCACCCGAAGCAGCACCCAGCATGGAAGCCTTGCCGCGAGCGAAGGTTTCAACGAGGGCCCAGGCAACGATAGCGGCAGCGGTCGCAACGAAGGTGTTCATCATTGCAAGGGCTGCGTAGGCATTGGCTTCGAGGTTCGAACCGGCATTGAAGCCGAACCAACCAACCCACAGAAGTGCTGCGCCGACCATGGTCAGCGTCATCGAGTGCGGAGCCATCATATCCTTGCCGAAGCCGGTGCGCTTGCCGACCATGATGGCGCCGACGAGACCTGCGATACCAGCGTTGATGTGGACGACGGTGCCGCCTGCGAAGTCGATCGCGCCGAAGCCGAAGATCAGGCCGGTCGGGCCGGAATAGGCGCTCGGGCCGCCCCAGAACCAGACCATATGGGCCATCGGGAAGTAGACGAAGGTGAGCCACAGGATGGTGAAGAGGATGACCGCCGAGAACTTGATACGTTCGGCAAACGCACCGATGATCAGCGCAGGAGTGATAGCTGCGAAGGTCATCTGGAAGCAAACGAAGGCGAGTTCCGGAATGGCCGCACCCTTGGTGAAGCTTTCCGACATCGTCGTCGTGTCGACGCCTGCAAGGAACATCTTGGAGAAGCCGCCGATGAAGCTGTTGATCGAGCCGCCGTCAGTGAAGGCGAGCGAATAACCGTAGGTGACCCAGACAATCATCGCCACGGCAGCGATCATCATGACCTGCATCAGAACAGAGAGCATGTTCTTGGCGCGAACGAGACCGCCGTAGAACAGTGCCAGACCAGGCACGATCATCAGCAGGACAAGGATGGAAGAAATCAGCATCCAGGTCGTATCGCCCTTGTCGACCGTCATGGCCGGAGCTGCGGCTTCAGCGGCCGGTGCGGCAGCCGTCTGCGCAAAGGCGACGGCGGGCGCGAGAAGCGCCGCGGCAGCGGCACTCAGGCGCCCCAGAGTGGAAATCCTATTAAATTGCATAGCTAAAAAACTCCCCTGTCAAGCCGTGCTTAAAGCGCTTCTGTGTTGGTTTCGCCGGTACGGATGCGCACGGCCTGCTCGATCGAATAGACGAAGATCTTGCCGTCGCCGATCTGGCCTGTCTTGGCGGCTGAAGCGATCGCTTCCACGGCCTTTTCGACGAGGTCGGAGGGGACTGCGATTTCGATCTTCAGCTTTGGCAGAAAACTTACGGCATATTCGGTACCGCGATAGATTTCGGTATGTCCCTTTTGGCGCCCGTAACCTTTGACTTCGGTCACGGTCAGGCCCTGGATACCGACAGCCGTGAGGGCTTCGCGCACCTCATCCAGCTTGAACGGCTTGATAATGGCCATCACGATTTTCATCTGGCTTTCCCATCCTTTGTTTGTCCTCGGCCAAGGCCGACTCTCCTCATCGACGTCAAGATCATGACAACGACTGACGAGGTACATTCAAGGGGCGTGCCAGTTTCGATGACGCCTATAAGTTATTGAAATGTAAAGGCTTACAACGCAGGTCTCAAAAAACGGGCATTTGGATGGCGCAAATACGTCCAAAATTTGTGCAAAATTGAAAAATTGCACAACTATTAATCATTTGCCTTTTTCCGAATCAGTCCTTCCTGGGCGACCGAGGCGATCAGTGTGCCAGAACGGGTGTAAATGCTGCCGCGGGTCATTCCGCGGGCGCCGGAGGCGCTTGGGCTGTCCTGCGTGTAGAGGAGCCAGTCGTCGAATGTGGCGGGCCTGTGAAACCACATTGCGTGGTCGAGGCTCGCCGCCTGAAGCGTCGGATCGAAGATCGACGTGCCGTGCGGATAAAGCGACGCGTCGAGCAGCGTCATGTCGGAGAGATAGGCGAGCACAGCTGCCTGATAGAGGCGGTCGGATGGCACCTCGCCGACAGTCCGGACCCAGATGTCCTGCCGTGGTTCGAGCTTGTCCCTGGTCAGATAATGCACGAGCGAGGTCGGGCGCACTTCGATCGGCCGCTCCCGGCTCCAGTAGCGACGCACGTTCTCCGGCGCCTTCTTGAGGAAGAGCTCCTTGAACTCCTTCTCCCCCATCAGATCCTCCGGCTGGGTCACCGAAGGCATGTCGATCTGGTGATCATAACCGCCCTCCTCCACCTGGAAGGAGGCCGACATGGCAAAGATCGCCTTGCCGTGCTGCACTGCCACCGCCCGGCGGGTGGTGAAGCTTGACCCGTCGCGGATACGCTCCACCTGATAGAGGATCGGAACGGAAGGATCGCCGGGGCGCATGAAATAGGCATGCAGCGAATGCACGAAACGGTCGGCCTCGACGGTCCGCTGGGCGGCCATCAGGGCCTGGGCGATCACCTGGCCGCCGAATACTCGCTGCCAGCCAACGTCGGGACTGGTGCCGCGATAGATGTTCTCCTCGAGCTTTTCGAGGTCGAGCGTCGCGATGAGCTGTTCCATCGCAGAGGGGGATTCGGTCTGGCGCGACATTATGACGAACTCCGGCGATAGGAAGCGGCTGTCGGATGATCTATATCCACCACATGATATTCTCAAGTCTCACGGGAGTTTAGGCAAATGCTGGACATGCTGGTTGTTGGAGGCGGTTATGTGGGTCTCGCCGCCGCTGTCGCGGTCAAGCAGGCGGCGCCGCATCTGCAGGTCGAGGTGATCGAAGCGGCTCCTGCCGGCGTCTGGGAAAAGGACGAGCGGGCCTCCGCCATCATCGCCGCCGCAACCCGCATGCTCGACGTCATCGGCGTCTGGAACGAGATTGCCGTGGACGCCCAGGCGATCAACCGGATGGTCGTCACCGACAGCCGCACGTCCGATCCGGTGCGGCCGGTCTTCCTCACCTTCGACGGCGAAATCGAGGAAGGCAGGCCGTTCGCCCACATGGTGCCGAACGTCGCCATGGTGCGGGCGCTGCGCGGCGCCGCCGAACGCCTCGGGATTGCCATCCGCCACGGACTTTCCGCCACCGGCTTCCAGTCCGGCAGCACCCGTTGCACCGTGTCGCTCTCCGACGGCTCGGCCGTCGAGACCCGCCTTCTGGTCGCCTGCGACGGCGTGCGCTCCAAACTGCGCGACATGGCCGGCATCAAGACCGTCACCTGGGATTACGGCCAATCGGGCATCGTCGCGACGGTTGCCCACGAGCGGCCGCATGAAGGCGTGGCGGAAGAACATTTCCTGCCGTCCGGCCCGTTTGCCATCCTGCCGCTCACCAACAACCGTTCCTCGCTGGTGTGGACCGAACGGACGGCGGAGGCCAACCGGCTGGTCGCCGCCGACGATCTGGTGTTCGAGGAAGAGCTGCAGCGCCGTTTCGGCCATAAGCTCGGCGAGCTGACGGTGGTCGGCGACAAACGCGCCTTCCCGCTCGGCCTGACGCTCGCCCGCGCCTTCGTGGCCCCGCGCGTCGCCCTTGCCGGCGATGCGGCGCACGGCATCCACCCGATTTCCGGCCAGGGCCTCAATCTCGGCTTCAAGGACGTCGCGGCACTTGCCGAGACGGTGGTCGAAGCCGACCGGCTCGGCCTCGACATCGGCGCGCTCAACGTGCTGGAGCGCTATCAGTCCTGGCGACGGTTCGATACGTTCCGCATGGGCGTGACGACCGACGTGCTGAACCGGCTGTTCTCCAACGACATCACCCCGATCCGCATCGCCCGCGACTTCGGGTTAGGCATCGTCGAAAAACTCCCGAAGCTGAAGACCTTCTTCATCGACCAGGCGGCCGGAAAGAGCGGCGAAGAAGGCCCCAAACTGCTCGCGGGCGAGGCGATCTAGCCACCCGTCCGGCAACCTCTCAGTCTTCGATCTTGCGGGCCTCGGAAATCAGCATGATCGGAATCCCGTCGCGGATCGGGTAGGCAAGCTGCGCCTTCTGGGAGATGAGCTCGTTGGTTTCCCGATTGAGGGATAGCCGGCTCTTGGAGAGCGGGCAGACGAGCAGGTCGAGCAGTTTCGGATCGACCTTGCTGAGTTTCTCGTCCATGCGCTTGGGCCTTACTGGAGGATGGTGTCGGAATCGCCGAAATCGCGCGCCAGCAGGATTTCCGTGATGGCGATCAGCGTTTCGGCGCGTGTACGCAGGTCCGGCGCTTCGAGGAGAGCCTGTTTCTCGGCAGGTCCGAAGGGCGACATCATCGACAGGGAGTTGACGAGCGTGCGGTTGCCGGCGCGCTCGACGCTTTCCCAATCCGCTTCCAGCTTGTTGGCGTCGAGATAGGCGCGGAAGACGCGCAGCAATTCGGCACGGTCGACCGTACCCTCGTCGTCCTCGGTGGAGAGGTCCGTCATCATCGGCGCGATCTTGAAGGTGCGATAGGGATGGCCGTGGCCCACCTCCTCGATGAGCCGGAACCGGCAGATGCCGCTGATCGAGGTGATGTATCGGCCGTCACCGGTTTCGGCAAACGATGTGATGCGGCCGATGCAGCCGACCGTCGAGAGCGGAGCCCGCGGGCCTTCGACGGCCTCGCCGGATTCAAGCAACGACGGCTGTACGATACCGATCAGCCGGTTACCTGCAAGCGCCGCGTCGAACATGGCGAGATACCGTGGCTCGAAGATGTTGAGCGGCAGCTGTCCGCCCGGCAGAAGCAACGCGCCGGTAAGAGGAAAGACAGGAACCGTCTCCGGCAGATCCTCCCGCTTCAGATATCTCGCATTTCCCACATGCATGGGTCCGACACCTCCCAGACGACCACTGGCTCAGACCAAAGATTCGCCGCTCGGAATAATGTGGGGCACCCACCGGAGAACGCAAGGCCAATCCTTGAGGATTGGCCTTGGCTGCGAACACGGACCCGTGTTTACGAAAACAGGTCCCCGTCTACGAAAACAGGATTGAGGACAGGCGGCGGCGGGCGGCGATCGTCGCCGGATCCTTCGGTCCCCAGACATCAAAGAATGCCAGGAGCTGGCGGCGGGCGCCGTCGTCGTCGAACGTGCGGTCCTTGCGCATGATCGTCAGCAGATGCTCGGCAGCCTTGTCCCGTTCGCCCTGGACGTTGAGGATCTTGGCGAGCTTCAGGCGGGCATCGTGGTCGTCCGGGTTGGCATCGAGCTGGCGCTCGAGAGCCACCGGATCGCCGAGCTTGCGGGCTTCCTCGATCTGCTCGAGTTTCTTGGCGACCGCCTGGATCACCGGTTCCTTGGCAAGCTCTTCCGGGAGGGAGGCCAGCATCTGGCTGGCACGCGCCGTCTCGCCCATTGCGATCAGGCACTGCATCATCCCCGCGGCGGCCTTGGCATTTTCCGGATCTGCCTGCAGGACGGCGCCGTAAAGCTGGGCGGCTTCCTGGATTTCACCGCCGACAAGCAGGGTCTCTGCCTCGGCGAGAGCCGCTTCGATCTCGGCAGCCTGGTCGGCGCCCGGAGGTCCTGCGAGCTTGTCGATGAACTGGCGAACCTGGCTTTCCGGCACCGCGCCCATGAAACCGTCGACCGGACGGCCGTCGACGAAGGCGATGACCGCCGGGATCGACTGGATGCCGAGCTGGCCCGGGATCGACGGGTGATCGTCGATATTCATCTTGACGAGCTTGACCCGGCCCTGGCCTTCGTTGACGACCTTTTCGAGCACCGGCGTCAGCTGCTTGCAGGGACCGCACCAGGGCGCCCAGAAATCGACGAGAACCGGCTGGCGGCGCGATTCTTCGAGCACGTCCTTGGTGAAGCCGGCGGTGCTGGTGTCGGATACGTAGACCCCGGCAGGACCGGATGCGGCCGGCGCCGCCCCAAAGCTTGCCGAAGCAGTCATCTGCCCGCCGTAGGAACCGCCATAGGGGTTATTGCTGCCGCTCATGAATGTTCTCCCGGGAACGCTTTCGCATCTTTGCCATATAGGCTGCAAAGATCGTATGTCAGTCCGTCACTTTCAAGACAAGCGGCTGATGGCCGGTCGCCTCCAGAAAGCGGATGAGATCGCTGCTGGCGATGGAGGTCGTGGCGTCGTTCGACAGCGGGTGGCCGTTGATGACGTCGTGCTTCAGCAGGTCTTCGTCGAGCACGAAGGTAACATTTCGGCCCGTATCGTTGAACGCGCCGAACACCGTCACCGAACCGGGAACCACGCCGAGATATTCCAGAAGCATTTCGGGCCGGCCGAACGAGACGCGGCTCGACGCTCCGATCATCTTGTGCACGGTCTTCAGGTCGACCGTCGCGCGCTCCTCGACCGTCAGGACGAAATACTGGTCCTTCTTGTCCTTCACGAACAGGTTCTTCGTATGGCCTCCGGGAATTTCGTCGCGCAGGCTTTCGGATTCCGCCACGGTGAAAACCGGCGGGTGCGTCTTGGTCGAATGGGGAATATCCAGGCTGTCGAGGAAGCGGAAAAGATCCTCGGCGGTTTTCGGCTTTGTCTCTGTCATGCTGATGGAATTGGCTCTGTTGGCGGGCGGGCGGACTATAACCGGAATGGTCGGGCCGGCCAAGACAGGTGCACACGATCTCGTGAGGCGCTTGACCTGGTCTGACGGCCGACCATCTAATCAGGCGTGGAGAACCGGCCTGCGGCATTCGATCGGCGGCCGGCAGCCAATTGATAAATAATAACTACTCCAGTTGACTCAGGTTTATTTCGCGCAGTGTTTCGCGCCCCTCGATACCGGCCCCGGCCGATATTAGCCGCTCAATCTCCAGTGCCGGCGCAGCGCCCGGCTTCCCAACTGAAAGGTCTGCCTCATGGTCACCTTCACGCTCAACGGACAGGAAAGAACGTTCGACGGCGACCCCGACACCCCACTTCTCTGGGTCATCCGCGATTTCGAAAAACTCACCGGCACCAAATACGGCTGCGGCGTCGCCCAGTGCGGCGCCTGTACGGTGCATCTGGACGGCATGCCGCGCCGCTCCTGCGTGACCCCGATCGCGACGATCGAAGGTTCGGACGTGGTCACCATCGAAGGCGTTTCCGGCAAGGAAGCCGATGCGGTGAAGACTGCCTGGGCGGGCCTTGACGTGCCCCAATGCGGTTACTGCCAGTCTGGGCAGGTCATGTCGGCGGTCGCCCTGCTGCAGATGGTGCCGAAGCCGACGGATGACGATATCGACGGCGCGATGACCGGCAATATCTGTCGATGCGCCACCTACCATCGCATCCGCGCGGCGATCCACAACGCCGCCAACTCGATGGAGGGCTGAGCAATGACCATCCAGGACATCAACACCACACGCCGCGCCTTCCTCGCCGGCTCAGGCCTCGTCATCGGTGTCGCGATCGCGCCAAAGATGCTCTCCGCTGCCCAAACCGGCGTGCACGCCGGCGGCGATCCGGCGCTTGCGCCGATGAATGCCTTCGTCAAGATCGGCACCGACGACACCGTGACCGTGCTTTCCAAGCACATCGAATTCGGCCAGGGTCCGTTCACCGGCCTTGCCACGCTGGTGGCGGAAGAACTCGATGCCGACTGGAGCCAGATGCGCGCCGTCCATTCGCCGACCGACAACAAGGTCTATGCCAACCTGAGTTTCGGCCTGCAGGGAACCGGCGGTTCGAGCGCGATTGCCAATTCCTACGAACAGATGCGCAAGGCAGGCGCCACCGCGCGGGCGATGCTGGTCGCCGCCGCCGCCGAAGACTGGAAGGTGCCGGCCTCCGAGATCACCGTCCAGAAAGGCCGCATCAAGCATGCCGCCTCCAACAAGGAGAGCGGTTTCGGCGCATTTGCCGAAAAGGCGGCCCGCCAGACGCCGCCTGCCGAGCCGAAACTCAAGGACCCCAAGGATTTCGTGCTGATCGGCACTGACCTGCCGAAGCTCGACACCCACGGCAAGACCAACGGCACGGCGGTTTTCACGCTCGACATCACGCCTGACAACCTGCTGATCGCCGTCGTCGCCCACCCGGAGCATTTCGGTGCGACGGTGAAGAGCTTCGACGATGCCGAAGCCCGCAAGGTGCAGGGTGTGGTCGACGTGAAGCAGGTGCCGTCGGGCATCGCCGTTTATGCGGACAACACGTTCGCGGCGCTCAAGGGCCGCGATGCGCTGAGCATCGAATGGGACCTCTCCAAGGCCGAGACCCGCTCCTCGGAGGAACTTTCCGCCGATTACCGGAAGCTCTTCGGCGAGAAAGGGCTGGAAGCGACCAACAACGGCAATGTCGACGACGCCTTCAAGGCCCCCGGCCTGCAGACGGTGGAAGCCGAGATCGTCTTCCCCTTCCTGGCGCATGCGCCGATGGAGCCGCTCGACGCAGTCTTCATCAAGGCGCAGGACGGATCGGTCGATATCTATAACGGCGCCCAGTTCCCGGGCATGGACCAGTCGGTCGCCGCCAAGGTCCTCGGGCTCGACGAGGCGAAGGTCAGGGTGAACACCCAACTCGCTGGCGGCAGCTTCGGCCGCAAGGCGCAGTTCGGCTCGCCCTACATACAGGAAGCGGCAGCCGTCTATGCCGCAACCGATCGTAGCCGTCCCTTGAAGCACATGTGGACCCGCGAGGACGACATTCGCGGCGGCTTCTACCGCCCGATGTATGCCCACAGGATGCGAGGCGCCATCAATGCGCAGGGCCAGATCACGGCCTGGGAACAGGTAATCGTCGGCCAGTCGATCATGGGCAAGGCGGATCTCGATGAAAGCTCCGTCGAAGGTGCTTCGAACCTGCCCTACGCGATCCCGAACCTGAAGGTCAGCGCCCATAACGTCCAGCTCTCCATCCCGCCGCTATGGTGGCGATCGGTCGGCCACACCCATACCGGCTTTGCAGTGGAGACCTTCGTCGACGAGCTGTTCCAGAAGATCGGCAAGGATCCGGTCGAGGGACGGCTTGCGCTGCTTGGCGAAAAGCCGCGTCATGCAGGCGTGCTGAGGAAGGCTGCTGAAATGGCCAACTGGGGTTCGCCGGCTCCGGAAGGCCGCGCCCGCGGCGTTGCGGTGGTCGAAAGCTTCGGCACCTTCGTCGGCCAAATCGTCGAAGTCTCGATCGGGCCGGAGGGCGCACCGCGTGTCCACAAGGTCTGGTGTGCGGTCGATTGCGGCGTCGCCGTCAATCCGAACGTCATCAAGGCGCAGATGGAAGGCGGCATCGGCTACGGCCTTGGCGCGGTTCTCTTCGACGCGGTGACCCTGGCCAAGGACGGCAAGATCATGCAGTCGAACTTCCACGACTACCGCTCCATCCGCATCAACGAGATGCCGGACGTGGCCGTCGAGATCATCAAGTCGAGTGAAAAACCGAGCGGCGTCGGCGAACCTGGCGTGCCGCCTGTCGGTCCGGCGGTTGCCAATGCTTGGCGTCGCCTGACCGGAGCGCCGGTCCGGCAGCTGCCTATCGTCAACATCGTTTCGTCCTGAGGATAAAACCCCGATGAATTGGAAACTCGCTATCACCGGCGTCGCTACCCTCTGTCTTTTCGTGGGTGCCGGCACGCTGCTGTCGCCCACCTCGGTCGCCCAGGATGCCAAGGCAGACGCCAAGACGCTGAAGCCCGCCGCGTCCTTCCAGTCGATCGCCAACCAGCGGGAACGCTCCGTGGCGCTCTTCCAGGAGGCCGGCAAGGTCATCCAGCACCCGCGCTGCGTCAACTGTCATCCGGCGACCGAACGGCCGCTGCAGGGCGCCAACATGCACCCGCACCAGCCGCCGGTCGTCCGCGGCGACGGCGGCATGGGCCTGCCCGGCATGCAGTGCACCACCTGCCACAGCGCGGAAAACACGCCCGTTGTCGGCCAGGCCGACACGATCAAGAGCATTCCGGGCAATCCCGCCTGGCATCTCGCGCCGATCGAAATGGCCTGGGTCGGCAAATCGCTCGGCCAGATCTGCCAGCAGATCAAGGACCCGGCCCGCAACGGCGGCAAGACCATGGATGAGATCGTCGAGCACATGGCGCATGACGAACTGGTCGGCTGGGGCTGGAACCCGGGTGCCGGACGCGAACCGGTGCCGGGCACACAGGCCGAATTCGGCGAGCTCATCAGCGCCTGGGTGAAGTCCGGAGCGGCCTGTCCGGCCTCCTGAGAATGAAGTAGCCACCGGTTCCGGCCGGAACCGGTGGTTTGCAGGGGCTTTGGCGGGATCGCAATTTTTCTTGGCGCCAATCGTCATTTCCCTGTTGCATTTGAAAAAGGACTGGGCCATATAGCGCCCGTCGCCGGCAACGAGCCACGACGCCACGGTCAAGCTTCACTACCACGGACCGATGGATTGATGAGCGGGTGTAGCTCAGTGGTAGAGCACAACCTTGCCAAGGTTGGGGTCGAGGGTTCGAATCCCTTCGCCCGCTCCAAATCTCCCTTTCAAGATCTTACGCAGCCGACCTGGCTCACGCCCTAGGTCGACGGCATCGCCCTTGATACCCATCCAAAGCGGGCTTCCACTCCGCCACCTTTCCCCATGAATCTGATAACTTCCGCATATTCACCAAATGCGGGAGATGCCATACTGGTTGCAACCACCCGGGCAATTCACGCCAATGATTCGGGGGTTGAACCGGAGATGTGCCGTCGTGGAATCTCGCCCGCACCACCCAAAGCTGAGTGAAAAAACCGCCGTCGAGACCATGCGACGCCTCGAGGGCATCGTCGCCTCTGCGATGGACGGGATCATCACCATTGACGACGAGCAACGGGTGATCCTGTTCAATCCTGCCGCCGAGCGCATGTTCGGGCTGGCGGCCAACGAGGCGCTCGGCCAGCACATCTCCCGTTTCATGCCGGAACGCCATCGCCCGACCCACGCGGCGCATATTCATCGTTTCACCGAAACCGGCGTGACCACCCGGCAGATGGGATCGCTCGGTGCCATCAGCGGCTTGCGCGCCGACGGCGAGGAATTTCCGATCGAGGCGTCGATCTCGCAGGTCGAGATCGGCGGCGAGCGCCTGGCCACCGTCATCCTGCGCGACATCACCGAGCGAAAGGCCGCCGAGGATGCCCTGCTGGAAAGCCGGCGACGCATGGAGGGGATCGTGGAATCGGCGATGGATGCGCTGATCACCGTCGATGAAGGCCAGCGGATCGTGCTGTTCAACCCGGCCGCCGAGCGCATGTTCGGCATCGCAAGCGAGGATGCGATCGGCTCGCCGATCGAACGCTTCATCCCCGAGCGGTTTCGGCATGGGCATGCCGAACATATCCGCCTCTTCAAGGAGACCGGCGTTACAAACCGCCGGATGGGTGCATTGGGGGCGATCAGCGGCCTGCGCGCCAATGGCGAGGAATTCCCCGTCGAGGCATCGATCTCGCAGGTACAGATCGGCGACGGAAAGCTGGCAACGGTCATCTTGCGCGACATCACCGAGCGCAAGGCCAACGAGGATTCCCGCCAGCTATTGGCCCGCGAGGTCGATCACCGGGCCAAGAACGCCCTGGCGGTGGTGCAGGCGCTGGTCTCCCTCACCCGTGCCGAAACCAAGGAGGCTTTCATCGTCGCAGTTCGAGGCCGCGTTTCGGCACTGAGCCGCGCCCATTCGCTGCTCGCCCAGAACCGGTGGCAGGGCGGAGACCTCGCTGCGGTCCTCACCGAGGAAACCCGGGCCTATCAGAACGTCAATCAGCTGATGATCGGCGGGCCCGCCGTCACTCTCACCCCCAATACCGTGCAGCCGGTCAGCCTCCTCATCCACGAGCTTGCCACCAACGCCGTCAAATACGGGGCATTGTCGGTCACGGAAGGGCGCGTCGATGTCTCCTGGCGCATCCTGCCCTCCCTGGAACTGGAGCTCCGCTGGACCGAGACCGGCGGGCCAGCGGTGCAGAAGCCGGAATCCAGGGGTTTCGGCTCCACCTTGGTGACGGAAGTCGCCACCCGTCAATTGGCGGGCGAACTCGACATCAGCTGGCCGCCAGCCGGTATGCGCCTGATCGCGACGCTGCCCCGATCCGTCTATCGGCCCGACATTTCGGCCGGCTCGGTCCTCGGCGAGGAGGTCGCGCCGAGGTCATCGGAACCCGGCTCGGCGGGGCGGATACTTGTCGTCGAGGACGAGACCCTCATCGCCATGGAGCTCTGCAGCGAACTTGAATCGCGCGGCTGGGAAATTGTCGGACCGGCGGCAACTGCCGATGAAGCCATGCGCCTGGTCGACAGCTCGCAGCTTCCCGACGTCGCCGTCCTCGATGTCAATCTCGGGGGAAAGCCCGTCTATCCGTTTGCGGAATGGCTGCAGACCCACGGCGTGCCCTTCCTGTTCTGCACCGGATATGAGCAGCTCGACGATCACCACGGTTTCAGAAACCGGACGACCATCCGGAAGCCTGTAAATATGGCGCTGCTGGAAGGCGAACTGCGCCGCATGATCCAGCCGACATAGCCGGAAAACGGCAAACGCCGCCGGCTTTCGGGGCCGGCAGCGTCGTCAATTCGGGCACAGATAATCCCTATCCGGGCGACGCCCGCTGCGATCATTGCTTTGAAAAGACATAGTCGGTTTCCTGCAGCAACACCTCGCCCGGCCGCAGCACCGCATTCGGGAAGTTGGCGTGGTTGATGGCGTCCGGCCAGACCTGGGTTTCGAGGCAGAACCCGGCGAATGGGCCATAGCGACGTCCATCGAGGCCTTCTGTAGGGATCTGCGACAGCTTGAAAGCGGCATAGAGCTGCACGCCCGGCTCGGTGGTGCGAACTTCCATCGACACGCCGGAATGGATGCTGCGTGCCAAGGCCACGGAACGCTTGAGGGTACGCTCCGGCGACAGGCAGAAGTTGTGATCGAACAGGACCTGGGCATCGCCGTCGAACCGCTTCATCGGCCCCATGTCGCGCAGGTCGAAAGGCGTGCCCGCGACCGCCATCAGTTCGCCGGTCGGCACCTGCTTGTCATCAAAGACCAGCACATGGTCGGCGGCGATCATGATGTCGTGATCGAGCGCATCCTCGTGGCCGTCGAGATTGAAATAGGTATGCTGGCAGATATTGGCGAGCGTCGGCTGATCGGTGGTGGATTGGTAGACGACGGAAAGAACGCCGTCGCTCTTGAGTTGGTAAGTCGCCGTGACCGTGCAGTTTCCCGGATAACCGGCACGGCCGTCGGGATCGGTGATCCGCAGCACGACCCTATCCGCTGTATGCTCGACGATCGTCCAGTTGCTGCGGCCGATGCCATCCGAGCCGCCATGGAGATGGGTCACGCCCCGCTCGTTCAGTTCCAGCTGATATTGCTTTCCGTCCAGCGTAAAGCGGCCACCGCCGATACGGTTGGACGAACGGCCGGGCGTCGCGCCGAAATAAGGGGAATGGTTCAGGTAATCCTCAAACCGTTCGAAACCGAGCACGAGCGGCGGCTGGTGGCCTTCCAGCCTGAGGTCCTGGATCACCGCGCCCCAGGTGATGACGTTAGCTGTGAGCCCGCCGCCGGAGATCCTGACACGATAGACGGTTTCGCCCTTTTCCGTGGTGCCGAAAACTTCGAAATTCTGGTCCGCCATGAGATTGCTCCTCCACCGATATGTTTGCGGCAACCTGCGCGATTTGGCGGCGACCCGCAACGCCGTGGAGAAGAAAAAAGGCTCTATCGCGTGAGCGCACGCATCGCCTGTTCCAATCCGCCGAGCGTCAGCGGGAACATGCGCTCGGTCATCAGCTGCCGCATGAAGCCGATCGAGGTCGTATGGCTCCAATGGTCCTGCGGCACCGGGTTGAACCAGACGCAGCGATGGAAATGCTCGGTGACGCGCCTTATCCAAGCCTCGCCCGGCTCCTGGTTCCAGTGCTCCACGGAACCGCCCGCATGGGTGATCTCATAGGGGCTCATCGAGGCGTCCCCGACGAAGATCACCTTGTAGTCGGCGCCATAGCTGCGGATCAGGTCGAGCGTCGGCGTCCGCTCCGACCGGCGGCCGTTCTCCTTCCACACACCTTCGTAAAGGCAGTTATGGAAGTAGAAATGCTCCATATGCTTGAACTCGACGCGGGCTGCCGAGAACAACTCCTCGACCACCCGGATATGGTCGTCCATCGAGCCGCCGACATCGAAGAACATCAGCAGCTTCACCGCATTGCGCCGTTCCGGCCGGGTCTGGACGTCGAGATAACCGTGTTCGGCGGTGGAACGGATCGTGCCGGCCAGGTCGAGTTCCTCGACCGCCCCCTCCCGCACCCAGCGGCGCAGCCGCTTCAGCGCCACCTTGATGTTGCGGGTGCCGAGTTCCACCTTGTCGTCGAAATCGGCAAACTCCCGCTTGTCCCACACTTTTACCGCCCGGCGATGGCGGGACTGATCCTGGCCGATCCGCACACCTTCCGGATTATAGCCATAAGCGCCGAAAGGTGACGTGCCGCCGGTGCCGATCCATTTCGAGCCGCCCTGATGCCGGCCCTTCTGCTCCTCCAGCCGCTGGCGCAGGGTCTCCATCAGCTTCTCGAAACCGCCGAGCGCCTCGACGAGCTTCTTCTCATCGTCGGTGAGATGTTTCTCGGTGAGCCTGCGCAGCCATTCTTCGGGGATGCTGGCAACGTCCAGGCCAGGCTCCCCGGAGACCGCCTCGAGCCCGCGGAAATAGGACGAAAAGACCCGGTCGAACTTGTCGATATGCCGCTCGTCCTTCACCAGCGCCGTGCGGGCGAGAAAGTAGAAGGCTTCCACGTCGAAATCCGCGATCCCTTCCTCCATGCCTTCGAGAAGGTCGAGGAATTCCCGGAGTGTCACCGGAATCTTCGCTTCCTTGAGGTGAAGGAAGAAGGGAATGAACATCGCGTCGAAACCTATTCGGTACCGATCTTCTCCAGGTCGTAAGGGGTCGTCTGGTAGATCTCGTTGATCCAGTTGCCGAACAGAAGATGTGCATGGCTGCGCCAACGGTTCAAGGGCGTCAGCGTATCGTCGTTATGCGGGAAGTAGTTATGCGGCATCTTGATCGGTACGCCGGCGTTGACGTCCCGGAAATATTCGTCGGCCAGCGAGGTAGAGTCGTATTCCACGTGATTGAACATATAGAGCCGCTTGCCGGCTTTCTCATGCACCAGGCAGATGCCCATTTCCTCGGATTCCATCAGGATTTCGAGGTCCGGGTTCTTTTCGATGTCGGCGCGGCGGACTTCCGTCCAACGCGACACCGGAACCTGGAAATCGTCCGAAAAACCGTTGAGATAGATCGAAGACGGCACGAGGTTGCGGTGGCGATAGACGCCGAACGCTTTTTCCTTGAGCTCGTATTTCGGCACGCCGTGGAAATGATAGATCGCCGCCATCGCCCCCCAGCAGACGTTCATGGTCGAATGCACGTTGGTCGCCGTCCAGTCGAGGATCTGTCTCATCTCGCCCCAATAGGTGACGTCTTCGAAAGGAAGCGTCTCGATCGGCGCTCCGGTGATGATGAAACCGTCGAACTTGCGGTGCTTCACCTCTTCCCAGGTCTCGTAGAAGGACAGGAGGTGATCTTCCGACGTGTTCTTGGCCTTGTGGCCACCGACGCGGATCAGCGAGAACTCGACCTGCAGCGGCGAGGCGCCGACGAGGCGCGCCATCTGCAGCTCGGTCTTGATCTTGTTCGGCATGAGATTGAGGAGCCCGATCTGAAGCGGACGAATGTCCTGCCGTACAGCCATGGTTTCGGTCAGCACCCGCACGCCTTCGGAAACGAGCGTAGTGAATGCGGGCAGCGTATCGGGAATTTTGATCGGCATGTCTCAACCCAACAAAAATAAAACCGGCGGCAAAATAAATCGCGACCGGTCCGTGGGAAGACATCTTCTCGCGGCCCTTTAGCGACTTTTTTAACGTGGCTGCAAGCCGGCCGGCCAAATCACCACGAATTCGGGAGTTCAAATACGCCTTGCTACGACCGGCGTCAATGGGAGCATAATCTTCCGCTTACCGCTCCCGCCGCGCCAGGAAGGCCATCCGCTCGAAGAGATGCACGTCCTGCTCGTTCTTGAGGAGAGCGCCATGCAACTTCGGCAGCGCGTTCTTGACGTCGCCGCGCAGGTCCGACGGGTCGACATCGTCCGAGACCAGCAGCCGGATCCAGTCGAGCGCTTCGGAGGTCGAGGGCTTCTTCTTCAGCCCCGGCATCTCGCGAATCTCGTAGAATTGGGTGAGCGCGTTGCGCACCAGCGCCTGCTTGATGCCGGGATAATGGACCTCGACGATACGGGCGAGCGTATCCACGTCCGGGAAGCGGATATAGTGGAAGAAACAGCGGCGCAGGAAGGCGTCCGGCAGTTCCTTCTCGTTGTTGGAGGTGATGATGACGATCGGCCGAACCTTGGCGCGGACCATCTCGCCGGTCTCGTAGACATGGAATTCCATGCGGTCGAGTTCCTGCAACAGGTCGTTCGGGAACTCGATATCGGCCTTGTCGATCTCGTCGATCAACAAGACGAGCTTCCTGTCGGAGGCAAAGGCCTGCCACAGCTTGCCGCGGCGGATATAGTTGGCCACGTCGTGGACGCGTTCGTCGCCGAGCTGGCTGTCGCGCAGCCGCGAGACGGCATCGTATTCGTAGAGCCCCTGCTGCGCCTTGGTGGTGGACTTGATGCTCCACTCGATCAGATCGAGCCCGAGGGCGGCGGCGACCTGCCGCGCAAGCTCGGTCTTGCCGGTGCCGGGCTCGCCTTTCACCAGCAGCGGACGTTCGAGCCGGATCGCGGCGTTGACCGCCACCATGAGATCCTTGTCGGCAATATAGTCCGCTGTACCCTGAAACTGCATCTCGTGATCCTGATCGGTAAACGCGCCGCAAACTAAAAGCTCGCCCGAGGCGGTGCAACAGCTTTCCCTTTCCACCGGCTTTGCGCTATGGGCAATGCGCATGACCCATTCGACCTTCACCATTCTGCTCGGCGGCAACTTGCGCGTCACCGATCGCCTGCGGGAGACGATCGCCGGCAGCCGCTTCATTGCGGCCGATAGCGGCATGCGCCATGCGTCGGCACTCGGCTTGAAGCCTGAACTCTGGGTCGGCGATTTCGATTCCTCCGACGCCGCGCTGATCGCGCAGTTCCCGCACGTCGAGCGGCAGGCCTTTCCGCCGGCCAAGAACGAGACGGACGGCGAGATCGCCACGGCCGAAGCCGTCGAACGCGGCGCGACAAGGCTGATCCTTGCTGGCGCGCTCGGCGGCGAGCGCAGCGACCATGCGCTTCAGCATCTCTTTCACGCCATGAGCCTGGCCGAACGCGACCTCGACATCCTGCTGACGTCGGGCGACGAGGAGGCCGTGCCGCTGCTGCCGGGCACAAGGACACTGGACCTGCCGAAGGGTTCGCTGTTTTCGGTCATCGGCTTTTCCGACCTGGAGGGGCTCGATATCATCGGCGCACGTTATCCGCTCGACAACTTCTCACTCCCCTTCGGCTCCTCGCGCACCGTCTCGAACGTTGCAGAAGGCCCGGTGGAATTCCATTTGAGGAAGGGCAAGGCCATGATCCTTGCCCGCCCCCACGACTTTACAGGAGCCTGACTGTTGGCGCCCCCAATTCTGAAACTTGACGATATTTTCCTGAGCTTCGGCGGCGCGCCGCTTCTCGCTGGCGCCGGCATGCAGGTAGAGCCGGGCGACCGCATCTGCCTCGTCGGCCGCAACGGTTCCGGCAAATCGACGCTGATGAAGATCGCCGCCGGCATGGTCGAGCCCCAGTCGGGCGAGGTGTTCCGCCATCCCTCCTCGACCATCCGTTATCTCGAACAGGCGCCGGATTTCGCCGATTATTCGACGGTGCAGGCCTATGCCGAAGCGGGCCTCGGCCCGGGCGACGATCCTTATCGCGTCACCTATCTGCTCGAACATCTGGGCCTCACCGGCCAGGAACACCCGAACACGCTCTCCGGCGGCGAGGCCCGACGCGCAGCACTTGCCCGCGTCATGGCGCCCGAACCCGACATCCTGATGCTGGACGAGCCGACCAACCATCTCGACCTGCCGACCATCGAATGGCTGGAAGACGAATTACGCAAGACGAGAAGCGCGCTGGTGGTGATCTCGCATGACCGTCGTTTCCTCGAAAAGGTCTCGAATGCCACGGTCTGGCTCGATCGCGGCACGTCGCGACGCCTGAACCGCGGTTTCGGCGAGTTCGAAGCGTGGCGCGACGAAGTGCTGGAGGCGGAAGAGCTGGAACAGCACAAGCTCGGCAAGGCGATCGAGCGCGAGGAACACTGGCTGCGTTATGGCGTGACCGCGCGCCGCAAGCGCAACATGCGCCGCCTCGGTGAGCTGCAGACGATGCGCGGCAATTACCGCGGCCATAAAGGACCGCAGGGCACGGTGCAGGCGAGCGTCAGCGAAGGCCGTGAATCCGGCAAGCTTGTCATCGAGGCCGAGAACATCACCAAGAGCTACGACCGGCCGATCGTCGCGCCGTTCTCGATCCGCGTGCATCGCGGCGACTGCATCGGTCTCGTCGGCCCGAACGGTGCCGGCAAGACGACGCTTCTGAAGATGCTGACCGGCCAGCTGACGCCCGACACCGGCACCGTCAAGCTCGGCACCAACCTGGAAATCGCCACGCTCGACCAGAAGCGCGAGGACCTGGACCCCGAGGACACGCTGTCCCACTATCTGACGGATGGACGCGGCGAGACGCTGCTGGTCAACGGCGAACAGCGGCATGTCGCAGGCTACATGAAGGACTTCCTGTTCCAGCCGGAGCAGATCAGGACACCGATCAGGAACCTTTCCGGCGGCGAGCGCGCCCGGCTGATGCTCGCCCGCATCATGGCCCGGCCGTCCAACCTCCTGATATTGGACGAACCGACCAACGACCTCGACATCGAGACGCTGGACCTGCTGCAGGAAATCGTCGCCGGCTATTCCGGCACCGTCATCCTCGTCAGCCACGACCGCGACTTCCTCGACCGCACCGTGACCTCGACCATCGCCCCCGCAAATCCGGACGCACCGGACGGCCGCTGGATCGAATATGCCGGCGGCTACACGGATATGCTGGCGCAGCGGAAAGGCGCGCTGGAGGAAAGGCGCCGCACGGAGAAAGCTGACAGGGCAAAAACCGATACCGCGGCACCGGTTTCCGGCACCCCCAAGGGCAAAGGCAAGCTTTCCTTCAAGCAGAAATTCGCGCTCGAGAACCTGCCGAAGGAAATGGCAAAAGCCGAGGCCGAGATCGCCGCCCGCGAGAAGAAAATGGCCGATCCCAACCTCTTCACCAAGGATCCCGCCGCTTTCAACCAGCTGGCCGCGGAGATGGAAAAGCTGCGCCAAAGCATCAGCAAAATGGAAGAAGAATGGCTGGAACTCGAAATGCTGCGCGAGGAAATCGAAGGCTGATTTGCGATTTGTTAAGCTTAACAATTAGTTAGTTGAAAAAATATTTGTCGCGGAGCGGAACATATGATGTCCCGGGGCGTTCTGGGTGTGAGTAGTGGTCGAAATGTCCCGGGGACGGATCGGCCTGCAAAGAACCGATCAATCGAATGGGGACATCCAATGCTGACAAATGTTACGCGTCGTCGGCTGGCCACTGAGGCGATGAATCAAAGAGTTATGATTGTCGAAGACGAGTTTCTGATCGCGCTCGATGTAGCCGAGACGATCGAAGCCATGGGCCTGAAAGTCGCCGGTTTTGCCAATGCCCGCAAACACGCCCTGGCGCTCGCCGCCTATGCCGATATCGCCTTGGTCGATGTCAATCTCTCGGACGGCCGGACTGGTCCGGAGATTGGCCGCGAGCTTGCCGAGCAATATGGCATCACCGTCGTCTTCATGACGGGTAATCCGGACGATGTGGAAGCCGGCGTCGAAGGCTCGCTCGGCGTGCTCACCAAACCGGTCATGCCCGAGGTGGTCGAGAAGACCATCGACTACGCCGTTGCCAACCGGCTGGGCGGCATGGCGATCGTTCCGCGTGAGCTGAAAGTGTTTCCGCAGAACCACTGAGCAATGAACCACCGAGCCGTGTTGCTCCTGCCGAATGCGCTTTGAGCCGGTCGCAGACCGCCTCTTGCCAGCCATTCGCCTCGCCGCTAAATCTGATCCTGCTCTAACGGGGTGCCGCGCGTTTTCGTGCGGCTGAGAGGCCTTTGGCCAACCCGCGGAACCTGATCCGGTTAACACCGGCGGAGGGATTAGACGGCTCTTCATCAGCGCCTATTCCCCTTTGTCACCACAACGAGGAGACGCTGATGCGCAGCACCATTCTTTCCATATTCGCGGCCGCTGCCGCCCTTTCCCTTTCCGCGCCGGCCGAAGCGCAAGAAAAGACGCTGACCGTCTACACCTACGAGAGCTTCATCTCCGACTGGGGACCGGGACCGAAGGTCAAGGAGGCTTTCGAGAAAACCTGCGCCTGCAAACTCGATTTCGTCGGCGTCGCCGATGGCGTGGCGCTTCTGACCCGCCTGAAACTGGAGGGCAAAGGCACCGACGCCGATATCGCGCTCGGCCTCGATACCAATCTGATCTCCGAGGCCAAGGCGACCGGTCTGTTCGAGCCGCACGGGCTCGACGCCGCCGCGGCCAAGGTCCCCGGCAATTACAGCGACGACACGTTCATCCCCTACGACTACGGCCATTTCGCCGTCGTCTATGACACGCAGGCAATCAAGAACCCACCCAGAAGCCTCAAGGACCTGGTGGACGGCGATCCGGCACAGAAGATCGCCATCGAGGACCCGCGCACGTCGACACCCGGCCTCGGCCTGCTGCTCTGGGTGAAATCGGTCTATGGCGACCAGGCACCGGAGGCCTGGGGCAAGCTCAGGAAACGTGTGCTGACCGTCACGCCCGGCTGGTCGGAGGCCTATGGCCTATTCACCAAGGGCGAAGTGCCGATGGTGTTTTCCTACACGACCTCGCCAGCCTATCACATGGTCGAGGAGAAGACGGAGCGCTACCAGGCCGCCTCCTTCTCCGAAGGCCATTACATCCAGATCGAGGTCGCCGGCATGCTGAAGGGGGCGGGAGACAAGGATCTCGCGAAACAGTTCCTGAAATTCATGGTCTCGCCGGCCTTCCAGGACGTCATCCCGACCACCAATTGGATGATGCCGGCCGCCAAGACCTCCCAGCCGCTCCCCGACGCATTCAACAACCTGGTGCAGCCGACCAAGACTTTCCTGATGGGGTCGGATCAGGTGGCCAAGAACCGGCAGGCCTGGATCGACGAATGGCTGACCGCTATGAGCATGAACTGATCCCATGCTGACGAGGGCGGAGCGGAGACGCGGGATAGGCTGGGGGCTGCTGAGCCTTGCCGGAATCGCCTTCTTCGTCGGCATCGCAGTCGCCGCCCTTCTCTCCTGGGACGCAGGCAACACCCAAAGCCGGCTGTTCACCGCCTATACCTGGCGAATTCTGCGTTTCACACTGCTGCAGGCGGTTCTTTCGACGCTGCTGTCGGTCGTCTTCGCCCTTCCCGTCGCACTCGCGCTCGCACGCCGCCCGCGCTTTCCGGGCCGCGTGTGGATCATCCGGCTGATGGCATTGCCGATGGGCCTGCCGGTGCTGATCGGTGCGCTCGGCCTGATCGGCATCTGGGGACGGCAAGGAGTGATGAACAGCCTGCTATTGAAGCTCGGCCTCGAACAGCCGGTCAGCATTTACGGGCTTTCCGGCATATTGCTGGCACATGTGTTCTTCAACCTGCCGCTCGCCGGGAGGCTGCTGCTTGCGGCGCTGGAGCGCCTGCCGGCGGAATATTGGCTGCTCTCCTCCAGCCTCGGGATGAAACCCTTCTCCGTTTTCCGTTTCATCGAGTGGCCTGCAGCCCGCCGCGTCATCCCCGGCATTGCCGGCCTGATCTTCATGCTGTGCGCCACGAGCTTCACGCTCGTCCTAGTGCTCGGCGGTGGGCCGGCCGCGACCACGCTCGAAGTGGCGATCTACCAGTCGCTGCGTTTCGATTTCGATCCGCCGCGCGCCATAGCGCTGTCGCTGCTGCAGATCGGCATGACGGCGCTGATTCTGATTGCGATTTCGCTGTTTCCGGCCCCTGACGACGCTGGCATCACGGCCGGTCGGGCGACACGCCGGTTCGATGGCCGAACGTTGCCCGCGCGGCTTTGGGATGTGCTGGCTATCCTGCTTGCCACGATATTCCTGATCCTGCCGCTCGCCTCGATCGTCGGCGCGGGCGTCCAGGCCAATCTCTGGAGCCTCGTCAACAGCCCTGCCTTCCTGCGCGCCGCCTGGACCAGCTTCACGATCGCGCTTTCCGCCGGCCTGCTGGCCGTGCTGACCTCCTTGGCTATCATTGCCGGACGCGGTGCAATCGCGGATATGAAGAGACCTGGCGGAACGGCCAGGGCGTTTTCCGTGTCCTTGGGTGGAATGTCCTCGCTGGTGCTGCTTGTGCCGCCGGTCGTGCTGGGGACCGGCTGGTTCCTGATATTGCGCCCGTTCGGCGATGTGGCGCGCTTCGCCCCGGCGCTGGTGGCGATCATCAACATGCTGATGGCGCTTCCCTTCGTGATGCGCGTTTTGTCGCCAGCCGTCGAAACGCACCGCAAGCGGACAGGCAGGCTGTCAGCAAGCCTCGGCCTCTCGGGTTTTTCACGGGCATGGAGGATCGATCTGCCGGTTCTGGCGAGGCCCCTGCTGACGGCGCTGTCCTTCGCCATGGCGCTGTCGCTGGGCGATCTCGGCGCGGTGGCACTGTTCGGCTCCAGCGAACTCACCACCCTCCCCTGGTTTGTCTATAGCCGGCTATCCAGCTATCGAACCAATGACGCGGACGGACTGGCGCTCATCCTCGGCATCATCTGCCTGGCGCTGACGATGGTCGGCACCGCCGGCCGCAGGGAAACAAGCCATGGCTGACGGCATCGCGCTGAACAAGGTTGAACTGAAGCTCGGCATCAGGGAATTCCGCTTCGACTGTGCTTTGCCAGCCGGCGCCGTGACGGCGATTACCGGCCCGTCCGGCTCCGGCAAATCGACCTTTCTCAACCTCGTTGCCGGCTTCGAGACGCCGGACCGCGGCCGTATCCTGATCGCGGGCGGGGATGTGACGGAAAAACATCCCTCCGAGCGTCCCGTATCGCTGGTCTTTCAGGACAACAATCTCTTCGCCCATCTGGACCTCGCCACCAATATCGGCCTCGGCATCAGCCCCTCGCTGAAATTGTCAGGCAGTGATCGGGCCGCCATATCACAGGCGCTGGAGCGCGTGGGCTTGAGCGGTTTTGAGAACCGGATGCCGGGGACGCTTTCCGGTGGCGAAAGGCAGCGGGCCGCCTTCGCACGGGCTCTGGTGCGCAAAAAACCGGTTCTGCTGATGGACGAGCCGTTCGCGGCGCTCGACCCCGGGCTCAGGCTTTCGATGGCCAGCCTGCTCGTCGACCTGCATCGCGAGACGGGCAATACGGTGCTGATCGTGACCCATGATCCGGATGAGGTCGGCCGGCTGGCTGACCATGCGATCTTCATCGACCACGGCCATATCCTGTTGCAGGCGCCGGCCGAGGAATTCCTCGCCCGGCGCGATATTCCGGCACTTGCCGAATTTCTTGCCGGCTGATCAGGCAGCCTTTCCGCGGAACCAGACACCGGAGCGGATGGCGAGAGACAGGATGAGGCCATAGGCGACAAGCGCGGCCGCCAGCGCAAAGAACAATCCGTTCAGCGAACCGGTTACCTCGAGGGCCAGCCAACCGCCGACAGCTGCAATGAACAGCCTCAGGAAATTGCATGCAAGCGGCCAGAAGAGCTGGCCTGCACCCTGGGAGGCGAAAAGAAGGGCGAGCCCGGCACCGAAGAAACCATAGACCGGTCCGACGATCTGCAAATAGGCGACCCCCGCATCGATCGCCCCAAGCTCTTCGCTGAACAGCGAGATCCAGGCGACCGGGAAGATCGCCGCGATCAGGCCGATCGTCTCCGTGACCACGAAGGCGATGGCGGCACCGGTGAAGGCGATGCGCATCGCCCGATCCTTCTGGCCGGCGCCCATGTTTGTGCCGACCAGCGCCACCATCGGCGCGCCGATGCCGAAGATCACCGGAATCAGCAGATATTCGAGCCTTGCGCCGGTACCGAAACCGGCCACAGCCGAGACTCCCGCCTTTGTCGCCACCAATGCCGTGGCCACACCGATGGTCACGTTGGTGAGAATGGAGTTGATCGACGCAGCAGCACCCAGACGGAGGATATTCCGGAAAACCGCCCAGCGAAGCGGTCCGACGCCGAAGCGCACAAGATTGCGGCCGGAGAGGATATACCAGGCGAGAACCGCCGTGCCGCCGAAACTGTAGAGCACCATGGCCAGGCCCCCGCCGGCGATGCCGAACCCCTCGAACGGGCCGAAGCCGAAGATCAGAAGCGGCGATACCGGCACGAGGAGTGCGGCACCGCCACAGGTCACCAGAGCCGGAAACAGCATGTTGCCCGTGCCGCGCACGACGCTCGCCAGGCCGTTCATCAACCAGACGAAGACCATGCCGCCGAACACCACGTCGGAATAGACGAGCGCCGCCTCGAGTTCCGGGCCTTCGCCGCCGAGGGCCCGATAGATCGGCCGGCCATAGGCCAGCATGACCGCCGAAAACAACAGCCCGATCGCGACGTTGACGACGACGGCATGCCAGGCAAGCAGGTCGGCATCGTCACGCCGGCCACTGCCGAGCGCCCGGGCGATCCCCGAGGAAATCGCTCCGCCGAAACCGCCGGCAGACATCATCTGCATCAGCATCACGGCCGGAAAGACCAGGGCCATGCCTGCCAGCGCCGCGGTACCCATATGCGAAATCCACCAGGTTTCGATAAGGCCTGTCGATGCCTGGGCGAGCATGATCAGGATATTTGGCCATGCGAGCCGGATCAGCATCGGCAGGATCGGATCTTGCAGCAGCTGCCGGGTCCGCGGATTGATCGGTGCCGCGTCCGCGTCTTCGAAAGGAGACGCCGCCTCGACGGCTTCGGTGGTCACGGCGCTCATCGATCGGCCTCTCTATGCTGCATTAGCTCGTTCATGGACGGATAGCGGCGGCGGATACGTTCGCTCGCAGCCGGACCGGCCGCGTTGGTGAAGACCGGATCGCTCAGCGGCCGACCGCTGCGGCGGTCGATCATCACTGGGTCGGCCTGCTCGCCGGTCTCCCTGTTGACGATCACCACGCTTTCCCCCTCCGGCGCGAAATGCTGGTTGCCGAAGGCAAGCATCGCCTGCACCACAGGTTTGAAGTCGCGACCGCGCTGCGTGAGGTGGTATTCGTCCCGCGGCGGCCGCTCGCAATAGCGCCGTCGTTCCATCAGCCCGGATTCGACAAGCGAGTTCAAACGGCTGGTCAGGATGTTCGGGGCGATATCGAGGTTGCGCTGGAATTCGTCGAAACGTGTCGCACCTCCCAGTGCATCGCGCAGGATCAGGAAGCTCCAGACCTCGCCGACATGTTTGAGACTGCGCAACACCGGGCATCCGGTGTCGAGGGGACCTGTCCGTTTCATGGGTTCTTCTCCGGCACGACGTTGCCTTGTGGCATAAATAACTTGCAATTTGCAAGTCACTATCTGCGTGATCACGTTTGGCGACGGGGACGGCCGGACCGTTATGGAACTCGCCACAATTTGGACGTGCCGCGATGGCATCGCGGAAAGGTAGCGGGGATTTTCATTGCAAACGCACCAGCAAGACATATTTCAACAAGAGCATCTGTGCATTCGACGCGAAAATCGCTAAGCGACATAGAGAAGGAGCCGGCTTGGATCGAGAGGACCTCTGTCAAGCCGGATGGCGGACCTTGGGAATGATGGTGCGGAAGACGAGGACGATGAGGCGCGACACAGCGATCCCGGCTGTCTGGACAATTGTCCGTGCCCTGCCCGGTCGGCGGGCCTTGGGCGCCCTGCTGTTCAGCGGTGCGATCCTTTCCGGCTGCCAGTCGCTCTTCGACCAGGCCTATACGCCGAATGTTTCTCCCTCCGAATCGCCGCAGATCGTCGACGAGGTACAGAAGAACGATCCGCGGGCGCAGATGGGCGCGCGCGAGCATCCGCGCATCGTTGCGAGCTACGGCGGCGAATATCGCGACGCCAAGACCGAGCGACTGGTCGCCCGCATCGCCGGCGCGCTGACGGCCGTTTCGGAAAATCCCAACCAGTCCTTCCGCATCACCATCCTGAATTCGCCGGCGATCAACGCTTTCGCGCTGCCAGGCGGTTATCTTTACGTGACGCGCGGCCTTCTGGCACTTGCCAACGACGCATCGGAAGTCGCAGCGGTGCTCTCCCACGAGATGGGCCACGTCACCGCCAACCACGGCATCGAACGCCAGCGCCGCGAAGAGGCGGAAGTGATCGCAAGCCGCGTCGTTGCCGAAGTCCTTTCCAGCGATCTAGCCGGCAAGCAGGCGCTCGCCCGCGGCAAGCTTCGCCTGGCGGCATTTTCGCGCCAGCAGGAACTGCAGGCCGACGTGATCGGCGTGCGGATGCTCGGCGAAGCGGGCTACGACCCGTATGCGGCGGCGCGTTTCCTCGATTCGATGGCGGCCTATGCCCGTTATTCGGCGGTCGATCCAGACAGCGACCAGAGCCTCGACTTCCTGTCGAGCCATCCGAACTCCACTCAGCGCGTCGATCTCGCCCGCCGCCATGCCCGTAATTTCGGCCAGGAAGGCACCGTCGGCGACAAGGGCCGTGATTATTACATCGCCGGCATCGACGGCCTGCTCTATGGCGACAGCCCTCAGGAGGGTTATGTCCGCGGCCAGACTTTCCTGCATGGCGGCCTCGGCATCCGTTTCGACGTGCCGCCGGACTTCCGGATCGACAACAAGGTGGAAGCGGTGCTGGCGACCGGCCCCGGCGAAACGGCGATCCGCTTTGACGGCGTTGCCGCGGGCGATAACGACAATCTGCCGAATTATCTGACGAGCGGCTGGGTGGCGGGCCTGCAGCCGGAGACGGTGCGGGAGATCCAGGTGAATGGCATGCCTGCGGCAACCGCAAGGGCTTCAGCGGAACGCTGGGATTTCGACGTGACCGTCATCCGCGTCGACAATCAAATCTTCCGCTTCCTGACGGCGGTGCCGAAGGGCAGTCCGGCGCTCGATACGACTTCCGAGATTCTCCGTTCGACCTTCCGCCGGATGACGCCTCCGGAAATCGCGACGCTGAAGCCGCTGCGGGTACGCATCGTCACGGCAACCAAGGACGACACCATCGCATCGCTGTCGGCGCGTGTGATGGGAACGGATCGCAAGCTCGACCTTTTCAAGATGATCAACGCATTGCCGGCCGGGGCGACGATCTCCCCGGGCCAGAAGTTCAAGATCATTTCCGAATGAGATCGGGGGCCGCCTCAGCAGGCGGCCGCAGCCATCTGCGGATTGGCCGACACCAGCGCCGACTTGAGTTTTTCGATCGCCCGGCTTTCGATCTGCCGCACACGTTCCTTTGAAATGCCGAGTTCGGCGCCCAGCGCTTCGAGCGTCGCGCCGTCGTCTGTCAGGCGGCGGGCGCGAATGATCTTCTTTTCCCGGTCGTTGAGTTTGGTGAGCGCGCCCTGCAGCCATTTCAGCCGCCGTTCACCGTCGATCATCCCGGAAACCTGCTCATCCGGCAGCGGTTCGGCGCTGGCCAGCATGTCGAGCCGTTCGCCGCTATCCGCATCGCCAGCGATCGACGGCGCCTGCAGCGAGGAATCGTTGCCGGAAAGGCGCGCATCCATGGTCTGGACATCGGAGACGCTGACGCCGAGTGCCACTGCGATCTCTTCATGAATTGCCCGGGCGGTGAGATTGGAATCGCCGCGGGCGAGCTTGGCACGCAGCCGGCGAAGATTGAAGAACAGCGCTTTCTGCGCGGAACTGGTGCCGCCCCGCACGATCGACCAGTTTCGAAGGATGTAATCCTGCATCGAGGCTCGGATCCACCAGCTGGCATAAGTGGAAAAACGCACGTCGCGGGCCGGTTCAAACCTTGCCGCCGCTTCGAGCAGCCCTACATAGCCCTCTTGTACGAGATCGCTCATCGGCAAACCGAAGCCACGGAACTTCGAGGCCATGGCGATTACCAGACGCATATGCGCAAGGGCAATCTGGTTTCGGGCATCCTGGTCCTGATCGTCCTTCCAGCGGACCGCCAGATCGCGCTCCTCCTCGCGGGCGAGATATGGAGCGGACATTGCTATCTTGATCATCGTGCGGTCTGCGGACATGGCTGTCATGGTGTTCTCCGTGAACGGTCTGATCCGACAAAAACAGCGAGGCACAAACCAGGGACACCGTGCACGCGACAAGCCCGAACGATGATGGAATGAATATCCTGCCGCTTTTGCTCCCCTCGTCTTATGTTCCGCGGGGGATTCACAACCGGCTCAAGAGACCGATCTTCCGCCCCGCACTTAGCTGTCCCGAACGCAAACCGACGCACATCAGTTCGCCGTTCCGGCGGGTTAACGCGGAGGGGGAGAAAAAGTTCCAATAAAAAACCCGGCTCGAAGGCCGGGTTTTTGGGAGAACTATGGATGGATGATCAGGCCGCTTCTTCCTGCGCCTCATCTTCCTCTACGTTCTTGCCGCGCTTGGGACCCTTGGCGAGATTGACCTCGACAAGACGGACGGCTTCGGTTTCGGACATCTTGTTCACGGCAGCGATTTCACGAGCCATGCGGTCGAGAGCGGCTTCGTAAAGCTGACGCTCGGAATAGGATTGTTCCGGTTGGTTGTCGGCGCGATAGAGGTCACGAACCACTTCCGCGATCGAGATCAGATCGCCGGAATTGATCTTTGCATCATATTCCTGGGCGCGGCGCGACCACATGGTGCGCTTCACGCGGGCCTTGCCTTGAACAACCTTGAGAGCGCGTTCGACAAAATCCGTTTCGGACAGCTTGCGCATGCCGATGCTGACGGCCTTTGCGACTGGCACCTTGAGGCGCATCTTGTCCTTTTCGAAATCGATTACGAAAAGCTCAAGCTTCATGCCGGCAACTTCCTGCTCTTCAATCGCAGAGATAGTGCCTACACCATGAGCGGGGTATACGATCGATTCACCAGTCTTGAAGCCCTGGCGTGCGGGAGAAGTCTTTTTCTGCTGAGTCGTCATTCGTTTCACAAACTCCCTGTTACTCACCCATTGCCGGGTCGGGGGAACCGGGTCTGTCAGGCCCGGATGAGACGGGGGAAACCGTCGGGTCACTCCATACTGGTCCGACCAACGCGAGCGAAAAAACACCCATCGGGGTACTGCGACCGACAACATTCAAGCGTTGCAATGTCACGGAAACCGCGCTTTGGGTGGTCTGTTGCTTTCGTGATGTTTTTTGGGCACGCACGTGCCGCCTTGTGGAACAGTTCTTATTGTCTACCACAAAAAAGTGCGGAAATCAATAATTTGCTTTTGCAGGTGCACAGAGCACTATAGCCGTGCTCTGCCCAACAAAAAGGCAAAGTGATTCGAAACTGCTTCCGAGCCATTCCGTCGGAGCAAATCTCAATCGCCCTTGCCGGGTTCGGCGGAGAAATACTGCTCGTACTTGTTGGTGACGCCGTCCATCTCCTTGGCTTCGGGCAACGCATCGCGCTTGACCGTGATGTTGGGCCAGATCTGAGCGAACTCGGTGTTTATCTTGAGCCATTTGTCGAGGCCTGGCTCCGTGTCCGGCTTGATCGCCTCGGCGGGACATTCCGGTTCGCAGACGCCACAATCGATGCACTCGTCGGGATGGATGACGAGGAAGTTTTCACCTTCATAAAAGCAGTCGACCGGGCAGACCTCGACGCAGTCGGTGTATTTGCAGCGGATACAATTGTCGGTCACGACATACGTCATGCGGCACTCCAGGACTATCGCGGATCAGCGGCACGTCGACGGATGGGAAGCGCCGGCACACCGGAAAGCCGGGAGAGGCGAAAACCCAACTGCAAAAATGACAGGAGGTAGGCGATCCGGCTTTTCGACAGTCAGGTAAAGCCTTTGGCTTGGCTTAGCAAGGATATCCGTGCTGAAAACCTGAGCGCAGCGGGTCGTTTTTTCTAATCTAGGTCCGCGTCGATACCCGGAAACAGCCGATCGGTGTCGCGGCGCTCCTTCTTGGTCGGCCGGCCGCTTCCCTGCGCCCGTTGCGCCTGTTCGAACAACGTCAGCCTCTTGGTTTCTTCGGGAGGCGGACTGATATCTTCATAGAGCAGCCGGGCCTCTTCGAAAGGTCCTCGCCTTTCCCCGCCGGCCTTGACCACCAGCACGAGATCGCGACGCTCGAGCTTGAGATCGATGCGGTCCCCCGGCTTCACCTGGGAGCTGGGTTGGGACACCAGGTCTCCATTCACCCGCACGTGGTTCGAGCGGATGAGATCCTGGGCGATCGACCGTGACTTCGCCATGCGGGCAAAAAACAGCCACTTGTCGATGCGCTGGCGCGAACCGGATTGTGGCTGTTTTTCCGTCATGGGCCTTACTTCTTCATCTGCTCCTTGAGAGCTGCAAGCTTTGCAAAGGGCGAATCCGGATCGATCGGCTTCTCCTTGCGGGGCGGCTTGGCCTCGAAGCGCGCAGGCTGCGACCCTTTGCCGCGGTCGTTGCGGTCCGGACGCGGGCCACCTTCGTGGCGCTCCCCGCGGTTGGGGCGATCGCCCCCGCGGTTGTTGGTATTGTTGTTATCTGGCCGGCGGTTGTTGTCGCGGTTCGGCTTGCCGCCGTCCTTGCGTTCGCCACCGTTGCGCTCGCCACCACGTTCCCCGGCCGGGCGCGCATCACGCCGCTCGCCACCACCGTCGCGACGCTCATCACGACGGCCCTGGGCCGGCTGGCCGGCTTCGCCACCGGCATTGCTGCGCTGGCCGCCATGGCCACGGCGATCGCCATGCTGAGGGCGTCCGCCGCGCTGGTTGTTTTCACGGCCGCCGCCCGGACGCCACAGCAGGACCGGCTTCGGCTCTCCAGTCTCGGCAGCCTTTGCCTCGTCTTCAGCCGCAGCCTGCTCAGCCGGAGCTTCTTCCGAAGCAACCGGTTCTGCAGTAGCCGTCTCAGCCGGCGCAGCATCAGCCACGGCCTCTGCCGGGGCGGTTTCAGGCGCGGCCTCGGTCGAAGGGGTTTCTGCCGTTGTCTCGGCCGAAGCGTCGCTCGCATCGGCGTCATCGCCGTCGGAGGCTTCCGGCGCGTCTCCTGCCGACGCGGCTGCAGGAACAGCGCTCACGGAACCTGCATCCTGGCCCGCCAGGAATGCCTGCGCTTCTTCCGGCTTCACGGCGTCGGCACGATATCCGAGGCCCTTGAGGATTTCTTCCATATCGTCCGGCGTCGCGCCGAGAATGGAGAGCATTGCGGTCGTGGCCGTGAAGCGGCGGCCGTCATATGCCCCTTCCGGACGCGGCGTCGAGCCCGGCTTCCACTGCAGAAGCGGACGGATGAGATCGGCAAGCCGTTCCAGGATGTCGATCCGCACGGCACGCTTGCCGAGGAAGCGGAAACCCGCAAGCTTGTAGAACATCCGTTCGAACGTCGGATCGGCGACCACCGAAGTGCGCCCTGCGGCAAGCGCCGGGATGAGATCGCCGTAACCGGGCTTGTCGAGGCCGTCGTTCTTCAGCGCCCAGAGGAGCGTGATGAGCTCCGCCGGTGCGGGCTTCAGAAGCATCGGCATGAAGACGTGATAGGCGCCGAAACGGATGCCGTAGCGACGCATCGAGGCGCGCGCATCCTGATCGAGCGACTTCACGTCGTCCGCGACGTCACGCCTGAACAGCACGCCGAGACTTTCGACGAGCTGGAAGGCGAGCCCCTTGGCGAGGCCCTGCAGGTCTTCGGCGCGCGACAGATCGTCGAGCGGCTTCAGAACCGTGGCGATGTGATGGTTGACGAAGCGCTCGAGGCGGGCGAGCACATGTTCGCGGGCATTGCCGGTCAGCTGCTCGTCGGAGAGCAGGATGACGCGCGGCCGCATGACATGCTCGGTCGGCGCAAGACGGGCGATGGGCTCGCCGAGCCAGCGAACGGACCCGTCGGAGCCGACCGCCAGATCGCTGTTGCCGGAGGCATAAAGCCTCGCGGCCCGCGCCTCGAATTCGAGCGCCAGCGCTTTCTGAGCGGCACCCTGCACCGCCTTGGCGTCGGGCCCCTCGGTTCCCGAAACGGGCGTAAACCGGAAACCGGCCAATTGCCCGACGTGATGTCCCTCTACAAAGACATCGCCATTCACACTGATTTCAGCTTCCAGCATCGCATTCTCTCTCAGGCGCTTCATGAGCACAGATGTCCTGCGATCAACAAAGCGTTTCGTCAACCTTTCATGTAGCGCGTCCGATAACCTATCCTCTATTTCCCGTGTCTTTTCTTGCCAGTGTGTCGGATCGGCAAGCCAACCAGGGCGATTAGAGACGTAGGTCCAGGTCCGGATCTGCGCTATGCGGGCCGACAATGTGTCGATTTCACCATCGGTGCGGTCGGCGCGGCGGACCTGTTCCGCCATGAATTCTTCATTCACCGTCCCGAAGCGTACAAGATCGGAAAAAAGAGTCGAAATAAGGTCGGCGTGCTGCGCCGGCGCAATTCGTCGATAGTCCGGTAACGCGCAGGCCTCCCAGAGCTTCTCGACCCGCTGGGGAGTCGTCGCGATGTCCTTGATTTCGGGATAACGCGAAAGATAATCAAAGGCTTGGCTGTCCGTCGCGGGAAGCGCCCGTGTCAATCCTTGCAGCGTCGGCGACGCATCCAGACTTTCCCGCAGAGCCTTGAGCGACGAAAAATCGAGGGCCTTCGAGCGCCATTGCAGCACTTTGACATGATCGAAGTGGTGGCTTTCGATTCGCTCGACCAATTCGTCCTCGAAAGGCGCGACCTGCCCCGTCACGCCGAACGTCCCATCCCTCACATGCCGCCCGGCGCGGCCGGCGATCTGCGCCAGTTCTGCCGGATTGAGACTGCGGAACTGATAACCGTCGAATTTCCGGTCCTGGGCGAATGCCACGTGATCGACATCGAGATTGAGCCCCATGCCGATCGCATCCGTCGCAACGAGATATTCGACGTCGCCGGACTGGTAGAGGCCGACCTGGGCGTTGCGGGTACGCGGGCTGAGCGCACCCAGCACCACCGCCGCGCCGCCGCGCTGGCGGCGGATAAGCTCGGCGATCGCATACACCTCGTCGGCTGAAAACGCCACGATCGCGGACCGCTGCGGCAGGCGGGTAATCTTCTTCTGCCCAGAATAGAAGAGTTGCGAGAGCCTCGGCCGCTCGACGACGGTTATTCCCGGCAACAGCCTCTCAAGGATCGGCCGCATGGTCGCCGCCCCCAGAAGCAGCGTTTCATCACGGCCGCGCAGATGCAGGATGCGGTCGGTAAAGATATGGCCGCGTTCGAGATCCCCGGCGAGCTGTACCTCGTCGATTGCGACGAACGAGGCTTTCGTCTCGCGTGGCATGGCCTCGACGGTGCAGACGGAAAAGCGGGCATTCGGCGGAGTGATCTTTTCCTCGCCGGTGATAAGCGCCACCTGCGAGGCGCCGACCTTCTCGACAAGGCGCGTATAGACCTCGCGCGCCAGCAGCCGAAGCGGCAGGCCGATCACACCGGTGCCATGCGCCACCATGCGCTCGATGGCATAATGGGTCTTGCCGGTATTGGTGGGTCCGAGGACGGCGGTGACGCCGCGCCCGCTGAGCATCATGGGCTGGAAATTCAATGCCTGGTTCCGCGCATCACATACGGCTTGGGTCTCGCGCCTTCGCCCAAAACTAGAAGCCACGCAACACATGGCGATCTAGTCAGGCAAACGCAAGCCTGAAGAATAGTTTTGCGGCCGAAGAGTGATCGCTGGAGGCCGCAAATCAACGCTCGGCGATTCGAATTTTAAACGTAAAGGAACAGACGCGAACGAATCGGAGACGAATCGCAGACTCAAGAAGATTCAGCTTTTGTTCACCGCTATATATTGATGCGACTCCGGATTTCCCCACGACATCGTGAATCTGCATCAAGATTGGATGCATACAACTGCAGGACTCATCCCGAAGCTGCGCTTTCACGAAGAATCGGAAGAGTCAATGCATTGATATGGTTAATGTTTCATCAACCGATTCAGGCCGTTCCGCCCTCCTTCAAGCACGAAATTAAGATTCAGGCCAAAGGTGGAACGAATCGCCGACGAATCACAGACATCTCTATCTTCGCTATTTGTTCTCACAAGATATGGTAGGTCTCATCACGAGAGACCCGCAAGAAAATCGTCGCGGTAAAGACTTCGGAAGCGAATATGTTCAGGTGCCATTAACATTGGCTAACGCAGTTTAACCACACGTGAGAGCACACGTTTGCAAGCCGATGGAACAAAAATCACGGCGCTACGTTTCCTCGCCAAATCCATACTGGATTGTCTAGCGGAGTAGAAAATCATGCTCGGAACCGTGTTGCTCGTCATCCTCATCCTGCTACTCATTGGCGCGTTGCCGAATTGGGGCTATAGCCGAGGCTGGGGCTATGGTCCGTCGGGCGGATTGGGCCTTGTCGTGCTTATCATCATTATCCTGCTGCTGATGGGCAGGATCTAAAAGCGGCGTAGCCGTGTGTACCAAAGGGAAGGGAAACTGACATGATGAAGAAGATTCTGATTGCGGGCTGCATGATCGGCACGCTCGCCTCCTGTACTGCAACTGAACGCGGCACCGCAATCGGCGCCGGCACGGGTGCGGTTATCGGTGGCGCCGTGACGAATAGCTGGGGTGGCGCGGCGGTTGGCGCAGTTGCGGGCGGCCTTGTCGGCGCTGCGATCGGCCAGTCCTCGGAACGCCGCGGCTACTGCATCTATCGCGACCGTTACGGCCGTCGTTACGAGGCCCGTTGCCGCTAATCGCGAGCAACAATCCAGTCCCTCAGGACCGGCGCCCGAGCAATCGGCGCCGGTTTTGTTTTTGCCTGAGAGGCCGTCGGCATTAACCCTTGGCCAAAGCCGGAACGAATCGCCGACGAATCGGCGACATCACCCGTTTCGCGGTTTGTTCACCGCAATATATCGTGCAAAAACAATTTGTTAACCATAGAGATCGACCGTTTCGGCGCACCACCATGCGCCGAAACCCGCTCAAAGGTTAATGGCGGAAATCAGCTCGCGAAGAACTGGCCGCCATTCGCCGTCAGCGTCGAACCAGTGATGAAGCCGGCGTCGTCGGAGGCGAGGAATACGACGCAACGGGCAATCTCTTCCGGTTCGCCGAGGCGTCCGACCGGGATCAGCGGAATGATCCGCTCGTTCAGCACCTTTTCCGGCACCGCCCGCACCATTTCGGTGGCGATGTAGCCAGGGCAGATGGCGTTGACGGTGATGTTCTTTGAAGCACCTTCCTGGGCCAGCGCCTTGGTGAAGCCGAGATCGCCGGCCTTGGCTGCCGAATAGTTCACTTGGCCCATCTGGCCCTTCTGGCCGTTGATCGACGAGATGTTGACGACCCGGCCGAACCCGCGGTCGCGCATGCCGTTCCAGATGGGATGCGTCATGTTGAAGAGGCCGGTCAGGTTGGTGCCGACCACCTCGTTCCACTGTTCAGGCGTCATCTTGTGAAACATGCCGTCGCGGGTGATGCCCGCATTGTTGACCAGCACCTCGATCGGGCCGAGCTCGGCCTCCACTTTCGCTATTCCGTCGACGCAGGCCTGATAGCTGGAGACATCCCACTTGAACACCGGAATGCCGGTCTCGTCGTGGAAGGCTTTCGCCTTTTCCTCGTTGCCCGCAAAATTTGCCGCGACGCGATAACCTGCCGCCTTCAACGCGACGGAGATGGCTGCCCCGATCCCACGCGTTCCTCCCGAAACCAATGCAACCCTGCTCATGCGGTCTTCCCCTTTTGAGTTGTGATCCGGTCCTTCTATGTGACCGGATACTTACCTAGTTTGACATGCTTCCGTCGGGGAGATAGGCCCGCCGCGAAGTTTTGCAACGCCGGCGGGATTATCCACAATCATCCTATCGCGTCACATGGCTTCGAGGCACATGGCGACGCCCATGCCGCCGCCGATGCAGAGCGTTGCGAGTGCCTTCTTTGCGTTGCGGCGCTTCATCTCGAAAAGAAGCGTGTTGAGGATGCGGGCACCCGATGCGCCGATCGGATGGCCGATCGCGATCGCCCCGCCGTTGACGTTGACGAGCGACGGATCGAAGCCGAGATCCTTGGTGACGGCACAGGACTGGGCCGCGAACGCCTCGTTGGCCTCGATGAGCTCCAGATCGGCGACGCGCCAGCCGGCCTTTTCGAGCGCCTTGCGCGAGGCCGGGATCGGACCCGTTCCCATGATCTGCGGATCGACGCCGGCAGTCGCCCAGGAGACGATACGGGCCATCGGCGTGATGCCGCGGCGGGCGGCTTCGGCTTCTGTCATCAGCACGGCAGCCGCCGCACCGTCGTTGAGGCCGGATGCGTTGCCCGCCGTGACGGTGCCTTCCTTGTCGAAGGCCGGCCGCAGCTTGGCCATCGAATCGAGCGTCGCGCCGGCACGGATGTATTCGTCGTTCTCGACGGTCACGTCACCCTTCCGCGTCTGGATGATATAGGGGATGATCTCGTCCTTGAAGCGGCCGGCGTTCTGCGCGGCTTCCGCCTTGTTCTGGGAAGAGACCGCAAACTGGTCCTGCTCCTCGCGGGAGAGCTGCCACTGGCGGGCGATGTTCTCCGCCGTGATGCCCATGTGGTAGCCGTAGAACGCGTCGGTCAGGCCGTCCTTGATCATCGTGTCGATCATCTTGAAATCGCCCATCTTCACGCCGCCGCGAAGGTGCGCGCAATGCGGCGCCATGGACATCGATTCCTGGCCGCCGGCAACGATGATCTTGGCGTCGCCAAGCGCGATCTGCTGCATGCCGAGGGCTACGGCGCGCAGGCCCGAGCCGCAGAGCTGGTTGATGCCCCAGGCGGTGGCTTCCTGCGGCACGCCGGCCTTCATCGCCGCCTGGCGGGCCGGATTCTGGCCCTCGCCCGCCGGCAGGACCTGGCCGAGGATGACCTCGTCCACCTCAGCCGCCTCGACGCCGGCGCGCGCCAGCGCACCCTTGATCGCCGCCGCACCCAGTTCATGCGCCGGGACATTGGCGAAGCCGCCATTGAAGGAGCCGACCGCCGTACGGCCAGCGGCTGCGATCACGATGGATGGATTGGACATGGACGTTTCCTCTTATCCGTTATTTGCCTGCGAGACTGGCAAAGCTTGAGCCGAGAGTCAAACGGCAGCCGAACGTCGCTGCCAACCCGTCGGGCGTTTCGAAAATGCCCGTTAGATTTCACGGGTTTGCTGCGCAACAAACCCGTCGCCGCGCCGCACAAATCGTTTGTAAGTCCTCGTCATTTAGGCTTACATTCCTGTCGGGAGAAGCATGGCAGTCGATAATGACCAAACCATATTGACGGGAGCAGGAGGCAATCATGGCAAAGACCGAAGGCGAAATCATAATCAAGAAATATGCCAACAGGCGCCTCTACAACACGGGCACCAGCACCTATGTGACGCTGGAAGACCTGGCGAAGATGGTGAAGAAGGGCGAGGAATTCACCGTTCAGGACGCCAAGAGCGGCGACGATATTACCCATTCGGTTCTGACGCAGATCATCTTCGAGCAGGAATCGAAGACCGGCAACACGCTGCTGCCGATTTCCTTCCTGCGGCAGCTGATTTCCTACTACGGCGACCAGATGCAGATGGTGGTCCCGACCTTCCTCGAACACTCGATGAAGGCTTTTACCGACCAGCAGGTTCAGATGCGCGAACAGATGACGCGCGCCTTCGGCGATACGCCGCTCAGCAAGAACCTGCAGATGCCGATCCAGATGATGGAAGAACAGGTGCGCCGCAACACGGACATGTTCCGCCAGGCCATGCAGATGTTCTCGCCGTTTGCGGGGCAGCCCCAGGCGCCTGCCGCCAAGAAGACCGACGCCAAGGATATCGACGAGTTGAAGGAACAGCTCCGCAACCTGCAGAGCCGCCTCGATAATCTCTGACCTGAAGGGCGCCTAGAGCCCGATTGACACGTCGCGGCCGGCCGAGCGGATTGCTACCGCAAAGCCGCCGATGACGTCGACGAAGGTGATCGTCATCAGGATGAAGAAGATCTGCGTCGCGGCATCCCGCACCAGCAGGAATTCGACCAGATAGGCGATGAAGACCAGCATCGACAGCATGTGGTTGATCAGCGAACCGCGGCCGTTGCGGCTTGCTTTGAGGATTTCCACGAACAGGAAGACCAGCGAGATGACGATGATGACGTCACCAAGCGTCATGGTCCAGACGGCACCTGAGAGCATCTGAAGCGAGCTGATGACGTTGCCGAGTGACGCGACCCCGCCGCCGCCCAGAATGCCGAGCATGCCCAGGTTATAGAGAATGAACGGGATGATCATCAGCGGCAATGCGGCAAGCATGGTCTCGAACTCCAGTCGATATGGCCGGACTGTACGTGCTTGCCTTGCTTTCGCAAGTCTTCGGCGCGGCAAAACAAGTCTTCGCGCAACAAAAAAGGCCGGCAGAGCCGACCTTTGATGCAATAGAACGAAAACGCTTATGCGCTTTCCTTCGGCGTCAGAACCTGACGGCCGCGATACATGCCGGTCTTCAGATCGACATGGTGCGGACGGCGCAGTTCGCCGGAGTTCTTGTCTTCGATATAGGTCGGAGCCTTGAGTGCGTCTGCGGAGCGGCGCATACCGCGCTTCGACGGGCTCGTTTTTCTCTTCGGTACAGCCATTTTCGTTACTCCACTTGCGTGCAAAACATAATCCCCGGCCGGAACTGAGGCCGATTGGACATGTCTCGATCTCGGAAATTTGGGCGGCTTATACATGCCCTACCGGGCTTTGACCAGTCCCTGCCCGGATTTTTTGAGAAATATGCGACTTAAGCCTCGTCCTCCGGGACGACCCAGGTTTCGGCAAGTGCGGCCTCCTGCCACTTGAGCCATGCCGGATGAGATTTCATTGCCGACATATAGGCAAGCGTCTCCGCGTCACTCGTCAGATCGTAGACGTCGAAACGGCTGACGACAGGCGCAAACATCGCATCCGCTCCGGAAAATTCGCCGAACAGGAAAGGCCCGCCGGATTTCGCCCGCAGTTCGCGCCAGATCGTCTCGATGCGAGCAACGTCGTCCATCACTCCGTCGGCAAGTTCGATCCTGCCCTTCGGCCGGCGCATGTTCATCGGGCAGGCATTGCGCAGCGCCCGGAAGCCGGAAATCATTTCCATCGAGACGGAGCGCGCGACCGCGCGGTCGGCGGCAGCTTCCGGCCAGACGCCCTTCTCCGGGAAAAGCTCGGCGGCATATTCGATGATCGCAAGCGATTCCCACACCCGGATGTCTCCCTGGTGCAGCACCGGCACCTTACCGGTCGGCGAGATCGGCTTGTATTTCGGATTGCCGGCGGGAAAATCGAACGGGATCAGCACCTCTTCGAAGGCAATGCCGGCCGCCGTCAGCGCGATCCAGGGACGAAAGGACCACGAGGAGTAATTCTTGTTACCGATATAAAGGGTAAGCTTTTCCATGAGGCCACATCTCCGGTTGGTTCACTCAGCCTCATAGTCGCCTTGGCCGGACGCGACCAATGAAATCGATAAACCTCACCCATAAATGCATTTGATGTAGTCGCCGGATCCGCGCGCCCGGCGCTCGACGACACCGGCCAGCCGCTGCACGCCGCGGCTCGGCCTGCTTGCGACGCGGGTGATCGGATTGGGAAGCGCCACGGCCAGAAGCGCCGCCTGCCGGGGGCTCAGTTTCGAAGCCGGCACCTTGAAATGATATTGCGCGGCCGCCTCCGCCCCATAGATGCCAGGCCCCCACTCGGCGATGTTCAGATAGATCTCCATCATCCGCCACTTCGACAGGACGAGGTCTGCGCCCAGTGCCAGGGGCAGTTCCATGCCTTTGCGGATGAAGGAGCGGCCGTTCCACAGGAACAGGTTCTTGGCGGTCTGCATCGGGATGGTGCTCGCGCCGCGCGTCGCCTCGCCATCGAGCGCATCCTCGACCACGCCGCGCATCTGGTTCCAGTCGACGCCGCCATGGAAGCAGAACTGGCCGTCCTCGGACATCATCACCGATCGGACGAGGTTGGGCGAAATCTCTTCGAGGTTTACCCAGCGCCGGTCGTATCCACGAAACAGCGCGAGTTCCGACAGCATCAGCGTCGAGACCGGACGAGTGAACGGCAGCGCGTAAACGAAAATCAACAGATAAGGCAGCACCACCAGCGCGATCGCGATCTGCACGATCCGGCGGATCAGATTGCCGGACACCCGGCGCCGTCTCCACCCGGCCCTCACGGGCTCCTCCTCCTGCAACTGCTGTTCGGGTGTGATGTCCAATATCGCACTCGTCCCTCGTTTTGAGTTTCATAACCGTTCAACGTGGCCAAGGCGAGTCTGGCGCCGAAAACTTCGCACGTCCTGGTGAATCGCCGTTGCCAGCCAACACTCGGCATGCCAAACAGCGGCCATGACGGACGCGAAAACGGCATTCGAAACACGCCTGCGGCAGAGCGCCGCCGAGACGGGAGCCCTGCTTTCGTCTCTCCTGTCCGATACCCCTCTTTCCGACGAGACAACCCGCCCGGCGTATCTGATGGCCGCCATGCGGCATGGGTCGCTGAACGGCGGGAAGCGGCTGAGGCCCTTTCTCGTGCGCGAGACCGCGGCGCTGCTTGGCGGGCCGGCAGAGGCAGCGCTTCGGGTCGGAGTGGCGCTCGAATGCCTGCATTGTTATTCGCTGATCCACGACGACCTGCCGGCAATGGACAACGACGACCTGCGCCGCGGCCAGCCAACCGTGCACAAGGCCTTCGACGAAGCGACCGCCATCCTTGCGGGCGACAGTCTGCTGACCTACGCCTTCGACATCGTCGCCGCACCGGAGACCATGCTCGCCGACCGGCTGAAGACGGAACTCGTCCTGTCGCTTGCCCGCGCCGCGGGACCCGGCGGCATGGCGGGTGGCCAGGCGCTCGATCTCGCGGCGGAGAAATCGCCGCCCGACGAGGCCGGCATCACCACATTGCAGGCGATGAAAACAGGTGCCCTGCTGCGGTTTGCCTGCGAAGCGGGTGCGATCATTGCCGGCTCCGAGCCGGAGCATCGCCAGCGGCTGCGGCTCTTCGGCCAGAAGATCGGCCTCGCCTTCCAGCTCGCCGACGATCTGCTCGACCTGACCTCGGATGCTGAAACCATGGGCAAGGCAACCGGAAAGGACGCCGGCCGCGGCAAGGGCACGCTCGTCGCCCTGCATGGCATCGGCTGGGCGGAGGAACGGCTGGACGTTTTGACGGCCGAGGCCGTGGAACTGCTTGCGCCCTACGGCGAAAGGGCGTCCATTCTGCAGGAGACCGCGCGCTTCATCGCCAGCCGGGAAAACTAGACAGGGATAGGAAACGAGAATGCCGGATGTCCTGAGTTATCTGCCCTACATGTGGCCGGCCTACGTCGCCTATGTCATCAACGTCGCGAGCCCCGGTCCGGCCAATTTCGCGATCATCGGCACCTCGATCTCGCAAGGGCGCCGCGCCGGCCTGATTACCGCGCTCGGCATCGCCAGCGGTTCGCTGACCTGGGCGACGGCGGCAGCTCTCGGTCTTGCGGCACTGCTGCGCAACTATGCGATCGCGCTGGAGATCATGAAAGTCCTTGGCGGCATCTACCTGATCTACCTGGCTTGGAAGGCCTATAAATCTGCGCGCCTGCCGGATTCCAAGGTCGCCCTCGGCAATGCCCGGACGAACTATACCGCCCGCCAGCTCTGGCTGCGCGGCTATGCGGTCCACGTCACCAATCCGAAGGCGATCTTTGCATGGCTGGCGATCATTTCGCTCGGCCTGCCGGAAAATGCGCCGACCTCGGCGATCCTTTTGATCATCGCCGTCTGCATGAGCTCGAGCCTGCTGATCTTCACCACCTATGCGATGGTGTTTTCGACATCCCATGCGCTGCGCGGCTACAAGGCCGCAAGGCGCTGGATCGAAGGAACGATGGCGGTTTTCTACAGCGTCGCCGGCCTGAAGCTGCTGACGAGCCGCATCTGAGCGGCTCGCCTTTCATCAGACTTTTATGATCAGCCCTGGGTGAGCGGCGCGATCGCCACTTCGACGCGGCGGTTCTGCGCGCGGCCGTCCGAGCTCGCGTTGGAAGCAACCGGCTGCGACGGACCGAAGCCCATCGTCGACATGCGGCGCTGGTCCACGCCACGGCTGCCGAGGTAGTTGGCGACGGAACCGGCACGGCGTTCCGAGAGCGCCTGGTTATGCTGCAGGCTGCCGGTCGAGTCCGTATGGCCGTTGACGTCGATCAGGGTGCGGTTGAACTTGTTCAGCACGATCGCGACGGAATCCAGCGTCCGGTAGAACGGCGGGATGACCTGGTCCTGGTCGGTGGCGAACGTGATGTTCGACGGCATGTTGAGGATGATGCGGTCGCCGACGCGGGTGACGGAAACACCGGTGCCCTGCAGCTGGGCGCGCAGTTCCGCTTCCTGATTGTCCATGTAGGCGCCGATGCCGCCACCGGCGAGCGCGCCGATACCGGCACCGATCAGCGCATTGCGGCCCGCATGACGTCCGCCGGTCAAGCCGCCGGCAAGCGCGCCGAGGCCCGCGCCGATGGCAGCGCCGCCGGCCGTGTTGGAAACCTTCTGCTCGCCCGTATAGGGGTCGGTCGTGGTGCAGGCGGAAAGATAGGTCGCGCAAAGTGCGACGATTGCGATTTTCTTCAGCATGTAAACAAATGTCCCCGTCGTCAGTGGTGCCACCTCATTTACCATGAATTGCGGCAATAGCGAGGAGGCCGGCATATCTTCGTCATTGACCACGAGCCCGGCCGGAACCGGGCCGATCAAGACACCCCCAAAGAGACCCGATGCAGCGAAAGAAGAGCTGCGATCAGCCACCCGCCGGCAGGTTCTTCAGGACGTCGAGCAGCCGGTCGCATTCAGCATCCGTGCCGATCGAAATGCGCAGATAGTCTTCTATGCGCGGCTTGTTCCAGTGCCGCACCAACACGCCCTCGGCCCGCAGCGCCGAATAGACTTCGGCGCCCGACAGGGCCGGATGCCTGGCGAAGACGAAATTCGCCTGCGACGGCAGCACATCGAAACCCATCGCGAGCAATTCGTCGCTGACACGGTCGCGCGTCGCGATGATCTTCTGCCGGCAGGTCTCGAACCAGGTGGCATCCTCGATCGCAGCAGTCGCGGCAGCCTGGGCCAGCCGGTCGAGCGGATAGGAATTGAAACTGTCCTTCACCCTTTCCAGAGCATCGATCAGATGCCGCTGGCCGAGCGCGAAACCGACGCGCATCCCCGCCAGCGAACGGGATTTCGACAGCGTCTGGATGACGAGGAGATTCGGGTAGCGGCCGATGAGACTGGCAGCCGTCTCGCCACCGAAATCGATATAGGCCTCGTCCACCACGACCGGCACGTCGGCATGCGCGGCCACCAGCGCCTCGATCTTCGGGAGGGCAAGGCCGATGCCGGTCGGTGCGTTCGGGTTCGGGATGATGATCGCGCCGCAGGGCCGGTCGTAGTCGGCAAGCCTGATCCGGAAGCCCTCATCGAGCGGAATTTCGACGACGTCGATATCGTAGAGCCGGCTATAGGTCGGATAGAAGCTGTAGGTGATGTCAGGATAGAGCAGTGGCTTGTCGTGCTTCAGCAGAGCCTGGAACGTGTGCGCCAGCACCTCATCCGAACCGTTGCCGACGAAGACCTGATCCGCCTGGACGCCGAAACGTGCAGCGATCGCTTCGCGCAATGCGGTCGCCGACGGATCCGGATAAAGCCGAAGGGCATCGTCCGCCGCCGCCTGTATCGCGGCGACCGCCTTCGGAGAAGGCCCGTAGGGGTTCTCGTTGGTATTCAGCTTGACGAGGTTCTGGATGCGCGGCTGCTCGCCCGCGACATAGGGTTTCAGCGTGCTGACGATTGGCGACCAGTATCGGCTCATGATTTATTCGGCAGCCGTGCGCTGGCCGAAGCGTTGCTCGATATAGTCGATGACCAGCTTCTCGAAATCGGCGGCGATGTTCACGCCGCGCAGGGTGAGCGCCTTCTTGCCGTCGATGAACACAGGGGCAGCCGGCGTTTCACCGGTACCCGGCAGCGAAATGCCGATATCGGCATGCTTGCTCTCGCCCGGACCGTTGACGATGCAGCCCATGACCGCGACGTTGAGCGCTTCGACGCCCGGATATTTCTCGCGCCAGACCGGCATGTTCTTGCGCAGGTCGTTCTGGATGTTCTGGGCAAGCTCCTGGAAGACCGTCGAGGTCGTCCGGCCGCAGCCCGGACAGGCGGCGACGACGGGAACGAACTGGCGAAAACCCATGACCTGCAGCAGTTCCTGCGCCACCTGCACTTCGCGGGTACGGTCGCCGTTCGGCTCCGGCGTCAGCGAAACACGGATCGTGTCGCCGATCCCGTGCTGCAGCACGTAGCCCATGGCGGCCGACGAGGCGACGATGCCCTTGGAGCCCATGCCGGCTTCGGTGAGACCGAGATGCAGCGCGTGGTTGGAGCGCTCTGTGAGCATCGAATAGACGGCGATCAGGTCCTGTACCTGGCTGACCTTGGCCGACAGGATGATGCGGTTGCGCGGCAGGCCGATCTGCTCGGCAAGCTCGGCGGAAATCAGCGCAGACTGGACGATCGCCTCGTGCATGACCTGGCGGGCCGACAGCGGCGAACCATCCGCCGCATTGCGGTCCATCAGCGTGGTCAGCAGGTCCTGGTCGAGCGAACCCCAGTTGACGCCGATACGGACCGGTTTGTCGTAGCGGATCGCCATCTCGATGATGTCGGCGAACTGCTTGTCCTTCTTGTCCTTGAAACCGACATTGCCGGGATTGATGCGGTATTTTGCCAGCGCCTCGGCGCAGGCCGGATGATCGGCGAGCAGCTTGTGGCCGATATAATGAAAATCGCCGATCAGCGGCACGTCCATGCCGAGACGCAGCAGTCGCTCGCGGATTTTTGGCACCGCGGCGGCACTCTCGTCGCGATCGACGGTGATGCGCACCAGCTCGGAGCCTGCCTTGTAGAGCGCCGCGACCTGGGCGACCGTTCCGTCAATATCGGCAGTGTCCGTATTGGTCATCGACTGCACGACGACAGGCGCACCTCCGCCGACGATAACGCCGCCGACGTCGACGGCGACTGTGGCACGGCGCGGTTTCGGATCGTAATCGATGGGTGCGGTCATCGGAAGTCTCGTCGCCTTGGGAATGAAGCGCCTTTCAGGTGGCGTATGGCTCGCGGCTTGTCAACCGCCGCGACGCTCACTTTATCGCACCGGCCTTTCCCGTTCCAGCCGGCAGGCTGACGCTCCTAGTGATGCGCCGTGTCCGCATGTTTGGCGAGCGATGACAGCAGGAGGACCACGACGATCAGCGCCGACAGGCCGGCGAAAATGATGGCAAGCCCGGTATATTCGGCGATGAAGCCGATGGCGGAGGGCGCAACCAGGATGCCGGAATAGCCCATGGTGGTGACCACCGAGAGGCCGACGCCGGCTGCCATGCCCGGCAGGTTGCCGGCCGCCGAAAAGGCGATCGGCACGATGTTGGAAATGCCGATGCCGGTCAGTGCAAAGCCGGCGATCGCCATCGGTGCGTTCTGGGCAAAGCCGATCAGCAGCAGGCCGAAAATCGAGATGACGGCGCAGACGCGCAGCGTCTTTACCGCGCCGAAACGGTCGCGGATCAGATCGCCGGCAAACCTCATCACCGCCATGGTGAGCGAGAAGGCCGCGAATGCGAAGCCGGAAAGCGTGACGGAAGCGGCAAGCTCGTTGCGAAGATAGAGCGCACCCCAATCGAGGATCGCGCCTTCCGGTATCATGCAGAACAGCGCCATGATGCCGATCAGCCAGGGTAGCGGCGAACGCGGCAGGCGGCTTCCGCCATGCTTGGCTTCGTCCGGATGCGGCGCGTCGTGCAAAACGATCCGCCAGGCGGCGACAATCATTACCGCGGCCAGCACCGTGACCAGGATGGCATGCGCGGAAACGCCGATATGTTCGATGAGGAAACCGCCCGTCGACGAGCCGAGCAGTCCGCCGAGGCTCCAGAACGCGTGGCAGGACGACATGATCGCGCGGCGCATGCTTTTCTCGACCGAGACCGCATTGGCATTCATCGCCACGTCCATGGCCCCGATCAGGCCGCCGAACAGGAAGATTGCCACGGCGCCTGACCAGATGCTGCCGACCAAGGTGAGAAGGAGCAATGTCGGCGTCAGCAATACCGAGGTATATTTGGAAACCTGGCTCGACCCGAAGCGGGCGATCTGGCTGCCGGCAAGCGGCATCATCAGCAGCGAACCGAGGCCAAACGTCAGGATCATCAATCCGAGCGCGCTTTCGCTCAAGCTCAATCGGCTCGCAAATTCCGGGATTTTCGGCGCCCAGGCGCCGATCATGAAGCCGTTCATCAGGAAAAGAAGCGAGACGCCCGCCCTTTCGGGGGTGAAGAAAGCTCGGGAGCTGGAGGAGGCGTTTGAGGGTGCGCGACTGTCCATGGATAGGTTCCTTTCGATCGTCGCGAACATATTTAAATCGATTGAATTTGCAACGCCGCGAAGAAGCACTCCCTCTCACAAATTGTATCGAGGCGAAACCTGCAACGCGGAAAAAGTTCACGGCCTGCCATTCGCCGCCGGCCAGCATGGGGCCTCGGGGCAATCCTGAATGACGTCGCCAGCCTGATGCTCACCTTCGGCGAACGGCTCGGCTGGAAAGATCGGGCAGCTGGGGAAGGTGGCTGAAATCAGCCGCCATAAACGATCAGCAGATCCTTGGCGTCGATTTGGTCGCCCGCCTTGACGAGCACCTCGGCGATGGTTCCGTCCTTTTCGGCATGCAGCGCCGTTTCCATCTTCATTGCCTCGATGGAGAGCAGCACGTCGCCGGCCTTGACCGCCTGGCCGGTTGTCGCGAAGACGCGGCTGATGACGCCCGGCATCGGCGCGCCGAGATGGGCGACATTGCCGGTGTCGGCCTTGCGGCGCACCGCGCTGCCGGAAGCGCCATGCGCCCGGTCCGGCACCTTGATGCGGCGCGGCTGGCCGTTCAGCTCGAAGAAGACGGTGACCAGGCCTTGCGCATCGGTACCGCTCATCGCCTGGTTGACGACAACAAGCGTCTTGCCGCGCTCGATATCGGCGAACATTTCCTCGCCATCGCCGAGCCCGTAGAAATAGGCATGCGTCGGCAGCACCGAGACCGGGCCATAGGTATCGGACGCCAGCGCGAAGTCGGTGAACACCTTGGGATACATCAGGTAGGAGGCGAACTCGAAATCGTTGACCTTGCGCTCCAGCTTGTCCTCGATCGCCTTGCGCTCCGTAGCAAGGTCAGCCGGCGGGAGAAGCGAGCCGGGTACGGCCGTGTAGGGCGCCTCGCCCTTCAGCGCCTTTTTCTGCAGCGCCTCCGGCCATCCGCCGGGAGGCTGGCCGAGATCGCCCTTCAGCATCGATACGACCGAATCCGGGAAGGCGATGTCCTTCGCCGGATTTTCGACGTCGGCGACCGTCAGGTCCTGGGAGACCATCATCAGCGCCATGTCGCCGACCACCTTGGACGACGGCGTCACCTTGACGATGTCGCCGAACATCTGGTTCACGTCCGCATAAGTCTGGGCGACCTTGTGCCAGCGGGTTTCAAGCCCGAGCGAGCGGGCCTGTTCCTTGAGGTTGGTGAACTGGCCGCCCGGCATTTCATGCAGATAGACTTCCGAGGCCGGCCCCTTGAGGTCGCTTTCGAAGGCGGCATACTGGCCGCGCGCCGCTTCCCAATAGAAGGAGATCCGGCGGATCCATTCCGGATCGAGGCCCGGGTCGCGCTCGGAGCCGGACAGCGCTTCGACGATCGAGCCGAGGCAGGGCTGTGACGTATTGCCGGATACTGCATCCATCGCCGCATCGACCGCATCGACGCCGGCGTCCACCGCGGCAAGCACGGTCGCGGCCGAAATGCCGGACGTATCATGGGTGTGGAAATGGATCGGCAACGAGGTTGCCTCGCGCAGCGCCTTGAACAGCACCCGCGCCGCAGCCGGCTTCAGGAGACCGGCCATGTCCTTCAGCGCGATGATATGGGCGCCCGCCTTCTCCAGCTCTTCGGCCAGCGAGACGTAATATTTGAGGTCGTATTTGGGGCGCGCGGAGTTCAGGAGATCGCCCGTATAGCAGATCGCCGCCTCGCAAAGCTTGTTCTCTTCGTTGATCGCATCCATCGAGACCCGCATGTTCTCGACCCAGTTGAGGCAGTCGAAGACACGGAAGAGATCGATACCGCCTTTGGCGGCCTGGGCGACGAAATACTTCACCACGTTGTCGGGATAGTTCTTGTAGCCGACCCCGTTGGCGCCGCGCAGCAGCATCTGCAATAGCAGGTTCGGCGCATCCTCGCGGATCATCGCCAGGCGTTCCCACGGATCTTCGGTGAGGAAGCGCATCGAGACGTCGAAGGTCGCCCCGCCCCAGCATTCCAGCGAGAACAGGTTCGGCAGCGCCCGCGCGTAGACGCCGGCGACACGCGCGATGTCATAGGTGCGCATGCGGGTGGCGAGCAGCGACTGATGGCCATCGCGCATCGTCGTATCGGTGATCAGCACGCGCTTTTCGTTGCGCATCCATTCGCCGAACTTTTTCGGACCGAGCGTATCGAGCAGCTGCTTGGTACCGTCCGGGACCGGGCCGTTGATATAGGGCAGGACAGGCTTGGCACTATGTTCGGACGGTGCCGGTCGGCCCTTGGTTTCCGGATGGCCGTTGACGGTGACGTCGGCGAGATAGGTCAGGAGCTTGGTGGCGCGGTCCTGCCGCTTGACCTGTTCGAACAGTTCCGGCGTCGTATCGATGAACCGCGTCGTATAGGAATTGTCGCGGAATTTCGGGTGGCCGATGATCGCTTCGAGGAAGGTCAGGTTCGTGGCCACGCCGCGGATGCGGAATTCCCTGAGCGCCCGGTCCATGCGGCTGATCGCTTCGGCCGGCGTCGAGCCGGCCGCCGTCACCTTGACCAGCAGCGGATCGTAATAGCGGGTGATCACAGCGCCTGAATAGGCGGTGCCGCCGTCGAGACGGATGCCGAAACCCGCGGCCGAACGATAGGCGGTGATGCGGCCGTAATCCGGGATGAAATTGTGTTCCGGGTCTTCGGTGGTGATCCGGCATTGCAGCGCGTGGCCGTGAAGGCGGATGTCTCCCTGGGCCGGCACGCCGGATTCAGGCGTGCCGATCGCAAAACCTTCGAGGATATGGATCTGCGCCTTGACGATATCGATGCCGGTGACGACCTCGGTCACCGTATGCTCGACCTGAATGCGCGGGTTGACCTCGATGAAGTAGAACTTGCCGGTATCGGAATCCATCAGGTATTCGACCGTGCCGGCACCGACATAGTTGGTCGCCGCCGCGATCTTCAGCGAATAGGCCGCAAGCTCGGCCCGCTGGGCCTCCGACAGATAGGGAGCCGGCGCACGCTCCACGACCTTCTGGTTACGGCGCTGGATTGAACAGTCGCGCTCGAAGAGATGAACGACATTGCCATGCGTGTCGCCGAGGATTTGGCTCTCCACGTGCCGGGCGCGCTCGACGAGCTTTTCGAGGTAGACTTCGTCCTTGCCGAAAGCGGCCATCGCCTCGCGCTTGGCTTCCACGACCTCCTTGGCGAGATCTTTCGGATCACGAATGGCGCGCATGCCGCGCCCGCCGCCGCCCCAGGACGCCTTCAGCATCACCGGATAACCGATCTCCTCGGCCATCTTCGCGACTTCGGCCATGTCGTCCGGCAGCGGTTCGGTCGCCGGCACCACCGGCACGCCGACCGAAATCGCCAGGTTGCGGGCCGCAACCTTGTTGCCGAGTTGGCGCATCGTATCCGGCCGCGGGCCGATGAAGATGATGCCTGCATCGTTGCAGGCCTCGACGAATTCCGGACTTTCGGAAAGCAGGCCGTATCCCGGGTGGATGGCATCGGCGCCGGAAAGCTTGGCGACGCGGATCACTTCGGGAATGGACAGATAACTCTCGATCGGCCCCATATCCTTGGAAAGATGTGGGCCGCGGCCGACCTGATAGCTCTCGTCGGCCTTGAATCGGTGCAGCGAAAGCTTGTCCTCTTCCGCCCAGATCGCAACAGTCTTGATGCCGAGCTCATTGGCGGCACGGAAGACCCGGATCGCTATTTCGGAGCGGTTGGCAACTAGGATCTTGGAAATGGGCAAGACGGATCTCCTCAGACGCCATCGAGAATAATGCTGCACTGCAAAGAAATCAGTATTGCCTTAATCAGGCAAGCGCAATTTCTCGGGGAGACCGTATGCGTCGCAAAGAGAGCAATCGCTCAGGCGATGAGACCGAGGCGAAATGCCGAAGCGACCACATGCTGGCGGTTCTTGGCGCGCAGCTTCTCCTGAAGCCCGTTGATGTACCAGTCGACCGTATGGCTGGAGATATCCAGCGACTTCGCGACCTCGTTCGAGGTCAGGCCGTCGGCGAGTAGCACGATGACTTCCATCTCGCGGCGGGTAAGTTGGGTGTCCACCTTGGCGACGGCCTCCAGCTCTTCCGCCTGTCCGCGCAGGTCCAGAAAGCGCCAGAACACCTTCTTGGCGGCGGCATCGAACAGCGCCATTTCGGCGGGCGAGAGATCCACCGGGCGGCCGCCGAGCGTCATGTTGCCGAGCAAGCCGTTGCGGCCATGGACGGGAAACAGGTAGCCGTCCTGAAGGCCGTGACGTGCCCCTTCCTGCATCATCCGCTGCATGCGCTGTCGATGCGGATCGTTCCGAAGCCTGAGCACCGCATCCCGCCACCGGAACGGCCTTTGCGCGATGCTGAGCATGCGAACGGTCGGATCGACCAAGGCATATTTGCGGGCTTCGTAGATTTCCTGCCAGCCTTCCGGCCAACGGCCGGCCAGGACAAGGCCGCCCGGATTCTGAAGGGAGCGCGGCCGGATGACCAGTCCGTAATATTCGAATCCATAGGCTTTCAGCAGAGATTCGAGCTGGGCCGTGAGCTCCGCCTCGGTCTTGATTTCCCCGACGAGTACCAAGAGTTGCACGACCAGCTGAATGTTCAAGGCTTGCTCCCCGCCGCGTTCTTTCCGGGCGATTCTTGTCTTTATGTTAAATTTCAGTAACTTCCCTTATTCACAATCGATTAGCATAGTTATCATTCTTTGAAGGTATACCGCGAAATCTAGCCCTTGACGGTTTTGTGCAATAAGCCGTGGGTTGGTTCAAGACACTGAATGCGGGAAGCCTTGCCCTCGATGAAACATTTCTGGCAGAAGAGTATTATCTCCGGCTTCCGTCGCGGAATTGCCGTTTCCGATCACTAGATTACCGGCGCCGCCCCGATGGCGGCTCCACTTGAAAGAGGTTGCGCCAGTTGACGCTGTTCCAGGTTTACGCACGAGCCCTCCAATATCTGGCGAAGAACAAGTGGCGTGTCGCCGCGGTCGTCATCGCCAATATCGTGCTTGCCGTTATCACCATTGCCGAACCGATCCTTTTCGGCCGTATCATCGATGCCATTTCGTCCGGCACTACCGTTACGCCGGTGCTGATGTTATGGGCCGGCTTCGGTGTCTTCAATACCGTTGCCTATGTGCTTGTCGCCCGTGAGGCCGACAGGCTCGCCCATGGCCGGCGCGCATCGCTGCTGACCGAGGCTTTCGGACGCATCATCTCCATGCCGCTTGCCTGGCACCACACCCGCGGCACCTCGAACGCGCTGCACACCCTGCTGCGTGCGGCAGAGAGCCTGTTCGGCCTGTGGCTCGAATTCATGCGTACCCACCTCGCCACCGCAGTGGCGCTCGTCCTGCTGGTCCCCACGGCGATCTCGATGGACTGGCGGCTGAGCCTCGTCCTTCTGGTGCTGAGCATCCTCTACTGGATCATCGGCGTGACGGTGATGAACCGCACCAAGGAGGGGCAGGCGTCGGTCGAAAACCATTACCACACGGTCTTCTCCCACGTCAGCGACGCGATCAGCAACGTATCGGTGCTGCACAGCTACAATCGCATCGAGGCCGAGACCCTGGCGCTCAAGGACTATACCAAGGACCTGCTTGCCGCCCAGTATCCGGTACTCGACTGGTGGGCTCTGGCCGGTGCCCTGAACCGCACGGCCTCGACGGTGTCCATGGGTGTCATCCTGGTCATCGGCACGCTTCTGGTTCAGCGCGGCGAAATCCGGGTCGGTGATGTCGTGGCCTTCATCGGCTTCGCTAACCTGCTGATCGGACGCCTGGACCTCCTGCGCCAGTTCGCGACCCAGATCTTCGAAGCCCGCGCCAAGCTCGAGGATTTCTTCATCCTCGAGGATTCCGTCGAAGAGCGCGCCGAGCCGGCGGATGCCGCCGACCTCGGCGAGGTCCGCGGCGAGGTGGAATTCCGCGATGTCTCGTTTGGCTTTGCCAGCACGAGCCAAGGCGTCCACAACGTCTCCTTCACGGCGAAAGCCGGGGAAACCGTCGCCATCGTCGGCCCGACCGGCGCCGGCAAGACGACGCTTATCAACCTCCTGCAGCGCGTCTACGACCCCCAGGAAGGCAAGATCCTGATCGATGGCATCGATATCGGCAAGGTGACGCGGAAATCGCTGCGCCATTCCATCGCCACCGTCTTCCAGGATGCAGGTCTCCTGAACCGGTCGATCAGCGAGAACATCCGCCTCGGCCGCGAGGGCGCCAGCGAGGAGGACATCGCCAGGGCAGCGGAAGCCGCCGCCGCGACCGAGTTCATCGAAACGCGGTTGAACGGCTACGAGACGCCGGTCGGCGAGCGCGGCAACCGGTTGTCCGGCGGCGAACGTCAGCGTATCGCCATTGCTCGCGCCATCCTCAAGAACGCGCCGATCCTTGTGCTCGATGAGGCGACCAGTGCGCTGGACGTCGAGACCGAGGCTCGCGTCAAGACGGCCATAGACCGCCTCCGCGAAAACCGCACCACCTTCATCATCGCCCACCGGCTTTCGACCGTCCGCGATGCGAACAAGGTGATCTTCCTCGAGAACGGGCGCGTCGCCGAAATGGGCAGTTATGAGGAACTCAGCGCCAGCGGCGGACGTTTCGCCTCGCTGCTGAAGGCAAGCGGCATCCTGACCGACGACGAGGAAGCGGCCGACCCTGGCGGGACGCTGGCACAGCCCGCCTGATCGCTACCCGTCTGATCGCTCCAGCCTGATCGCTCAGGGACTTCAATGAAAAACCCGCCGCCATTCGCATGGCGGCGGGTTTTCTTTTGACAGGTTCAGCTTCCCGGTCGCCCGAGGTCTCAGCTACTGGCCGGTTCCGGCAGACGCTTGGCAGTGGCTCCGGCAAGAAGGAAACCTTCCGTTTCATTGACCGCTTGACCGTCGATCGTGACCTTGCCGCCTTCGACGGTGATCTTGTGCACCGTGTCGTCGATGGTCAGCTCGGCGGTAAAGCCATCCCAATCGGTCGGCAGCGCCGGATTGACGAACAGCCGGTCGCCCTGGCGGCGGATGCCGAGGATGCCCTCGGTCGCCGCACGGTAGAGCCAGCCCGCAGAACCCGTATACCAGGTCCAGCCGCCGCGGCCGGTATGGGAACCGTGACCATAGACATCGGCCGCGACCACATAGGGTTCGACGCGATAGGTCTCGGCCGAGTCGCGGTCCAGCGCATGGTTGATCGGGTTCAGCATCTGGAAGCACTTCCAGGCATCGTCGCCCCGCTTCAGCGCTGCCAGAGCCAGCACGACCCAGATCGCCGCATGGGTATACTGGCCGCCGTTTTCACGAACACCCGGCGGATAGGCCTTGATATAGCCCGGATCCTTGCGGGTATCCTGGAACGGCGGCGTAAACAGGCGGATGATGCCGGCCTGGTTGTCGACGAGCTTTTCGAGCACCGCATCCATGGCCTGGGCGGCACGTTCCGGATCGCCTTCGCCCGAGAGCACGCTCCAGGACTGGGCAAGCGAGTCGATGCGGCATTCGTCGCTGGTGCTCGAGCCGAGCGGTGAGCCGTCGTCGAAATAGCCACGGCGATAATAGGTGCCGTCCCAGCCGGCCTTTTCAAGCGCCTGCTTGAGCGTCTCGATATGATCCGTCCAGCGCTGGATGCGCTTCTTGTCCTTGCGGGCTTCCGCATAGGGCAGGAAGTTGCGCAATGCTGCGGCCAGGAACCAGCCGAGCCATACGCTCATGCCGCGGCCGCCGATGCCGACGCGGTTCATGCCGTCATTCCAGTCGCCGCCGAGGATGAGCGGCAGGCCCTTGTCCCCGGTGCGCGTGATCGCCAGGTCCAGCGCCCTTGCCGCATGCTCGTAAAGGGTGGCGGTCTCGGTCGACACCGTCGGCTGGAAGAAGGAGTCGTGCTTGTTCTTTTCGAGAACCGGACCATCGATGAACGCCAGCTCCTCGTCGAGCAGCGATGCATCGCCGGTTACCGAGACATACTGATGGATACCGTAGGCGAGCCATACGACGTCGTCGGAGATCATCGTCCGGACGCCGGCGCCGGAGCCGGGCAGCCACCAGTGCAGCACATCGCCTTCCCTGAACTGCCGCGAAGCCGCATTGACGATCTGGCGGCGGGCGAGCGACGGCTCGTGCACCAGGAAGGCCAAGGTATCCTGCAGCTGATCGCGGAAGCCGAAGGCGCCGGATGCCTGATAGAAGGCGGTGCGGGCCATGATGCGGCAGCCGAGCGCCTGGTAGGGCAGCCAGTGGTTGACCATGTTGTCGAGCGACTTGTCCGGCGTCGAGATCTTCAGGCGGCCGGTAAAGCCGGTCCAGAAGTCGCGGTTCGCCTCGAGGATCGGAGCGAACTCCTCCCCGCGCAACTGGGCCGCCAGCGCCTGAGCCTCTTCCTTCGTATCGGCATCGCCGAGATAGAAGGTCACCGTCCGCTCTTCGCCCGGCGCAAGCTCGATGTCGTAGGCGAGCGCCGCGCAGGGGTCGCCGTCGAGATCGAGAGCGTTGCTGAGCGCGGAAGCGGACATCACCGCCGCCGGCATCTGGACCGAACCGAAACGGCCGATGAATTCGCGGCGGCTCGCCGTGAAGCCGACCGGCGTCTCCTTCATGCCCATGAAGGCGAAGCGGCGGTAGTCGATGCTGTAGGAGTTGGTGGCAAAGAGCGTCCCCGTTTCCTCGTCGCGGCTGGAGAGAATGAACGGGATGGAGCGGGCCGGATTGGCGCCGAGCAGCCATTCCACATAACCGTAGACGCGCAGCCTGCGGGTTTCCGAACCGCCGTTATGGAGGAGGATGGACGAGACCTTGGCCGCCCGTGTCCTGTCGACCGTCTGGGTCAGCCTGATCTTCAGGCCTTCTTCTTCGCTCGAGAAAACGGAGTAACCAAGGCCATGTCGGGCCTCGAACTTGACCTCCGGCTTGCGCGACAGAACCGCGAACGGCGTCATGACAGCGCCGTTATCCCGGTCAGCGATATAGAATGCCTCGCCGGGGCGGTTGATGACCATGTCGTTGGTCCAGGTCGTCAGCTGATAGTCGCGGGAGTTCTTGGCCCAGGTGAAGCCTGAACCTTCCGCCGAAATGTGGAAGCCGAACTTATCGTTGGAGATGATGTTGATCCACGGCTGCGGCGTCGACTGGCCGCCGTGCAGGCGCACCACATATTCGCTGCCGTCCTTGGTGAAACCGCCGAAACCGTTCCAGAAGTCGAGATCCGCCGGTGCCTCGATCGGAGCCGGAGGCTGGAAGATCTCGCCGTTCAGCAGCGGACGACGATCGACCTCGATCTGCTGGTCCTTCGGCGGCGCGAAGATCGTTGCCGTGCGGTTGAGCTGGTCGCTGATCTTGCCGTTGCGGGCGTGCAGAACCACGCGGGATGCGGCGATCAGGCCTTCCGAACCTTCGTCATCCATGATGTCGCGGCGCAGCGAGAATACGTGCTGGCGCTGGCCTTCCTGCTGGCTGAGGCGGCGGGCGCTCTCGGAGAGATGTTCGAGCGCCTGCTGCATTTCCTGCGCGTAGGAGGCCGCCCGCTCGTTGAAGATCACGAGATCGGTGACGACGCCGCGCGAGCGCAGATATTCCTGGGCGCTCATCGCTTCCTTGGCGACCGGCATGTCGTTGTCGTCGTTGATGCGCAGCGTGAAGATCGGGAAGTCTCCCGAAACAGACGAGGGCCAGAGCGACGACTGCTGCTGCATGCCGGCGTGGATGGTCGCCTGGTCGGCGCGCAGCTGCATGTCTGGATAGATGAGATAGCGCGCCAGATGCTGGAACGCGGCCGCATCCTGCGACGAGACGCCGAGATGGCGCATCTGCACCTGCGTGCGCGTCCAGGCCTGCGTGAGCTCGGTCTGGAAGGCATCCGGATGGCGATAACGTTCGATCGCCTGATCGAGCTCCTCGCGCTTGGGCGCTGCGATCGTCCAGAAGATGACGCTCACCTTCTTGCCGGCTGGCACCCGTACGACGCGGCGCAGCGACAGGATGGGATCGAGCGTGAAGCCGTCTGTACCCGACAGCGTCGCGCCGGGATCGAAGGCTGCAGCTTCCGAAAGCGTGCGGCCGCGGCCGAGGAACTTGCGGCGGTCGGTCTCAAATTCGGTCGGGCGAGCCGAACCGGCATTGTCGGCGGCCAGATGGGCGATCACCATGTCCGGCTCGTTCGGCGCGCGCTTGTTACGCCATGCACGGATGACGTCGCCGCGGCGGCCGATTTCCGTGCGAACGAACATCCGCTGGAAGACAGGGTGGGCGTTGTCGTCGTCCTCGGTGGTCAGCACGGGCTCCATATAGGAGGTCACTTCAATGAAGCGATCCTCGGTACCCATGTTGAGCAGCGTCAGGCGGCGGCCTTCGGCATCGTGTTCGCTGGCGACGATGCACTCGACCGTGCTCGTGAGGTCGCCGACGGTCTTGTGGAATTCCGCCCGTTCGTCGGAGAAGATCGCCCTGGTCTTCTCGCCTTCGATACGGCGCGGCTCGGCGGTGGCAGACCACCATTCGCCGTTCGTGGTGTCGCGCAGGAACAGGAACTGGCCCCAGCGATCTTCGGTCGGGTCGGGCTTCCAGCGGGCGACAGACAGTCCGTTCCAGCGGGAGTATCCCGAGCCGGTCGCGGTCAGCATGACCGAGTAGTGACCGTTGGAGAGCAGCGCCAGCTCCCGGTCCTTGGTGGCCGGGTTGGTGATGGTGCGGATTTCCGAGCGCAACAGTTCGCCCTGGCCCTTGCCGGGGGTTTCTTCGTGCTTGGCGCTCATCACCGGAATATCGCGCGGCGCCTTTTCCTGCAGAAGCAGTTCGGCAGCCTCGATGGTCGGGTCGGAATGGAAGAGCTCGCGCAGCAAGCCGTTCATCACGACGTTGGCGATCGCGGCGATCGACATGCCGTGGTGGTGGGCATAATAGTTGAACACCACCGCATAGCGCTTGCCTTCCGGCACGCGGGTCGGCGTGAAATCCACCGCGTCGTAGAAGCCGAACACCCCGAGCGCTCCGAGCGAGCGTAGTTCTGTGAGGTTTTCCGAGGCGGCGATCGGGTCGTACTGGCTGGCCAGGATCGACGCATAGGGAGCGATGACGGCGTTCTGCCCGAGACCGCGCTTGAGGCCGAGCGTCGGCACCCCGAAGTTCGAATATTGATAATACATCTGATGGTCGAGAGCGTTGAACGCCGCTTCCGAGATGCCCCATGGCGTGCCGAGGCGGCGGCCGTGGTTCATCTGTTCCTTCACGATCAGATTGTTGGTCTGGTTGAGAATGCCCCCCTGGCGCTCCTGCATGACGAGCGGCGGCATGAGGTATTCGAACATCGAGCCGGACCAGGATACCAGGGCGCCTCGCGCACCGATCGGCACCACCTGGCGGCCAAGCTTGTACCAGTGCTCGGTCGGCAGGTCGCCCTTGGCAATCCCGAACAGGCTGGTCAGACGCGCTTCGGATGCGAGCAGGTCATAGCAGGCTTCGTCGATCTCGTTGGTTTCGACACGATAGCCGATCGACAGAAGGCGGCGCTCCTTGCGGAACAGGAAGCTGAAATCCATCGCGAAAGCGAGGCGGCGGGTTCGGTCGCGCAACACGCCGAGCCGCTCCCGCAGCGATTCGATATTGGCATTGTCGAAGACGCTATCGGCGATATGCGCCTCGCAGGCGGCGACGAGAGACGCCGTCCAGCGGGTAACTTCGTCGCTCTGCGCCGAACGGACTTCCTGGTCGAGGTTGACCGCGAGCTTCTGGATGTCGCGGGCAAGCACGGCGAGGTTGATGATCCGGATCGAGGCGAATTCATGCTCGCGCTTCACCGCGGCAAGCGCGTTGCCGAAGCCGACGATACGTTCTTCCAGACGGCGACGCAGCGGGCGCACGGTCTTGCGGTCGTCCGGCAGAGCCTTCAGCGTTTCGGCCAGAATGCCGCAAACGTCGCCGATGCCGTCGAGATTGCCCTGAAGGTGCGCGGAAGGAGCCTCGGCCCAGATGCGCAAGGCCGACGAGATGGCGATCAGATGGCCGGCGAAGTTGCCGCTGTCGACCGACGAGACGTAGCGAGGCATCAGCGGCTGCAGCGTGTCGGTATGATACCAGTTGTACATGTGGCCGCGGAACTTGTCGGCTCTTTCAACCGCCGAGATCGTCTGCTCGATGCGCTCGATCGTGTCGGTGAAGCTGATCCAGCCGAAATGCCGCGCCGAGATCGTCGACAGCAGATAGACGCCGATATTGGTCGGCGACGTGCGCTTGGCGATGACCGGGTTCGGCTTCTCCTGGAAATTGTCCGGCGGCAGGTAGTTCTGCTCCGCGGTCACGAAGGTCTCGAAATACCGCCAGGTGCGGCGGGCGATCTTGCGCAATTCGACCGACACGGGCTCCGGCACGAACAGCCGGTCTTCGGTCTCGGCCGACTGGCTGACATACCAGGCGACGAGCGGTGAGAATATCCACAGCACGGCGAACGGGATGCCGACCAGGAACGCGTTGTCGCCCGGCATGGCCGCCAGGATGATGCTGAGCACGGCGATCGCCGGCGCATGCCACATCGTCTTGTAATAATCCTGCGGGCTCCCTTGCGCGCTTGACTGGATCGACGCGGCGGTGCGCCATTCCAGCATCAGCTTGCGACTGAAGAACAGACGGTAGAGAGACCGGGCGATCGCATCGGTCATGATGCAGGCGGAATCCGCGATGAAGACGACGCGGAGCGCGACCTGCGCATTGGCGGAACGCATGTCCGACCAGACCGAATAGAAATGCGCGCCCGGAACGATGTCGGTGGAGCCCGGCAGGAGGCCGGTGACCAGGCTGAGGGTCGGCGCGACGAACAGCGAGAAGATCAGCAGGATCTGCCAGATCAGCGCGCCGAGCGGATCCATGAAGTACCAGCCGAGCACGGAAGCGAAGAACCAGGCGATCGGGGTCAGCGATCGGCGCAGGTTGTCGACCATCTTCCAGCGGCCGAGCGCGGTCACGCCGCGCTTGGGATCGAGGATGTAGGGCAGGAGCTGCCAATCGCCGCGGGCCCAGCGATGCTGGCGCGAGACTTCGACCTCGTAGCGGACCGGGAAGTCCTCGACCAGTTCCACGTCGGTGACGAGAGCGCAGCGTGCGAACGAACCTTCGAGAAGGTCATGCGAGAGGACCGAATTCTCGTCGATCCGGCCCTTGAGCGAGGCCTCGAAGGCATCGACGTGATAGAGGCCCTTGCCGGTGAAGCTGCCTTCGCCGGTCAGGTCCTGATACACGTCGGAGACGGTGAAGACGTAGGGGTCGAGACCGCGGCCTACGGAGAAGACGCGCTGGAAGACCGAAGCTTCCTTGCCGGTCGTCAGCGACGGCGTCACGCGCGGCTGCATCAGACCATAGCCGTGGATGACGCGATTGGTTTTCGGATCGAGCACCGGCTGGTTGATCGGGTGGTGCATCTTGCCGACGAGCTTGGTCACCGCATCGCGCATCAGGCGGGTATCGGCATCGAGCGTCATGACGTACTGGACGTTCGGCGGAACGGTGTTGGCGCCCGTAAGATAGCTGGTATCACGATCGCCACGCAGCAGCATGTTGAGCTCATGCAGCTTGCCGCGCTTGCGCTCCCAGCCCATCCATGCGCCTTCGGCGGGATTGAACAGGCGGCGGCGATGCAGCAGATAGAAACGCACCCTGCCGTCTTCTCCATACTTGGCGTTGAGCGCCGCGATCTCGCGCTTCGCATAGTCGAGGATTTCGAGATCGGTATCGGTTTCCTCGAACTTGCTGTCGCGCCAGTCGCTGAGCAGCGAGAAATAGATCTCGCCATGCGGATTGGCGAGATAATGGACTTCGAGGTTGCGGACGAGTTCGTCCACGGTGTCGCGGTCGGTGATCAGGCAGGGTACGGCAACCAGCGTCCTGGCCGCTTCCGGAATGCCTTCCTTGAATTCGTAGCCGACCAGCCGTGCCGGCCTGACTACATAGGTCACCAGCGTGTTGAACAGGCCGGTTGCGCCTTCGGAAGCCGGCAGCGCAAACATCAGCAGGAAGAAGAAGACGACCGGCAGCGGAATATCCGCCTGCACCAGGAACCAGCCCGCAATCGCCATCGCGAGAACGGTAATGAGGATGACCGGGCCGGCGATTGCAAACCAGTTGAGGCGGCGGACGAGACGGACAACCTTCTGGACGAACAGCAGATTGTAACCGACTGCCGCTTCCAGCTCCCGGCGGCGACGGCCGACGACGAAGGCGCCGACATTGGTCTCGCGCGGATCGGCATTTTCTTCCGCCGACGCCTTTTCGGCGAGCTGGATGGCAGCTTCCGCAACCTCGGCCTCGCTCTTGCGGGAGCGGCGGGCAATCTGTTCGATACGGTTGCGATAGGCGTTGCGCGAGCCGAAATCGAGCGCCTGATAATCGGTGCGCAGGCGGAAGATCTTGTCGATCTGCGAGACGTCTTCGAACCAGACGCTCCACTCCGTGTCGTCGATCTCGCGCAGGCTCTTGATGATGTTGCCCATCGTCACGTTGCCAGACGAAAGGCGGTTCTGCTCGGCGAGCATCACCTCTTCGACGTCGGTGCCCGCCTGTTCGAGACGCTGCTCGAGCCAGGCGACGGCAAACCCCGATGTCTGCGAGGCGTTGCGAAGGCGATAGAGGAACTGTGCCGTGAACGTATTGTCGTTCGTCAGGCTCTCGATGCCCTTCAGGACATCGGCGCTCGCCTCCTCGTTATTGAGACGGATGATCTCGTCGGCCGTCTCGTTGGCGCGGCGGCGCATGTTGCGCGAGCGATCGACGCGGGTCGCGATGCGGCGCAGGTTCTCGATCAGCACGAAACGGATGAACGAGGGCAGCGCCCAGAGTTCGCCGATCTCGAGCGGTTCCTTGACCTGGAAACCCTGGACCATGGCGGCCAGCGCCTCGCGGGAAACGCTGCTGTGCGTATGGGCGACATAGAGCCAGGCGAGCACCAGCACACGCGGCAATTCCTGGCCGCCGACCGTCATCGTGGGCAACTGGCGGAAGAATTTTTTCGGGAAGTCGCGGCGGACTTCCTGGATCGCCTCTTCGGCGATGTAATAATTGTCGAGCAGCCATTCGGCGGCGGGCGTGATCGACGCGCCGGCATCGACGTCGGTCGCAGTCGCCCGATAGACCCGCAGGATTTCCTTCTCGTTTTCATGATGCCGCTTGAAGAACTCGAACTCCATCAGGCCCGGCAAGCTGGGCGTGCCCTCCTTGCCGAGTTTCTCGCCGCATTCCCGCAATGCATCGATGTTGAAATAGGTCGAGCGGATCGAATCGTTGTGATCGATCTGCTTGGCTTCGGTTTCGCGCGAGGAAGCTGACGGCGGAGTGTGAAATGACATGGATACGGGCTTCTGCTGAAAACTCTGAGGGGTTTGTCGGCCTCGCCTTACTCGGCCTGCATCGGAAGCGCCAGTCATCATTTGGATTATGGTGACCGGCAGGATGCAAGCCCGCGAGGATGGGAAATAGAGAGCAGTCCGGATATTGCAAATGACTGACTGGAATCTATTGCTCACTTCCTGCGGATTGACACATATTCCGGCTCTATCGAGCCTAGCCTGAATGAAACCTGAACGGAAGCAGGCCCTTGATAATTCGAGGAATTCCGCACTTGCGCAACAGGCGCGCCAGAACGTCTTGCGGCAACCCAACCGAGCAAAATTTAACACCGAGGGTTACCTTCCAAGGGCCGCGCTGCTATTCATCTCATGACACAAGGGCGATCTCGTCGTGCCCCGCAACCAATCCAATCGAACTTTCGGTGTTTTGAGCAATGACGATCCAGTTTTCCAATGACATGGCCGATGTGGTGGCCACTCGCCGTTACCTTCATCAATATCCGGAGCTCGGCCTGTCGGAGTTCAACACATCCGATTTCGTCGCCAGGCAGCTCACGGACCTCGGATATGAAGTCACCCGCGGCCTCGGCAAGACGGGCGTTGTCGCCACGTTGAAGAACGGCACCGGCGGCCGGTCGATCGGCATCCGCGCCGATATGGACGCACTGCCGATCGAGGAAGAGACCGGCGCCGAATATGCAAGCAGGAACAAGGGCCTGATGCATGCCTGCGGCCATGACGGCCACACCGCGATGCTGCTGGGTGCCGCTAAAATCCTTGCCGAGAGGAAGAATTTCGACGGCACGATCCATCTGATCTTCCAGCCGGCGGAGGAGAATTTCGGCGGCGCCAGACTGATGATCGAGGACGGCCTGTTCGAGCGCTTCCCATGCGATGCCGTGTTCGGCCTGCACAACGATCCCAGCCTCGCCTTTGGGCAGATCGGCGTCAAGGAGGGCCCGATGATGGCGGCGGTCGACGAATGCCGCATCACGGTCAATGGCCACGGCGGCCACGGCGCCGAGCCGCAGGATACGTCGGATCCGATCGTCTGCGGTGCGAGCATCATCATGGCGCTGCAGACGATCGCCTCGCGCAACATCCACCCGCTCGACCAGATGGTGATCACCGTCGGCGCCTTCCATGCCGGCATGGCGAGCAACGTCATTCCCGAGCGGGCGGAAATGCTGCTCACCATCCGCTCCTTCGACCCGGACGTCCGCAACGAGCTGGAAAGGCGCATCCGGATGGTCGCCGAAGGCCAGGCCGCCAGCTACGGCATGAGCGTCACGCTCGATTACAAGCGCGGCTACGAGGCGACCGTCAACCACAAGGCGGAAACGGATTTCGTCCGCGATCTCGCCCGTCGTGTCGTCGGCGAGGACAAGGTCGTCGACCTGCCTCGCCCGTCCATGGGCGCCGAGGATTTCGCCTATATGCTGGCCGAGCGGCCGGGCACCTATTTCCTGCTCGGCACCAGGCGCACCGACAAGGATCCGCCGCTGCACCACCCGCGTTTCGACTTCAACGACGACGCACTGCCGATCGGAACGAGCTTCTGGGTGGAGCTTGCCGAAGCCTATCTCCCGGCGAAATAGTCCCTTAAACGAAAACACCTCCCGGGCAGCAAGGCGCGGGAGGTGTTTTCGGTCTTGGGGGACCAAGCCCGAATTTCAAAAGGCGAAGCCTGAAGGCCTCAGGGGAAAAGGCCGAGTGTCACGGCGCCGACGAAGATGAAGGCTGCCGTCACCAGGACGGTATTCGCCGCCCATTGCCATTTGCCCGCGATACCGCGGTTTGCGAAAGACCGTGTCTGATGCTCAATATGACGCATTGGATGTCTCCCGGGTTCTGCTCTCGCCCTTTTCGGACGTTCGGCTTATCCTAGCTTATCTCTACCAAGCCGATAGAGATAATGTTCCAAGCTGCCACCAGTTCCGTAGAAAATCCTTTTTTCTTAACGGCCCATCCGGGTGTTTAACGGTTTATTATACCCAAGCCCCTTGCGAGCCCTTCAGGCGCCGAAACGATCCAGCGCCAAACGGAAGATATCCGGGTCGATATTGCCGCCCGAGCAGACGGCAATCACCGTATCGCCCAGCGTCTCTCCATGGAAAAGAGCGGCCGCCAATGCCACCGCGCCACCGGGTTCCACGACGATCTTCAGCCGGCTGAAAGCAAGCGCCACCGCATGCAACGCTTCGTCGTCGGTCACCACGAGACCCGCGCCGCAAAGCCGCGACATGATCGGGAAGGTGATGTTGCCGGGCTGCGGCGTGACGATCGCATCGCAGAGCGAGCCGCCCTGGGTCGCATTGCGCTCGATCTTTCCGGAGGCCAGCGACCGCGTCACGTCGTCGAAGCCTTGCGGTTCGCAGGGGTGGACGACAAACTCCGGCGCCTTGGCGTTCAATGCCAGCGCGACGCCGGAAATGAAGCCGCCGCCGCCCGTCGGCACCAGCACGTCGGCCTTCTCGATGCCTTCCTCCCTGGCCTGTTCGGCGATTTCGAGCCCGGTCGTGCCCTGGCCGGCGATCACCAGCGGCTCGTCGAACGGCTTGATCAGCGTCAGGCCGCGCTCCTGCGACAGCCGCGCGCCGATCACATCGCGATCCTCGTTGAGGCGGTCATAGAGCACGACGTCGGCGCCATAGGCGCGGGTATTCTCGATCTTGATGCGCGGCGCATCGGACGGCATGATGATCACGCTCGGAATGCCGTGCATCCTCGCCGCCAGCGCCACGCCCTGGGCATGGTTGCCCGACGAGAAGGCGATCACGCCCTTGGCCCGGACGTCGGGCGACAGCGCCGAGATCGCCGACCAGGCGCCGCGAAACTTGAACGAACCGGTGTGCTGCAGGCATTCCGGCTTCACGAAGATGCGTCGCCCGGCGATGTCGTCGAGGAAGGGCGAGGACAATAGCGGGGTGCGACGCACGTGACCATCGAGACGGGCACGGGCGGCTTCGATCATGGCGATATCGGTCATGCGGGGAATTCCGTTTCGGAGGGGCGAGGCGGTGAGGCCGCAAACCTATCGGCGGTTTCCGTTTCGGTAAAGACCGGAAAAGGATCGGCTCAGCCGGCTTCCGCGCCTTGGGACAACGGCAGGGAACCGAGCTTCACCACCGCCTTGATGGGCAGGTGGTCGGACGCAAGCCGCGCAAGCGGGCTGTCATGGGTTTCGACGGCATCGATCAGCCCGGGCTGGTTCGCCATGATGCGATCGAGGGCCAAGACGGGCAGGCGCGACGGAAAACTCGGCACCGCAGCCGGGAGACCGAACACGGTCGCAAGCGTATTCAGGGAAGAGCGGTCGCCAAGCCGCCATTCGTTGAGGTCGCCCATGAGCACGGTCGGCTGCTCGTCACGCGAACGCAGAATGTCGAGGATCATGCGGGCCTGCTGCTGACGCGAACGGTTGAGCAGGCCGAGATGGGCCGCGATGATCCGAAATGCGCTGCCGTCCTTGAGTTCCAGTTCGGTGATCAAGGCGCCGCGCGGCTCGAGCCCCGGCAGCTTGACCTGATGAACGTCGCGCACCAGGCCTTCGCGAAAGAGGATCACATTGCCATGCCAGCCATGCGCCTTGGCGACACCGGAAACCGGCACCGGGAAAAGCCCCGTCTCCCGCTCCATCCACGCGAGGTCGAGCAGGCCACGCCGCTCGCCGAACCGGGAATCCGCTTCCTGCAGCGCGATCACATCGGCGCCGATCTCGCGGATCACATGGCTGGTGCGGGCGGGATCGAACCTGCCGTCGATACCTACGCATTTGTGAACGTTGTAGGAGGCGATCAGCATGCCGTGGCCGCGTTCGCGCCCCTCATGCGTTCCGGCGCCGCGGTTCCTTCGAGCCCGGATGGAAGCCAGAATGCTTTTTGGAAGATTGGGACGTTTTTCCCGCATGGTTCTTTTGACTATTCGCCGATCAATGAAATTTATAGGGCAAGCGGCCCATCTATCCAGCAACTAGAGATAGGGTGAGCCAAGCCAGAACACGCGTTCGATGAGGCGCACGAGGAAGGGCCTTGCCATCAACCCATCGAGCGTCACTTCGGTTGCGGAAGAAATGGCCAGGTCTATCCTTCGTTCCAAAGCTTCCGCGAAAGGGCAGTCCAGGACTTCGAGATCGACCTCGAAATTGAGCCGGAGCGATCGCGGATCGAGGTTCGAGGAACCGACATAGGCCCAGCGCCCATCGATCACCAGAAGCTTGGAGTGGTTGAACGGGCCGGATGCCCGCCAAATCCGGCAGTAGTTCTTCAGCATCTGGTCGAACTGGGCGGTCATCGCCCGATCGACCAGAACGAGATTGTTGGCGGTCGGCACGACGATATCGACCTCCACCCCGCGCCGGGCAGCCGTGACGAGCGCGGTGATCAGTTCGCGGTCCGGCAGGAAATAGGGCGACACGATGCGGATCGAGGAGCGCGCCACGGAAAACGCGCCCATCAGCATCTTGTGGTTCGTCTCGACGCTCCGGTCGGGTCCGGAAGAAACGGCGCGCATGATGACCGGCGAACCGGCCTCCGTCTCCGGCGCCTGCAGCGCCCAAGCCGCGCCCTCCAACGCCTCGTCGGCGGCATATCGCCAATCGGCGGCGGCAATTGCAAACAGGTCGGCGACAACCGGCCCGGTTACCTTGAAATGGGTGTCGAATGAACATTTGTTGCCACTGAATTCGCTCGAAAACCCTTCCCGGATGTTCATGCCGCCGGTAAACGCCACCCGGCCGTCGATGACCAGGATCTTCCGGTGGGTGCGCAGGTTCGCATAAGGCAGCCGCAGCCCCATGATGACGTTGCCGTTGAAGACATCGGCGGTGACACCCCCGTCTCTCAGCATGCCGAGCACGCTCGGAACCGAATATCGGGCACCCACCGCATCGATCAGCACACGCACCTCGACGCCGCGCTTGACCGCGGCAATCAGGGCTTCCGCGAACCGGATGCCGATCCTGTCCCGGTCGAAGATATAAGTCTCGAGAATGAGGCTGCGTTTCGCCTTGGCGATCGCCTTCAGCATCGCCCCATAGGCTTCGTCGCCGGTATCGAGCGCGACGATCGTATTGCCGGTCGTCAGCCGGTGGCGCGTCACCCGGTCGCCGAGCGTCTTCATCGCCCGGAAACGGTGTCCGAAATCCTCGATGATCAGGTTGTTCGTCGCGTCGTAGGAAACCACATGCGCGCGGATTTCTCCCTGCAGCAGCGCGCGGCGGTCGCTGATCACCGATCGGCGGATGCGGTTAATCCCGGCGACCAGGTAAAGCAGCGCGCCGACGATCGGAGACAGAACGATGACGCCGACCCAGCCGATCGCCGAGCGGACTTCTTCCTTGGTCATCGCTGCGTGAATCGCAGCTGCGGCCCCCATCAGGACCGACAAAACGAAGAGGATATGCGGCCAGTAGGGTTCGATGAGATCGAGCATGGCGAGCAATATAGGCGCGCTTCGCGCAATCGCAATCGGAGCCGCACCAATAGGTTAGCGCGGCTCCGGCAGGTATCAGGCGGCGAGCTGCTTCTCGAAGACCTCGAGCGAGGCTTCGAACGTGTCGAAGATCGTGTCGATCTGTTGCTCGTTGATGATCATCGGCGGGCAGAGCGCCAGCGAGTCGCCGATCGCCCGTGAGATCAGGCCTTTTTCGAGCATGATCGCCAGCAGCTTGGGGCCGAGCTGGCCGGCCGCGAAACCGTCGCGTGGCTTCAGTTCCAGGGCACCGATGAGGCCGACGCCGCGCGCTTCGATCGCCAGCGGATGGCTTTCCAGCGCCTTCAGCCGGCTCTGGAACTTCGGCGCCAGCGCCCGGACATTGCCGACGAGATCGCGTTCTTCGATGATCGCCAGGTTTTCCAGCGCGACCGCCGCGGCGACCGGGTGGCCGGCCGCGGTCACGCCATGGCCGAACGTGCCGATCTTCGCCGATTCGTCGGCAAGCGGCCCGTAGACGTTCTCGTTGATCAGCAGCGCCGAGATCGGCTGGTAGGACGACGAAATCTGCTTCGACAGCGTCATGATGTCCGGCTGCAGGGAATAGGTCGTGGTGCCGAACATCTCGCCGGTGCGCCCGAAACCACATATCACCTCGTCGGCGATCAGCAGGATATCGTATTTCCTGAGTACCTTCTGGATCGCATCCCAGTAACCGGCCGGCGGGACGATGACGCCGCCCGCCCCCATGACCGGCTCGCCGATTAAGGCGGCGACGGTTTCCGGGCCTTCCCTGAGGATCAGGTCTTCGAGGTCCTTGGCGCAGCGCTCGACGAAGGCTGCCTCCGTCTCGTTTTCCTGTTTGAAGGCGCGGTAATGCGGGCAGGTCGTGTGGAAGACGCCGGCGAGCGGCAGGTCGAAGGAGCGGTGGTTGTTCGGCAGGCCGGTCAGGCTGGCGCTGGCGATCGTGACGCCGTGATAGCCCTTGATGCGCGAAATGATCTTCTTCTTTTCCGGCTTGCCGAGCGCGTTCGAGCGATACCAGACCATCTTCATGGCGGTGTCGTTGGCCTCGGAACCGGAATTGGTGAAATAGGCCTTCGACATCGGCACCGGCGCCATCTGGATCAGCTTCTCGGCAAGATCGATCGACGGGCCGTGACTGCGCAGCGTAAAGGTATGGTAATAGGGGAGCTTCGCCATCTGCCTGGCGGCCGCTTCGACGAGCCGGCTTTCGCCGAAACCGACGCCGACGCTCCAAAGACCGGCCATGCCTTCGATATATTTGTTGCCGTTCACGTCGTAGACATAGATGCCCTCGCCGCGGTCGATCACCAGCGATCCGTCACGCTCCAGCGCGCGGGCATTGGTGTAGGAGTGGAGCTGGTAAGCCTTGTCCCGGGCTTCGATGGAATTGGGCTGAATAGTCACGACGGACCTCCTGTGAGACACGCAACGGCGCATAAATTTCATAGGCGGAAACGGCGATATTGGACAGCCCAAATCGCCGTTTTCAGAGAGGTCGACCGTTCAAAATAGTTGACGCGTCGATCAGTTTATTTGGTCATTTCAGCGTCATTGCCGCGACCGGAGGTTCGGCGCCGGCCGGAATGGGGCTTCTGTAGTCCTGTCCCTTGCGCCGCTTCGTGAGATCGGCCCAGGCCGCCTCGCGGAGCTGATCGCTTGTCATGGCGGCCAGCCCGGTCGCGGCCATCGCCTTGGCGACGGAAACCATGCCCTTGTGGGCAAGTGGGCTCTTGCCCTGCGCCACCACCTGCCAGGTATGAAGCTGGGTGCCCACGGCGAGCGTCGCGCCATAGGCCTGCACGGTCGGCACCACCCAGCTGACATCGCCGACATCCGTCGAACCGCCCATCTGGCGGTTTTCGGTGTGCGCCGGCAGAATGAAGTCGGCAAGCGGGATATCCCGCTGTTCCAAGCGCTCCTGGTTCCAGCTTGCGGCAATGTCTTCCGGCGTCAGCGTGGCACGGATCTGTTCGGCAAACTCGATATCCGCGGCGTCGAACGGCGGCGGGCCCATGCTGTCCCAGACGTCCTGCATGACGTCCATCAGCGGCGTATTGACGACGAGGTTGGAGACGCCGGCCAGGATCGTGCTCTCGACCTTGGTCTCGGTCATCAGCGCCGCCCCTTCGGCGACCTTCTTGACCCGTTCGATCAGCGTGAAAAGGCCGGGCAGATCCGCGGAGCGGACGACGTAGCGCACCTTGGCATGCGCCTGCACGACGTTCGGCGAGATGCCGCCGCTGTCCAGGACCGCATAGTGGATGCGGCTTTCGGACGGCATGTGCTCGCGCATATAATTGACACCGACGCTCATCAGTTCGACGGCATCGAGCGCGCTGCGGCCGAGTTCGGGCACGGCCGACGCATGCGCGGCGCGACCCGTGAAGGTGAAGTCGATCCGGCAGTTGGCAAGCGAGGTTTCCCGCTGCACGCCGGCGAAATTGCTCGGATGCCAGCTGATCGCGATGTCGACATCCTCGAAGGCACCGGCCCGCACCATGAATGCCTTGGCGGCACCGCCTTCTTCCGCCGGGCAGCCGTAATAACGCACGCGGCCGGGCGTGCCGGTCTTTTCCAGCCAATCCTTCAGCGCGGTCGCGGCCAGCAGCGAGGCGGAGCCGAGAAGATTGTGGCCGCAGCCATGGCCGTTGGCGCCTGGGGTCGTCGGGTCATGCCGGGTGACGCCGGCCTTCTGGCTGAGACCGGCCAGCGCATCGTATTCGCCGAGAAAGGCGATCACCGGACCGCCCTCGCCTGCCTCGCCGATCAGCGCGGTCGGAATGCCGGCGACGTTCTCGGTGATCTTGAAGCCTTGGGTCTCCAGCATCTCGCGATGCGCGGCAGCCGAAAGCGTCTCCATGTAGCAGGTTTCCGGCGTCTCCCAGACGCGGTCCGCGAGTTCCGTGAAGACCTCTTTTTTGCGGTCGATGAAATCCCAAACGAGCGGGAGATTGGAATTGCCTGTCGTCATGAAACCATTGCCTCGATAGATCTATGCTGGTCGGAAGGCCCGAACCGTAGCCAATTCCTGGCCGATGGCAATGCGGCATTGCAGCAAAAACAGGCTGTGCGGAGGGATGGGGCGGAAGGAATACGGATGTGATTGATACGCGAATGTTAGTATCTCGACAACCGGATCATAATCGTTATGCTCCCGCGCCACGGCCCGCAGGCAAATCTACGAACCGCGCCGAAACCGATAAGAATGCACCGAGATTTGGCCAATTTTGTGGAAAATTTTCTAAAGAATGACGCGGGCGTGAAATTCGATACGGCGGGAGGCCGTTGATCGGAATCAGGTAACAGGGGCGTGCACGGTCAGAAGGCCGTCGCGGACCCGCCAGGAGAAACGCATTTGTAGGCCGGCCGCAGCGAAATATCGCCGGCCAGGAGGTGAACACGGGAATACCAGTCGTTGGGCGCTATATAGCGCCATTCCAGCTGAAGACATCCACCGGGCACGGCGTATAAGCCGGCCACAGGTCATCGGGAGATCCAAATGAAATACAAACTCACCCTTGCCGCAGCGCTGCTGTCGGCAACATTCTTCGCAAGCGGCGCCAGCGCCAAGACCTTCGTTTATTGCTCCGAAGGTTCTCCGGAAGGCTTCGACCCCGGCATCTATACCGCCGGCACGACCTTCGACGCTTCGGCGCATCCGATCTACAACCGCCTGCTCGAGTTCAAGTCGGGCACCACCCAGCCGGAAGCAGGCCTCGCCCAGAGCTGGGAGATTTCCGCTGACGGCACCGTCTACACCTTCAAGCTGCGTCCGAACGTCAAGTTCCAGACGACCGACTTCTTCAAGCCGACCCGCAATCTGAACGCCGACGACGTCGTCTTCTCGATCGGCCGCCAAATCGACGAGAAGAACGCCTGGAACAAGTACATTTCCGGCGCGACCTGGGAATATGCCGACGGCATGGGCTTTCCGAAGCTCATCAAGTCGATCGAGAAGGTCGACGACCTGACCGTCAAGGTCACGCTCAACCGTCCGGAAGCACCGTTCCTCGCCAACCTCGCTATGCCGTTCGCCTCGATCGTGTCGAAGGAATATGCCGACAGCCTCGACAAGGCCGGCAAGAAGGAACAGCTGAACCAGATGCCGGTCGGCACCGGTCCGTTCACCTTCGTGGGCTACCAGCAGGACGCCGTCATCCGCTTCAAGAAGAACGCCGATTTCTGGGGCCCGGCTCCGAAGATCGACGACCTCGTGTTCGCGATCACCACCGACGCTGCCGTTCGTTACCAGAAGCTCAAGGCCGGCGAATGCCACCTGATGCCCTATCCGAACGCTGCCGATGTGAAGGCCATGAAGGCTGATCCGAGCCTCCAGGTTCTGGAGCAGGAAGGCCTGAACGTCGCCTATCTCGCCTACAACACGACCAAGGCTCCGTTCGACAAGTTGGAAGTCCGCAAGGCGCTGAACAAGGCGATCAACAAGAAGGCGATCGTCGATTCCGTCTTCCAGGGCATGGCGACACCTGCCGTCAACCCGATCCCGCCGACCATGTGGTCCTACAGCAAGGCCACCCAGGACGACACCTACGACCTCGAAGCGGCCAAGAAGATGCTCGCCGACGCAGGCGTCAAGGACCTTTCCATGAAGGTCTGGGCGATGCCGGTTTCGCGTCCCTACATGCTGAACGCCCGCCGCGCGGCCGAAATCATCCAGGACGATTTCGCCAAGATCGGCGTCAAGGTCGAGATCGTTTCCTTCGAATGGGCTGAATACCTGCAGCGTTCGAAGGACAAGAACCGCGATGGCGCCGCCATCATGGGCTGGACCGGCGACAACGGCGATCCGGACAACTTCCTTGATACGCTGCTCGGCTGCGATGCTGTCGGCGGCAACAACCGCGCTCAGTGGTGCAACAAGGAGTTCGACGCGCTGGTGAAGAAGGCCAAGGTCGTCTCCGACCTGGCCGAGCGCACCAAGCTCTACGAACAGGCTCAGGCGATCTTCAAGAAGGACGCTCCCTGGGCAACCATCGATCACTCCCTCTCGGTCGTACCGATGCGCAAGGGCGTGACCGGCTTTACCCAGAGCCCGCTCGGCGACTTCACCTTCGAAGCGGTCGATATCGCGCAGTAACTTCTGCTTCACGACGATTTTGCCGCGGGACGCGTTGCGTTTCCCGCGGCATTTTCTTATGAGACGCCAAAATTTGGCGAAGACGCCACGATTGCCGTCTTCATGGCTTGACAAAACCGTGAATCGGCCACGAACCAAAAACCACGAAGGTTTCGAATGTTTGGCTTCCTGTTGCGGCGTATCGCCGTGTTGATCCCGACTTTCATCGGGGTCTCGATCATTGCTTTTTCATTTATCCGACTTCTGCCGGGTGATCCGGTTGCGCTTCTTTCCGGCGAGCGCGTCATGTCGCCGGAGCGGCATGCCCAGATCAGTGCCCAGCTCGGCTTGGATCGGCCGCTGGTCGTCCAGTATTTCGATTATCTCGGCGGCGTGCTGACCGGCGATTTCGGGTCGTCGATCGTTTCCAAGAAGCCGATCCTCGACCAGTTCTGGGCGCTGTTTCCGGCGACCGTGGAGCTTTCCTTCTGTGCCATCGTCATCGCCGTCGCGCTCGGCATCCCGGCCGGCGTGATCGCCGCGATCAAGCGCGGCTCGATCTTCGACCAGGGGCTGATGGGCATCGCGCTTGTCGGTTATTCGATGCCGATCTTCTGGTGGGGCCTGCTGCTGATCATCCTCTTCTCCGGCACCCTGCAATGGTTCCCGGTTTCCGGCCGCATCTCGCTGATGTTCTTCTTCCCGCCGGTCACCGGCTTCATGCTGATCGATTCGCTGCTGTCGGGACAGAGGGGCGCCTTCGCCTCGGCGATCAGCCATCTCGCCCTGCCGTCGATCGTGCTTGCGACCATTCCGCTCGCGGTCATCGCACGCCAGACGCGTTCCGCCATGCTGGAAGTGCTCTCGGAAGATTATGTCCGCACCGCTCGCGCCAAGGGCCTCTCGCCCTTCCGCGTCGTCGGCATCCATGCGCTGCGCAACGCCATGATCCCGGTCATCACCACGATCGGCCTGCAGATCGGCGTCATGCTCGCCGGCGCCATCCTGACCGAGACGATCTTCTCCTGGCCGGGCATCGGCAAGTGGATGGTCGACAGCGTCTTCCGCCGCGATTACGCCGTCATCCAGGGCGGCCTGCTCCTGATCGCGGCCATCATCATGTTCGTCAATCTCATCGTTGATCTGCTCTACGGCCTGATCAACCCCAGAATCCGACACTGATCCGGCATCAAGAAGGAGAAAATCCCGTGGCCGATACCACTGTTACCAAGATCGCCGAACCGGTTTCCAGCGCCGCGATGCGCCGTCAGATGCTCCGCGAGTTCTGGTTCTACTTTTCCGAAAATCGCGGCGCCGTTCTGGGCCTCGTCATTTTCGTCGCCCTCGTCATCGTGGCGATCTTCGCGTCGCTCATCGCCCCGCATTCGCCGTTCGAGCAGTATCGCGATTTCGCCCTGCTTCCGCCGGCCTGGGCCGAGGGCGGCAACCCGTCCTATCTGCTCGGCACCGATCCTGTCGGCCGCGATATCCTGTCCCGCCTGATCTATGGCGCGCAGTATTCGCTGTTCATCGGCGTCTTCGTGACGACTCTGTCGCTCACCGGCGGCATCGTCGTCGGCCTGATCGCCGGTTATTACCGCGGCTGGATCGATACCGTCATCATGCGCCTGATGGATATCATCCTCGCCTTCCCGTCGCTGCTGCTCGCCCTCGTGCTCGTCGCGATCCTCGGGCCGAGCCTCACCAACGGCATGATCGCCATCGCGCTCACCCTGCAGCCGCATTTCGTGCGCCTCACCCGCGCCGCCGTGATGGCCGAGAAGTCCCGCGACTATGTGACCGCCGCAAGGCTTGCCGGCGCCGGCCCGCTGCGCCTGATGTTCCGCACCATCCTGCCGAACTGCACCGCGCCGCTGATCGTCCAGGCGACGCTCTCCTTCTCGAACGCCATTCTCGATGCAGCCGCTCTCGGCTTCCTCGGCATGGGCGCCCAGCCGCCGGCACCGGAATGGGGCACGATGCTTGCCGAAGCGCGTGAATTCATCCTGCGCGCCTGGTGGGTCGTCACCTTCCCCGGCGTTGCCATTCTCGTCACCGTTCTCGCCATCAACCTAATGGGTGACGGCCTGCGCGATGCGCTCGACCCGAAACTGAAGAGGTCCTGATCATGGCGCTCTTGCAAATCGATAACCTCATCGTCGAATTCGAAACCGCAACCGGCTGGTTCCGCGCCGTCGACGGCGTCTCCGTCTCGGTCGAAAAGGGCGAGGTTCTGGCAATCGTCGGCGAATCCGGCTCCGGCAAGTCCGTCGCCATGCTCGCCGTCATGGGGCTGCTCCCGTGGACGGCCAAGATCACCGCCGACCGCATGCTCTTCGAAGGCCGCGACATCCAGAACATCAGCCCGGCCGAGCGCCGCAAGCTGATCGGCAAGGACATCGCGATGATCTTCCAGGAGCCGGTCGCCAGCCTCAACCCGTGCTTCACGGTCGGCTTCCAGATCGAGGAAGTGCTGCGCATCCACCTCGGCCTCGACGCAAAAGCCCGCCGCGCCCGCGCAATCGAGCTGTTCACCCAGGTCGGCCTGCCCAACCCGGAAGAGCGGCTGAACCACTTTCCGCACCAGATGTCGGGCGGCCAGTGCCAGCGCGTGATGATCGCCATTGCGATCGCCTGCAATCCGAAACTGCTGATCGCCGATGAGCCGACCACCGCGCTCGACGTGACGATCCAGAAGCAGATTCTCGACCTGATCATGGCGCTGCAGGCCAAGAACGGCATGGGCCTGATCATGATCACCCATGACATGGGCGTGGTCGCCGAGACCGCCGACCGCGTCATCGTGCAGTACAAGGGCCGCAAGATGGAGGAAGCCGATGTGCTTTCCCTCTTCGAGAGCCCGAAGAGCAACTATACCAAGGCGCTGCTGGCGGCCCTGCCGGAAAACGCGACCGGCGACCGCCTGACCACCGTTTCCGCCTTCTTCGACGGCAACCCGGAACCGGCGCCGGAGGCACGCGCATGAGCAACAATATGACCGATAACACCATGCTCGAAGTGCGCGACATCAAGCGCGATTACGAACTGCCGGGCGGCCTCTTCAAGCCGAAGAAGATCATCCATGCGGTGAAGGGCGTTTCCTTCAAGCTCGAACGCGGCAAGACGCTGGCGATCGTCGGCGAAAGCGGCTGCGGCAAATCCACCCTTGCCCGCATGCTGACCTTCATCGACGAACCGACCGGCGGCGACCTGCTGATCGACAACAAGAAGGTCGATACCCGCCCCGGCCACCTGACGCAGGAAATGCGTCAGAAAGTGCAGATCGTCTTCCAGAATCCCTATGGTTCGCTGAACCCGCGCCAGAAGATCGGCGACGTGCTCGGCGAACCCTTGGCGATCAACACCGACATGTCGGCCGGCGAACGCCGCGACCGCGCCAGCGAAATGCTGACGAAGGTCGGCCTCGGCCCGGAGCACTATAACCGCTACCCGCACATGTTCTCGGGCGGCCAGCGTCAGCGCATCGCGATCGCCCGCGCGCTGATGATGAACCCGAAGCTTCTCGTGCTCGACGAACCGGTTTCGGCGCTCGACCTTTCGGTGCAGGCCCAGGTACTGAACCTGCTCGCCGATCTCCAGGACGAGTTCAACCTCACCTACGTCTTCATCAGCCACGACCTCTCCGTCGTGCGCTACATCGCCGACGAGGTGATGGTGATGTATTTCGGCGAGGCCGTGGAATACGGCACCCGCGAAGAGGTGTTTTCCGACCCGAAGCACGAATATACCCGCACGCTTTTCAAGGCGACGCCGAAGGCCGACATCGAGTCGATCCGTGCCCGCGTGGCGAAGAAGAAGACGACGGCGGCAGCTTAGGCTGAGCACCTGGCTACCGGGCGCTTCCAAGCTTGGAAAATCTGCTGTTTGAGGAAGCCCGCGAGCCGAGCCACCCCCACCTCAAGCGGATCGCCTATGAATGTATGGGACGGCGCGCGGAGCCCCTCCCCCTTGTGGGGAGGGGTTGGGGAGGGGACTTCATCCAGCATGAAAACCCCTCCCACCTGCCGGCCACCCTCCCCACAAGGGGGAGGGTTAAAAATGCCGCGCCGCCGCACATTCCATAAAACGACCGCCCTGCCCGCGAGGAGGAAGATCACCAGCTTCATAGCCTTCCCGCTTACCCGCAGCTACCGGGTGAATCGGTTGTTTGTTTAGGAGGGCGCCCCCAGCCGATCTCCCCCCTTGAGGGGGGGATGTCCGGCAGGACAGAGGGGGGTATGACGAGGCACGCCTCCGATTACTTCTGGCTTTCGCCCGTGGATAATTGATCGCCGCTCTCCAGCATCGCCAATAACTTAACCGCCTCATCATCCCCGCTCTCCAGCTTTCTGCCTACAATCCCCCCCGCTTCCGTCGCCGGAGTGTTTCGCGAGACGTTCGCGGGCAGGCGGGGCCGGCGCTTTCATCGGAACCGTAACGTGCGGGAAAGGTGGAAGAGGTGAAAGCCATGGCGGCGATGTCTTCGGATGGAGCCGCCTATCAAGCCTCCCCCGGACAGCCATGTCCGGTTCGGTTGAGCCGTGCAAGTGGCAGGATTTCCCGAAAGGAAGTCGAAAACGAAGCCACGCAGCGAGGCGAGATGATCACCTGTAGGGGCCGGAAGCCCCGAAAGAACGCCGAAGGCCACGCGAATGCGGAGCCATACTTATTATTTTACTATGAGGTTCCGCATTCGTGTGGGCTCTCCGATCTTTGACAGAGCCACGGCAGGTAACTGCGCGGGGCTCCGGAGTATTGGCCGAAGCCGAGCGGACGCCCGAACGCCTTCCCTCGCGGAAGCTCCAACATTCTATTCCACGAAAACCCGAACGCTCGCGGCACGGCCGGCGGCGTCGATCACCGTCAGCGTCGAATAACCGGCACCATCCGGTTTCCATTCGCTGGTCCGGCGGCGGGACAGCTCGCTGAGCGGCTTGCCGTTGGCGAGCCAGCGGAACGGCGCGCGGCCGCCCTGCAGCTTCAGGACCAGCGGCGAGATCTCGCCAGATTGCGCCCCGAGATCGACCCGTGCGCCTTCCGGCGGATAAACGATCTGCGGTGCCGGCTCCCGCGTCGAGGCGGAAAACAGCCCGTTCGCGGTCATCGAGAACCGCCTCTGGCTGATCGGCAGTTCGGCCTGCGCAATGCGGACGGCACCCGAAGGCGCGGATGGCAGCGGCGTGATCGGCACGCCGGATTTGGAAAACGCCTCGAACAGGATCGGCGCCGCGGTCTGATAACCGGCAATGCCCGGCACCGCGCCATTGTCCGGCCGCCCGACCCAGACGCCCAGCACATGACGTCCATCGAACCCGACCGACCAGGCGTCGCGATAACCGTAGCTCGTGCCGGTCTTGTAGGCGATGCCGAGCCTTCGGCTGCCCTGCGGCGGCAGAACATCCGAGAGAATATCGGCGACGTTCCACACCGCCTGCGGATCGAGAAGCGGCTCGCCGTCGATCATGCCCGGCTGGTCCTCGATGCCATTGCCGATCCGCATCGGATTGCCGCGATTGGCGAGCGCCGCATAGGCCTGCACCAGGTCCTTCAGCGTGATGCTGACGCCGCCGAGGCCGATCGCCAGGCCCGGCGCCTCGTTGGCCGGCAGGACCGGCCGCACGTCGGCGCGGCGGAAGCGGATCATCAGCCGCGACGGGCCGACGGCATCCAGCAGCCGCACGGCGGGCACGTTGAGCGAAAGCTGCAACGCCTGGCGGACGCTGACATCGCCCTGATAGGTCATGTCGAAATTCTTCGGCCGGTAACCGAAGAAATCCGCCGGCCGGTCCTCGATGATCGTTTCCTGGGACACCAGCCCCTGCTCGAAGGCGAGGCCGTAGATGAACGGTTTCAGCGTCGAGCCCGGCGAGCGGTTGACCCGCGTCATGTCCACCCAGCCGGAGCGGCTCGCATCGAAATAATCGGCCGAACCGACCTCGCCGACGATCGCGCCGGTGGTGATATCCGCCATCACCATGGCGACAGAGACCTTCGGGCTGAGCTTGACCGAAGCCTCCCTCGCCACCTGTTCCAGCCCCTGCTGGATGCTGCGCTTCAGCGTCGTCTTGTGCTGCTCGGTCTTCGGTTGCTTGCGGATCGCCGCTTCGGCGAGATGCGCCGCATAAGCCGGCAATTGCAGCCGGCGTGCCGGGATGCCATCGCGTGCCGCCCGCTCCGACTCGCCGTCGCCGGTCACCGCGGCAACGGCCGAACGCATCAGCACCCGTTCGCGGGCCGCCTGGGCAACCTTGAAATGCCGGTCCGGCCGCCGGCCCTCCGGGGATTGCGGCAGGGCGACCAGAAGTGCCGCTTCCGCCACCGTCAGCCGCCGCGGCTCCTTGCCGAAATAGGCAAGGCTCGCGGCCCGCACGCCCTCCAGATTGCCGCCATAAGGCGCATGGGTGAGGTAGAGTTCGAGGATTTCCCTCTTGGACAGCCGCCGCTCGATCTGGATGGCTCGGACGACCTGGCGGAGCTTGGCTGCGACGGACCGGCTCTCGCGCGGTTCGATCAGCCGCGCCACCTGCATCGACAGCGTCGAAGCGCCCGAAACGACGCGACCGTTGGTGACAAGCTGCAGCATCGCTCGGCCGAGCGCCCACGGATCGACGCCGCCATGCTCGTAGAAACGCTGGTCCTCATAGGCGACCAGCATTTTCAGGAAGCGCTGATCGACGTTTTCGGTACTCGTGCGAAGCCGCCAACGCCCCTCGGGCGTCGCGAAGGCGCGCAGCAGTTCGCCATCCGCATCCAGCACCTCGGTGGAAACCACCCGCGCCTTTTCAAGCGGTGGGGGATAGGCCCTGTCGGCCGCATCGAGGCCGACCACCAGCCCCGCCGCTACGCCGAGGCCGATACCCAGACCGATCGAAAGTTTCCACCTGAGCTTCATCGGAACGAGCTGCCGCTTACTGGGCGGCAAGCACCTCCATCTTGCCCATTGCGGTACGGGCCGAGAACTGCGGACGATACATGTCCTCGACCTGGGCAGCCGGATGATCGTAGACGCCGGGAGTCACGGCGCGGACCACATAGGCAAGCGTGATCTCGCGGTTGTCGCCGGAACTCCGGTCGAAGGCCGCAACGAAACGGTCGTTGCGGAATTCGGTATGGGCCGCCTGCACGTCCTCGATCCAGTCGAAATTGGCGAGGCTGGCGCTGTTGACGACGCTCGGATTGTCGATCTCGAGCCCCGCCGGCAGAAGGTCGGTGACGACGATGCGCGACGGCCAGCTGTTGCTCTCGGTGATGGTGATCACCGCGACGTAACGCTGGTTCTGCTGCGCTTCGCTGACATTCGTCTCCTCCCCGTCCATGGAGTAATAGGTGCGGGTGATCTGGAAACCGTCGCCGCCGGCCGGCAGCGGCTGAGCCGGCGCCGCGACCGTGGTGATCGAGGCAGACAGCGGATCGGCGCTGTTGTTCTTGACGGTCAGCGGATGGCCGATCAGCGCATCGCCGGTCATCTGCGACATCAGCGTGCCGCGATGGTCGGCACCGTTGACCTGCAGGCGAAGGCCGTCGTCACCGTTCTGCAGCGCGCGGGCGGCGAGCAGCATCCAGGTCTGTTCCTGGGTGCTGGTATATTTCTTCTGCCCCCATTCCTTGGCAACGATGGTGGCAAGCGCCGGAACGATCGGCGGCACCGGCCGGCTTTCGGCGGCAAGTGCCAGAACCGCGGCACCGTCACGCAGGGACGAACCGTAGTCCGAGCGCGACAGGCTGACCCTGTGGATCTGCGCTGCTTCCGACATCTGCAGCGAGGCCGCAAAGATGTTCTTTGACCGCTGCGCATCGCCGTAAAGCGCCAGCGCCGCGGCGATATGGGCCTTGGCGAGCGGCGTCGGGAAGTCGTTCAGCATCGTGTCGGCGTAATAACGCAGGTCGCTGATCGCGGCCTTGCGGTTGCGGGCGAGCACATAGAGCGCATAGGCGATCTCGTTGCCCTGATCCTTGACGTTGTTGGTGAAGCCGAGCGAGTTCTGCAGGCTGTCGAGAGCCTGGACGAGCGCCTGTTCGGGCACGTCGTAGCCCTGCTCGCGGGCCCGGCTGAGGAAGTCGCTCACGTAGGAATCGAGCCACAGATCGCCGCCGCCCGGACCCCAGAGGCCGAAACTGCCGGCCGAGGACTGGTAGGAGAGCACGCGATAGATCGCATCCTGGACCCGCTTCTTGACCTCCGTATCATCGGCAAGGCCGTTCTGCACCGCCATCTGGCTGAGATAGAGAAGCGGCAGGGCGCGGCTGGTCGTCTGTTCCGCGCAGCCATAGGGATAACGGCTGAGGCTCATCAGCAGCGCCGGAATGTCGAAGGCGGTCGAACGGCTGACGTTCACGCTGACAGAGGCACCCGGCAGGATACTGTCGGCAAGCAGGTTGGCATCGACCGTCACGCTGGCGCCCGGCTTCAGCTGGACAAGCCGCTGCTGGGTGATCGGCATGGCGGCCGGGCGCACCGGAATATCGAGCACCTGGTCCAGCGACATGCCCGACGCATTCGAAAGACGGACCAGGATCGACCCGTCACCTGGTTCGACACCGCGAAGCGCGAGCGTGACATCCGACTTGCCGCCGGCGGCCAGCGTTATCTTTCCGGTCCCCTTCTGATCGACGGCGACCGGCTTGTTGGTGGTGATGGCGAGCTGGTACTCGCCGGCCGGCGCATCGGTATTGGCGATGTCGAGCCTGAGATTGGTCTGGTCGCCGGGCGCCAGGAAGCGCGGCAGGCTGGCGGTGATCACCACCGGATCGCGGATCACCACGTCCTTGACGCCATGCCCGACGCCGGTCTTCGACCAGGCGACCGCCATGACCCGCGCCGTGCCGTTGAACTGCGGAATGTCGAAGGAGACATTCGCCTTGCCCTGAGCGTCGAGCTTCAGCGGGCCGGAGAAGAAGGCGATCAGCTTTTCCTTCGGCGGGCTCGACTGCAGCGCAGTGCTGCCGCCGTCACCGCCGGTGCGCAGCCGCCCGGTGGCGCCGAGCGAGCCGTCGATCAGGCGACCGTAGAGGTCGCGGATTTCGAGGCCGAGGCGGCGCTGGCCGAAATACCAGTCGTCCGGTGCCGGAGGCTGGTAACGCGTGAGATTGAGGATGCCCACATCCACCGCAGCGACGGTGACATAGGCGTCCTCGTTGGCGCCCGCTCCGGCAACCTGCAGCGAGATATTCAGCGGCTGGCGCGGCAGCGTCTTTTCCGGCGCCGTGATCGATACCTGCAGGTCGCGGCTTTCCGGATCGACCTTCAGCCAGGTGACGCCGATGGCGCGCATCGGCATGCGGCTTTCCTGCGCCTGGCCCGGACGATAAAGCGTCGCGGTGACGTAGGAACCGGCACCCCAGGCAGCCGTGACCGGGATGTCCACCTCGCCGCCGCTTGCGCCGATGCTCGCGGTCTTGACCGCAATCAGGCTCTCCGAACCCGACGTGATCATCAGCTCGCCGGCGTAACGCGACGACACCTTGAGCTTGGCCGTCTCGCCGACCTTGTAGCTCTGCTTGTCCAGCGCAATTTCAAGCGCATCCGGAGTTTCGGTCGAGGTCGCGGCGACGAACCAGCCCGCATCGAACTCGACGCTGGACGTCGGCCCGCCGATATCGGCAGTTTCGACCTCGAGCCGGTAGCGGCCCCAGTTGACCGGCACGGAAACCTTGCCGCCGTCTGCCGTGACATTCACCATGCCGTTGGCGGCCTGGCTGGTGCGGGTCACCGGCTCATACCGCCAGGACGAGCCGTCGCGATACCATTGATAATCGCGGTCGATCTTGATCAGCTTCCAGGGCAGGTTCTGCACCGCCTGTTTCTTGCCGGCCGCGTCCACCATGATCACGGTGAAGTTGCCGACCGAATTTTCGCCGAGATCGCCGGAGAATTCCGGCTTGATGCCGATCCGCGCACCTTCCGCCTTGACCGGCAGGGTGATCGAACGCTCGATCGCCCGGCCGCCCGCCTCCTGCATGCGCACCACGATATCGGCATTGACGAGCTGCGTCGTCGACGGCGCTTCGGCAACGGTCGCGTCGAAGGTCGCCTTGCCGTCGTCGTCAAGCGGTTCGAGCTCCTCCAGCGGAATGCGAACCGCTTCGCTCGCCTCTTCATCGACGAGGCCGAACTGATAGCCCGGGAAAGCCGGATTTTCGCGCGTCGTCTTCAGCGCAATCTCACCTTCGAGATTGAGGCCGGCCGCCGGCGCGCCATAAAGATATCGGCCGTCGATATTGACCGGCACCGGTGCCCCGACCGCGATTTCCTTGGCGTCGCTGGTCATGTCGAATTCGATGCGATCCGGCACGAAATCGTCGACGAGGAAGGTCTTTTCGCCGATCGCCGATCCCTTGGGATCGGTGAAGATCTGCATCGTCCAGGTGCCGCGCATGGAGGTAGCCAGCAGCGGCAGGTCGAGCGCATAACCACCGAGCGAACCGTTCCTGACCATCCGCCGATCCTCGACGCCATCCGGGCGCAGGAAGACGAAGGTGAGCGGCAGGTTCTCGATCGCCGTCGCATCGATGTTTCGGGCAAGCGCCGAGGCATGCACGGTTTCGCCGGGGCGATAGATGCCGCGCTCCGTCCAGGGCAGGATGTCGATCGCGCCGGGTGCGGGGCGACCCGTCACGCCACGGTCGGACAGATCGAACCCGGCACGGGCCATGTCGAGGAAGACATAGTCCTGGCCGTTGTTCTGGGCCGCCAGCACCGCCGGCACCATCGCCGCCGTGCCGCGCATCAGGCCGGCGGTGAACACCGCGCGGCCGTCCGCATCGGTCTTCGCTGTGCCGAGGATTTCGTTGTTCTTGGCGAGCAGCTGCAGATCGACGCCGGCCATCGGCTTGGCGCTGCCGAGCGAGCGGGCGAAGACGTTGAGGCCATCCGTGCCGGCATAGGTGGTGAGCCCGATATCGGACACCACGAACCATTGCGTCGCCTTGGTATCGTATTCCTGGCTCGTCGCATTGGCGGCTGCCGCCGTCAGCATGTAGACGCCGGGCTTGCGGGTCGGCAGGGCTTCATCGACCGGGAAGCTCGTCACCACGTCCTTGTTGAGGTCCTGGGCGATGTCGATCGTGCCCTGCCAGACCAGTTCGCCGCTCTGCTCCTCGATCTGGGTGGCGTTATAGCCGTCCATCTGGGTCAGGAATTGCGAATTGGCGAGCAGTGCCGCGATGCTGCGGTCGCCGACCCGGTAGAGTTTCAGATTGGCCTTTTCGGTATTGACCGAGACGATCGGAATGCCGCGGCGTGCGGTCGAGGGCAGCACGAAACTGTCGCCGGTAAACCGCACGGTCGCCGAGCGGTCCTTGACGTAGATGTCGATATCGACCTGGGCAACAAGCGGCTCGTCGACGGAAGACGGCAGGCCCCGGCGCAGCGACAGCTTGTAGCGCTGGCCATGGGTGAGGCCTTCGACGCAGATCTGGTTGCCCTTGGCTTCCATCGCCTTCGGCGCCTGGCCGTTGAGCACGACAAAGGGCGCGTAGTCGACGCCGATCTTCACCAGCGGTTCGGAGAACTGCACGCAGACGCGCGGGTTGGCGCTATCAGCATCAACCGTGTTGCCGGTCATGCGGAAGCCCTGGCGTTCGCGCAGGTCGTTATAGGCGGCCTGCACGGTGCGGGCGTTCACCAGCGCAAGACTTGCCTTGTAGGCGTTCAGCGCCGCGCGATAATTCTGCTGCTTGGCAAGCGCAGCCCCGAGAACCGCAAGCGCATCCGCCCGGGTCTGCGTCGTGCGCGAAAGCTGGTAGCCGTTGACCGCGGCAAGGGTGCCTTCGCCATCGGCAGTGCCGTTGTTCTTGGCGGTGCCGGCAGCGCGCGCAAGCTCGATCCACAGCGCGCCATCATCGGGGATGATCGAGAGCGCGCCTTTGAAATTGTAGATCGCCGTATCGACATTGCCGGCGAGCAGCTGACCCTGGGCGATCGTCTTGAGGCTTTCGACGCCGTAACCCTGCTGGTTGTCGCCGAGCGTCAGGCCATCCTTCTGATCGCGCGCCTGCTGGAGAACCTCTTCCGAGAGGAAGGACAGTTTCGGCGGAGCACCGATATCCGGTTCGATAGTCGTTACGACGATCTTGCCGGCTGTTGCGCCCTGGAACGGGTTGAGCTGGCTGTAATCCGACTTGAGGAAGCACCACTTGGCCTTCTCGTTATAGGTGAAAGCCTTGCAGGCATTGTCGCCGATGCAGGCCGCCTCGCATTGGGGCTGGCTGACATTCTTCACGGTTCTGAGATCGAAGCCGAGATAATCGCTGTTCGGAGTGCTTTCGATCCGCCGGTCGGCCGCCATCAGTGGCGAGGCGAAAGCGAATGCGGAAACGATGAGAGCGAGAAAGCCGAATATCGCGCGCCTAGACATGGAAGTCCCCCCGTGGCTGCCGTCGGAAGTTGCAGTTTTCTAATCTATCCCGTGACTTGTCAACGAGCCCCGACGCGTCGGGCCGCCTATTTTCATGAAGAGATTGTCATATGACGAACGTCGTGCCGGAACGGATCAGGCCATCAGCCCGGCAGCCGTAAATCCGCCGTCGACGGCGAGGATCTGGCCGGTGACATAGGAGGACTGGCGCTCGTCGACGAGAAAGGCAATCGCCGTGGCGATCTCCTCCGGCCGACCGTAGCGGCGCATCGGCACGGTGCGTTTCCACTCCTCGCGCGTCGCGGCGGTGTGGTTTTCCTTGACCATCGGCGTCTCGATCGGACCCGGCGCAATCGCGTTGACGCGGATCAGGTCGTCCGCGAGTTCGACCGCCATGATCTTGGTGAGCGTCACCAGCGCGCCCTTCGAGGCGCCGTAGGCGGAACGGCCGAGATTGCCCTTGATGCCGGAGACCGAGGCGATGTGGACGATCGACCCGCCGCCGTTTTCCCGCATGATCGGCGCCAGCGCCTGCGACAGCGCAAACGCGCCGACAACGTTGACCTCGTAAATGCGCCGCAGTTGATCGGTCGTGGTATCGGCGAAACGGACGTTCGAACCGATGCCGGCGCTGTTGACCAGTGCCTGCAGCGGGTTTTGAAGAGCCTGGCAGCGATCAGCGAGTTCGGCGATCGCCTTCTCGTCGGTGATATCGAGAAGAACGGTGGTGAGGAGGCCGGACCGGTTTCCGAGCCGTTCCATCAGCCGTTCAAGTGCCGCAGCGTCGCGGTCTGCAGCCAGCACGTGCCAGCCGGCTTCGATGAGAAGCTCCGTCGTCGAAAGGCCGATACCCGATCCCGCACCTGTGACGACGACGCTGCGCATGTTCAGCTCTCCCGGTTGTCGATTATGACCAGTTCGAAAGTGACGCCGACCGGATTGTCTCCGCGCGCCAGCCGGCCGTGATAGATCACGCCGTCCGTATCCACGACCGCAGCATCGATCGAAGCGCGGAGCCCATTCGGCGTGTTTTCGAGCACGCCGCTCTCGATGGCGATCTCGGTCGCGAGGCAGACCACGCGACGTCCATCCTCGAACACGGGCTCGTTGATGCTGCCGATGCCGTAGATGCGGGCGCTCGTTATGCCATGCTCCCGACAGACGTCTTCGATCGCCATCCCGACATCCTCGTTCGGGCGTACCCGCAGCAGGATGCCGTTGCCCTCGCCGCTCTCGCCGTTGGCGGAAAACAGCGTGAAATTGGTTTCGGGATCAGGGATCGACGAGAAGGTCGCGGTGGCGCTGCCATAACCTTTGACCGCGATCGGCCGGCTGACGATGCTGTCGAAGGGCAGCACATGCCCCATGCGCAAAGCCCCTTCGCCGGTATCCCAGATGCCGTGGCAATGCAGGAACGGCGCCCCGTCCCGTTCGCCGACCATGGCGGTCGCCGCCAAAAACCTGCCGCCCGCCTCCGGCGCGAAGGTCGCGCTATACCAGGCAGCATGATCCTCGTCCGGTGAGAAGGCCGGCAGGACATAACGGAACGGATCGCAGGCCCCACCTTCGATATTGAGGAAACCACCCTTGCAGCCGGCCTCAGCGAAGATGCGCGCCACCTCGGCCATGAAGACTTCGCCGGGCCGCAGCACACCCTCGACCGGCTTCAGGGCGGTCCGCACCGCCTCTCGCCTGATCGGAGCGACGGGCCCCGGATGCCTGAGCTGGCGCAGTCCCGGCAGGTCATTAGCCGGCTTACTGTCAAACTCGCCACGCGCGTGCAGCTCTTCGCGGATCATTTTCTTGGTGATCTTGCCATAGGCGGATTTCGGCAGCGCGTCCCAGAAGATGAAACGTTTCGGCATCTTGTAGCGGGACATCCGGCCGTCGATGAAGGCGAACAGGTCCTTCTCGGTCACCGCCGAACCCGGCTTGGCGACGCAGACGGCGATGCCGACTTCGCCCCAGAGCGGATCGGGCACGCCGAGCACGGCCACCTCGCTGATTGCCGGATGGGTGAGAAGTTTCTCCTCGATCTCCCGCGGATAGACGTTCGAGCCGCCGGAAATATACATGTCCGAGGCGCGGCCGGTGATGTAGAGGAAACCCTCCGCATCCATGTGGCCGAGATCGCCGGTGCGGAACCAGCCGTTGCGGAACGCCTTCTCGTTGGCCTCCGGATTGTCGTAGTAGCCAGCAAAGACGGCCGGACCGACGCAGCAGATCTCGCCGGTCTCGTAAGGCCCGACCTCTTCGCCCGCATCGTTCTGGATCGACACCTGCATGCCGGTACGCTCCATGCCGCAGGTCCCGATCCTGGCGGCTTCGCCGTCCTCGGCCGAATGCAGCGCCGGCGGCAGGACGGTGATCGCCCCCGTCACCTCGCCGAGCCCGAAATATTGCACGATCACCGGCCCGAGGCTCTTCAGCGCTCGCTTCTGATCCTCGCGATACATCGGTGCGCCGGCATAGATGACGTAGCGGAGCGAGGAGTGGTCGTATTTCTCGGCAGCCGGATGCTCGACCAGCAGCTTCAGGATGGTCGGCACGGTGAACATCGTCGACACGCGCCACTTTTCGATCAGCGCCCAGGCGGCGTCGATATCGAATTTTTCGGTCGGCAGCAGGATAGTCTTCACCCCATGCGCCACCTGGGTGAGCTGATGCACGCCCGCGCCATGCGACAAGGGAGCAACGACCAGCGCGGCATCGGCGGAGGTAACGCCGGGCATCAGGTCGCAGAGATGGTTGTTGATCACGAAGGCCATCTGGCCGTGGGTCAGCACTGCCGCCTTCGGCCGGCCGGTCGTGCCCGACGTGAAGAAGAACCAGCAGGGATCGTCGCGCTCGACCCGCGCCTCGGCCGGTTTTCTGCCGCCGAATTCATCGACAATAGCATCATAGGACGGCCCGAAATCCGCCTCGCCGATGGCAATAACGAAACCGATCTCCGGATTGCTTTCCCGCACAACCCGCGCATGATCCGGAAACGAGGCGTTGCAGATCAGGCCGGTCGCGCCGCTCGCCTTGGCGAGATAGGCGACCTCTTCCGGCGTCTGCCGGAAATTGGTCGGCACCCAGACGGCGCCGATCCTGAAACAGGCGAACATGCTCTCGAACATCTGGTTGCAGTTCTGCGACTGGACCAGGATACGGTCACCCTTTGTCACCCCGAAACGCTGCTGCAGCGCCGCGGCCATCGCGTCAATGCGCGTCTCGAACTCTTCCCAGGTCCAGGACTTTTCGGCCCAGACCAAGGCGACGCCCTGCGGTTCTCGGCGCATCGCCTGCGTCACGAAGCGGGCGAGGTTCATCACCCGCGTCGAACGGGGGCTCAGCCCTCCCTTCGGTTCGGCCTGATCGCCGACGGCAACCGAGGTCGTCGCATTCATTTCGTCCGCTCCAGGATCGACACGTAATTGGCGACGGCGGCGCCGCCCATGTTGAAGACACCGGCCATCGTCGCCTTCGGCAGCTGCATGTCGCCCGCCTCGCCGCAGAGCTGCATCGCCGCCATCACGTGCATCGAAACGCCGGTTGCGCCGATCGGATGGCCCTTGGATTTCAAACCACCGGACGGATTGACCGGCAGGCGGCCGTCCTTGCGGGTGATGCCTTCGCGGATGACGCGATAGCCCTCGCCGGGCTCGGCAAGCCCCATCGCCTCATATTCGATGAGTTCGGCTATCGTAAAGCAGTCATGGGTTTCGACGAAGTTGAGATCGTCGAGCGAAACGCCTGCCTCCGCGAGCGATTTCTGCCAGGCCATGCGCGCGCCCTCGAAGGCGATCGGATCGCGGCGCGACATGGCAAGGATATCGTTGACATGGTTATGCGCCTTGAAGGCGACCGCGCGCTTCATGCCGGCCGCGACTTCTGGCGCCGCAATCACCAGTGCGGCTGCACCGTCGGATACCAGCGAGCAGTCGGTACGGCGCAGGGGCGCTGCCACATAGGGGTTCTTGTCGGACACCGTGTTGCAGAAATCGAAGCCGAAATCCTTCTGCATATGCGCATAAGGGTTCTTCATGCCGTTCGCGTGGTTCTTGGCCGCGATCATCGCCAGCTCTTCCGAGCGGTCGCCATAACGCTGGAAATAGTGGCTGGCGATGCGGCCGAAGAGGCCGGCGAAACCGCCTTCGACATCCGCTTCCTCCTCGCGGTAGGAGGCGGACAGCAGGATGTCGCCCGTCTCCTTCGTGGGCAGAGCGGTCATCTTCTCGGCGCCGACGACCAGCGCGACCTTGCCGCGACCGGCAGCGATGAAGTCGAGCGCTGTATAAAGCGCCGCCGAACCGGTGGCGCAGGCATTCTCCATCCGCACCGCCGGCACATGGTCGAACCCGTCGGCCGCCATCGCCACCAGGGCGCCCTGAAAATCCTGCTTCGAAAAGCCGTTGTTGAACACGCCGACGAAAATGCCGTCGACATCCTTGGCCGTGATGCCGGCATGTTCGAGGGCCGGATTGATCACCTCGGCCATCAATTCCCGCGTCGAGGCCGCTTCGGACTTGCCGAACTTCGAATGCGCCCAACCGACGATCTGCGCTCCTGCCATGACCTTCTCCTTCGTTTCAAACCCGTTCCGGTGTTCTCGGCCGTGCCGCCTGCGGTGCCTTTCGAAGCGCCGGTTTCTCCGAACTGAACAGCGATTTCAGCTTGCCCTGCACCCGCTCGACCTCATGAGCCAGCAGCCCGACAAGCTCCTTCTGACGTGCCTCACCCATGCGACTGTCGATCGCGGCAATCGACAAGGCTCCTGCAAGCCGTCCGTCGGGCAGCAGGATCGCCATGCCGATCCCCCAGGAATTGGCGATGACCCGCCCGGGATTGAGCGCGTAACCGAGTTCGCGTGAGCGGGCGACATCCTCTCGGATAATCTGAGGGGAATAGCCCGGATATTGCGCGGCAATGACGCCTTCAATGCGACCAAGGACCGCCTCCACTTCCGCGTCCGGCAATGCCGCCAGCATGGCAAGTGATCCGGCGCCGACACCGAGCGGGTTCTGGTCACCGGTCAGCAGCGCATGGGTGCGCACCGGATGCGTGCCCTCCTCGCGATGCAGACAGACGGCGTAATCGTCACGCCGCATCGAGACGAAACTTGTATCGGCCGATTTGCCGGAAAGCCGCTTCAGGCTTTCGCCCGCCATTTCCAGAAGGCCATGCCGGCGAGAGGCCAGCATGCCGAGTACGTAAAGCTCCCCGCCGAGATAATATCGGCGGGTAAGCTCGTCCTGTTCGACGAGGCGGGACCGCATCAGCGCCATCAGCAGCCGCCGGGCTGTCGGTTTGTTGAGGCCGCTATCGGCGACCACATCGGCCAGCGCCACGCCCTTTTCCGCGCCGCGACCGACGATGGAGAGAAGCTGCAACGCCCGCTCCACCGCCTGCGAGCCGGAAACGGCACCTTCCCGAAGACCCGACGGGATCTCGATCACCTGTTGCATATGCCGTTTCCCATCAGATGCATGGCCGCCGCCGATCAGCTCAATGACTTGCCGATAGCCTTTTCGAGGATCGCCCAGGCCTCGTCGCCGTATTTCGTTTTCCAGTCCTTGTAGAAATTGGCAGCGCGCAGCTTTTCCTGGAAAAGCGCGCCGTCCGGCTTGTTGAACTTCATGCCCTTGCCTTCGAGTTCGGCCTGGACGGTGGCGTTGAGGCCCATGACGTCCTTGCGCTGCAGCTCGGCGGCGGCGTTGAAGTGCTTCGAGACGATACCCTGCAGATCTGCCGGCAGCGCCTGCCAGGAGCGGCGGTTGAGCAGGATCCAGAAACCGTCCCACATGTGGTTCGTCATCGAGACGTATTTCTGCACCTCGAACAGCTTCGCCGTCGTCAGGATGGCCAGCGGGTTTTCCTGTCCGTCGACGATGCCGGTCTGCAACGCGGTATAGGTTTCGGCAAAGTTGATGCTGGCGGGCGCCGAACCGAAGGCAGTGAACATCGAGGTCCAGAGCGGGCTCACCGGCACGCGGATCTTGAAGCCCTCGAGATCCTTAGGCGTCGTAATCGGCCCCTTGGACGAAGTGATCTGCCGGAAACCGTTGTCCCAGATCTTGTCGAGCGTCAGCAGGCCCTTCTTCTCGATCTCGCCGCGAACATATTTGCCGAGCTCGCCGTCCATTGCCGGCCAGACCTTGTCGTAGCTCGGGAAGGCGAAGCCGACGCCGTTCAGCGAGGCGTTCGGCACCAGGGTCGACAGGATGATCGGCGACAGGCTGAACATCTCGACGCCGCCGGAGCGAACCTGGTTCAGCATGTCGGTATCGGCACCGAGCTGGCTCGACGGGAAGATGTTGATGGCCATGCGGCCGCCGCTCTCCTCCTGGATTTTGGCGACGGCTTCCTTGGCGCGGACGTTCATCGGATGCGTCAGCGCCTGGTTGTTGGCGAACTTGTAGGTGAACTCGGCGGCATTGGCCGGCCGCGTGCGGATTGAAAAGGTCGTGGCGATGCCGGTCGTGGCCGCGCCCAAAAGAAGCGTTCTGCGGTTGACGTTCATGAAATCCTCCTCCGATTTCGTTCCCAGTTTTTTGCCTCAGAGCCCTTAGAGAAAGGCCGTCGAGAAGTAGGGCACGGCTGCGATCACCAGAAGGCCGATCATCAGCGCGCCGATATAGGGCCAGATAGCCTTCATGGCTTCGTCCGGCGAGACATTGCCGATCTTGCAGGCGATGTAGAAGCCGATACCGATCGGCGGCGTCATCAGGCCTATATTCATCGCCGTCACCACCACCATGGAATAGTGGATATCGTTGATGCCGAGCGAACGGGCGACCGGAAACATGATCGGCGCCATCAGCACGATCGCCGGCAGGCCTTCCAGCACGCAGCCGAGTACCATGAAGATCAGGATGGTGACGCCCATGAAGGTCATCCAGCCGCCCGGCAGCCCTTGCACGGCCTCGACGAGCTGCGCCGCGAACCCGGTCTGGGTCAGCGCCCAGGCCATGGCGGACGCGGCCCCCAGGATCATCAGGATCGCGCCGGACAGTGCTGCCGTCTCCACCAGCATGGAATAGAGCTTCTTCAGGCTGATGCCGCCGTAAAGCGTCGCTCCGATGATCATCGCGTAGAGGACGGCGATCGTCGAAACTTCCGTCGCGGTGGCAATGCCTTCGCCCACGGCGGTGCGGATCAGGAAGGGCAATAGCAGTGCGGGAGCGGCGACCAGCAGCGCTTTCTTGATCACCGAAAGCGGTGCCCGACGCACACCCGCCATGGATTCGTGCCGCGCCTTCCAGCGCGCCAGGATCGCGAGAACCAGAAGCAGAACCATGGCGATCGCGAAACCGGAGGTGAACAGCCCGGCAATCGAAACGCCGGCCGCGGACCCGAGCACGATCAGCACGATCGACGGCGGCACGGTTTCCGCCATCGCCGCCCCGGTCGCCAGAAGCGCGATCATCTCCGGCGGCTTGTGGCCGCGACGCTTCATTTCCGGAAACAGCGCCGGCGCGACTGTCGCCATATCGGAGACCTTGGAGCCCGAAATGCCGGAAACCAGGAACATCGAGCCAAGCAGGACATAGGACATGCCGGCGCGGACATGGCCGAGCAGCGAGGCCAGCACCTCGACGATCGCCCTGCCCATGCCGGTCGCATCGAGCACGCAGCCAAGCAGCACGAAGATCGGCACCGACAGCAGGATGATGCTCGACATGCCCTCGTCCATGCGGCCGATCATCACGAACACGGGCACGGAGGTGGTAAACGTCAGGAAAGCCAGCGTCCCGAGGCCGAAACAGAAGGCGATCGGCACGCCGAGAACCAGGAACAGCGCGACGAAACCGACGAGGAAGATCGGGATGTTCCAGTTGCCGATCTGCTTCAGGCCCGGCCCGACGAGCCAGAGCAGCGCCGTCACGGCGGCGATGACCACCACGGACATCGCCACCTGCCTGAAGGTCGACCCCTTCAGCGCGTTGACGACCGCGAGGATCAGCATCAGCCCGATGCCGACCGGCAGGGCGGCGGCGCGGAAACTCATCGGAATGTTGAGCGCTGCCGAGGTGATGTAGGATTCCTCGATCGCATATTCGTAGGCCGGCCGCAGCATCACGCCGAGGAAGAGCGCCATCAGCAGCAGGGCGAGCGTATTCGCCAGGCCGTGCAGCTTTTCCGGCAGCATGCCGACAAAGAGCGTCAGCCGCAGGTGTTCGCTGCGGTCGACGGCCATGGCCGAACCGAGCATGGCAAGCCAGAGGAAGGAGATCGATGCCACCTCGTCGATCCAGACGACCGGCAGCGAAAAGACATAACGGGAAATGACCCCGGCCAATAGAAGCGCGATGATGCCGACGAGAAGCGCCGCGGCGACCGCCTCCACCGGCCGCATCCAGACGGAACCGCTTTGCTGCGGCGCCACGCCTTCGAGACCGGCGAGCAGAGAAGCCTCGTCCATGGGCTCGATCGTATTATGGGCTGCCGTCACGCGTCATCCTCCTCAGTGCCGCGAAGGGGACAAACGAAAGAAACACTCCGGATCGATCGCGGCCGAGCCGCAAATCCAGGCGGACTACACCCCTCTCCGGCGCAACCGCTTTTCCTCCCGACGTCCGGCTCCTCCAGCCATCCGCAGTGGTCCATGATCTGGATCTTATTCTTCTTGAAGTTGCCGGAGTTTGCTGAACACGGACGGATTAGGCAAGCCTAAATTTGCCACCCGAGCAGAAAACTTTAAAACCGATCCACATCATGGATCTCTCTCCAGCGTAGCTGCAATTGTCTCAGCTCAAGCTGCCGGACACCGTCACATGCAGCCCTCCGTCGATGGGAAGCTCGACTCCGGTAATGTATTTCGCCTCGTCGGAGGCAAGGAAAACCGAGGCCCAGGCAATGTCCCAGCCGTCTCCCTGGCGCTTCATCGGCGAAAGCGCGTCTCTTTTGGCCTTCATCTCCTCGGCAGAACCGTAATAGCCGCTGATCTGTTTCTGGATATGCGGCGTGTCCATCACCCCCGGCAGGATCGCGTTGGCGCGGATGCCCTTGGACGCATATTCGATCGCAATCGCCCGCGTGAAGTGATTGAGCGCCGCCTTCGATGCATAATATGAAACGTAGGGGTAGCCGGTCCACCTGATGGAGGCGAGCGACGAGATATTGATGATCGCCCCGCCGCCCTGTTTTTCCATGATCGGCAGAACGGCCTTGCAGGTGAGGAAGGCGCTGGTCAGGTTCACGTCCATCACCTTGCGCCAACTCTCCTCGGTTGCCTCCGCCGCACCGCCCGGCAGGTTGATGCCGACATTGTTGTGCAGCACGTCAATACGGCCAAAGCGTTCCATGGTCCTTTCGACGACGACGGCAATGTCGGAGGATCTGGTGACGTCGGCGGCGAGCGCCAGGCCCGTGCCGCCTTCGGATTCGATGACGTCGACCGTGTTCCTCGCTGCATCGAGATCGACGTCGACGCAGACGACGCTGCCGCCCTCGCGCGCATAGGCGACAGCCGCGGCCTTGCCGTTTCCGAAACCCGGGCCGACCGAACCGGCACCAAAGACGAGAACGACCTTATTCTTCATGCGATCCATAAACTGCTCCTCCGAGCCACCCTCCCCGGCGGCGCGAAGCAACTTACGGTGCGGATTTCATCCGGTCCATGTTCAATCGCGGACAGAACATGTTCAAAAAGTACCGGATTGCTCCGAATTGCCCTGTATCCGCGGCTTTTATGGCGACTAACGGAAGTTATTTTTCTTCGGCAGAGCCCGCCCCGAATGCGGCTCGGGCGAGATACCGGGCATGGTCGCGGACATCCTTCGGCCAGATCTCCGTCAGCTCCTTGAAGCGGTTCTCCTGCCCCGCATAGAGCGCCCGCGCCGCGTCCTCATATCCCGGATGGTCCCCCCCGAGCGCCCGCATGAAACGGTCGGCGGCCTCCTGAGCCCGGCGCCTGTCGTCTCCCGAACTGCTGGCTGCGCGCGCCGCTTCGACAAGCTTGCGCAGAGCCACCGATGCGCCGCCCGGCTGCTGGCCAAGCCACTCCCAATGCCGCGGCAGCAGTGTCACCTCGCGTGGCACCACGCCAAGCTTCGGCCGGCCGGGCCGCCGTTCCACCGGCTCGACAGAATCCGCATCGGATTTGGGAAGGCGATCGAGACAGTCTTCGAGTGTGCCACGGAGATCGAGATCGACCGGATTTCCCGTCGCATCGTCGAAGACCAGAACGCTTTCAGGGCCACCGGGCTTGATCGCCGTGACGACCTCGACCGGCGATCCCTCCGCAATGCGGGTTTCACCCCGAAAAGCTGTCCAATGAAAATCCGCCATCTGCTTCCTCTGTTTTGAGAGGAAGATTTACCCGGGTAAAATAAACCCGTCAATCCGGATCAGGCGGTTCGCTGTCTGAGGCGCCCCAAACCGTCGCGAAGATGGCCAGCAGCGCGGATGATCGCCCGCCGCGCCGGCGGTTCGATGGTCCTTGCGATCACCCAGGCGACGAAGAGCAGGGCAGCAACCAGCACGAGGGCTACGAGCCAGCGGTTCTGATCCGTGCCGAAACGGGCAAACACCGCGTAACCCATATTCTGGTGCAGCAGATAGAGCGGATAGGTGAGACCGCCGAGCCCGATCGCCAGTGCCGGAGAAATGCGCATCGACGGCGCCGTGGCACAGACCGCGACCGCTGCAAGCGCCAGCGGCCCGATGAGCGCGAGCCCGACGGCGCTGCGGCTCAGCCCGTATGTTGCGATGAAATCCGGTTCAGTCAGAAAGGGTGTGGCGATTGCCCAGCAGACGGCGGCTGCGAGCACGCAGAGGCTCGAAAGGGACGCATGCTGCCTCACCTTGTAGAGCGCCAGGCCGAAGGCGAAATAGCCGGAATATTCGGTGATCAGCAGTTTCTGGATCGCGCCGCTGCCGATGAAGGCCTCGTTGACGATCGAAATCGCCAGCCACGCCAGCACGACAACGCGCCAGCCGCGCTCAAAAAGGCCGGTGGCGATCAGCAGGAAAACCCAGCCGTAGAAGATGATCTCGTAGGCGATCGTCCAATAGGCACCGTCGAGAAATGGCTGGCCGAGGCCGCGCGAGATGATGACGACATGCGCCAGCCATTGCCTGACCGTCGGCGGATCGAGGGTCGGTACGTGCCAGACGGCAAGCACGACGGCGGTGATCGTTGCGCAGACGATGAAGGTCGGCCAGAGCCGCGCGAAGCGCCCGGCGGCAAAGTCATAGGCCGTGCGGCCTTCTGCCGACAGGGTGATGACATAGCCGGAAATCGCAAAGAAGATCAGCAGGCCGGTATCGAACCACATGGCAAAGGGTGCGAGTTCCGGAAAGCCGATGCCACCGCCCTCGCCGGAAATCCGCATGCGGAAACCGTAGTGGAAGGTCAGCACCATCAGCGCCGAGACGAGACGCAGGATATCCAGGTTCAGCAGCCTTGGCGTCTTCGGGGCCGTCATCCGATCCTCTGGGTGAAATAGCTTAAGGCCGGACCCTATCGCACCTGCCTTTGGAAAACGTGAATCCTTCCCCGAGAATACGAGCGGTTCCGGCTGGCCAGCCTCAGGTAACGCCAAGGACTTCCCTTTCCTTGACGAATATCGTTTCCTGTCAAATTCATGACGGGACCTATGGACAGTCCCGAGGGAGGTTTCGATGTCGGTTTTTCTCTGCGGCGCCTGCGGCACTTCCTTTCAGGAAGCCGAGGAAGCGCCGGAAGCGTGCCCCATCTGCACAGACGAGCGCCAATATATACCGCCTTCCGGCCAAGCCTGGACGACGACGGAAAAGCTCGCACGGACGCACCGAAATTCTTGGGTGCAGCTCGAGCCGGAGCTGTTGGCGATCCAGACCGTCCCCGCCTTCGCCATCAACCAGAGGACCCTGCTGCTTCGCACGCCGGCGGGAAACATCCTTTGGGATTGCATCGCGCTCCTCGACGATGCGACCAAGGCGATCGTCCAGTCACTGGGCGGCCTCAGCGCCATCGCGATCTCCCATCCGCACTATTACACGACCATGCAGGATTGGGCCGCCGCCTTCGACGCGCCGATCTATCTGCATGCCGCGGACAAGGAGTGGATCTGCCGTCCGTCGGATCACGTCCGGCTGTGGGACGAGGACGCGCTGGTGCTTTCCTCGTCCGTCACGCTGGTTCATGGCGGCGGACACTTTGCCGGCGGCACCGTCCTGCATTGGGCGGGCGAAGACGACAAGGGCGTGCTGCTGGCCGGAGATATCGTCCAGGTCACGCCAGGCGCCGACCACGTCTCCTTCATGTGGAGCTACCCAAACATGCTGCCGCTCAGCGCCGCTGAAGTCGCCGATGTCGCGGAGCGGCTGGCACTTTGGCCTTTCGAGCGGATCTACGGCGCTTTCTCGCATCAGAATGTCCGCCAGGACGGCCAGGCGATCGTCGCCCGCTCCGCCAGGCGGTATATCGACCGGCTCTCCAAATGAAGAACGCGCGGGCGTTGCCGCCCGCGCGTCCGACAGTCCCGAGAACCGGGTCGCTTATTTCAGGCCGAGAAGCTTCTTGGCATTGCCCTCGTAGATCTTCTGACGGGTGGCATCGGAGATGTCCATGTTGTCGAGAACATTGATGGTCTCGCGGATGTACATCGGGCCGCCTTCCGGATCGAACGGCGCGTCGGAGGCGAAAAGCACCCGGTCTTCGCCAAAGAATTCGATGGCGTGCTCGATTGCCTTGGTCGAACCGAAGCTCGCCGTATCGGCATAAAATTCCTTGAAGTATTCGAGATGCGGACGCTCGAGCGCCTTCAGCACGGTCGAGAGATCGCGGTCGGAGGTGCGCTTGCCCATCTGGTCCCAGCCGGCACCGACGCGGCCTTCGAAGAAGGGCACCATGCCGCCGGCATGGTGGGTGACGACCTTGAGACCCTTGTACTTGTCGAAGATGCGCGAGAACACGAGGCGCGCCATTGCCGCCGAAGTTTCATACGGCCAGCCGAAGGTCCAGAAGATCTCGTATTCCGAACGGTCTTCCGTCAGGTAGTCCGGGAAGTTGGCGCCGCGCGACGGATGCAGGAAGACCGGCTTGCCGGACTTTGCCATATATTCGAAGAAGGGCTCGAACTGCGGCAGGTCGAGCGGCTTGCCGCTGTAATTGGTGAAGATCTGGACCGCACAAGCGCCGAGATCTTCGACAACCCGCTTGGTTTCCGCCATCATCCATTCCTGGTTTTCCATCGGCACGGTGGCGATGAAGGCCGGGAAGCGTTCCGGATACTTTTCGCAGAGTTCCGCCTGCGAATCGTTGCCGATCCGACCGAGGTCATAGGCGCGCTCAGGCCCGGCCAGCTTTTCGAGCGGGGGGGAAGCGAGCGACAGGACCTGCTGGTAGTCCTCGCCGAACATGTCCATCACCTGGAAACGACGGTCGAGGTCCGTCATCATCGGCACCGCGCCCGAGCGCATGGTGACGTCGGTCATCGTGCCGATATAGCCGATCAGCTTGTCGAAAAAGGGCTTTGGCCAGATATGGTTGAAAGCGTCGATCTTCTTCATGGGATGCTCCTCCTGTCTGTCCTGCTACGGCACCGCGAACTAAGGGAAGTCCAGTGCCCCGAGGCGTTTAAAAAATCCGCGAGCCGAGCGATGCCGAGATCGGCCATGCTCCGTCGCGGCAAAATGCGAAGGCAGTCGGCGAAAGTCAACACATTTTCTTGTATTATGAGATTATCGACTAGAAATCCTGTGTCGATGCGAGGCCAGCGCGGCGGTGATCTCACCCGCTGCAAGCAAGACTTCCCGGCCGATATCCTCCACCGCGGAGCCGCTGGCGTGTTCTTGAGCGATCGTTACGGAAAAGCTGGCGATGGGGCTCTGGCCCGCATCGAAGATCGGTGCCGCGAAACCGACGACACCGGGTGTCACCTCACCATGGGCCACGGCGTAACCCTTCTTGCGCACCGACTTCAGCCCATCGAGGACGGCTTCCACGGTATCGCCGGCGCCCGCCGCCTGCCAGTCGTCGAGCGTGCGATTGATCAGCGGCAGGAGATTGCGGCGCGGCAGGAAGGCAACGATGGACCGGCCTATCGCGCCCCGGCTGAGCGGCATCGGCCGCCCGCGCGGATAGCTGCTGATCGCCTCGCGGCTGGAACTGATCGAATCAACGCAGAGGATCTTTTCGCCGTACCAGCGCACCAGAAGCGCCGTGCATTCGTATCGCCCCGTGAGTTTCTGGAGGTAGGGCGCGCCGGAAAGGATGAGGTTGTCGGATTTCCTCAGGAGATAATCCATCTCAACCACCCTCGGCCCCAGCGTGAAGCCGGTATTCGGCATGGAGGTGAGGAAACCGCTGTCCTTCAGGATCTTCAGATAGCGATAGAGGGTCGGCCGGCTATAGCCCAGCTCCTCCATCAGCTCTTCCGGGGTCCATTCCAGACGATCCTCGGTGAAAACCTCAAGTACCGCCTGAAGGCGTTCGAGACTGTTGACGGCCTTTTTTCTCAAAGATGCTCCCGCTCTTTCCTGACGGCGCGCGACATCAGACCGGCCGGACCTATGCGGCAATAACGATAACTGCGAAAACTGCAATGGCAAGTGGTGCTACTCGGCCGCCTTCAGCGGAGGGAGGCGGCTGCCGCCGGGAGCGCTGACTGCCTCCTCCATCGCGACCACACGCCGGATCGCCGCCAGATATTCCGCCTGGAGAGCGGTCGGCTGCCAGTTGCGGCGGGTGGTGATGCCGATCGACAGCGGCTTTCCCGACACTTCATAGTTCAGAAGCGCCAGGAACCCCGCCTTCAACTCGTGCCGGAGCTGATGCCGGGACAGCAGCGCCAGCCGGTCCGTCTGCATCAGGATGCCGCGCAACGCCGTCAGCGAACCGGTCTCGACGGTCCCCTGCGTCTGCGGTCCATCGGGAAACTTCGCGGCCAGGGCATCGAACGTGTTGCGGTTGGGCGTGCCCTTGCGCGCCACCACCCATGGATAGGAGGCAAGTTCGGCAAGCGAGACCTCCGTCTTGCCCGAAAGCGGATGACCGGCACCCGCGACGACCGCCAGCCGAAAATCGAAAAGCGGCTCTTGGCCGAGTGTCGGCGTCAGGCGGCTGCGCAGCGCCCCGATCAGAAAATCGATATGTCCCATTTCCAGATCGCTGAGGAGCTGCTCGTAGCTGCCTTCGAGGATCTCGAACCGCGCCAGCGGATGGGTGAGGGCCAGCGAGGCAATGGCATCGGGCACGATGGTGGTGCGCGCCATGGGCAGCGCGCCGATCGATACCAGGCCATCGAACTTGCCGCGCAGCTCCTGCACTTCCTCGGTGGCGTTGCCGAGTTCTTTCAGCGAAAGGCCGGCCCAGCGGGCAACGGCGCGACCGGCACCGGTGAACCGCGTCGCGCGGCCATCGGCCTCGAAAAGGCTTGTGCCGAGGATTGCCTCCGCGTTGCGCGCCGTGCGCTGAACTGCGGCGCCCGATTGGTCGAGGATGCGCGCGGCACCCGGAAATCCTCCGGTCTGGGCAAAGGCCTGCAGGGCGCGCAGGTGGGAGATCGTCAGCCTTGCATCGGCACCGGAGCCGCGCGAACCCGAGTCAGCCTGGAGCTTCTGGCAACCGGTCCGGATAAGATCGAGCGCCCTCAGCGACCGGGTCTGGACGACCCGGCCTGCCGGCGTCGCCATCGCGTGTCCCGGCCCGCGCTCGAGAAGCCGCGTTCCAAAGCGGTCTTCGAGGCGGGAAATCGCCTGCGAGGCCGCCGGCTGGGTGACGCCGACGATATCGGCCGCCCGCGTCAGCGAGCCGGTGCGCAGGCAGGCGCAGAAAAGACGGATATGGCGCAGATTAGGATAGTCCACGTGCCTGTCCTCCCCTGCCTTTCTCCTCCCGGCAGCGGGTCGAAACGGTGCAAGTCCGGCACTTGCCCCGCTTCGGTTAATTCACGGTGCGACGTTACGCTCGCCGGTCAGCTGTTCGTTCATCCATTCCGCGCTGGCACGGATGCCGCCGAGCGGGAAGACATGGATCTGCTGGATCAGGCTTTCCGGATGGGAAGCCTTGTAATGAGCGATCTCGGTCAGCACTTCCGTCGGTTCGTAGGGAACCAGGAGCTTGCTGAGATCCATCGCGCGCTTTTGCAACACGCCGAGCGAGGGGCCGACGCCGCAGGCGATCGCAAACTTGATGAGCGTCTGCAGCTTGGTCGGTCCGGCAATGCCGAGATGGATCGGCAGCTTGACGCCGGCGGCGGCGATGCGCTCCGCCCAGGCGATGACCGGCTTGGCATCGAAGGCGAATTGGGTGGCGATCGCCATCTCCGCATCGGTGCGCTCGGAATAGGCCTGCTTGAACTTCAATGCCTCGTCGACGATCCTGTAACCGCCATCCTTGTCTATGTCCTTGTTGCCTTCCGGGTGGCCGGCGACATGCAGCCGCTTGAAGCCGTAGCGGTCGAACAGGCCGGTCTCGATCAGCTGGATGGAACTGTCGAAATCGCCGGCGGGCGTCGATACGCCGCCGCCGAGCAGCAGCGCCTGGTCCACGCCCGCCTCGTTTCTGTAGCGCTTGATCCAGTCCTCCAGGATCGCATGGCTTGCAATGATGCGGGAGGGAAAATGCGGCATGACGGGGAAACCGTCTTCGTGCAGCCGCCTTGCGGTCTGCACCATGTCCTCGATCGGCGTCCCGTCGATATGGGCGATATAGACCCGCGTGCCCTTCGGCAGCAGGGCCTTGAAATCTTCGATCTTGGCCGCCGTGCGCGGCATGACTTCGATAGAATAGCCGTCGATAAGGTCCCTGAAGCTGGCCGGCTCCACGGACTTCTCTTCCTGCTTGCCCCTGAACAGATTCAAAAATGCCATTGTTGATCCTCCCCCCGTTTAGCCAGTGAAAAACGTCCGGTCAGACGGACGGAGCGGCGTGCGAGAACAACCCGTTCTCGCACGCCCATCGATTAGAGGGCCTTCTTTGTGCGCCAGCTTTCGGCGTAATTTTCACGCGCTTCCTGAGCGTAGGGCACGGCTGCGACGCGAACGCGGATCTCGGCCTGCTTATGGCCCTGCTCGACCGAGGTCTTGGAAGTACCACCATCCGGCTCGCCCCAGATGAGCGTCAGGATATCGTTTTCCTCGATGTCGGCATCGACGACGCCGAGCGACAGCATGGAACGCTCGTTGTAGCTATAGCCGTTGAACATCGACAGGCCGACGACCTTGCCGTCTTTCAGAACCTTGTCGAAGCTCGACGAGGCGTAGTTGGAGAGCGGGAAGTCGATCCACTTGGCGGCCTGTTCGCCGGGCTGGAAAGCCGAAGCGATGACCTTGACGACGTCGTCGGAATTCCACTCGAAAGTGACCTTGCGGCGCTGCGGGGTCGCCTTCTGCTTTTCGACGGCGGCGCGGCCGACGAAGTCGTGGTCGAACTTGACGTAGACGCCGTAGCCGAGTTCGTAGGGGTTGAGGTAGTAGTCTTCGATCTTGTCGGAGACGTAGCTGCCGCCGATCGAGCCCGAAGCTTCGTAGCTCTGGGCAGAAAGCCAGTCGCGATAGGCCTGCAGTTCGTCGCCGGTGTAGATCGCGGGAAGCGGCGAGGGAATCCAGCCGGATTCCAGGGTGTTGGTGGCATAGGCGCGGCTGCCGACCGGACGCAGATCGACGCCGGCCTCTTCAGCTGCCTTGATGATGGCGGCGCGGACTTCGTCCTTCTCCGCATACGGACCCCAGATTTCGAGACCCGGAGCGCCGGCCATGCCGTGGCGCAGAGCCTGAACCTTGCGGCCGCCGACATTGATCCAGTCGACGTGGAAGAACTTGATTTCCGGGATCGGGCCGCCGTTCATCTTTTCGAAGACCTTCGGCGCATCCGGACCCTGAATCTGGAAGCGGTAGTGGATGCGGGTGACGAGCTTGCCGTCCGGACGCGAAGGCGAACGCGGGTCGTGGGTCAGCTTGACGTTATATTTGCCGAGCGACGCGTTGTAGAGCAGCCAGTTGGCGGTCGGTGCACGGCCGACGAGGACGAACTTTTCTTCCGTTTCGCGGAAGATGATCATGTCGCCGATGACATGACCGGCAGGCGTCACCGGAACGTAGTGCTTGGCGCGGTCGACGCCGAAATTGGCAAAGCTGTTGATCGACAGGCTCTCGAGGAACTTGGCGGCGTCCTGGCCTTCGACGACGAGTTCGTCCATGTGATGCGACTGGTCGAAAAGAACCGCGCCTTCACGCCATGCAGCCTGTTCCGAACGCCAGTTGGAAAATTCCGGAGCCACGACCGGGTATACATAGATGCCGGTCTTGGAGTTGCGCAGATGCTCGACGGTGTTGCCCGCATCCTTCAAAACTTGAGTGAGATTGGCCTGAGTCACGGAATTCCTCCCTATGGTTTGTCTGTAGCTTGCGATGTCGTGTATACATGACGGCATCGGAAGACAAATTCAAGGGGAAATATTCGGCAGGCTGATGATCGCCTCGGGGATAGTAAACCGAAGGCTTCCGGCCATCAAAACCTGCGGCAGGCGGTCGGGTCTCAGGAGTTGAGGAGCACCAGGCCCGGAACGGTCAGCATCAGTTCCGGATCCTCGAACACGGCGTATTCGAGGTTCTTGCGGGCAATGCGGGCGTGCTCGCGGGCAATGAATTCCGCCCTTGCACCTTCACGGCCGGCGATCGCCTGCACCAAAGTACGATGCTGTTCCTGCGCGATATGCAACGACTGACGGAAGGCCGCCACATGGGCTCGGCCTGACAGGAAAGCCGATGGCGACGCGAATGGCAGCCGTGTCGCGCGCTCGACCTCCCGCTGGATTACCGTGCTGCCGGAGAGCTCGACCAGCACCACATGAAACTTTGCGTTCGCCTCCGAATAGGCTTCCAGATCCACCTCGTCCGCGGCTTCGCCGAAGCAATCATCAAGCCGGGCCTGGATTTCCCGAAGCTGATCCAATCCGGCCTGGGAGACGCCGCGTTCGGCGGCAAGCCGCGCCGCGGTCCCTTCGAGCACGCCGCGCAGCTCGATCGCATCAACGGCATCCGCATAGGTGAAGCTGCGGACCACGAAACCGCCATTTGCCAACCGGTCGAGCAATCCCTCCTCCGCAAGACGCGACATCACCTCACGCACCGGCGTCCGGGAAATCTGCAGCGTCTCGGCCAGCGAAACTTCGAAAAGCCGAGTACCTCCAGGGTAGTCGCCGCTCAGGATTTTCTTGCGCAGTTCCATCAGCGCACGCATCGTGTGGGTCGTTCTCGAGGTCTCTTCCAAATCCGCACCTTTGCCTGAGACAGGCCGGTCGCAACTTCCGCCTGTTGATCGGCAAATCTTAGCCACATCTGATGGATTGGCCAAGCCTCATGTATACAGGGGACTGAGGCTGTGGATGACGGTGCGGGGTTGGAGTCGAAAAGCATGCCGCGTATACAAGGCAACGCGCTGAAGAGACGAGCTTATTTCCCTTGACGCCGCGCCGAAAGGACCCGCGCAACGGTTTCCCTGAGATCGCTGGCCGGCTTTGCGCCGCTCGCCGCCATCTCGTCCTGGACGGCGGCAATCTCGCGGGCAAGACCGCCGTTCAGCCCCAGCGCATCGAGGGTAACGCCGCTTTCGCGCATCTCGGCGGCCCGGCGACGGCCGTGGCGGGTCGTGCGCTCGAACTGGTAATCCGGGAATTTCGACCAGTCGAGGCCGGGAAAGCTCTGGGACAGCGACGCCAAAATTTCGTCGAAACAGCCCGAGGCCTCCGCCGCAAGCAGCGCCTCGACAGTGATCGCTTCCAGGCCCTTGACGAACACCGAGCGCACCATCTTGATGGCCGTCGCCGCACCGACCGCCTCGCCTGCAATATCGGCGTTGAAGCCGAGGCCGCGGAAACGCTCCAGTAGCTCGGCGGCGCTCCTGCCGGCAATCAGAACCGGCGTGGCATGGCCCTTCGGATGGACAGGTGCCATGACGGCCATGTCGAGATAGTCGGCACCCGTCTCGTTGATCAGCGCGGCAGTCTCGCGCTTGCGGCCGGGGGAGACCGAATTGATGTCGATCAGCAGCGCGCCCTGGCCGAGATGCGGCACGATCAACTGCGCGGCAATGAGGCTCTGGTCGGCGGTGACCGCGCTGAAAATCCATTCGGCATCGGCAAGACCCGCAGGCGACGCTTCCGGCCTGACGCCGCGGCTCGTCATCGCCGCCTGCATCTCACCCACCTTTTCGGCATCGTCGAGCAGCAGGTCGTAGGCACGGAATTCGCCGTTCTCAAGCTTCGGCGCCAGGCTGTCATGAAAGGCGCGCGCCGCCTCGCCAAAACCCAGAAATGCGATCCTCATGCCCGTGCCCTACTCTCAGTCGCCGAAAACCACACCGTCGAAAAGCTTGCGCGCCGTGCGCAACACCGCCGCACGATGGACTTCGCCATCCTTCATGGTGGCGATGACGCTCATCTCGCCGGTCGGATGTTCGATCGACAGCAGCTTTTCGTCACCTTCCGGAATGACGGCCAGTTCCGAACCCGGACCTTCCGGCAGGAGACAGGCGGTCGCGACGCTGACAGCACCGAGCACGCCGATCGCATCATGGCACGTATGCGGGATGAAGGTACGGGTCGAGATCGCCCCACCCGCCGTTGGTGCAGAGACCATCGTCATCTTCGGCACGGATTTTTTGGTAACGTCGCCGAGGTTCATCATCGGCCCGGCCTTCAGGCGGATCGCCTCCAGCTTCGCGCGCAGCTCCTGGTTCGCTTCGAGATCCTTCGGGCTCTCGGTGCCGGTAATTCCGAGTACGTCGCCGCGCATGACGACGCAGGGCATGCCGTTGTCGATCAGCGTGCAGGCGACACCTTCGATGATATCGACCGGGTTTCCGGTCGGCAGCAGCGCGCCGCAGGAGGAACCGGCCGTGTCCGCAAACACGATCGGCACCGGCGCCGAAGTCCCCGGCACCCCGTCGATCCGGGCCTCGCCCTTGTAAGTCACCTGGCCGCCGGGCGTCTCGATCGTCGCGATGGCGATCTGCCCGGTGTTTTCCATGAAGATCGAGACTTCGGTCTTGTCGCCCCTGGCGGCCACCAGCCCGCGCTCGATGGCAAAAGGCCCGATGCCGGCGAGGATATTGCCGCAGTTCTGTGCGTCGGTGACGATCGGCTGGTCGACGAAGACCTGCAGGAAGAGATAGTCGACATCGACCCCTTCTCGCCCGGATTTCCGAACCACCGCCACCTTGGAGGTCAACGGATGGGCGCCGCCCATGCCGTCGATCTGGCGAGGGTCGGGCGAACCCATCACCCGCAGCAGGAAGTAGTCACGGTCTGCCGGCAGGTCATCAGCGAGGAAATACCCGCCCTTGGAGGTGCCGCCCCGCATCCACATGCAGCGGACGCCGGTTTCAGTGTCACTCATCTCGATCTCCCTTCTTCTCCCCGGTGAGGAAAAGAGAAAGCGGCCTCCACCGCTCAGATATACTTCAGGCCCTTTTCGGCGAGCTTGCCGCGCATGTCATAGATATCGAGGCCGAGTTCGCCGGCCGCGAGCCGCTTGCGCTTGTCTTCTTCGGCGGCGACCCTTGCTTCCGCCTTCTTGGCAACCGCTTCGGCTTCTTCGCGGGCAACCACGCACACACCGTCGTCGTCGGCAACGATCACGTCGCCGGGCCGGACATAGGCGCCGGCGCAGACGACCGGAATGTTGACCGAGCCGAGGGTTTCCTTGACCGTGCCCTGGGCATAGACCGCCTTCGACCAGACCGGGAATTTCATCTGGGTCAGATCGACCACGTCACGCACGCCGGCATCGATGATGAGGCCCTTGCAGCCGCGCGCCTGGGCGGAGGTCGCCAGCAGGTCGCCGAAATAACCGTCCTCACAGGGGCTGGTCGGGGCGAGCAGCAGGATGTCTCCGGCCTTCAACTGCTCGATCGCCACATGCAGCATCCAGTTGTCGCCCGGAGGGGCGGAGATGGTGACGGCGCTCGCCGCAAGGCGCGCGCCCGGATAGATCGGCCGCATGTAGCTGGCGAGCAGGCCCTTGCGGCCCTGCGCCTCATGCACCGTGGCGACACCGCAGGTTGCCAGCCGGTCGATGACCGACTGATCCGCGCGTTCGATATTCTGGACGACGACCGGCATCAGAGTTCGTCCCCTATCAAAGTTCGTCGACGGTGCGCGGGAAGACCGACTGGAAGCCTTCCGCATGGGTCGACTTGCGTCCGCTGGCCTGGCCGCCGGAATTGCGCATGAAGTGGTTGCCGCGGTTTTCTGCGACGTTCTTGTAGAAGTCCCAGAGATGTTCCTGGCCTTCCATGCACTGGATGGCCGCCCACTTCTTTTCCCAGACCGGAGAGATGTCGAGGAAGACGTCCGGCTTCCATTCCATCTGTTCGGTCTGGTGCGGCTCGAACAGGTAGAGCTGCGGCGCGCCAAGGATCTTTTCGCCCGGATTGTGGCCCCAGGCCTGGGCGATCATGCGTGCCTCGATCGCAACCTGCGTCGCGTACATGTGGTCGGTATTATAAGGGTCCCACTTGGAATGGGAGAGCATGAATTCAGGCTGAACCTTGCGGATCACGTCGACCAGCTTGAACTTGGCGTCCTGATCGACGACCAGCGGATAGTCGCCGAGATCGAAGAACTGGATGTCGGTGACATCTAGCGCTTTGGCCGCGTTCTCCGCTTCCCTGCGGCGCTCGGTCTTCACCTTTTCGAGCGTCATGCCCGGGTTTTTCCAGAGCTTGGCGCTTTCTCCGCGCTCGCCATAGGACAGGCAGACGACGGTGACGTCGTAGCCCTTTTCCTCGTGAAGCGCGATCGCGCCGCCGCAACGCCAGACGAAATCCGCCGAATGGGCGCTGATGACCAATGCTGTCTTTGCCATGGGATGCCTCTTGACTTACTTGTGTGCCACCGGCGGCGTGCCGTGCGTGTGGAAGGTTTCGATCGTCTTCATGCCCCAGGCCTGGCCCTTCTTGCGGTCGGCTTCGGTCCAGACGACCGGCTTCCAGTCCGGACGAAGGATCAGGCGGGCGCCTGCATTGGCGAGCTCGATGCGGTTGCCGGCAGGCTCCCAGACATAGAGGAAGAACGTGCCCTGGATCGCATGCTTGTGCGGGCCGGATTCGATATGAACGCCGTTTTCCAGGAAGATGTCGGCGGCGCGCAAAATGTCCTCGCGCTGGTCGCAGGCATAGGTGACATGGTGGAAGCGGCCGTGCGAACCGGTATGGTCTTCGGAGCAGGCAAGATCGTAGGTCTTGTTGTTGATGGTGAACCAGCAGCCGCCGACCCGGCCGTTGTCGAGCTGGATCATCTCGGTGACCCGGCTGCCGAGCGCCGTGGTCATGAACTCGCGGATCAGGCTGACATCGGCAGCGAGCAGATTGACGTGGTCGAGGCGGCGCGGGCTTGCGCCGCGGCCATGGTAACGCTGGGCGATGTTCTTGAGCGCCGGCTTTTCTTCCGGCGGCGCCACATATTCCCTGGTGTCCCAGTAGAGCTCGAACAGATGGCCGTCGGGGCTCTTGAACTGGTAGGCCCGGCCGTGACCGAGATCACCTTCGGTCCAGCCGACGCCCCAGCCCTTTTCCTCGATTACCCTGACGCGGCGCTCCAGCGCTTCGGCAGACGAGGTGCGATAGGCGATATGGCCGACACCGGTCGTGTGATGCCTGGTGAGCTTTAGCGTGTGGAATTCGTAGTCGTCATAAGCGCGCAGATAGACGCTGTCGCCCTCGCGACCGCTTTCGGTCAGCCCGTAGACGCGGGTGAAAAAGTCGAGCGACTCGTCGAAACGGTCTGAATAAAGCTCGACGTGGCCGAGATGGGCGACATCATAACAGGGTTCGGTCATGGCTTTTCCTAGATGGTCGATCTATCGCGCCCGGCGGACAGGCGCATCTCCTCCAAAAAATCGAGCCCGCGTCCTCCACTCCAACACGGCCGGCGCATGGGCGCCGCAGCTTGGCATGAAGACATAAAAGCAGATCGGCAGCCTGACGAATAGGTTCTGCTGACGTGGCATAAGTTTTGGTTGAGATCAGGAAAAACCGCCCGGCAAACGGCGGGCAAAGACGGGCGTCAGAGGCCCGAAGGAAAGGGCGCGGCGGCAGAACCGCCGCGCCAGGCGATATTACACGCCGAGATAAGGTGCGACTTCGTGATAGCCGCGCCAGATCATCTCGAGCGACACGTAAAGGATGACGGCGAGACCGACATAGGCAATCCAGCGGTGCTTGTTGAGCAGGCGGGCGATGAAGCTTGCCGCGATACCCATCAGCGCGATCGAGAGGACCAGGCCGAAGATCAGGACTTCTGGATGTTCATGGGCAGCACCCGCAACGGCGAGCACGTTGTCGAGCGACATGGAGACGTCGGCAATGACGATCTGCCAGGCAGCCTGGGAGAAAGTCTTGCGCGGCGCACCGCCCGCGACCGTACCGTCGGCGTTGAGGTCTGCATTCTGCAGCGCTTCGTTGGCTTCGTCCTCATGCTGATGGGGCGTGCGCAATTCGCGCCACATCTTCCAGCAGACCCAGAGAAGCAGGACACCACCGGCCAGCAGCAGGCCAACGATCTGCAGAAGCTGGGTCGTGGCAAGCGCGAAACCGATACGCAGCACGGTCGCTGCAATGATACCGACCAGAATGGCTTTGGACCGCTGTTCCTTCGGCAGGCCGGCAGCAGCAAGGCCGATGACGATCGCATTGTCGCCGGCCAGCACGAGGTCGATCATGATAACCTGCAGGAGGGCGGACAATGCCTCCGGCGTAAAGAATTCCATCATTTGGCACCCAATCTCTCAAAGGCGGGAGTGCCCGCGAGTGGACCGAGACGAACTTGAGACGCTCCCGACCTGCATTTCCGCCTGTCGTAGGTCACCGCCGTTGTCGTCACATGATTTCCACGAACACCAGGCACCCAAGTTGGACTAATCCAGTCCGACATCACAGCTCAAGCATGAACTGTCAGAGGGGCCCGGTCCTGGTGGCGTGAGATTTAGCGGCATGATCGCAGAAACTCAAGTGGCGAGTTTATGAAACAGCCGGTTTTTGGGCTGTTTTCGCCCGGGATCGTTGATGATCCGTTGTAATCCGTCCACAGCGCCAATAGCGGCATCGATGGAAGCGGCCACCGGGCTTGCAGCGAACCACCCCGGGATTACGAAAGGGTGGGATCGAGCTTGTCGCGCAGCCAGTCACCGACAATGCTGATCGACAGGGTCGTCAGCATGATCACGACCGACGGAGCGAGCATGATCCACGGCGCGCGGGTCAGGTATTCGCGCCCGAACCCCACCATGTTGCCAAGGCTCGTCTCCGGCGGCTGCACGCCGAGGCCGAGGAAGGAAAGACCGCTTTCCATCAGGATGATTTCCGGGAAGGTCAGCGTCATCGAGACGATCAGCGTCGAGGCGACGTTCGGCAGGATATGATGGAAATAGACCCGCGTCGGCGTTGCGCCGAGCTGCACGACGGAGGCCGCATAGCCTTGCGAGCTTGCCGAGATCGCCAGGCCGCGGGCGATGCGGGCGTAACGCTCCCAACCGTAGAACCCCATGAGGCAGACGAGCAGCACCATGGACGAGCCGAAGAAGGCGAGCACCGCGAGCGACATGATCAGGAACGGCAGCGCCGCCTGGAAATCGGCAAGCACCAGCACGAGATGTTCGACCGCACCCCGGAACTGCGCGGCCGCGAAGCCGAGCGCCGTGCCGAACACAGCCGAGAGGATCGTGGCGCCGAAGGCGATGATCAGCGACACCCGGACCGACTGGAGGAGGCGCGAAAGCACGTCGCGGCCGAGTTCATCGGTGCCGAGCAGGTGTTTCAGCGCGCCCGGATGGGAAAGTCGGCTCGACAGGTCCATCGCGGTGATGTTGTAGGGGCGGAGCTGGTCGGCGAAGATCGCAACCGCGACCACGGCCGCCAGCCAGAGAATGCCGAGGCCGACGGTGAATGGCACGTTGCGGCGCAGGCGCGAGATGAACGTCGCGTACCAGCCGGGCGTCCGCGAGGTTTCCGACAGATTGATCGTAGCCATATCTCTTTGTCCTCAATGCGCCGCGTTGGAGCGAAGGCGGGGGTCGAGCCAACCGTAGAGCAGGTCGACGACGAGGTTCGAAACCACCATGGTGGCTGCGATGATCAGCAGGATGCACTGGACGACAGCGAGGTCGCGGTTGCCGACCGAGACGATCAGCAGGCGTCCGATGCCCGGCCACGAGAAGATCGATTCGACCACGACGGCGCCGGCGATCAGCGAACCGACCATGAAGCCGACGATCGTCACGATCGGCACGGCCGCATTCGGCAACGCATGGTTCCAGACGACATCAGGCCATTTCAAACCCTTGGCGGAGGCGGTGCGGATATAAGGCTGGCCCATCACCTCGATCATGGCGCTGCGCGAGAAACGAGCGAGGATGCCGATGCCGCCGATGCTCATGGTGATCGTCGGCAGGATGCCGTGCACCCATGTATCCTGGCCGCCGGAGGGCAACACCCCGAAGATGACCGCAAAGATCAGCACCAGCAACAGGCCCATCACGAAGGACGGGATCGTGAAGCCGAGGACCGCCAGCAGGATCACGCCGCGATCGGCGAAACTCTGGCGATGCAGCGCCGCATAGACGCCGGCCGGAATACCCAGGACGAGCTTCAGGAGCAGCGCCGGCAGGGTGAGCTGCAGCGTCGCAGGCACGCGCTGCAGAACCAGATCCAGCGCCGATGCCTTGTCGCGCATCGACACGCCGAAATCGCCGGTGAAGATCGATTTGATATAGGCGAGGTATTGGACCCAGAGCGGCTGGTCGAGTCCCCACGCGCGGCGGAACGCGTCGACGGCTTCCTGCGGCACGTCCGGGCCAAGCATGACCTGGGCCGGGTCACCCGACATGCGCAGCACCACGAAGGCGAAGGTGACGACGGCAAAGATGGTGATCATTGCCCGAAGGAGCCGAACGGCTACGAAGCGGATCATCGAAGGCTCCTCTCAGGCTGCGATCGAGGCGGCTTCGCCGGCAACGACATGGCAAGCGGCCGTGCGGCCGTTGCCGATCGGGCGAAGCTGCGGCACGACGGAACGACAGACATCCCGCGCCAGTGCACAGCGCGGATGGAAGGCGCAGCCGGACGGACGATTGGCCGGGTTCGGCGGCTCGCCCTGGAGGATGACGCGTCCTTCGAGGATCTTGCCCGGCACCGGCACGCTGGAGACCAGCGCCTTGGTATAGGGATGTTGCGGCGAGTGGAAAATCACGTCGGAAGAGGCTTCCTCGACGATCCGGCCAAGATACATCACCGCCACCCGGTCGGCGATGTTGCGCACAACCTTGAGGTCGTGGCTGATGAACACCATGGCGATGCCGTTCTGCTCCTGCAGGTCGCGCAGCATGTTGACCACCTGCGCCTGGATGGAGACGTCGAGCGCGGAAACCGGCTCGTCGCAGACCAGAAGCTTGGGGCGAGCGGCAAGCGCGCGGGCAATCACGGCGCGCTGCCGCTGGCCGCCCGACAGTTCGTGCGGATAACGCCCGGCCTGATCCGGACGCAGGCCGACGGCCGTCATCAGCTCGGCAACGCGGGCTTCCTGATGCTGCTTCGGAATGAGTTTGTGGATCTCCAGCGGCTCGCCGATCTGCTTGGCGATCGTCACGCGCCGGTCGAGGGCTGCCAGCGGATCCTGGTAGACGAACTGCATCTTCGCCCGCAGCGCCCGCCATTGCGGCGTCTTCAGATGCGGCATCGGCTTGCCTTCGAACCTGACTTCGCCGCCCTGTGCGGCGTCGATGCCGAGCAGCATCCGGCCGAGCGTCGATTTGCCCGAGCCGGACTCGCCGACCACACCCAGCGTCTCGCCGGGCTTCAGTGCCAGCGAGATGCCGTCCACGGCGCGCACCGGATGCGGCCGCGCAAAAACACCGCGGCGGATCTGGTAGATGCGAACGAGATTGTCCGCTTCGATGAGGGCGGTCATTGCAGCATGTCCTCGATCACTCTGGCTCTTGTCTCGACAGGCTCATTGGCCGGAACCGGCCGGAAGCAGGCGAGCTGCCGGCCATCGGCCGACGTCTCGAGCGCAGGGCGCTCACTGCGACAGTCCTCGACCGCGCGAAAACAGCGCGGCGAGAAGGAACAGCCTTCGGGCAGATGTTTCGGGTTCGGAACCGTACCGGGGATGGGGATAAGCCGGTGGCGGGGACCGTCGATCCGCGGGATCGCGTCGAAAAGACCGCGCGTATAGGGGTGGCGCGGCTCGGAGAAGAGCTGGGCGACGCTGCCCTCTTCGACGATCCGGCCGGCATACATGACGCAGACCCGTTCGCAGACCTGGGAAACGGCACCGAGATCGTGGCTGATGAACACCGTCGCCATGCCGGTCTCGGCCCGGAGCTGGATCAGCAGGTCGAGGATCTGCGCCTGGATCGTCGCATCGAGTGCCGTCGTCGGCTCGTCGGCGATCAAGAGGTCCGGCTCGCCGGCAAGCGCCATGGCGATCATCAGCCGCTGGCACTGGCCGCCCGAGAATTCGTGGGGATAGAGGTCGAAACGGCGGCGGGCATCGGGAATGCCGACCATGTCCAACAGCCGCAGCGCCTCTCGTCTGGCCGGGTCGCCCCTGAGGCCACGATGCAGCGCCAGCGCCTCGACGATCTGGCGGCCGATCCGGAGCACCGGATTGAGCGAGCTCGACGGGTCCTGGAAGATCATCGCGATCCGGCCGCCTCGCACCCGTTCGAAAGCCTCGCGGGAACCGCCGGCGAGTTCCTGTCCATCAAGCTGAACCGAACCGCTGACACTCGCCTTGCCGGGAAGCAGTCCCAGAGCCGCGAGCCACGTCACCGATTTTCCGCATCCCGATTCTCCGACGAGACCGACTGCTTCGCCCCGGCCCACATTGAGATCGATGCCGTGCAGAACCTGGACGCCGTCAAAGGCGACCTTCAGGTCACGCAATTCCACCAGATTGGACGATGCCTTATCCATATCCGCCATACTCCTGCCTCCCGCCGTTTCCGGACCGAAGACATTGCCGTTTTTGAAAACAGATGCTCCGGCGGCCGTCTGGTCGCCGGAGCAGTGGAGACGATCCGGTCAGATCGCCCAGTTGGAGGAGCGGAAGTCCATCGCGAAGGCCGGAGCGGCCTTCCACTTGAGCGACGACTTCATGCCCGTGAACACGGCGTTCTGGTGCAGGACCTGATAGACCGGGTCTTCGCGCTCGCAGATTTCCAGCATGCGGGCGATCGCCTTCTTGCGCAGCGCACGGTCGGTGGAGGTTTCCATGACCTGCGCAAGCTTGTTCATTTCGCTGTTCGTCCAGTCCTTCTTCTGCTGGACTTCGCCATTCGGGCCGAACTGCACGACGAGGGGGGTGATCGGGTCGTTGATCGTGTTGGAAGCCGACCAGTCGCGGACGCCCTTGACGCCTGCCGGATCATGGATCTGACCCCAGTTTTCCTTCATTTCGATCTGCACGTTGATGCCGACCTGCTTCCACATCTCGACCATGATCTGGCCGTTGGCCGTCTGGTTCGTGTAGTAATTGTTGAGCAGGCGGTACGGGATCGGGTCACCCTTGTAGCCGGCCTGCTTGATGAGGTCCTTGGCGAGCTGCGGATTGAATTCCGGAGTAGCCCAGCCTTCGATGAACATGTCCGAGGTCCGGAAGGATTCGAACTGCAGACCGGCCGGGACGACGGTCTGGCCGGCCCAGAGCGCCTCGACGATCGCCTTGCGATCGATCGAGTGCGTCATCGCGCGGCGCATCAGCGGGTTGGCAAGGATCGGGTTCTGGGTGTTGAAGGTCGAAACGCGGTGGTTCCAGATGGTGGAGCTCTGAACTTCAAAGCCCTTGGCAGCCCTGATCGTGGCGATCTGGTCCGGCGGCAGGTCGCAGGCGAAGTCGTACTGGCCGGAAAGCAGGCCGTTGACGCGCGAGGCGACTTCCGGAACTTCGACGAAGCGGATCTGGGCGAGAGGCGGGCGGCCACCCCAGTACTGGTCGAAGGCGACGAGTGTCAGCGAGACGTCCGGCTTGTATTCGGCAACCATGTAGGGACCGGTCGTAACCGGCTTGCGGGCCCATTCCGTAAAGGACTTGGCTTCATCCCAGGCGCGGCGGTTGGTGATCTGGCTGCCGCCGGAATAAAGGCGACCTTCCATCGTGACATCCGGCGTCGCGTTGTGGAAACGGACGGTGTATTTGTCTAAGGCCTCAACGCCGGCAAGGGCCGGCCACAGGCGACGGCCAACGCCGGGAACGGTAGCCGGCAGTTCCTTGACGGTGGTCGGCTTGTGCTCGGATTCGAAGATCGTCTTGCCGCCGGCCGGCTCCGTATTGCCGAACACGCGCTCCCTGGAGAACGAGAACACGACATCGTCGGCGGTCAGCTCGTCGCCGTTGTGGAACTTGACACCCTGGCGCAGCTTCAGTTCCAGCGTCTTGTCGTCGATGCGCTTCCATTCGGTCGCGAGACCCGGGATCGGACCCTGGTTGCCCATCCAGTTGCGCAGGATGAGGCCTTCCCAGAGGTTCGGGAAGAAAACGCGCTCGCCGACATTCGACTGTTCGTGCCAGACGTCGAGCGTGTTGTTGTTGGTGATCTTCTGGACGGCGATGGTGATCGAGGGGCGCTTGTCGCCCTGTGCGATCGAGAAGCGCGGCAGGATCAGCGAACCGGCAGCGGCGCCGGCAAGACCAAGCGTGCTGCGGCGGGTGAAGTTGACCATGGAAATTGTCCTTTGGCTTCGGTTGATGGACGAGCTCGATCAGTCCCCTGCGGGCCCGAGCGGTGACGGATTAAGGGGTTCGCAGAGCCTGGCCCGCCAACGACACGCCATTTGCGCGGGCCGCGGACATGAAGCCGCTCGCCCGATGAACAACGATAAGAAGCGTCTTGCTGCCGCTCATGACGACCCCCTGATTTACGGGGGTTATTTGGCCAGCCTGTGTTTCAGTTCCGTGACGCTATCTTGGCGATTCGATGAAATTGAACACGGATGCAAATTTCATCGTCTCGCGTTACAAATGTAATATTGCCGACACAAAATTCTGGCATCGAGCCCTCTGCGTGGAGTTTCTTCCGGCGCATTCCCCTCCCCACATTTTCTTTGTTCGATGGAGTTTTCCATGTCCTCCCTTCCCGTGATCGGCGCCGCCATGACGCTTGGCGAGCTCGAAATTCACCGCAACTGGCTTTTCGAAAAACAGCGCGATCTCGAACTTCAGGATTTCACCACCGCCGACGTATTGAACGGCGACTGGACGCCGCTTGCCGAGCGCGCCAGGAAGCTGCTGGACGGTTTTGACGGCCGCCTCGGCATCCACGGCCCGTTCTGGGGCTTCACCATCGCCTCGAATGACCCGGATATCCGCGCCGTCGTCGCTAAGCGCCTCAGGCAAGGCCTCGACGTCTGCGCGGCAATCGGCGCGACGCAGATGGTTGCCCACAGCCCCTATACGACCTGGTCCTACAACAACCTCGACAACAACAAGGGCGAGCCGGAGCGCGTCGTCGAGCACGTGCATCTGACGATGCGCGATGCCGTCAAGCAGGCCGAGGATATCGGCGCCGTGATCGTTCTGGAAAACATCGAGGATATCGACCAGCATGTCCGCGTGGCACTTGCCGACAGCTTCAACTCACCGGCCGTCGCGGTCTCGATCGATACCGGCCACGCCCATTACGCGCATGGCTCCACCGGCGCTCCGCCGGTCGATTATTATGTGAAGGCAGCCGGCAACCGCCTGCAGCACGTCCACCTGCAGGACGCCGACGGATACGCAGACCGCCACTGGGCGCTTGGCGAAGGCAATATCCTCTGGCCGTCGGTCTTCCAGGCACTTGCCGATCTCACCAGCAATCCGCGCCTGATCGTCGAGATCAAGGACAAGTCGAAGATTCCGGCTTCCGTTGAGTATCTCGCTTCGCTCGGCCTCGGCCAGTAAGCCGGACTTTGAAGCTTATACCCCCGGCGCACGGCGCCGGGGTTACCGCAGTTCCGGAGACATGTCCCGCAGGTGCGACTGGGTAGCAAGGATATCCCCCACCATCATCTCCCGCGCCAGCGCGCCGTTCCGCTCGCGAAGCGCCGCGACGATCCGGAAGTGATAGGACGAGAACGGGTGTACGACGCCCTTGTCGAATTCCTTTTCCACGTAATTGGTCAGCATCCGCATATAGGGACCGAACCGCAGCCAGAGCATCTCGATATGCTGGGGCAGCACCTCGGAACGCGAAGCCTCGTAGATGCCGAAATGGAATTCCTGGTTCTTGCGCAGCATGCCGTAGACGTCGCCGGCCTTGCCGGTTTCCTCATGCTCGCGCGCAAGCACTTCCGAACGGTCGATATCCTCGTCGGTCATATGCTTGGCGGCAAGTTCCGTCGCCAGTCCCTCGAGCGCGATGCGCGCCTGGCAGAGATCGTCGAGCCGCTCGCGCGAAACCGCCGGCACCCGGGCCGAGCCGTTATGGCCGATTTCCAGTCCGTTTTCCGCCGCAAGCCTTCGGAGCGCCTCGCGCACCGGCATGTGGCTGGTCCCGAACTCGATTGCCAGCGACGAAATGGTGATCGCCTGCGACGGGGCAAAGGAACCCCACATCAGCGCCCGGCGCAGCTGTTCGTAGACCGTATCCTGAACGGTCACGCGCGACGTGACCTTCAAAAGCCCGCTATCCGCCATCCTTGCCCTCTGATCCCATTCAAATCACAACCAGGCCTCGCATAACGGGCCACGCTCTTCAAGTCTCTTGGGCGTCGGACCCTCTGCTGTTCCCGACGCGATTCCCCTTGATCAAATGCCAATGGCACAATAGAACATTTGAGAGTTTGATCAAATGCTCATTCGGCAACAGGCCCAACATAGACAGGGGGAAGTTCGTTGTCACCTGCATCCCCTCTTCATCGATGAATACGACACCTGGGAGAAATCCATGAACACGCATGTCACGGCAGGCGACAATCTCGCCAAGGCTTTTCCGGTCGATGAGCTGAGGCTGAAATTTCCGGCCCTTCAGAAATACAAGGACTTCATCTTCTTCGAAAATGCCGGCGGTGCCCAGGTTCCCCAGGCCGTCGTCGATGCGGTCGCGGCCCATCTCGTAGACTGCAACGTGCAGCGCATGGCGCCCTATCTCCACAGCCAGGGCGTCGACCGCACCATTGCCGAAGCCCGCGTCTCGGTCGGCCTGCTGGTCAATGCCTACCGTCCGGAGGAAATCTCCTTCGGCCTCAACGCCACCTCATTCATCCGCCTCGTCAGCCTCGGCATCGCCAAGATGCTGCAGGAGCGCAACGAGATCATCGTCACCGACATGGACCATGACGCCGACATCGCCACCTGGATGGCGCTGGAGGCCGACGGCGCCAAGATCGTCTGGTGGAAGATGCGCGAAGACGGCATGCTGCATACCGACGACCTGAAGCCGCTCCTGAATGACAAGACCCGCCTGGTCGCCTGCACGGTGACCGCCCATTCGATCGGCACGATCGTCGACGTGGCAACCGTCGGCAAGCTGGCGCATGCGGCCGGCGCCGAGGTCTTCCTCGACTGCGTGCATTACGGCCCGCACGCGCTGATCGACGTTCAGGCCTGGGACTGCGACTATCTCGTCTGCTCCGGCTACAAGAATTTTTCGCCGCATATGGGCTTCCTCTGGGGCCGTTATGACGCGCTGGTCAAGCTACCGACCTTCAAGGAGGACTTCATTCCGGACGTGCCGCCTTACAAGATCGAGGTCGGCACCTTCACTTACGAGAACGTCGCCGGCATGAATGCTGCCGTGCTTTATCTCGAAGACCTCGGCCGCAGGTTCCTTCCCGACGGCGAACATTCGCGCCGAGATGCACTTGCCGCTGCCATGGGCGCCATCCGCGCCTACGAGCAGACGCTGTCGAAGAAGATGCTGTCGGTCTTGAAGAAGCACGGCGCGACGATCTACGGCGTCTCCGACGAAGCCCAGGTGGAAAAGCGGGTTCCGACGATCTGCTTCAACATTCCGGGCCTGACGCCGCAATTTCTCTCGACCGAGCTCGGCAAGAACAGCATCGGCAGCCGCGACGGCCACATGTTCGCGCCGCGGCTGATGAAGCGCCTCGGCCTGACCATGGAGACAGGCTGCATGCGGGTCTCCATGGTCCACTACAACAAGGTGGAAGAGATCGACCGCTTCGACACGGTGCTCGGCGAGATCATCGCCAAGGCCAGATAAAGCGAGAGCCTCCGCGGGCACACGCTCGCGGAGGCTTCAGCTCACTTGAGATGATGATAGCGGCGCCGGAAATAGACGAGCGCCTCTTCGTCCTCCGGGCCGTGGGCGATCCCGACCACCCGGCAGAACAGCACGTGATGCGTGCCGCTCTCGACTACATTTTCCACTTCGCAATCAAACGACACGACCGCATCGGTCAGCCGCGGCGATCCCGTCGCGGCGAGCACCCAATCGCCCACCGCAAACCGGTCATCCTGCGGCGTCGAACCGCCGAACAGCCTCGACATCGGCTCGTGGCCTGCAGCCAGCGTATTGACGCAGAGCACACGGTTTTTCTCGAACATGCCGGCGACCGAACTCGACCGGTTGAGGCAGACGAGCAGCGTCGGCGGCCGGTCCGTCACGCTGCAGACGGCCGACGCCGTGAAGCCCGCAAGACCGCCCGGGCCGTCTGTCGTGACGATGTTCACCGCCGCCGCCAGCTGCGCCATGCCTTCCCGGAAGGCGAGCCGCGTCGCGTCCACCTCGTCGCTTTGAATATTTATCGTCATTCGACCCTCAGCCCCGCTTTTCTTAACAAAGGCATGACGCGATCGCAGAAGAAAGGCAGCTCATAGGTGTAGTTTACGAAAGACATGGCAATGCCGGAATACCCCTGTTCGGCGATCGCGATCATGTCTTCGACGATCTTTTCCGGTGTGCCGATCAGCGGATAACCGCCGGCCCCGCCTGCAAACCGCTTTCGATAAAGATCGTAAGCACTTTTGTCGTGCGACTGGGTGAATTCCTTCTTGCCGGCCATATGCGCATCGACCGCGGCGTGATCGGCCATCGTCACCGCGTACCGTTCGTAATAATCCTCGGCCTCCTGCTGGCTCTCGCGGCAGACCACGTGGCAGACCGTATAGGCGCCGACATCGCGCCCGAGCTTGTCCGCCCGGCTCTTGATGTCCTCCACGTGTTTCCCGGCCTCCGAGATCTCGGTGAAGGTGGTGAACAGGTATTCGCAGTTCTTGGCCGCGAAATCCCGGCCCGGCCCGCCGAAGGCAGCGTTCATGGTGACCGGCCGCGGTGATTGCAGGCTGGCCGGTCGGCTGACGACGTCCTTGAGCTTGTAATAGGCGCCGTCATAGTCGAATGGCGCATCCGACGTATAGGCCCGCTCCATGATCTCCAGCCATTCGTCGGCCTGGTCATACCCCTTCTCGACCAGCGGCACGCCGAACATGCCGAATTCCTTGGGGTTCCAGCCGCAGACGATATTGAGGCCCGCCCGGCCGCCGCTGATATGATCGACGGTGGCCAGCGCCTTTGCCGCATAAAGGGGGTGCAGGAGCGGCACATGCACCGTCATGAACAGCCCGATCCGTTCCGTGACGGAAGCAAGGCCGGCCGCCCAGGTGAAGGTCTCGAACGACCATTCGCGCACCCGGTTCTTGCCGCCGAAACCTTTCCAGCGGGCGATCGGCAGGAAGAAATCGAGCCCGCCGCGATCGGCGATCTGGACTGCATTGAGATTGTCTTCCCATCGGGCCTGCCAGCGTTCCGGCACGTCGGTGATCGCAAGCCCACCGTCCGCATTCGGCGAAAAGACGCCGAGTTTCAGTCTGCTTGGGCCTTTCAGCGGATGCGGCTTGATCATGCTGTTCCTCTCTTTTGTATTCTTCTGCGGGCGGGACGCGCGGTCTCCGCCTCCTGCAACTGGCGCCGCCGGACGGAGAGATAGGCCTCCTCCGCCGCGAACATGAAAAGCGTCATGCGGTCCTGGACCATCAGCGGATCGTGCGCGAGGAAGGCGGCATGAATGCGGGAAAGGCCATCGATATAAAGGCCGGCCGTAGCCGGATCGGCGAACGTGCCGAGCCGCACCGACTGGAAATAATCGATGAAGCGGGAAATCGTCGCCGCCATATGCGGGTTGTTGACTGCCTTCAGCCACGCATTGCGGAAATCGACATTGGCCGCCAGCAGGGCTGGAATATCGCTTGCACCCAGCGCCAGCTCCACCCGGTTCATCGCCGCCGTGATCTCCGCCTCGATCTCCGGCGTCATGTCGCGGGCGGCACAGGCCGCGGCACGCGGCTCTAGCTGGCGGCGCACCTCGAAAAGCCCGGAAATGTCGTCCAGCGACAATTCCCGCACCGCAAAGCCGCGCGTCGTGCCGACCAGATAACCTTCGGAAACCAACCGAAGCAGCGCCTCGCGCGCCGGCATGCGGGAAATGCCGTGGGCATTGGCGATTTCGGTATCCACCAGGCGATCGGTAGGCGAAACGGCACTCCGCTGCAGCTTCAGCCGCAGATCGGCATAGATTGCATCCACCAGATTGTCGCTCGGCTTCAACATCGAAATCTCCTATCGAAACCGTATACTGATTTTGTCGAATATCAAGCGAGTTATCTTATATTGCGCCTCATCGCCCTAAATCATATCATTTTCAGTATACAGTTTAATTCACTTGCGGCCTCAGGAATTTTAGGCTTAAATTTTAATTTGGCGCAGTTCAAAAGCCGTTGCAGCAGATTTCACAAGGCATCCCGATGAGCGACTTCCGCAGGAAATGTATTGGCCATGAGCGCGTCATCGGCACATTCGCGGCGATCCCGCATCCGGTCGCAATCGAGGTGACTGCTGCGAGCGGCCTCGACTTCATCTGCATCGACGCCGAGCATGCTCAGATCGGCCGCGAGCTGATCGAAAACCTCGTCCGTGCCTCGGATGTCCATCGCGTGCCCGCCATGGTGCGCGTTCCGGGCCACGCCCCGGAATCGATAGCCAGCGTGCTCGACGCCGGAGCTGCCGGCGTGCTGGTGCCGCGGGTCTCGACCGCCGCCCAGGCCAAGGCCGCCGTTCTGGCGACCCGCTATCCGCCGATCGGCGAACGCGGCGTCGGCCCTGGACGCGCTGCGGGCTACGGCTACCGCATTCCCGACTATCTGAAATCGGCGAACGAAAGCCTCGTCCTCGCAATCCAGATCGAGACCGCCGAAGGGCTCGCCAATGCCGAGGAAATCGTCGCCGTCGAGGGCGTCGACGTGGTCTTCATCGGCCCCGGCGACCTCTCCGTCTCGATCGGCGCGATAGGGCCGGATGGAGCCGAGAAGCTGGATGCGGCCATTCTGACGATCACCAAGGCTGCCCGCAAGGCGGGCAAGGCCGTCGGCATCTTCCGCCCCTCCGCCGATGACGTCGGAAAATGGTCGGAGGCCGGCATCAGCTTCTATCTACTTTCAAGCGATACGAGGTTTCTCGGCGCCGGCATCGCAGCCGACGTCGCCGCCGCACGCTCCGCATAAGCTGCATCGATTTTCCAGGAGTGACGACGTGAAAGCCATCCAGTACAGCGAACACGGCCCGGCCGATGTGATGCACTATGTCGACCTGCCCGATCCGGTCGCCGGACCGGGCCAGATCCTGGTGAAGCTCGAGGCCGCCAGCGTCACGCCTTTCGACTGGAAGCTCCGCGCCGGACATCTGCAAAGCCATTTCACCTTGCCGATGCCAAGCGTGCCCGGCCGCGACGGCGGCGGCACGGTGGTTTCCGTCGGCGACGGCGTCACGGAATTCGAGGTGGGAGACCGGGCAGCGGTCATGGCCGGCGTTTTCGCCCAGGGCGGGTATGCGGAAATGATCGCCGTCGATGAAAAGCATGCTGTCAAAATTCCGGACAGCCTCTCGACCGTCGATGCGGTGGCGCTGACCAATGCCGGCTTGAGCACCTGGATCGCGGTACGGACTGCCGAAGTCAAATCCGGCGACAAGGTTCTCGTGCATTCCGGGTCCGGTGCGGTCGGCGGATTGCTGGTCCAACTCTGCCACCATCTCGGCGCCCATGTCACCGCCACCTGCCGCTCGACCAACCGCGATTATGTCCTCGGCCTCGGCGCCGACCGCGTCGTCGCCTATGACGAGGAGGACTTTTCCGAGCTCCTCACCGATCAGGACATCGTCTTCGAATTGATGGGCGGCGAAGTCCACGACAAGTCCTACAAGGTGCTGAAAAAGGGCGGCCACATGGTCTGGCTGGTCGCCGACCCGATCAGGGACCGCGGCGAGGAATTCGGCGTCAAGGTAACCCGCGCAATGATCACCGACGACAAGTCGGCGCTTGAAGCGATGATGGGCCTCGCGGGCGCCGGCCTCCTCAAGCCCCAGGTGGCCCGCACCATGCCCTTGTCGGAGGCAGCCGAAGCCCATCGTCTGATGGAAAAGGGCGCCATCTCGCGCGGGCGCCTGATGCTGACGATGTAACGTTTCTCAAGTGCCGGTCGGAAACAGCGGCGCCTGACGGCCGTTGGCGACGAAAGTCCGGAAATCCTCGATCGCATGCGCGTTGGCGAGCGCGCAAAACGGCCCGCGGCTCACCTCGATCCCGCTGATCTTCTGCAGCCGCACATCCATCTCGGCGCTCTTCAGCGCCACCGCCGCCGTGTTGACGACCGGCGCATGCAGGATTTTGAACCCGTATTCTCCACCGACCAGCAGGCCCGGCAGCACGCCTGCCGGCACCACGACATCGGCGCCATCGCGCACCAGCGGCTCGGCGCAGGCGGTGAAACTGGCGAGCATCCGCCGCCGCGCATCGTCGTCACCCGCAAAGGCCGCGCTGAAATCCGACGGTTCGCAGTTCATGCCGGCGACGTGCTTCACCCGACCGCCGAGGCCGTAGAGATCGGCCTGCTCGTAATGCCAGGTCTGGAACACGTCATCGAGGGTGACCAATGCCATGCGCCGGCCGAGCCGCGCGGCGTAATGCATGCAGACCTCGCCGGCACCGATCACCGGAATGCTCAGCGCCGACTTGAGTTCGTAAAGGCCGGGATCCTGAAAGTGGCCGATGACGACCGCGTCATATCCGCGGCTTGCGGCCTCCAGTCCGTTGTCGATGGCGATCGCCGCGCAGCGGAACTCCGCCAGCCGCCCGAAATGACGGTCCGGCGGGCTGATGCCGAAGACGTCGACTGTCGTGCCCGGCTCGGCAATGCCGTTCAGGTAGTCCGAGAGCCGCGTCATATAGGCGGCGCTTGCAGTGGCATCGATGAAGCTCTGCCAGAAGATGCGCATGTTCCCCTCGTTTCGTTCATTTTCCGGGTGCGATTCGCACTCGTCAAAACCCCAATTTAAGGCTTTACTCCGGGCACAGAAACCGCCCGGAGAGCCGCATGACCGTGTCGACCACGCCTGAAAACCCGCTGAGCGATACGACCGTCGAAATGTCGGAAGCAGCGCTGACCGAGTTCGAATGGTCGCTCTGGCGAATTTCCGCTGCCTTCCTGCGGTGGCAGTCGGAAAGTTCAAGCGAGCTTGCCGGCGCGGGCCTGAGCGGCCTCGACACCGCCATCCTGCACACGATCCGTTATCGCAACAAGCCAAAAGGGCTCGGAGAAATATCAAGGCTGCTCGGCCGCGACGACACCGCCAACATTCAATATGCGATCAAGAAGCTGCAGACCCTGCAGCTCATCGAGCGGGTCAAGGGCCGGTCCCGCAAGGACACGCTCTACACGCCGACCCGCAAGGGCACCAAGCTCACACAGGATTATCGGGCTCTGCGCCGGCAGCTTCTCGTCTCGCTGATCCAGAAGATGGATCACGCGGAACAGGGGCTCGGCGAGGCGACCGAAATGCTGGAATTGCTGACGAGCTTCTACGACACCGCCGCCCGGCGGGTGGCGAGCGGATCTCATTTGGTGGAGCGTTCCTGAACGAGCGCCAGAACGCGCAAGGGGCTGCCCGAACCGTTCTGGATCTTGAGCGGCGCTGCAACGATCATCGCGCCGGTCGGCGGCAGCTGGTCGAGATTGGTAAGGCATTGCAGCCCGTAACGGCCAGCGCCATGCAGGTAATGGTGCGCCGGATAGGGCGGCGAGAAATGTCCCGCCTGGCCGGCGTCCGTGCCGATCGTCTCGGCGCCGAAGCCGATGATATCCCGCTCCTCGACCAGAAAGCGCATGACTTCCGCATCCGGTCCAGGCGTGTGGGCGCCATCTGCTTGCAGATTGGCATAGGCGGCGCCTGACTTCTTCGACCAGTCCGTGCGCAGGAAGGCCCAGGATCGCGCCGGAATGCGGCCGTGCTGTTCTTCCCACTTCACGACATCGGCAACCGTCAGCAGGAAATCCGCATCCTCGGCCGCCTGCTGCGAGCAGTCGATGACGCAGGCCGGCGCAATCATGTCGGCCGGCGGCAGCGTATCGACGGAATTGAGCGGCAGGTCACGGCCCGTATACCAATGGATTGGTGCATCGAAATGCGTGCCCGTATGTTCGCCGAAGGAAAGATTGTTCCAATACCAGGCCGGCCCGCCGCCGTCGTAGCGCGAAATCCGCTCCATCCGGAATGGCGCGGATTGCCCCAGTTCCGGCGGCATGACGATGACCGGGAAATCGGGCGACAGCGTGTGGGTGAGATCGACGACGCGGACCGCGCCGCTCGCCAATGCCCCCGCGAATTTTCCCAGAATATCGCCGCTCATTGGCCGGCCTCCCGCTCGACGGCCTTCGGATTGTCGTACAGCCGCGCCTCGATATCCTTGGCGACATCGCCGACGTAAATGTCTTCGAGCCCGCGCTTCAATCCGTCGAGAACGGCATCGGCTACGGCCTTTGGCGCCACCTTAGGCGGCGGCACCGTCTGGAACCATTCGGTATCGAGCGGCCCGGTGAATGCATTGATGACCCGGATACCGCCCGGCCTGAGTTCGGTCCGCAGCCATTGCGACAGCGACAGGCACGCGGCATGCGCGGCGGAATGGACGCCGAACTGCGGCGCATTGCTGAGCCCGTGAACCGAGAGCACGTTGACCCAGGCAACGGCCCCAGCCGCACCGTCGGCGCCGCGCGAACGCATCACCGGCCCAAAAGCCTGAGCAAGACGCATCAATCCCATCACGGTATGATCCATCGCCTCGCGCGCTATGTTGACCGCGCCCGCATGGAAGAGATGCACCGGCCGGACGTGATCGGCAGTGTTGATCAGGATCTCCACCTTGGCGCCGATATCCATCGCCAGCTCCTGCACCGAACGTTCGCTGGTAAGGTCGAGATCGACGATTTCGACGCCTTCGATCGCCTCCAGCAACGCCTGCTGGTCGAAAGGTTTCCAGCGATCTCTCATGCCCACAAAAATCTTGGCCGCTCCCGCTTTCCGGAGAGCCTGCGCCAGCGGCAATGCAAGCGGGCTGCGTCCATCGGTGATCAAGACCCGACGGTGCTTTGGATCGGCGCTCATCTCGCGCCATTGAGGATCGTCTTCCATGTGCGGCGTCTCCGAAAGGGGCTTGGCAAAGAACGCGGCCTGTCCGGCCTGGTCCAGCTGCAAGGAAAGCTTGAGCCGACTACCGGGTCCGCCGCAATCGCCATGCAGATGCACGACGACAATCGGCCCGCAATCGAGCTGAACCAGTCCGGTGCGCCAGGGCATGTGCTCGCGAAAATAGGGATCGCTGGTGACCTCGATCCGCGTTTCCGACAGCAGCGATCCGCCGGCCGGCGCGTCCTTGAATGTCAGGTCGGACGAAAGGCAGTTCGGGCAGGCTTCGCGGGCCGGATAGGCGTAGCGCCCGCATTCGCCGCAGCGTTGCAGCATAAAGCGACCGGTCGCGGCGGCGAGTGTCAGCCCGTGCGCCTTGCGGCTGCGGGCCGAGGGAGGCAGCAGCGGTTGAGTGGTGCGGGCGAGTGGGTTCTTTCGCCTCAGTTTGAGGAAGGGTTCGGTCATCACGCCCTCGCCAGAATGGCGGCCGCAGAGGCGAGCCCACGGTCGTAGTTGATCATGCCGAAACCTGAAACCAGCCCGAGTTTCGCGTCCTCGACCTGCCTGCCTTCCGCTGTCCCCAAAAGCTGGCGCATCGCTTCGGTAAGCCCGAGATGCCCGCCCGCGGCACCCGCCTGGCCGACCGAAAGCTGGCCGCCGGACGTATTGTGCGGAAACGACCCGTCGATCGTGAATGTATTCTGCCGCACGAAATCCGGCCCCTCACCTTTGGCGCAGAAACCCAGATCCTCGAACTGCATCATTGAGATCACTGCGTAGTCGTCATAGGTCTGGACGAAATTCATGTCGTCCGGCTTCGAACCGGCCATGCCGTAAAGCTCGTCGCGATCGACCACCCAGCCGCCGCGCACCTGCACCGGATCCTCGGCAAACGCATTGTGCCGCTCGATCGCCGACAGCAGCCGGACAAAGGGAAGCCCGAGCGAAGCGGCCGTCTCCTCGCGCATCACCAGAAAGGCTTCCGCACCGGCGCAGGGCATGACGCAATCGAACAGATGGAACGGCTCGGCGATCGGCCGGGCCGACATATATTGCTCGAGCGTCAGCGGCTTCTTCATCAGCGCATCCGGGTTTTTGAGCGCGTTGGCGCGCTGGGCGACACAAAGTTTGCCGAAGTCTTCCCGAGTTGCACCGTAGCGATCCATGTAGTGGCGTGCGATCAACGCGAAACTCGCATTGGGGCCACCCGCGCCATAGGGATAGGCAGCATCCTGCGCAAAGCGGGAGAAGTTGGCGAGTGTCTTGCGGAACGTATCGACCTGGTTGGTGTCGGCCGCAACGCAGGCGACGATATCCGCGTCGCCCGCCTGCACCGCCCGCGCCGCGCGGCGCAGCGAGACGATGCCCGCAGCGCCACCCATCGGCACATGGTCGATATGGCGCGGCGACAGCCCGAAATGCTGGGTGAGACCGACTGCGACGTCCGGCCCCATCGTGAAGCTCGCGACCGAAAAGCCATCGAAATCCCGGTGGCTGATGCCGGCGCCCTCCGCCAGTGCCCTGAGTGCCTTGCCCATCCACCAATGCGCGGTCTCGATGGAATAGCGCTGGTAGGGCACCGTCACCGGTACCGCCAGAACCACGCCGTCGTAGGATCGCCGCGCCCGGGACAAGACCATCAGGCCACCGTCAGTTTGACGTCGACATTGCCGCGCGTCGCATTGGAATAGGGGCAGCGTTCGTGCGCACCGGCGACGATCTCTTCCGCGACTGCGCGCTCCATGCCGGGCAAGGACGCCACCAGCTCGATCGCCAGCGCATAACCGACCGGCACCGGGCCGATGCCGACCTTGGCGGTGATCGAGACGTCGTCCGGCAGCGCGATCTTGCTGGTTCGCGCCACGAGTTTCACTGCGCCGAGGAAGCATGCCGCATAACCGGCGGCGAAAAGCTGCTCCGGATTGGTCCCCTCGCCCCCTGGGCCGCCGAGCCCTTTCGGCACCGAAAGATTGACCGCGAAACTGCCGTCGGTGCTCTGCGCCTTTCCTTCCCGGCCGCCATGCGCGGTAACCGAGGTCTCATAGAGGATCTTTTCCGGGGTCATGCATGCCTCCATAGTGTAATTTAAGCTGTGATTTATTCTATATCAGAACCGATGAGGAACCGTAAGGGAGTTCATCCCGTTTTGCGGATCGATGCCTTCAGCTTCCTGAGGTCGATCGCCGAACCGTCCTCGACAGCCTTTGCCGCCATCGTCTTGATCTCGCCGCGCTGCAGCTTCTGGGTCGAGCTTACCGGCAGCCTGTCGATGAAGACGACGTAGCCTGGAAGTTTGTGATAGGCGATATGAGCGCCTGCAGCCTCGATGATCCGCTTCGCCTTTTCGGCCGGTTCGCCCGCTCCGGCGGTCTCGCTTTCAACGATGAAGGCAAAAACTTCCTCGCCGCGCAGGTCGTCCGGCACCGGCGTCACCGCGGATGCCTTGACCGCCGGATCCTTGGCAAGCGCCGCTTCCACTTCCAGCACCGCGATATTCTCGCCGCTGCGCCGCACGATGCTCTTCTTGCGGTCGAAGAAATAGAGAAGTCCCTTTTCGTCGGCATAAACGACGTCGCCGGTATGGAACCAGCCACCCTCCCAAGCCTCTTCGGTCGCCTTTTCATCGTTGAGGTAGCCGCTGAAGAAACCGTCGCGCGGGTTCGCGGCTTGGGCACGCACCAGCAATTCACCCGGCTTGCCGAGCTCCGCATCATTCCCCGCATCATCAACGATGCGGAAATCCATGCCGGCACGCGGCCGCCCGATACAGCGCAGGCCCGGCGTATAGTCGTCCGCCGCGGTGGTGGTTACGGCCCGGCCGCCGGTTTCGGTCATCGCCCAGGCTTCGACGATCGGAATGCCGTAGCGCGCCTCGAATTCGATCTTGTGACGGGCATCGACGCCTGGTCCCAAAGCAAACTTCACCTTGTGCGCCCGCTCCGCTTCGACGGTCGGGAGCTGCAGCAGGATCGCTGGGATGACGCCGAGGCAATGGATGATCGTCGCGCCGGAATCGGCGATCGATGCCCACCAGCTGCTTGAATGGAACCGGTCGAGGGGCACGATCGCGCCGCCCTTCATGATCATGCCGACCGCCGTGCAGCCGAGCGCGTTCATGTGGAACATTGGCAGCGGCGTCAGCGCCACCTCGGTTCCCTCGCCCATCTCGGCGATGCCGCCCTGCGTCGTGTACCATTCGGCGATGCCGATAAAATAGACGTTCGAGAGAATACAACCCTTGGGCTTGCCGGTGCTGCCGGAGGTGAACAGCAGCGCGCACTCGGCATCCGGCCCCCCGGGCCGCGCCTCGCGTGTTTCCGGCGAAGGCGTAATGTCGTCGCCGGCAGCGATCACTGTCACCTTGCCGGGCGAGATATCCCGCAGATCATCCAGCCGCTCGCGGATGACGACCATCAACGGAGCCTCGGCCATGTCGAGCTGGAAGAGCAATTCGTCGCGACGCAGGTCGGGATTGATCGGCACGATCGAGGCGCCGATCGCGTTCAGCGCCAGCCAGTAGTCGAAGAATTCCGGACGATTTTCGAGGAGAAGGGCGACGCGAGCCCCGATCCCATATCCTGCCGCCGCGAACTTCTGCTTCAGAAGGCCGACACGGGCGAAAACCTCGCCGTAGCTGTAGCGAAAACCCTCGGACGCATAAGGCAGCTTGGCACTGGCCGGCGCCACCAGCATCGGCGCATCCGGGTTTTTCAGCGCCTGGTTCTCGAATAGGAGATAGGGAGAATGCATGGCTCTGTCCTTATGCCCGCTCCAGGATACCCTTGATCAGGAACATCTCGGCCTCGTGGATCGTGCCGAACTGGACCCATTCCGCATCCGTCTGCGTCTCCAGCCGCCATGTCAGCAGCGTCACCACGCACCTGTCCGGCCCCATGCGCAGGAGTTCGCCCGGGATGACGCGAGACATATTGCGGAACTGCATGGCGTCCTTGGCCGCGCCGACTTCGTAATCCACCTGGAAGCGGTCGCGGTCGACATGGAGCCGCACGAATGTCTGTTTTCCCGTGAAGGTCGAGGCGCCGACGAAGAGGCCGGGCTCGACCTCTGTTCGGTTGAGGCTGCCCCACGCCCACTGGCCCTGTTTCAGCCCGTCCGACATCAGTTCGAACGCGACCGCCGCCGGGCGCTCCACCATGATGCTGCTGGAATGACAATGCGGATCAATCATGAGCGTCCCTCTTTCAGTCGCATCGAGCCGTCATTTTTCTAAAAGACATTTTAAGCATAAAATAATTGGAAAGAACGTCAATGGATTTTTGTGTCCTCGGCCTTCGGCGGCCGCTTTGGCGATCGCCACTCGTCACGTTCTCAACCTGCAGGCTGAGGAAAACCCGACATTTCCGGCCTTCTACACGCAGAAGTCGACGGGATTCTCAATTTCTGACGATCGGAAATTTTAGGCTTGAAGTAATTTATACCTCGTTCTACGATCCCCTCAATTGTTAAGGGGACAACCGCAAAAGGCGGGTCAGAAGAAAAAACCGAAGCCCCTGGCAGGATTGCAGGCTTGCGTTTCACCAACCGCCGCAGGTCCGTCGGTCGCGATCGACGGGCAAACCAGAGGGATCGTCATGACTTTTGAAATCGACCGCAGAAATCTCCTGCAGATGCTCGGCCTTGCCGCGGTCAGCGGCTCCGTGCTCTCGCAGGCCACAATCGCCTTCGCTGCAGATACCGACAGCGTCACCATCGGCTGGCCGTCCGACGTGCCGTCCTGGGACCCGAACCTGCGCTTCGTCCCGGATGCGCAGCCGCTCTTCAAGATGGTCTTCGACCAGCCGCTCGATCAGTCGCCGGACCTGAAGCTCATCGGCAACCTCATCACCAAGTGGGAACTGAAGCCGGACGGTCTTTCGATGCCGTTCGAGATCCGCAGCGACGTGAAGTTCCACAATGGCGATCCGATGACGATAGAGGACTTCAAATATACCTTCGTCGACCGCATCAAATCCGGCCTGAAACTCGACATCGCCAATTCCTGGCGCACGCTTACCGACATCGAGATCCTGTCGCCGACATCCGGCGTCATGAAGTTCTCCGCCCCGACCCCGACCGCGCCGCAGTGGCTGGCTTTTCTCGGCAGCTATCTGGTGCCGAAGAAGTATATCGAATCCGTCGGCCCGGAAGAATTCGCCAAGAAGCCGGTCGGTACCGGCCCCTACAAGCTCGTCGACTACCAGATGAATTCCCGTATCGTGCTGGAGCGCAACGACGCCTATTTCGGCACCAAGCCGAAGATCAAGCGCGTCACCATCGACATCATCAAGGACCCGTCGGCGCGCACTGCGGCCATCCAGTCCGGCCAGGTGGACTTGACCGTCAATATTCCGGTGCGTGAAGCCGAGCGCCTCGGCAAGACCGAAGGCCTGACTGCCGAAATCAACCCCTTCACCCGCCTGATCCTTTTGCAGATGCGCAATGACAAGGGATTTACGGACATGGCCGTCCGTCTTGCAGCCCATCACGCGATCGACAAGGCAGCGCTCTCCAAGGCCTTTTACGGCGGCGCGGCCGTGCCGCTCTCCGTACCGGCCACGCCCGGCACGCCGGGCTACCTGCCCGACTACAAGTTCGCCTACGATCCGGAACTGTCGAAGAAGCTTCTGGCCGATGCGGGTTATTCGGCTGACAAGCCGGCGACCTTCACGCTTGCCGCCACCAACGGCCAGTTCCCGAGCGATTTCGATATTGCCCGGGCGCTGGTGCAGATGTGGCAGAAGGTCGGCCTGAAGGTCGAACTGCAGCAGATCGAATATTCCAAATATTTCGAACTGAACCGCGGCGGCCAGTTGCCGGAAGCGACCCTCTACAGCTTCGACAACGCCACCGGCGACCCGGAGATCTTCTCCGGTTATCTGATGAACCCGAAAATGCCGTTCGGCGCCTGGAAGGGTCCGGAGATCGGCGACAAGATCCTGAAACTGTTTGTCGAGCCGGTCTACGAGAAGCGCATCGCCGGCTATAAGGCCGTCGCACAGGAAGCTGTCGAGACCGGCGCCAACATCCCGATCCTGCAGAGCGTCCAGACGCTGGTGCGCAAGAAGAGCCTGAACTACGTCAAGTACGGCAATGCCTGGGTCCTGGGCAGTACCATGTCCTGGTCCTGATACCGGCTGACCTCGCCATCCAGGGGTCCGGGTACGCCCGGACCCATTCCTTCACGTCGTCATACGGGGCATGCGCATGTTTGCGACCATTGCCAAGCTCTTGGTAAAGCGTGTTCTCACTGCGATACCGATCCTGCTGCTTGTTTCCGCGCTTCTCTTCTGCATCCTGCGCATCCTGCCGGTCGATCCGGCCGCCATGTCCCTGCCGCCCAATGCGACGGTCCAGGAAGTCGAGGCCATGCGCGCGGAAATGGGGCTCAACCTGCCGCTCTATCAGCAATATGGCATCTGGCTGAACAAGCTCTTCCACGGCGATATCGGCCGCTCCATCCATTTCCGCCAGGATGTGACGAGCCTGATCGGTTCGACTTTGCCCGCCACTATCGAGCTTGCCGTCATCGCCATGATGGTCGCAACCGTCTTCGGCCTCGCGGGCGGCCTCTTCCTGTTCTACGTGCGCGGCACCCGCGCCGAAGCGGTGATGGATTTTGTTTCCATCCTGCTGCTCTCGCTTCCGGAATTCCTCTGGAGCCTGTTCCTGCTCCTGATATTCGGCGCCTTTTTCGAGGTCCTGCCCTTCACCGGCCGCCTCAGCCCCGGTTTCGAGCGCCCGCTCGTCACCGGTTTCCTGCTGCTCGATAGCCTGATCACCGGCAATATCCCGACCTTCCTCAATGCGCTCCAACACATGATCCTGCCGTGCCTTGCACTCGGCATCGCGCTGTCTCCGTCGCTCATGCGCGTGCTGCGCTCGAGCCTGCTCGATGCCTATCAGGACGACTACATCCAGCAGGCGCGCCTGCGCGGGCTTTCCGAAAAGCGCATCCTGATCCGCCACGGCCTGAAGAACGCCATCCTGCCGACGCTGAGCCTGATGGGCGTGCAGTTCGGCTTCCTGTTCGGCGGCACCCTGCTGGTCGAAATCATCTATTCCTATCCGGGCATGGGCAACCTGATGGTCGATGCGATCCGCAACGCCGACCTGCCGATCATCCAGGGCGCAGGGCTCACCTATTGCGTCGCCGTTCTGGTGATCAGCATCGTGGTCGACAGCCTCTACCTGATCCTCAACCCTAAACTGAGGGTGCGTTGACATGCTACGATATGCGAAGGGGCGACCGCTTCCGCTCTGGCTGAAATCCGGCCGCGTCCAGACGGGCCTCGTCATCATCTTCATTCTGGCCGTCTGTGCGATCTTTGCGCCCTACCTGGCGCCCAACGATCCGAACGAGCAGAACCTGCTGTCGATCCTGACGCCGCCCGTCTGGGCCGATGGCGGCGATGCGATGTTTCCGCTCGGCACCGACAGCCTCGGCCGCTGCGTCTTGTCCCGGCTGATTTTTGGCGCCCGCGTGGCGCTCACCGTGGCGTTTACAGCCTCGATCGGCGCGATGATCATCGGCGCCTTCTTCGCCCATGTCGCCGGTTATTTCGGCGGCTGGGTCGATTGGGTGATCGGCCGCATCGTCGAAATCTGGCTCTCCTTCCCGCCGGTCATTCTATCCCTGATCCTGATGGTCGGCCTCGGCACCGGACTGCGCAACGTCGTGCTCGCCATCATCCTGGTCGACTGGACCCGCTTCTGTCGGGTGCTGCGAAGCGAGGTCATCGTCCTGCGCCGGCGAGACTACGTCTCCGCCGCACAGCTCATCGGCTTCTCGCACTGGCGCACCATAACCCGCGAAATCCTGCCCGGTACCCTGCCGCTGCTCATCACACTGATGAGCCTCGAAATGGGCGTCGCCATCATCGTCGAGGCGATCCTCTCCTTCGTCGGCATGAGCGTCGGCTCGGAGACGGCGGCCTGGGGCCAGATGATCGCCGACGCGCGCCAGAACATCTACGAGGCGCCGTTCAACCTGATCGCGCCGATCTTCGCGATCTTCTTCGCGGTCTTCGGTTTCAATATTCTGGGCGACGGCCTGCGCCGCACCCTCGACACGCGCCTGACCCAGACGGAGCGCACCTGACATGGCCATTTCCTCGCCCAAGAATCCCATCCTTTCCGCGCGAAATCTCTGCGTCGAATCGGTAGGAGCCAAGGAAAACTTCCCCGTCCTCACCGATCTCAACTTCTCGCTGGAGCCCGGCAAGATCCTCGGCCTGGTCGGCGAATCCGGCGCCGGCAAGTCGATGATCGGCCGCACCATTTCGCAATATCTGCCGAAGGGTTTTGCGGTCACCAAGGGCACGCTCGCCTTCGATGGCGAGGACTTGGTGAGCATGTTGCCGGAACGTCGCCGCAACCTGCTCGGCCGCGACATCGCCTTCATCCCGCAGGAGCCGCTTTCCGGCCTCAACCCGGTGCTGACGGTCGGCCAGCAGATCAAGGAACACCTTCTGCGGATCGGCCTTGCCCCCGGTGAAAACTGGCGCGAACGGGCTCTGAAGGAGTTCGAATCCGTCCATCTGCCGCATGGCGCGGCGCTGCTCGAAAAATACCCGCACCAGCTCTCCGGCGGCATGTGCCAGCGCATCCTGATCGCCATGGCCTTTGCCAGCCGCCCGCGTCTCTTGATCGCCGACGAACCGACCACCGCGCTCGACGTGACGATCCAGGCCCGCATCGTCAAGCTGATCGCCGAAATGCAGAAGCGCGACGGCACGGCGGTGATCTTCATCACCCACGACCTGCGCCTCGCTTCGCAGATCAGCGATGAGATCATGGTGCTCTATGCCGGTCGGCCCGCGGAGCGCGGCCCGGCAAAACAGCTGTTCTCGGCTCCGGCCCATCCCTATACGCGTTGCCTGCAGCTCGCCAATCCGACCATTACCGGCCCGCGCCGCGGCCTCTTCATCCTTCCCGAGCGGATGCCGGGCCTGCGGGTGCTGAAGGAGTTGAAGGGCTGCCGTTTTGCCTCGCGCTGTCCGAACGCGATCGAGGCCTGCACCCGGGCCGAGCCGCCGCTGGCCGATATCGGCCCGAACCATATCGCCGCCTGCATCCGCACCGAAAAGACGCCGGACATCGTGCCGCCACCGCTGGCGCCTGGCCGCGAGATCGCCTCGGCCAAGATCCATCTCAACGGTGAGAAGCTTACCAAGGCCTATACCACCGCCTGGAGCCCGTTCGCCAAGCGCAGCAGCTTCAAGGCCGTCAACAGCGTCGATTTTGCGCTCGGCGAGGGCGAATTCGTCGGCATCGTCGGTGAAAGCGGCAGCGGCAAGAGTTCGCTCGCCCGCCTCGTCGTGGGCCTCGATACGCCGACCGATGGCAAGATCACGCTCGCCGGCCGAGACGTCACTGCAAACGGCAATGCCGACAGGGCCTATCGCCGCGACTATATCCAGATGGTATTCCAGGATCCGCAATCGGCGCTCAACCCGCGCCGGCGGATCGGCAGCATCGTCACCCAGGCGAACGAGGCGAGCGGATTGCACAACAGCACCCGCGAGCGCATGGACCGCGCCGCCGAGCTTCTCAAGGAAATCGGCCTGCCCCCGGATGCCGCGATGCGCTTCCCCTCCCAGCTTTCGGGGGGACAGAAGCAGCGCGTCAACATCGCCCGCGCGCTTTGCACCCTGCCGCGCATCCTCGTCGCCGACGAGATCGTCTCCGGCCTCGATGTCTCGGTTCAAGCTCAGCTTCTCGACCTTCTGCTGAAACTGCGCGACGAACACGGCTTCTCGATGCTGTTCATCAGCCACGACCTTTCGGTCGTCCGTTATCTCTGCGACCGGGTGATGGTCATGTATCGCGGCGAGGTGGTGGAAAGCGGCCGAACGGAAACGGTGTTTGCCGACCCGAAACACGCCTATACCCGCAGCCTGCTCGCCGCCGTGCCGCCGGACGACGTCAATGCCGAATGGTCGCCGGTGCTGGCGGAAGCCGGCTATCAGGTCGAATAATGGCGAGCGCCGGACGGAGATATTATAGCGGCCGGGACGTGAGCCGCGCCGTCACGATCGCCGACCTCCAGGCCATGGCACACAGCCGCCTGCCTGCCTTCGTGCTGGAATATCTCGAGGGCGGCGCCGAGGACGAATGGACGCTCCGCCGCAACCTCGAAATCTTCTCGGAAATCGAGTTCCGCCCCTCGACGCTGACCGGTGTCGGCGTGCCCGATCTTTCGACCACGATCTTCGGCCGGAAGATGCGGCTGCCCTTCATCATCGCGCCGACGGGGTTCAATGGCCTCTTTCAGTATCAGGGAGACCGGCTGCTGGCTGAAGCCGCCGCCAAGGCGGGTGTGGCCTTCACCCAGAGCACCGTCTCCAACATGCGGATCGAGGAACTTTCCGGCATCCCCAACCTCTCCCACTGGATGCAGCTTTATGTCTTCCGCTCCCAGACCTTCATGGACGAACTGGTCGGCCGCGCCGAAAGAGCTGGCTGCCAGGCGCTGATGGTGACGACCGACGCGGCCACATTCGGCAATCGCGAATGGGATCGCCGCAATTATCGCTCCGGCATGGACCCGACCTTCCGCCACAAGCTGGATATGCTTTGCCATCCGCGCTGGGCGCTGTCGGTCATGGCGCGTGGGATCCCGCCCTTCGGAAACCTGCTCGATTTCCTGCCCACCGACCAGCAGACCTTCGCCCGCACGGCCATCTGGTCGCGCGAACAGGTGGAGCCGGACCTTCACTGGAGCTACATCCGCCACCTGCGGAAAATCTGGAAGCGCCCGCTGATCATCAAGGGCATCATGACATTGCGCGATGCCGAACTGGCCGTCGACGCGGGCGCAGATGGCATCGTCGTCAGCAATCACGGCGGACGCCAGCTCGACGGTGCGCCTTCGCCGATCACCATCCTGCCGAAGATCGCCAGCAAGCTGAAAGGCAGGATCACCATCCTCGCCGACAGCGGTTTCCGTCGTGGCACCGACCTCGTCAAGGCCCTGGCGCTCGGAGCAGATGCGGTGATGACCGGCCGCGCGACACTTTATGGTCTCGCAGCCGGCGGCGAGGCGGGTGCGGCTCGCGCCATCACCATCCTCGAAGAAGAGACCCGCCGTACCATGGCGCTTCTAGGCTGCCGCTCGGTCACCGATCTCGACCGCGACCATATAAAGCTCTGAGCGGCCTCACCGTCCATCAGGGGACGATGATCTGCGTTTCCATCGGGAAGTGGGAATTGCCGCCTTCGAAGGGCGGGAAGGTCTTGAAATCCTCGCGCATGGCGATCCGCGCCGGCGACTGCAGCGCCGCCTGCAGTGCGGCCGGGCTGTCGAACATCACCCGATTGCGCTGCATGTGGTTGACCCGCTCCCAGGGAAGGAACCCGCACCAGTCGACCCGCGACAGGACCTCGATCTTGCGGATCCCCGGGAAGGTGCGCATCACCTGCGGGTGATGGCTGACATAGTGGTGCATCCAGACGTTCAGGTCTTCGGCCGGACCGGTATAGTGCACCACGTAGGAACAGGGATTGCCGTTCTTTTCTATATCGAGCTTGGCGTCGTCGACCGGGAAGTGCCGCGAATACATGGCCTGCTGCGTGCCCCTGGCGCCGCGAATGCTCGACAGCACGCCGGATGCCGCAAGCTGATGCAGGTGGCCGGCCGGCGCCATCGCATCCTCGAGCTCGCTCAGCTCGTTGAAATAGAGCTGCATGCCGAAGATCGGCGACTGCTCGTCCTTGTTGTACATGTCCCTGGTGACTTCAGGCGTGTAGAGATTGGCGGTGGTCAGCCCGGGCGTCAGCTTGATAATTTCAGCGACGGTCTCGACGTCCGCCTTGCTCACGGCGAGCTGGCTTCCATCGACATTCTCGAAAAAGGCGAAATAGGCAAAACGCATGGCTCGGCTTCCTGTTTCTATGGGCCGCAACGATTGCGGGCGGCCTCTGTTCCCCGTTGGTGGTCCACTATCGAACCGCCGGCGGCGAAAAACAAGTTTAGACCTAAACTATTTTTCGAGCCTTTTACCTGCCCAAAACGAGCCGTCCGGACATGATTTAAGCTTCAATCTTTCCGCTTGAATCTTGCTGGATTTTCGATCACGATCCGCTCTCACGCGCGTTGAAGAGGATAGGGACGCCGCCGGACAGCTCTTGGGAGAGGGCTCGCGTCACATCGCTCCACCTGCCGGCCATCAAGAACAATTTCGCATCCGATCCGGCAGAAAAAACGCCCGCCGGTCACCAAAACAGAGGGAACGCAATCATGACCATGAGCCTTTTCCGCCGCGCCTTTTTCGGCCTCGCGGGTGCTGCTGCCCTGTCCGTCGCAAGCGCCGGTCTGGCCTCCGCCGCAGCGCTTGCCGTTGGCTCCTATCCGAGCAACCCGCCCTTCGAATACAAGACGGCGACGGGTATTTTCGAGGGTTTCGAAGTCGACATCGTCAACGAAGTCGCCAAGCGCCTCGGCATGACGGTCGAGATTTCCGACCTCGGCTTCCAGGCTCTGTTCGCCGCCACCTCCTCCAAGCGTATCGATGTGGCGATCTCCTCGATCACCATCACCAAGGAGCGTCTCGGCAGCCAGTCCTTCACGCAGGCCTATTATGACGCCGACATGGGCATCGCCACCCGCAAGGAAGCGACCGTGTCCAAGGTCGAAGACTTGAAGGGCAAGGTGGTAGGGGTCCTGGCCGGCTCCACGGGCGACAAGTGGGCCAAGGACAACAAGGAAAAATACGGTATCACCGACATCAAGAGCTACAACGCCCAGCAGGATCTGCTGATGGATCTCTCCTCCGGCCGTGCCGACGTGGCCGTCAGTGACGTCCCGGGCATGGAATACGCCTTCCTCAAGATGAAGGATCTTGCCGTGAAGGTGCGCATCAAGACCGGCGAACAATACGGCCTGATGATGACCAAGGACCATCCGCTGCTCGCCAAGGCGAACGACGCGATCACCGCGATGAAGAAGGACGGCACGCTGGCCGCGATCCACAAGAAGTGGTTCGGCTCCGATCCGGCCGCCGGTTCCGCCTCCGCCGTCGAGCAGCCGCTGCCGAAGCCCTGAGCCGGCTATCGATATCGCACCCAATCATGCCGGCCGGCGACGGCCGGCTTTTTCGTGAGCTTAGAGGCACCAGGAAATGACCCTCCTCGACACATTCTTCAACCTCGGGGTTCTCGGCGACGCGTTTCCGGCGCTGCTGCGCGGACTGATCAATACCTTCCTGCTCGGCGTGGCGGGCATCGGCATCGGCATTCCGATCGGCCTGGTGATCGCGCTCCTGCGCCTCTACGGACCGAAGCCGGTGCGGTATCTGGCGGTTTTCTACATCGACATCTTCCGCGCGGCGCCGATGCTGGTGGTGCTGATCCTCATCTACTACGCGCTGCCGTTCGTCGGCATCCGCCTGTCGTCCTGGACGTCCGCCGGCCTTGCCTTCTCGATCGTCATGGCCGCCTATTCGGCTGAAATCTTTCGCTCCGGCATCGAGGGCATCCCCCGCGGTCAGTTCGAGGCGGCGGCGGCCCTCGGACTGCCCTTCTTCGTCACGCTGCGCAAGGTCGTGCTGCCACAGGCGATCCGCATCGTCATTCCGCCGATGACCAACAACTGCGTCTCGATGTTCAAGGATACGTCGCTTGCCTCCACGGTCGCGCTGCCGGAACTTCTCAAGGAGGCGACGGACGCGCAGGCGCTCTACGCCAACCCGACGCCGCTGATCGGGGCTGCGCTGATCTACATCGCCTTCCTCTGGCCGATGGTGAGGCTGGTCAATCTCCTGGAACAGAGGTTCAACAAGGAAAAGAAGCGCTGACGCCGGAGAAGGCGAGGCCTATTCGAAGGCGCCGCCGGAGAGGTGGTTGTTGGCGGAAGCCTTGACCGTGCCGATCTCCGACCAGAGCGCAGCAACAGCATGCGGGTCTATATCGGCCATCATGTCCTGCAGCCAGCCTTCATGCGCCGCGGCCATCGCCGCAAACAGCGTCGCACCCGCCTCGGTGAGTTTGGCGACCGTCACCCGGCGGTCGCCCTGCGGTGTCACCCGCTGGACGTAACCGTCCGCTTCCAGCCTCTCGACGAGCCCTGTGACATTGCCGTTGGTGACCATGGTGCGCTTGGAAAGTTCGCCGAGGCGAAGCCCGTCCTTCTCGCGATAAAGCTGCGCCATCAGGTCGAACTGCGGCAGCGTCGCGCCGAACTCGGCACGCAGCCGGCGGCGGATTTCCTGGCTGATCAGCTTGGTCGTCGACAGCATCCGCAGCCACAGGCGCAGCTCGGGCTTCGACCGCCCGTGGGCGCCCTGGACGATGATCTCCAGATCGACGTCGATCGCTTCCGCTTCTGCCATTCCGAATGTTGCCTCTGTAGCCGATCCACCGTCTAGAAGCAGATATTTGAAATGTCAAAGGTTCGCAGGCTGCGATTGCCCCGCTGACGGATGCCGCTCGCAAGCCCTTTATCGCCGCCCCCCGATCACCGCCGGGTCAAAAGGCGCCCTCACTCGGTCCTATTATTCATCCATATGCATATACTTTCTCACGAGAGGAGCATGGATGGGCAATTTGCCGGCAGGCGAATTGCCGCTCGAACTTGCCCTCTGTGAAGTCAGAAACAAGCTGCTTCCTATGGAAACCTGCGGTTTTTGATCGAGGATGCGCCACGGAAATTTGCTCGACGCAGCCTCGCTCGATTGCTTGCATCCTCATATTTTCTGCAATAGGCTCCCTCATCGGTTAGCGGCATCCGGAGAGGAAAACCGGCTGCTGCCCGGCTTAACGAAACCGGTCATTCAAGGGGAACCCGACACCATGTCTTCCAGCACGCTCACCAGTCTCGCTTCCGCTCTTCTCTCCGGCTCGGTCAAGGTCGTGGACCTGACGGCGCCGCTCGGGCCGGATACCCCCGTTCTCTACCTGCCGCCGCAGTTCGGCAAGAACACGCCCAAGGTCGCCGTCCATACGATCTCCGAATACAACGAGGATGGTCCGTTCTGGGCCTGGAACTGGCTGGAGCTCGGCGAGCACACCGGCACCCATTTCGATGCGCCCTGTCATTGGATCACCGGCAAGGACAAACCGAACAACACGACCGACACCATTCCGCCGCAGAATTTCGTGGCGCCGGTCAATGTCATCGACCGTTCCAGGGAAGCCGCCGAAAACCCGGATTATCTGCTCACCGTCGACAGCATCAAGGAATGGGAAGCCGAGAACGGCGCGATCGAAGCCGGCAGCTGGGTGCTGATGCGCTCCGACTGGTACAAGCGTAACGGCGCCACCGAAACCTTCCTGAATGCAGACGAAAACGGTCCGCACTCTCCCGGCCCGACCGCCGAAGCAATCCAATACCTGATTTCGAAGGACATTATCGGCTGGGGTCAGGAAACCATCGGCACCGACGCCGGTTCGGCCGGCGGCATGAACCCACCCT
>NZ_PVBK01000011.1:0-182910 GCF_002968535.1 Neorhizobium sp. T7_12 | reverse complement strand
CTCTCTTGCACATTTCGGCCTCCCAAAGACAATGACAGGCGACGGTACCACGACCCACACGCTCAGTTGTCAGCGGAGGAGTAAGTTCGTTCAGGGGTGGTCAAGGTGCGGAGACAACAGCGCTTACGGTACACCCACCTTCCCGCCTCATCTTTCCGCCGATACACCGCTTCCAGCCAATGAATCGAGTCATCGACGGGCAGGACGGGGTACCAGGCATACCAATGCGACCAAGCCAGTTGCGGATATTTCCGGTCCGACATTATGTCTTCGCTCCTATACCTGAAGGCCGCCAGTAATCGAGAAAGAGGCGACAAGACTGACCGCGGAAAGCCCCGTGCTGAGCGCGGGGCGCAGGTAGCGCCTGGCTATCGGGGAGCCTGCGAGGCCGAGTGCGAAGACGAGGCTTCCGATGACCGAACCGCAATGGGCAAAGGAAAGCGTGACCGTCATCAGCGCCACGCTGGTGGCGACCATTGTTGTAATGGATGTTTGTGCGGCGGGATTTGTGTCTCGACGAAAGATAATGAGGAACGGATGCCACGCAAACGCGATCGCAGCGGCCAGGCAAAGCGGTGCCGTCCACTCGGCCGGTACGACGATCATTTTTCGCCTTCCAGCCTGAGCGCCGCGTCTCGGCCTGGGCGAACCCGCACCTGAACATCGGTCACGATCGCATCCATAGGAATGTCATGGGCTTGAGGGCGAATGCTCTCGATCTCTTGGAACTCGAAGCCGACTCCGATTTTGAGGGGTGGCGGATCCAGAGCCGCTAACGTCCGGTCGAAATAACCGCCACCGAAACCAAGGCGGTAGCATTGCGCGTCGAACCCGACGAGCGGCGCGATGATAATGTCGGGACGTCGCACCTGCCCATGGCGAGGCACGGGGATGTTCAAAACCCCTTGTTCAAGCTCCTCACCGACGCTCCAGGTACGAAATGTCAACGGTTTCCGCCGTTCCGTCACCACGGGCAGGAGGCCGATCGCCCCACCTGCCGATGCGGACACGATCCAGCCCCGCAGATCCGGTTCTCCCAGAAATGGCCAATAGAAGCTGACATTCCGGCCGCCCAGATTGGGCAGAAGCTTATCAAGATGCTGCCTGAGCAGGAGGGTTCTGCGTTGGCGTTCCTCAGAACTGAGAAGTGTGCGCAGATCGATCAGCCGGCGGCGCTCATCTCTTCGCCACGCGTTGATGGTCGCCCGGTCTACCCCCAGTCCCATATAGACTGGATCGACTTCATGCATCAGACAAGCAGGAGACGCGTAGGCTGCTGGAAGTTCTTTCTCGTTTTCATTGCTCATCGGCTCATTCTTTTCGCGCTGGCGTGAGTTTGCCCCTAGGATCAACCTTGAATGATATTCGCATTTAGGAAATGATAGCGCAGCATCATTCGTTTGGCGAGATCAACGTGGACCCGACATCACTCGAAATTTTTCTTGCTGTGGCTTGTGAAACAAGCGTCACGCGTGCCGCAAGAAAGCTTGCCCGAGCTCCTTCGAATGTTACCACGCGCATCCAACTGCTCGAAGAACAAGTCGGCGCGCAGTTGTTCAGCCGCGAGGGGAAAAAAATGACATTGACCCGCGAGGGCCGGACGTTTGTGACCTACGCGCGACGGCTGGTTGCACTTGCCGAAGAAGCCCGTCTTGCGATGAAGAACATGGCAACCCTTCGAGTTGGTACCATGGAGAGCACAGCCGCAAGCAGGTTGCCTCCGGTCCTTGCTCAGTTCAATGAGAATTGGCCCTCGGTGTCTCTGCAATTGACGCTCGGCGCTACTCAAGACCTTGCCGCTGCCGTTATTGCAGACGAACTGGACTGCGCGCTTGTCGCGCGGCCGCCGCGAGACCAAACCGACAATGCGGTCTCCTTCGACCGCCACGGGCTGCTCCACGTAACGCCGATCTACCAGGAAGAACTGCTTCTTATTCTTCCTCCCAACCACCTGCCGGTCCGGGACGCCAGTGACATCCGATCACGGCAGTTGGCGGCGCTTGAGCCCGGCTGCACCTATCGCCGCGTTGCCGAACGGTGGGTAAGGCTGACGGCCGATCTCCCAACCCTTGAGGTGGGCTCCTACCATTCCATGTTGGCCCACGTCGTTGCAGGCAATGCTGCCGGCGTCATACCCCGCTCCGTTTTGGATGGCATGCACTGGAGCGCCGATATCGAAGTTCATTCGCTGGGGCCGGTCGACACGTTGCTGATTTCGAAGAGGGACCGGAGGTCAGCGACGCTTCAGGGTCTTGAAGCGATTCTCGTCAGTTCCGGCGCCGCTACACCGAGATCGTCGGCTCGTCCCTCCTAAGTTCTCACAAACTCATCACCAGGTTTTGCATGTCATCTCCCAAGCAAGAAGACGCCGCTCGAAGGCGAGCTCGCCTCTCATTCCGCTTGTTCTATCCAATCCTCGCCGGCGCCACCCTTCGAGATAGGCTTCTTGCATGCCTGGGTGCACTCGTTGCCATCGCACTGACGGGTATGCTCTGCGGCGTTCTCTTCGGAGAAGGCGCTCATTTGCCGCTCATCGTTGCCCCGATGGGCGCGTCGGCGGTTCTACTTTTTGCCGTGCCTGCCAGCCCGCTTGCGCAACCATGGTCGATCGTCGGCGGCAACACGATATCGGCTATCATGGGCGTTCTTTCTGCAAGCCTGATAAACGATCCGATCATCGCAACAGGTGTCGGAGTATCACTTGCGATTGCCGCAATGTCCTTCACGCGCTGCCTGCATCCGCCCGGGGGCGCCGCTGCACTCACGGCAGTCCTCGGCGGGCCGGTGGTTGCAAGTTGGGGGATGCTCTTTCCATTCGTCCCAGTCGCGCTAAATTCATGCCTGCTCGTAGGCGTAGGCTTGCTGTTTCACAGACTGTCGCGCCACAATTATCCGCATGTCGTTCCGCAACCGGCAAACGTGCATCGCACTTCGGACCCGGCGCCCGCGCAACGGGCCGGGTTTCGGGAGGAGGATATCGATGCGGCGCTTGCGAAGCTGAACGAAACGTTTGACATCGATCGTGCCGATCTGGGCCGGGTATTGCGGCAGGTGGAGCTTGAGGCGGTCTCGCGCGCCAACGGCGACATCCGATGTGCGGATATCATGTCGCGCGATGTCATTGCGATCGATATCGATGCAACAGTGGAGCAGGCTCGTTGGCTTCTCTTAAATCACAACGTTCGGACCCTGCCAGTCAGGGGAGCCGACAGGAGCCTTGTCGGCTCAGTCGGCTTAAGGGAGCTCGCCTTAGCGTCCGGCTCGTTGGAGCGGCGGATCTCTGAGGCGACGACCGCACGATCCGACGATGTCGCTTTCGGCCTGTTGCCCGTATTGACTGATGGCCGCACGCATGCGGTCGTCATCGTAGACGATGAACGGCGGATACTCGGATTGATCACGCAGACCGACTTGCTTAATGCGGTCGCCAGGGCACTTCCGCGTGAGCAAAGGCTTGCGACCGCGGCGGCGTAGTCTCAGAAGCTTCAGCGCAGGCCCAGGTAGGCAATGAGACAGGCGACTGACAAGGCAACCAAAAGCGTTGGCCTCAGACCGTCCAAAAGAACTGCGAATAGCAGGCCACTGGCAAGCGTCAACGCAGCGCGCAGCACATCCGTATCCGCAATGGTCAGGGCCAGGGCCGTCAGAAAAACGGCGCTGGCGACCATCGTCAGCGGCGAGGTTGCTTCGGCTCTACCGTCCGCGCGAATGTATGGAACAAGGAACCGGCGCACGCTGAGAGAGAGTGCGGCAGCAAGTAAAAAACAGGTCAGGATATTCGTCAAATTGTGCCCGCCGCAGGAATTTTCACGGGCCAGCCATGCAAACGCCATGCCACTATGGCGTTCTTCAAGGTCTGGAAGTTGCGGTCCGCAAGGTGCGGCGGCGCGACATCTCCGACCATCGGCTCAGACCCGCATGCACAAACAATGGTCGTAGGCCGGTCAAAAAATAATCAGAAGGGCAACCCGAAATGGTTTTGGCCGCTCTCGATAGATGATGTCCCAATTTTAACCCCAAGCCATCCGAAGTGGTGAAACCTCCTTGCAGCGAATTTTCGGTGCGCCCTCCCGCACCTCCATCTGCGAATTACCTGGGAGCAGGTCGCCAAGATTGGTGGGGTATGCCGATGTTGCCGTCCCTGCCACCACCTCTTGCTAGCGCGGCTACGGATATCTGCTTGTTGAGGCCGAGGACGCCTCCGCCAAATGCCCTTTGCGGACACGAAAGAGCCCGCGCGTACCCCCGTGCGCGGGCTCTTCCTAAGCCGGAGACTCTTCTACGCTCGGCTTAGGCATAATGATGGTAACCGGGATGATAGAGGCCACCAACCCACCAAAAGGAACTAGAGCAAATGGATCGCTTGACTGAAAGGACGGTCAGCGCCATAGGCGCCGACCGCTGAGATTGCTGGTTGGGGGTAAACTGCACCTCTCAGATGCACATTACATCCGCTAATCTCATAAGGGTCAAGCTGGCCATTTGACCGACGCTGGCGAGTTGAGCGCCTGCACGTCCTTGCTATCAGAATCTATCGAAACCAGTATGATGGCGCCTCCTGAAGGAAAGGTTGTAACCACAACTTTCCGATGAGGATGGAGGAGGAGTTCCGTTGAAGAGAACAGCGATGTGTTCGTGCGGCAAACTTTCTATCATGACCTCCGGCGCACCAAAGAAGGTCTCCATATGCCATTGCGACGCCTGTCAACGCCGTACCGGGTCAGGTTTTGGGATAGCGGTGTTCTTTGCGTCTGAAGCGACGGAAGAGCACGGTCACGCATCGGTCTTCAGACGGATCGGCGACAGTGGAAAATCTATCGATTTCCATTTCTGCCCCGCTTGTGGATCAACTGTCTTTTGGAAGCCTGAGTTGCGACCCGGCTTGACCGCCATCGCTTTCGGCTGTTTCGACGACAGGCAGGGCCTAGAGCCGTCGCAGTCGGTCTACAATGATCAACGTCATGCGTGGCTTTCACTCGAAATCGACCACCGGACTTTGGAAAATAAGGACGATTGATACCCTGAAGCTCTGATGCAAGCTTTAGGATCAGCGAGCCGCCTTCCGTGGGGGGCGGCCGCAGCTCGTCGACCGGACAGGGCTGTGGTTTCCCACTAAAGAGGTGATGGCTTTGCAAGCCGTAACGCACCCGCCACAGTCTTCATTGGATGGTTGTTTTTTCCTCTTCGAGGACTCCTCTAGCGGTAAGACAGGCTGGCGCGGGTAGGCATTGTTTGCAGGGCTATGGTAGAGAAGGCTACGGGCATTTGATAACGGGTAGACCATGACCAACCGCCAATTGATGATCCTCTCAATAACCCTGGCAAGCTGCATCGCTTACCTGCTGATCATTCAGACCATCGTTCGTCCTGGCTGGCATCCGAGCTTCCCCGGCGTTTTAGCTGACCCCGTAATCATCGCAATCTGCGCCATCGGACTTTTCAAGGTCTGGCGCAGCCGAGACGCATCCTAAGGGGGTCGTGAGATCTTGGAGGCAATCGCGACGGGGAGACGTACCGTCGATGCCGAGCCACGTGCTGACACAGCACGTGATCGCTGGGCACTACAACTTCTTGCGCCGGCGGCGGATCCTTCGTGTGGATAGATTGAGTGCAGAGCTGGTTAAGGTGACCTGCAGGTAGGTCTGGGTACGGCCGTCAGCCCGTTTCCATGTGCGGAAGCAAGCCTCCGCTGGTTGCTGGCTAGTCGCCTGCGCCGATTGAATGGCAGCCGTTCGTGCGCTTTTAACCTCAACGGAAACTTAAGCAATCTGTCATAATTCTAATTGATCACCTCCTTGCAGAGCGTGTGAAGACGCATTTGAGTTCCCCATGAATGTGCCGCTGGGATACCTTTGCCCGGCTCGTTGATCAATTGCGTCGCCGGGCCAGGGCGTTCGGCACGACAGGAGTGTTATGATGCCGTCAAAGCTTTTCGCCCGCATCAGTGCCAAGCTGAGCGCCATGTCAGCCGCCGGCATTCTGATGGTTTTGGCCCTGCTGGTGTCGGTCTTGGTTGGCGGAGCCTCGGTCGATAGGAGTTCCGATTTCGGTCGCTCGCAACTGGTTATTTCCCGTGACCTGGTCGATGCGAAAGCATCGTTACGTGGCATGATGATAGGAATGTTGGACCTGCGCCTCGCGGAGACATCGGCAGAGGCAATAAAAGCGCGCCAATATGTTGCCAAACGATATGAGTCGGTCACAAATTATCTGTCGAGTGCGAGCGCCCATGTCACGCTGCAGGCGAACAAGGACCGGATAGCTGCGGTCACCGAGCTGACCCGTCAGTGGATGACGGAGTATGAAAGTCTTTCGAAAGCTGTCGGCGCAAGATTTGACAGCCCCGCCAAGGCTGCCGAGGTTTCCGGAGAGGAAAAGTCTGCTCAAGGCAGGCTCTTGGTCATTGCCGATCAGATCGGATCGTTGCTCGATGAATGTGTGAATGCGGCCAAAAGCAAGGCGGACGAAGCGGCAGTTCAAATGCGGGCCGCGTCGCGCTTGGCGCTCCAAATTAGCCTTGGAATGGGCTTTCTTGTCGTCGCAGCGCTTCTAGGATCGGCAATCTTTGGGTCGAGGGCGATCGCCCGCCCGATCAATCAGTTGACAGCAACTATGAAGCAGCTTGCACACGGCGACCTGGATACGAGAATACCATTCGCGCACAGGGCGGACGAGATCGGCGATATGGCTACCGCAGTCGAGGTGTTCAAGCAAAACGCCATTAAGGTGCGTCAACTGAATGCCCAGGAAAGTGCCTTGCAAGCCAAAAGCGCCGATCTCTCCTCGAACATTTCCATTGTTGTCGCGGCGGCGGTGGCGGGCGACTTCACGAAACGAGTTGAGAAGGCCTATGACAATCCCGATCTTGATCGTTTCGCGACAAGCGTCAACCAGCTGGTAACCACCGTGCACGAAGGCGTCAGTGAAACTCAACGCGTTGTTGCGGCATTGGCGCAGGGTGATCTCACCGATGAAATGCATGGGGAATTCCAAGGGTCTTTCGGCGAGCTTAGGCGTGATGTGAATTCGACGATGGGCGGACTGCGAACTGTCATGGACGAGGTGAGGGCGGCGATAGACACGATCAATTCCGGCACTGACGAATTGAGCAACGCCGCTGGCGACCTGGCCAGACGGACGGAACAGCAAGCCGCTTCGTTGGAGGAAACCGCAGCGAGCCTTGAGGAAATCACAGCCGCTGTAAAGAATTCGACAGGTCGAGCGGCGGAAGCCAGTCAGATGGTAGGCGAGGCTCGAAAGAGCACGAACGAATCGAGCGCAGTGGTCACAGATGCGGTATCTGCCATGGGTCGTATCGAACAGGCCTCGAACGAAATCGGCCAGATCATCAGCGTCATCGACGAGATTGCGTTTCAGACAAACTTACTGGCGCTCAACGCCGGCGTCGAGGCTGCGCGAGCCGGTGAAGCCGGAAAAGGCTTTGCAGTTGTCGCACAGGAGGTTCGCGAACTTGCGCAGCGCTCCGCTCAGGCTGCAAAGGATATCAAGGGTTTGATTACCCGCTCAAGAACCGAGGTCCAGACGGGCGTAAGATTGGTAACCGAGACGGGTGACGCATTGAGCGTTATTCAAACGCAGGTGACAAAGATCAACGACCACGTCCATTCCATCGCAACCGCTGCGAAGGAGCAGACAATCGGGCTTTCCGAGGTTAATACCGCTGTCAATCAGATGGATCAGGTCACGCAGCAGAATGCGGCCATGGTCGAGCAGGCGACCGCAAACACCCGCCGACTGGCGGAAGAAGTCGTTACGCTTTCCCGGCTGATCTCCCGCTTCAAGGTCAGGCCAGAAGCGGGTAGGGCGATTACTCTTGCCAGAGCGGCCGCGCCTCATGCGCCCTCGGCTTCGCCAGCGCGTGGGCTGCATCAGACGCTGGTAAAGGCCGTGGGTGCGAACGCTCGCTGACGGACTAATAGGGGTGTGAAGGGCTTTCACCATCTTACCTACCACCACAGCCTACCGAGTTCGTAGCCCCGATCGAGACGGCAATGAAATAGCGGTCGAAGTTACTAACGCTGGTAGCGCTCCAATGCGGGAGGTAACGGCGAGTCGCAGTTGATGCCCGCCTGCTCATCTTGACCTGCGGCCGCCAAACGCGAGTGGTGAGGACGCGATGGCTGAACGTGCCCGAACCTCTCGCTGCGTGCTGACGGCGGAATTGGCTGCTAGTCCAGGTAGTGCCGCAGGCTGATCAAAAAGGGTCTTGGCGCATATCGGCAGCCGAGTATGGCCGTAGGCCTGGCCCGCTCGATTGATAGGGGTTATCTGGCAGGGCTTGTCGCGATGCTGAAAGCGTCGCCGGAACGTCACCGCAGATACCGGCCTCTCAAATATCAAATCCGAGCTCGATCGGGGGAGACATGGATCTCAAGTCCGTTGCGCAAGATCTGCAGGACGAGGCAATGCCATTCCTTCTGGAACTTCCGAAGTTGGCAGATCCGGAACGTCTTTCGCCGGCAAACAACAGGGCGCGGCGTTGTTGACACCGCCGATCGAGCAGGAGACAAATGCAGCGGCTTTACACGAGACCATAATGGCCGACGATATGAATACGATGACAGATGCTGACACGCCGACGGTTGCGGCGCCCGCACCGAAGAAGGAGCGCAAACCTCGCGCCAAAAAGGCGGCGCTTGAGACGGCCTCAGCCGCAGTTTCGGCGCAACCGGCAGCGGCTTCGAATGCCGCAGCGGTCAAGCCGAAGAGGGGACGCAAGGCAAAGTCCGACGAAGGTGCGCCAAGCGCCAAGCGTGCGCCTGTCAAGCGTGCTCCGAAGGCCGTGCCGGCAGCGACTGCACCGTCGGTGGCGGCAGTTGACGAGTTTGCGGATCTCCTGCAGCTGGAAGAGGAAAACCAGAGACTGCGCAAGCAGCTGGCCGAGAAGCTGCGTGCTGAAAATGCCGATCTGCGAAAGCGGCTCAACCTCGGTTGATCGGCAGCCGTCGGTCACCGTCGCCGTCGGAGGCGATATTCCCGGCAGCCTCGACAAAGGCGAGACTGGGCTGGGTTCCCGATCGTGCTGTCGATCTCTCAGACGGCCGACGACAGTTTGCCAGCGGTAACGACGTCATCGATCTGCTGGCCGACATTCTGCACCTTGGGTTCAGTACATCAAGCTTCCCTTTCGAGCCGCAGAACCCGCACCAGCTGTGCCTGGGCGGTCCGCCTCCGCGCCGCTGAACAGCTAAATCGAGCTCCTTTCTACCGATATCACTGTCGAGGAAGTAACCTTCTTCGCGGCACCAAATCCCAATCGCGCCCATCACCATTCTTTGTACGAATCTTAACATCGGCGGTGATTATGAGTTTTCCCCCGCTTTGCGTAAAGCCAGTTTCAGGCTGGAAACAAAAGCTCGACAACCGTTCCCTTGTCCGGCAGCGATGCGATGCGAGCGTCGCCGCCGCTTTGGCGTACGAACCCATAGACCATTGCCAGGCCAAGACCCGCACCGCCCTCTGCGTCGCGGGTCGTAAAATAGGGTTCGAAAGCCCTGTCGACTGCCTCCGGTGTCATGCCGATGCCGTCATCCGTCACGCTGACGCTGACGCCGGGTTCGCTCCGGGAACAACGGATAAGAATTGTTCCACCAGTCGGCATAGCCGTGGCGGCGTTGAGGCAGAGATTGAGGATCGACTGCTCGAAGAGTGCGGTATCGATACGGACGGTGGGCAGGTCGTCGGAAATTTCGAACGCAAGCTGGCACTTTTCGCCGACGGCAATTTCCAGCACGTCGGCCATACCGCGTAGCACCACGCCGATTTCCACCACGTCAGGGTGGATTGGCTGCTGGCTGCCAATGGAAAGCATACTGCCGGCGAGGGACCGGCCGCGGTCGGCAGCTTTACGGATGCGAGCGAGGTGTCGCTTTTGCCGGTCGTTGAAGCCTGTTTCGCGCTCCAGGAGGCCGAGGCTGCCGGTGATGATGCCGATCATGTTGCCTACCTCGTGGCTTACCTGGTGGGTCATGCGCATAATGCCGTCAAGGCGCTGGATTTTTGCTGCCTCAGCCTCCTGCCGGTCCATGTCTGTAATATCGCGCGCCAGAAGGACTATGCCGCCGTCTGGTTGGCGAGATAACGACACTTCCGTCACCCGGCCCGCTTCAGCGCGGTGGCGGAGCACAGACTGGTCGCGAAGTAGGCCGGCATCGTCGTCGTCGGGCAGATCGGCCGGATCGATCTCCTGCAGGGGTGCGACGAACCTTCGGAGCGGCAGTTTTCTCGCTGAACCGGACCAGCCGATCAACTCGATGACGCGGCGGTTCATCGTGATCGGGCGCCCACGCGGATCGAACAGCGCGATTCCCTCATTCATGCTGCGGAACGTGGAGCGGATGGTGCGGGCCGCGGCTTCGGTCGTGCGCCGTAGCCGCGTGACGCGCTCGACGCTCTCGCGGAACGCACGGAAGGCTTCGAGCAGGCGCACCAGCTCCGTTTCCGTGCCGTTGTAGCTGGGGGTTTCGACGTTTGTGCCCCCTTCGGCAAGCGCGTTCATGCCGTTCGAAAGGGAGACGATGCCGCGCGAGACGCGCATGACGGAGCGGATCGAGATCGCGGCCATTGCCAACACGAGCAGCGAGCCGACGGCGACGGTGACGAGAATGCGGCTCAAGGCGTCGGAGGTCGAGACGAGGTCGTCACTGAGGCTGCGGGCAACGGCCTCGCTTTGTGTTTCCGTGGCATGGGACAGATCGCGCGAGACGGTGTGCAGACGCGAGACCGCGGCGCGAATGGCGAACATTTCGAAGAGATAGCGCGTCTGTGCCTCGAAGATTCGTTCGTAAGGTGCAAGTTCGGCCGCGGCGATCCGTATATCGGGCGCAGCGCGTTCGAGGCGCGGGGAGGTTTCCAAGACGTATCGGCGGCGCAACTCGCCGAGCTGGAAGAGACTGTCCGAATTGGAGGCGGATTGCACTATGCCGTTCAGGCGAGCGCGAAAGTCGGCATCCGCCAGGCCGCTGCCAGTCGCGATCTCGCCGAGCGCGGCCGCAGCCTCCGCCTTGTGCTGCTGGGCGGAGTCCGCATCGCCCGCAAGCGCCGTCGTCTGCGTGCGGATCGTTTGGAGCAGTTCGACGATCCGGCTGTTCCCAAAGCCCTCCAGGACGGCCCCGTCGCTCTCAGGTTGGATGGCGCGCAAAAGACCATCGACCTGAAAGACGATCGAACGGCTTTCGCTGGAGACCCGGTAGGGCGATGAAGCGTTCATCAGGAAAGGTGCGCTAGAGACGAGATCGGAAACCTGTCGCGAGACCAGCGAGGTCTTGGCGAGACTAGAGAACGCCTGCAAGCTATAGGCGGCCATCTCTTGGCGCGTCCGCTCCAAGCTGTAGACGGCGATTGCCGCCAGGCTGAACACGAGCACGCAGATGCAGGCTATGGCGAAGGGAAGGCGAAACGCGATGGAGGAAAGGAAGGGGCAACCGATCACGGTTCGATCTCGCCATCGTCGGTGGCCAGGACATAGCCTTTGCCACGCCGCGTCTTGATATGGCGCGGCAGGTCCGGATTGCGCTCGATCTTGCGACGCAGACGCAGCACGAGCACGTCGACATTGCGGTCGACATAGCGCTCGCTTTCCGCACCGCCCAATCGGTCAAGAATATGCGCCCGGCTGACGGGAATGTTGGGTGTCTCGGCGAGAATTTGGAGCAGCGCAAATTCGGCGCTTGTAAGCGACTTGCCGGGGTCGATGTGGCATATCGCGCGACGGCGCTCGAGGTCTACCGACCAATCACCGAGCTTCAGGGATGTGGCTTCGTGCTCTCGCTCGCTTTCCCGCTCCGGTTTCAGCCAGGGGATCGTTCGGCGCAGGACCGCCTTGATACGGGCAGTCAGTTCAATGGGCTCGAAGGGCTTGACCACATAGTCGTCTGCCGCAGTTTCGAGGCCGAGCACGCGGTCCAGGGCGCTGCCGGCGGCCGTTACCATGACAATACCGATATTGGTCTGTGCGCGCAGGCGCTGCGCAAAAGTGCGGCCGGACGTGCCGGGCAGATTGTGGTCTACAAGGACAAGATGGACGGTTCTGCGCGAAAGCACGGTCGCGGCCTCTTCAGCCGACCGCGCGGTGAGAGGTGTCCACCCTTCCGCCTCAACGAGGTCGGAGATAAGTTCAGCCATGTCCGGATCGTCCTCGACGATCAGGATTGTTATCCTCTCGTTCAACACATGCACGTCCTCCCGTATGTATTATACGCAGAGCCGTCACGATCTTCAAAGTGGGCGAATGTTGCGCGGTCTGTCACATTTGTAACGGTTGTCATCTTTTCCGCGGCGATACCGCTTCCGCTGTAAGAACCGTAATCGTTCTTCGATTGCGCAAGACAGCAGATGTGACATCCTGACTGCCGAGATTGGGACGCAAGTCCAATGGGAGGAAATTGTGAGAGGTATCACCGCTTTCAGCGCGGTAGCAGCTTTGTGGCTGGCGACCGCCAGTGCCGGCATGGCAGCCGTGTCGCTCACCGTTCTGTGCGGTGCGGACGAGATGTGGTGTGCCGCGATGAAGACGGCCTATGAGGCGAAGACCGGTCTCGAAATTTCCGTTACCCGCAAAAGCACCGGCGAAATTCTCAAACAGATCCGCGCGGAGAAGACAGCGCCTGCCGGCGATGTCTGGTGGGGCGGCACGGGCGATGCCCATCTGCAAGCCGGATCTGAAAATCTTCTCGAAGCCTACCAGCCGGCCCATGAGCGCGACATGTTGCCCTGGGCGCAGAACCTCTTCGTCATGTCCGGCGGCCGCTCGGCCGGCATTTATGCGGGGGCGCTCGGCTTCGCTTACAATGCCGCTCTGCTGCGGGAGCTAAAGCTGCCCGCGCCGACCTGCTGGAAGGACCTCACGGACATCGCTTATCGTGGCCGCATCCAGAGCGGTAATCCGAATTCGTCGGGCACCGCGTTCACGATGCTTGCGACGTTGGTGCAGCTTTTCGGCGAGGACGAGGCCTTTCGGTATCTCGCCGCGCTCAACCGCAATATCGAACGTTACACGCCTTCGGGGGCAGCCCCCATCAGGGCGGCTGCGCGCGGAGAAACGCTCATCGGCATTTCGTTCATGCATGACGCCGTCACGCAGAGACAAGTGGGTTTCCCCCTCGTCATCGTCGCACCCTGCGAAGGCACTGGCTACGAGATCGGCGCCGTCAGCATCATCAAAGGTACAAGGAATATCGAGGAAGCAAAACGCTTCGTCGAATTTGCGCTCAGTCCGGAAGGGCAGAGTACGGGCGCGGCGTCTGGGCAGAACCAAGTGCCGTCCAACGCGAAATCTAGCCTCCCGGTTGCAGCCCCGGATATCTCGATGATCAAGATGGTGGACTATGATTTCGCCACCTTCGGCTCGCCGGATGAACGAAGTCGGCTGCTGCGCAGGTTTGACGCGGAAATCGCTGCGACAAACTGAACTAGCCCTTTAGGCAAAGCACAAATCCGAAAACATGTACAAGCCGCCGCAAGTGGGCCGATGGCCCTGCTGTGTCTTGTTCGCGCGGAAATCAGACCAAGGCAACAGGAGGATGCCCATGAAAATGAAGACCCTTTCCCTCATGCTCTTCGCCGGCACGGCGATCGGCGCGTCACCGGTGCAGGCGAATGGCGAGCTCAACCTTATCTGCTCGGCAGACGTCGTGATCTGCGAGCAGATGAAGGGCGATTTCGAGAAGGCGCATAACGACGTGAAGGTGAATATGGTCCGCCTGTCGTCCGGCGAGACCTATGCCAAGGTACGCGCCGAGGCTCGTAACCCGAAGACCGACGTCTGGTGGGGTGGCACGGGCGACCCTCATCTCCAGGCGGCGTCGGAGAATTTGACGCTTGAATACAAATCGCCGAAGCTCGATGAACTCAATGACTGGGCGAAGAAGCAGGCCGAAAGCTCCGGGTACAAGACGGTCGGCGTCTATGCCGGCGCGCTCGGCTGGGGTTTCAACACAGAAATCTTCAAGTCTAAGGGCTACAAAGAGCCGGTCTGCTGGGCCGACCTTCTGGCACCGGAACTGAAGGGCGAAATCCAGATCGCGAACCCCAATTCTTCCGGCACCGCATATACGGCGCTCGCCTCTCTCGTGCAGATCATGGGCGAGGAGCGGGCCTTCGCCTACCTGAAGACGCTGAATGGCAACATCTCGCAATATACCAAGTCGGGCTCGGCACCGGTCAAGGCGGCAGCACGCGGCGAGACGGCGGTTGGAATTGTCTTCGTGCACGATGCGGTGGCGCAGACCGCGGAAGGCTTCGCGGTCAAATCGATCACGCCTTGCGAAGGCACCGGCTATGAGATCGGGTCTATGTCGATCATCAAGGGCGCCCGCAACCTCGACAGTGCGAAGGTCTGGTACGACTGGGCGCTGACGGCGGAAGTCCAGTCGCGAATGAAGGATGCCAAATCCTTCCAGCTGCCTTCCAACAAGAGCGCCATCATCCCGAAGGAGGCGCCGCGCTTCGAGGATATGAAGCTGATCGACTACGACTTCAAGACTTATGGCGATCCGGCAAAGCGCAAGGCCCTACTGGAACGCTGGGATCGCGAAATCGGCGCCGCCGCCAACTGATACCCTGATCGGAAGCGCCTGCCTCACCAGGCGCCTCCTCCTCACACTCAAAGAGCGAGGTCAGCCATGAGACATGGCAATCGCAGGCTGGACATGGTCCTGGTCCTGGGCGTGGTAGCATTGACGCTATTACCTTGGTATCGAATCGAGAACGGCTTCCTGGGGCTCGGCTGGCTTGCCGGTTTCCCCCTTTCTCCGGAGGCTGCCCCTGCCGTCGTGCAGATGGTTGCTCATGGCCGGCTGTGGCTTTCCGGTGCACTCGTGCTCCTTCTCCTGGCGGTCATAGCTCGAACCATGGCAGATCCGATGCGCCGGGGCGCCCTTCTCGCCTGGATCGGTGCGATGGGCGTTCTCTTCCTCTCGCTCCAAGGCCTCGCCATCGGCTTTTCCGGCTGGATCTGGACAGTAAGTGAAACGCTCTTCGGCACGCTCTCGAATGGCCAACCTTCCATGGGAGCGGGTGCGGTCCTCTCTGCCATCACGTTCGCGCTGCTCTTCGCCTTCGGCCTTGCCGAACGCGGTGCTATGAAGGGGGATGCCTTCGTCGTGAGCGCGATCACGCTGCTCGTCTTTCTTGTTGCCGTCTTCGTCTTCTACCCGATCGGCAGCATGTTCGTCGGTTCGATGCAGGATCTCGACGGCTCGTACCATGCGGAGAACTTCATCCGCAACATGCAGGATCCGAGCATCTGGAGCCTGAACTGCCTGATCGGTGCCGGTCGCTGTGGCGTAGCCTGGCGCACGTTCTGGCTCGCCGTCATGACCGGCCTCGGTTCGACACTTCTGGGCCTCGCCTTCGCGCTCGTCGCCACCCGCACGCGTTTTCCCTTCAAGAAAGGCCTGCGGCTGCTGACGATCTTGCCGATCATCACACCACCCTTCGTCATCGGCCTGGCGCTTACGCTGCTCTTCGGCCGCGCCGGCGTCGTAACGCAGGTCCTGTCGGACCTTTTCGGCATCGAGCCCGGCCGCTGGCTCTACGGCCTCACCGGCATCTGGATCGCGCAGGTCCTGTCCTTCACGCCGATCGCCTTCCTGGTGCTCATCGGAGTCGTCGAGGGCGTCAGCCCGTCAATGGAGGAGGCCTCCACGACGCTGCGAGCCGACCGCTGGCGCACGTTCCGGCGGGTGTCGCTTCCGCTGATGAAGCCCGGTCTCGCCAACGCCTTCCTCATCGGCTTCATCGAAAGCATGGCCGACTTCGGCAACCCGCTGGTACTCGGCGGCAGCCACGGCGTGCTCTCGACGGAAATCTTCTTCGCCGTGGTCGGTTCGCAGAACGATCCGTCGCGCGCGGCTGTCCTCGCCATGGTGCTGTTGTTCTTTACGCTCTCGGCCTTCCTCGCCCAGCGCGTCTGGCTATCGGGCAAGAACTACGCCACCGTCACTGGCAAGGGCGATAGCGGGTCGCATATCGCGCTGCCGCGCGGGCTGTCGATCGGTGTTCATGCCATGGTTATTCCGTGGATCCTCTTCACGCTCGTCATCTACGGAATGATCCTGATCGGCGGCTTCGTGAAGACCTGGGGTCTCGACAATTCGCTGACGCTCGACCACTACGCCAAAGCTTTCTCTATCAGCTTCGAAAACGGGATTGTCTGGACGGGCGTCGCTTGGAACTCGTTCTGGACAACGATGGAGATCGCGTTGGTCTCCGCCCCGCTGACCGCCGCCGTCGGTCTTCTGACAGCCTATATCATCGTCCGCCAGAAATTCGCCGGCAAGAATGCCTTCGAATTCGCCTTGATGATGAGCTTTGCCATTCCCGGCACGGTCATCGGCGTCAGCTACATCATGGCCTTTAATCTTCCGCCCTTGGAGATGACCGGCTCGGCACTGATCTTGATCGCCTGCTTCGTCTTCCGCAACATGCCCGTCGGTGTGCGCGGCGGGATCGCTGCGATGAGCCAGCTCGACAAGAGCCTGGATGAGGCCTCCCTGACGCTTCGGGCCAACAGCTTCCGCACGGTCCGCAAGGTCATCCTGCCGCTCTTGCGCCCGGCCATTACCGCGGCGCTCGTCTATTCCTTTGTGCGCGCAATCACTTCCATCAGCGCAGTCATCTTCCTCGTTAGCGCCGAGTACAATATGGCGACCTCCTACATTGTCGGTCTTGTCGAGAATGGCGAGTACGGCGTGGCCATCGCCTATTCCTCCATGCTGATCGTCGTGATGATCACCGTCATCGCCGGCTTCCAGTTCATCGTGGGCGAACGGCGCCTGCGCCGTGAAAACCGCGTCGCCGGCCTCGCCACATTCGCTACCCCTCGCCAGGAGAAAATCGCATGATCAACCATAAAGCCGGTTCCGTCGTCTTCCAGAACGTGCGTAAGACGTTTGGCGCCTTCACTGCCATTCCGGGCCTCTCGCTCACCATCGAGCGCGGCACGCTCGTCACCCTGCTTGGCCCCTCCGGCTGCGGCAAGACAACGACGCTGCGCATGCTTGCCGGCCTCGAACATCCGTCGGCCGGAAAAATCCTCATCGGCGGCAAGGATGTCACTATGCTACCGGCCAATGAGCGCGACGTCTCGATGGTCTTCCAGTCCTATGCGCTCTTTCCGCACATGAATGCGCGCGACAACGTCGCCTACGGGCTGGAATCGTCCGGTCTCGGTCGTAAGCAAGCGCGCGAGAAGGCGGAGGAGGGGTTGGCCCTTGTTGGCCTTGCGGGCATGGGCCATCGCCTTCCCGCCGAACTATCCGGCGGCCAGCAGCAGCGCGTTGCAGTCGCCCGCGCACTGGTGCTGGAGCCGCAGGTGCTGCTGCTCGATGAGCCACTATCCAACCTTGATGCCCGCCTGCGCCGCAAGGTGCGCACGGACATCCGCGAACTCCAGCAGCGCCTCGGCTTCACGGCCGTGTATGTCACGCACGATCAGGACGAGGCGCTTGCTGTGTCCGACCGCATCATCATCATGAAGGATGGCGAAGTCGCTCAGTCTGGGACCCCGCGCGATCTTTACGAGGCGCCGGCTTCTGCATTCATCGCCGATTTCATGGGGGAGGCGAATGTCATCCCATGCGAGGTGATCGGCATCCATGGGCAAAATGCTGAAATCCGCATTGGTGGCTTTCAGCATCGCGTACCGGCGGGCAAGGCAACGCCGGGTGCGGCGATCCTTGCCGTTCGTCCTGGCGCGATCGCACTCTCCGCGGAACCTGGGAACGGTTTTGCCGGTCGCATTCTGCATTCAGCATACCTCGGAGATCATGTCGAGTATGAGGTCGAAACCGACTTTGGCACCCTCTTCGTCGTCGACCCTGTGGTCGATCGCATACTACCGGCCGCGTCCGACGCTACGCTCTGTTTCCGAAGTCGCGGTATCGCACTTATCCGCACATGAGCGCTTCGGGGGTAAAGCAGTGAGCCAGTTGTATCGAGCCGTTGCGTCACGTCAACGTCCCGATCGGACGAGGGAACAACCATGATTGATATTCGAACGCTTGAACATAATTTCGAGGCCGTGATTTTTGATTGTGACGGTACACTTGTTGACACTCCGCCTATCTATGCGGACGCATGGGGAGCCGCCTTTTCACTGTCCGGCAAACTGATGGACCGTGCATGGTATTTTGTGCGGGCCGGAATGTCCGAGGGGGTGCTGATGGACGCCTTTGAGCAAGAATTCCGCGTCGTGCTCGATCGCAAAGCCGTCATCGACACCATGCGGTCGCGCTTCCTTCAGAATGTACATACTGTGCGCGAAGTTCGTCCAGTTGCGGCAACCGTTCGTCGGCTGGCCACTTTGGTTCCCATGGCTGTTGCCTCTGGCGGTTCGCTCGAAGTTGTGGCAGCGACGCTACAAGCGACCGGGCTTCGGGAGTATTTCGACCACGTGGTTACGATTGATGACGTGGCAAATCCAAAGCCGGCGCCGGATCTGTTTCTGCACGCGGCCGCTTTGCTGGGAATGAAACCGGCTCGGTGCGTCGTGTTCGAAGATAGCGAACAGGGTCTTGAGGCCGGTCGACGGGCGGGTATGAGCGTCATTGACGTGAACCGTCTCGATCGCGATGAGCAGGGGCAAATAAGCGTAGGCAGCGGCTTCCCGCGGGATGGTTGACGCGAATTGGCATAGGCAACAACTAGTCACGCCGCCTGACACGCCGCTGGCCTCTCGGGTGGGCACCTTAAAATAGGCAACGACCACAACCGATGTGCTCGTATTTGACTGGGTTTGGGACGCGGCTGCGTTGTCGTTCGCCTTTTCCTCCTACAGCCGCTGGTAGGGTCGGAAGACTACACCAAAGCGATTACAGCACGAGGGTGATATCAACGCGCGCGGCGAACGTAGCAACCTGCCGCATTTCCCCGACGTTCGAGTAGATTCCGACTTTGCTGATTTCCCTCAAATCGGTCTCGGCGACGCGATCTCCAAACAGGAGAACCGCCTGCTGTGGATCACAGCGTTTCGATGTCCAGATCAGGCCATGCGCGTCCGGCCGGCTTTTGTGGATGGCCAAGGCCCACTGCGCAGTGATGTGATAGTCAGCGGCTGTCGTATCGATGAGGTCTCCTCTGCCGACGCCCCACTTCGCAAGATCAGGGGCGAAAAGAGGAACGAGAACAAGATCACGCTTCAACTCAATGACAGAATGGGCAAGGGGCTTGATATTGTCGACGCCAACGGTTTTGTTCGGCTCGTCAATCGGCACATCGTGAAAGATTGTCTCGTGAACGGCGCATTCGTAGTCGGTTGCCAGATACTGCGTGGGGACAGCGCCGCTGCCCAGGAACAGCGGGGCAAAACGGCTGGGGCGGCCTTTGCCGGGATTGAAAGAGCAGCTTGCGAAACGCTGTTCATGGACTCTGTGGAACCTCGTCCGAGCCTTGATCTCACGCGAGTTCGAGGCCGGGAACGGGGACGGAGGGGCATCGATCATCCGGCGATATATTCAACCTCGCGGGATGCGGCGGAAACCGCGGCATCGCCGTCTTTCAACACGTCGACAGGGCGCTTGCCAGCAAGCCATCCGTTGGGAGAGGTGAACCAGAATGCCAATTGCCAGCCGGACTTTTTCTCGCCAAGTAGGGCAAGCACCCTGGCGATGCTTTCAATGGGCTGCCCCTCCTCGAACTGAAAGGCTGGAAAATACTCGACGCCGCCGTGCTTGATCGAAAATACCTTTCCCTTCATTTTCCATCGCGACGCCGTCATGCTCTTGTTTTTGGACCCATGTCCGGCAACGTCCGCCAGATCCTTGCTCGTAAAGCTCGGCCATTCCCCGAAAAACCTTGCTCTTGCCTTGGCATTGCTGTCGTAGAGCAATCTCTCAACCTCGGCATTGGGAGGCGTGCGCATATACACCGACACCAGTGCGTCTATGGCGTCATCGGTCAGTTTGCTCTGACGGGCTTCCACAATTGACGGAACATGCTCGACGATATCGCGTATCGTTTCCCGTACTGCCCGATTGGGGTTGTCGACCAGCAAGACCATCATGTCATCGACATCAGTTTCAGGCGTGGAGTGCATGGCGCTCGCCATCGCTCTGCGCAGTTTCGCGCCAGTGGGTGACACACGCGGCTCCGCCGCCGGCTTACGCTTCTCTAACTGCGCACCCGATCTCTTCTTGCTGGGAGACGAATCCATCTCGACCTGCAGCGCGTGAGCGAATTCGGCGCCATCGTAGACGCGAAGGCCGTTGGTAGAAACCATATTGATGCCCCGGATATTCTAGTTATCAATGTGATCTGTAACCTATATCACTCACGGGTCGTTTTCAAGTACTGCCTCCCATGGCGGAAAAGCGCAAATGCAACGGAGAATCGCATTGCGGAGCGTCTGCAACTCGAAGAAGAAAACCGGGGCCTGCGCAAGCCGTTTTTCGAAAAGCGTCGGGCCAAAAATGCGGGTCTGCGAAAGCGACTCCATCTCGGGTTGAGAGGAGAAGGCATGCGCGCCTAGCCGCGATGTCATGTCGGCGAGGTCACGGCCGCTGACCGGTTCGCGCTCGCTTCGTGCATGCGAGCAGAACGAGAGATCAATGAAACTGGGATCCACCTTCCAGCCCCATGTTCGCAGGCTGCCGCCAGTAGTGTCGCACCATCCGCTACGATCTCTTGCGAGACGCGGATCGCGCCGTCGCTGTCGCGTTCGGTCCAGTCATTTCCACCACGGGTGATGATCTTCACCTCGTTCGACCTGAAATCGATTGCGATCCGGTACCCGTCCCATTTAAATCAAATGCCAGTTGAGCCCTCACGGCGGCTTCGCGTTCAAGAGAGCCAGGTACGGTTCGCACGCCAGTTGGCCGGAAAAGTGGCCACATATCAAGGATGCCGCAGTTAAAGCGAAGTCACACTGCACAAATAGCCGCTCGGTTGTTCCATAATAACACGTTACGCCGCAAAAGATGCTTCAGCCGGTTGAGCCGTAATGTGGGTGCCGCGGGTTCGGTTCCCATCAAGGCGTGCAAGCCTTGGTAGGACAGATCGACGAGCGCTTGCCCAGAGTACCGGTCGATATGGATCATCCGCCGGCCGATAACATCGTCTGGACAGATGCCGGCCGAGTAGACGCCAGAGGCATCGTGGAAATGTCGAAGCCCGGCCGGGTGTCAGCCGCTTCAGCCGTCTCAACGGCAACGTCTGACCCGACAGACCCCCTTCGACTTTCCGGCGTCGGCATCGGAGAGCGGAACCGGCGCCTTCTCGACTGACCAGCTGGCCTTGGGCAGGACATCGGTCGTCACCGTCTGCGATTTCGGAACCTCATTCTAGAGAGGCGTTGGGACTATTCTTGACGGGGAGCGGAAATGCTCTTGACGTCGATGTTATCGATAACATACTGTATGATGGTGGCAGCAAGCTTTGGGAGGAGCAGGGTGGACAATCGCAGACTCATCGAGTTCCAGAACATCACCAAGGTATTTGGTGGCACTCGCGCCCTCGAAAACGTCTCCATCGATTTGCTCGCTGGCGAGATCCTGGCGCTCCTCGGCGAGAACGGCGCCGGAAAGTCGACGCTGATCAAGACGCTTGCCGGCATCTACAAGCCGGATGGCGGCCAAATCCTCTTTCGCGGCGAGCCTTACAGTCACCGCCCGCCGAAGCCCAATACGCGTCAACCCGTTGCCTTCATCCATCAGGATCTCGGTCTGATCGAATGGATGACGGTCGGCGAGAATGTCGGTTTGGCGCAGGGCTTTTCCATGCGCTCGCGGCTGATCGACTGGCGCGGAACGGAAGATCGTGCCCGCGAAGCGCTGGCACTGGTCGGCTGCGACTTCGACCCCAGCACCCGCGTCCAGGACCTCACCCGCACGGAAAAATCGCTTGTTGCAATCGCCCGCGCACTTGCCGTCGAGGCTGACGTTCTGGTTCTCGACGAACCGACCGCAAGCCTTCCAGCCGACGAAGTGGGGCGCTTGTTCGACGCCCTTCGCCCGTTGAAGGAACGGGGCGTTGGCATGATCTACGTGTCGCACCGGCTGGACGAGATTTTTCGCATCGCCGACCGCGTCGCAGTCTTGCGCGACGGCAAGCTGGTGGGCCAGCGGCCAGTCAGCGAGACGCGGCCGGACGACCTGATCGAGATGATCGTCGGCCGCCCGGCCAACCAGCTTTTCGTCAAGGCCGCCTGCACACCTGGCAGGACCGTCCTTGCAGCGAAAGATCTGACCTGCGCCGGCACAGGACCCGTATCCTTCGATATCCGCCGAAACGAGCTTCTGGGCCTTGTCGGACTGCGCGGCGCCGGTCAGGAAATCATAGGCCGCGCCCTGTTTGGCTGCGAGGCATTTGGCGGCACCATTCACCTCGACGACAAAACCCCGGACCTTTCGAGCGCCGTCGCAGCGATGAGATCCGGCATCGGGTTGATCGCCCGTGACCGGACGGAGGAATCCGTTGCGATGTCGCTGTCGCTCCGGGAAAACACTTTCATCAACCCCGGTGCATCCGGCCGTGGCATGTTCTCTTTCCTGTCGCCGGCCGAGGAGGCCAAGCGGTCCCGCAAGATCGGTGAAGCGGTGGGGTTGCGCCCGAACGACCAGAGACTGCCAATCGAAGCCCTTTCGGGCGGCAACCAGCAGAAAGTCGTCGTCGGCCGCTGGTTGGTCACGGCTCGCAAACTGCTAATCGCCGAAGACCCGACCGCCGGCGTCGATGTCGGAGCCAAGGCTGAGATTTACAAACTGATCGCCCGCGCATTGGAAGCCGGTCTAGCCGTCGTTGTCGTGTCCACCGATTTCGAAGAAATCGCCCACATCTGCCATCGTGCGCTGGTTTTTTCTCGCGGCCGCATCGTTGCCGAACTCCAGGGTGAGGCCCTGACCACATCCGCCGTCATTTCCGCCGCTTCGGCATCGGAAGCGGCCTAGACCAAAAACCTTGTAGACCACGGGAGCCACGAACCATGCAATCGATCGAATCCACGGCGCTTGAGCCGACGCGCGGCGAACTGGCCGGGCTGACCATTGGTCAGAAGATCGCCCGCTTTGTCCCAGTCTATGGTCTCGTCATTCTGACGATCTTCCTGATCCTCCTGTTTTCGGTCCTGCTGCCCGCAACCTTCCCGACCCTGCTGAATCTGCGCTCGATCGTTTCGGACAAGGCGATCATCGCACTTCTGTCATTGGCGGCGATGATCCCGATGGCTTCCGGTCGCATCGATCTCACGGTAGGCTACGGCATCGTGCTCTGGCATATTCTGGCGATCAGTCTCCAGACCATGTTCGGTGTTCCGTGGCCGATCGCTGTTGCCATTGTGCTGGCGCTCGGCGCCTTCACCGGTTTCCTCAATGGCCTTCTGGTCGAGGTGGCGCGGATCGACAGTTTCATCGCCACGCTTGGCACCGGCACCATACTCTATGCGCTGGCGCTGTGGCATACCGGCGGTCGGCAGGTGGTGGGTGTTCTGCCCAATGGCTTCTATGCGCTCAACGGCACCATGGTGTTTGGTCTGCCCATCACCGGGTTCTATGTTATGGCCATTGCCGTCACGCTCTGGATCATCATGGAATATCTGCCGATCGGCCGCTATGTCTATGCCATCGGTGCCAATCCGAAGGCGGCTGCGCTGAACGGTATCCCGGTCCGCCGCTTCGTCATCGGCGCCTTCGTCACTTCGGGGACGCTTGCAGCGCTTGCTGGCGTCCTGCTCGCCTCGAAACTGCGCATCGGCCAGGCAAGCGTGGGGCTGGAATACCTGCTGCCGGCGCTCGTCGGTGCTTTTCTCGGCTCCACCACGATCAAGCCCGGCCGCGTCAATGTCTGGGGCACGATGATCGGTGTCGTCATTCTGGCGGTCGGCATCTCCGGCATTCAGCAGATCGGCGGTTCATTCTTTGTCGAGCCGCTCTTCAACGGTCTCACCCTGCTCGTGGCTATCGGCATCGCCGGTTATGCGCAGCGCAAAAGGGGCGCAGCCGGCAAGGCGGCGGTGCCCGGCCCGTTGCCCGCAAAAACGCAGACAAGCTGACGAAAAAGGTTTCCACGAACCGCACCATCTTCAAAGGGAGGAAAGAATATGCAACGCAGAACACTGATCCAGAACTCGGTCGCCATGCTGGCACTGATGCTGGCGGGCCCGGCGCTGGCCGATGCCATGGCCAATGCCAAGACCGTGGTGGACAAATACGCCACCCGCGTCACCGCTTGGGACGGCCCGAAGACCAGCCCCAAGGCGCAGGAAGGCAAGACCATCGTCGTGCTGGCCGGCGATCTCAAGAATGGCGGCATCCTGGGCGTGACCACCGGCGTCGAGGAGGCCGCGAAGGCAATTGGCTGGGAGGTCAAGGTGCTGGATGGCGCCGGCTCGATCGGCGGCCGCACGGCAGCGTTCGGCCAGGCACTGGCCCTGAAGCCAGCCGGCATCATCATCAACGGCTTCGATGCCGTCGAGCAGGCCCCGGCCCTGGAGCAGGTGAAGGCTGCGGGGATTCCGCTCGTCGCCTGGCATGCGGGACCAGTCATCGGCCCCGATAAAAAGACAGGTCTCTTCGCCAATGTCAGCACCGATGCCATGGAAGTCTCCAAGGCGGCGGCCGACTACGCCTATGTCGATGCCAAGGGCAAGCCGGGCGTGATCATCTTCACCGACAGCACCTATGCCATCGCCATCGCAAAGGCTGACAAGATGAAGGCTGAGATCGAGGTTCTCGGCGGCACGGTTCTCGCGTATGTCGACACGCCCATCGCCGAAACGTCGCAGCGCATGCCGCAGCTGACCACGTCGCTGCTGCAGAAATACGGCGACAAATGGACCCACTCGCTGGCCATCAACGATCTCTATTTCGACTTCATGGGTCCATCGCTTGCAGCCGCGGGCAAGGGCGGCACCGATGCACCGATCAATGTGGCAGCCGGCGATGGTTCGGAATCAGCCTATCAGCGCATCCGTGCCGGTCAGTTCCAGAAGGTGACGGTCGCCGAACCTTTGAACCTGCAGGGATGGCAGCTCGTCGATGAGCTGAACCGCGCATTCGCCGGCGAAACTTGGTCCGGCTACCTATCGCCCCTGCACGTCGTCACGTCGGGCAATGTCGAGTTCGACGGTGGACCGAAGAACAGCTTCGACCCGGATAACGGCTATCGTGACGAATACAAGAAACTCTGGCGCAAGATGTAACAACCGTCTCCCAAGCAAACTCGGCACCGCGAATGGTGCCCATTTTTTCAGTTTCTAAAAAACACCCAATAAAACTCCCTGACGGTCAGCTGGAAACCTGCAACTAGAATTTTTCGGTGGTGTTGCCCTGGACCAAATGCAGCGCTGCTTGCCATGACCTGCTGGGGTTAACGTTGGCGTTCCGAAGCATGTCCAGTAGCGCGCGAGCGGCCGTCTCCCCGATCGCCTCTCGCGGCGTATCGATCGTGGTGAGCCGGGTGCGCACCGTATTGGGAATGGACGTACCGTTGAACCCCACTACCGAGACCTGGCCCGGGACAGCAATACCCGCTTCGTGAAGATACGATAGGCCGCCCAGCGCCATTGCGTCATTCAGGAAGTGGATGGCCTGTACGTCGGGATGCGTCCGCATGAGTTGCTCCGTCAAAAGGCGCCCGGTCGCGGCCTGTCTCGGTTTCCGCTCGCACGTTACGCTCACCAGGCCGATGTCGGCGGCGGCAAGCGAAGACTGCAGTGAGAGATAGCGGCGGCGGGCACAAAGATCCTTCTCCAGCTCGGCACCAACGTAGGCGATCCTCTGCAAGCCACGCGCGAGAAAATGCATTGCAACGAGGCGGCCTGCCTCCGCATGGGATGGGCCTGCCCCGAAATCGAGGCCGGAGTTATCGCAATCCCAAAGCTGAATGGCTGGGCAGCTGCGGTTTTCAAGCAACCTCATGGAAGCGGCGCTCCGCTCCATACCGCCATTCAGCAAAAGTCCGGCCGGCTGGAACGAGAGCATTTCACGAATAAGATCGGCTTCCACGACCGGGTCGAAATGCGACTCGCCGATGAACGTTTGATACCCATTCGGTCTGAGCACCGCGTTTACCCCGCTGAGCACTTCGGAGAAGACGATATCGCTGATCGAAGGGATGATGACCGCCACCATACGGCTTCTGCGCGAACTCAGCGATCCTGCGAGGCTGTTGGGAAGGTATCCCAATTCGTCCGCCGCTCGCCTGACTCTCGCTCGCGTCTCCTCTGAGATGCTTCCGACGCCCCGGATTACCTTTGAGACGGTCATTCTGCTGACGCCCGCCCTGGCAGCCACTTCAACAAGAGTGACGGTGTTCGCGCGTTTCTGCCTCACATATTTCTCCTCTTTGCAGGGATGCACAAACAGACTTGACGCTCCCGATTGTTATCGATAACATGAATTTAGGTTAGCGATAACCCCATAACGCCAGATGCGACGGTTTTAAGTCCGGGCAAGCGGTTTGGGAGGAGAGCGGCGATCCGTAGGAGCGGAGCTACGAGCTCGCGACTGTGAACGCATGCTCCGTGGCGAGATGCCTTGCAGCAATCATTATGACACGTGGAGGAAGAACGATGAAAATCTTAAACTATGTACGGACGACGCTGACTGCGATCGCAATAGGAATAGCAAGCCTGGCCGCGACTGCCGAGGCTAGCGCGACGACGCTGAACGACATCGTGTCGCGCGGCTCAGTCCGGATAGGTGTCCTGACCGGTGCCCCGCCTATGGGGATGGTGGACGAGAAGGGCAACCCGACAGGTTATGACGTCGACGTCGCCAATCTGATCGGCGGGTATCTGTCATTACCCGTCGAACTTGTGCCGCTCACCCCGCCCGCCCGCATTCCCGCACTTCAGACAGGCAAGGTCGATTTCCTCGTCGCCACACTTGCGCCGACCGGCGAACGGGCGAAGACCGTCATGTTCACGCAACCGTACAGCGCCTTCAACATGGACATCATCTCCGGCCCCGACCAAAAGTTCGCGAGCCTTGCCGATCTCAAGGGTAAGCGCGTGGCGGTCAATCGCGGTTCGTCGCAAGAGACTGCGCTACGAAAGGCCACGGTACCCGGCATGCAAATCGTCGTATTTGAGGACGACTCCACCAGCGCGCAGGCCCTCATCGCCGGACAGGCCGATGCAGTCGCGCTGCCTTCGACAGTGGGTGAAGCGATCATCAAACAGCGTCCGGACGCCGGACTGCAGGTTGGCTTCACCTTTTTCCAGCAAGGCAACTCGATGGCGACCAAGATGCAGGATTTCGAACTGCGCCAATGGCTGAACACGGCGATCTACCTGATGAAGATCTCCGGTGACCTCGACAAGGTTGCAACCAAATGGACAGGCCGTCCAATGCCGACGCTTCCGTCCTTCTAAGTGGGTTTGCGTGAGAGCCTGCCGGCGGAACCGTCGGCGGGCCGCGAAACATCGACGGAGCTCGCTTATGTCCTATACGTTTCAATTCGGCGTGCTTGCACAGTATCAGGATGAAATTCTGAACGGCATCTGGCTGACGATCAAACTTTCAGTCCTTTCGATCCTTCTTGGCTCGGCGGCGGGCGTCGTCCTTGCCTCTATCCGCTCGGTGAAAGGCGGCGCCGCGCGATTTCTTGTCGATGCCTATGTCGAGATCATTCGCAACACCCCATTCCTGGTCCAGCTTTTCATCGTCTATTTCGGTCTACCCGGCCTCGGCCTGCGCGTCGGCGCCGATACAGCTGCGCTGATCGGTATGACGATCAATCTTGCCGCCTATTCGACGGAAATCATCCGCGCCGGAATTGAGGCGGTGCATAAGTCACAGATCGAAGCAGGCGAGGCGCTCGGCTTCACCCGCTTTCAAATCTATCGCCACGTCATCATCGTGCCGGCGATCGCCAAGGTCTATCCGGCGCTGTGCAGCCAGTTCGTGCTGATGATGCTGGCCTCGAGTATCTGTTCGGCGATTTCGACGCATGAACTGGCAGCTTCGGCCGCCTTTGTTGAATCGCAGACCTACCGGTCGTTCGAGGTCTATATCGTCGTCACGCTGATCTATCTGGCGCTTGCGCTTGCGTTGCGTGCTTGTCTGGCGCTCGTCGGCATGTGGCTGTTCGGCCGCCGTGTCGCCCGCCGTACCATGACGTCCCTGCCGGAGGTACAGGCATGACGCTTAGAACATTCGGTTTCAATGAATTCGGTTTCCTGCTGCAAGCGCTGCAATGGACCATCGCCCTGACGGTCATTGCACTGATCGGGGGCGGTCTTCTCGGCTTTGCCGTGGCACTTGCCCGCACCTCGCGCACCAAGGCGGTGCGTATTGCTGCGGGCACTTACATCCAGGTCATCCAGGGCATTCCTGTGCTGATGATCCTGTTCTTATCCTATTATGGCCTGAGCCTTGCCGGATTGGAGTTGCCGCCGCTGATTGCCGCGGGTGCATCGATGACGATCTACGCATCGGGTTACCTTGCGGAAATCTGGCGTGGCTGCATTCAGGCAGTGCCGAAGCAGCAATGGGAGGCGTCGGAGTCCCTCGCCATGACCCGGCTGCAACAATATCGCTACGTCATCCTGCCGCAGGCTGTCCGCATATCGCTGCCTCCCACCGTCGGTTTCGCGGTGCAGGTGGTCAAGAACACTTCAATTACCTCAATCATCGGTTTCGTTGAACTCGCTCGCGCGGGGCAACTCATTAACAATGCGACGTTCCAGCCCTTCCGCGTCTTCATCGCGGTCGCAGTTCTCTATTTCGTCGTCTGCTACCCATTGTCCCAGCTGTCACGTTGGCTGGAAAGGAGGCTCCATGCCGGAAGTAATCGTTGAAAAGGTTCACAAGAGCTTCGGTGCGCTCGAAGTTCTCAAAGGCGTCTCGCTCAGTGTCGGGCGCGGAGAGGTCTTCGCGCTGATCGGTCGGTCAGGCTCAGGTAAGAGCACGCTGCTGCGCTGCATGAACGGTCTGGAAAAGATCAATTCCGGCCACGTAGAAATTGCCGGCCACACGCTTGGGCGAGATGCCAAAGCACTGCGCAGCCTGCGCACCGATGTCGGCATCGTCTTCCAGAGCTACAACCTGTTTCCGCATCTGACTGTCGGTGAGAACATCATGCTTGCGCCACGCATCGTGAAGGGCATAGCAAAGGCCGAGACGCAGAAAATCGCCCGGGAGGTGCTGCAGCTCGTGGGCCTCCTGGAAAAGTTCGATTCCTACCCGGATCAGCTTTCCGGCGGCCAGCAGCAGCGGGTGGCGATCGCCCGTTCGCTTGCCATGCGGCCAAAGGTGATGCTGTTCGACGAGGTGACCTCGGCCCTCGACCCGGAATTGACCGAAGAGGTGCTTACGGTAATGGAGACGCTCGCTCGTGACGGGATGACCATGATCCTTGTGACGCATGAAATGGCGTTCGCCCGAAGGGTGGCGACGAAAACCATCTTCATGCACAAAGGTACGATCTGGGAAGAGGGGCCGTCCAAGGAGCTCTTTGCCAATCCGCAAACACAGGAGTTGCGGCAGTTCGTGAAGTCCGACGTTAAGTAACCGGGTTAAAGCATCAAACATCCTGCCGCCGCAGGGCAAGCCCCTCAGGCGGCAGGAGCAGATCGGGTTGGTTGGTGGACGCCGCACCTGTCGAATGTTCGCTTGGTATCGCAACAGCAAGGGCCGGGGTCGTCAGCGACTGGTCTCTCGCAGGATCAAGTCCGGCCGGATCGTCACGCGTCCCAATCCGTTCGCCAGCCGTCCGTCCAGGACGTCGATAATGAGCTTCGCCGCCTTTGTTCCGATCTCAGCCGCGAACGCATTGATTGTGGTCAGGCTGGGGACGCAGATTGCGCCGATCTCGTAGTCGCCAAAGCCACCGATCGCGATTTGTCCGGGCACCGCAAGGCCGCGACGTTGACATTCCGTGAGCGCGCCAAAGGCGGAAAGGTCGGAGACGCAAATCACCGCCTCGGTGTCAGGAAATTGTTCCAGCAGCCGTCCCATCGCGTTCGCGCCCTCCCGCATCGAAATCGGCGGAGGGCCGGCAGCAATCAGGCGTTCCGCGTCCAGACCGTGATCCTTTATCGCGGCGATGAAGCCGGCCCGGCGGTCGGTACCACGCGTGTCGCGGTCGGCGTCACCGCCAATGAAGGCGATCTTTCGATAGCCGGAAGAGACGAAGTGATTGACCATCTCGCGCACCGCGAGTGCATTGGAGAAGCCGACGACGTGACCGATCGGCTCTTCAGGAAGATCCCAGGTCTCGATGACCGGGATTCCCGCGTTCGACAGGAGCTTGCGGGCGCGTGGGGTGTGTTTGCCCCCCGTTACCACGATCGCTTCTGGCTTGCGCCGCAAGAGCTGCTCGATGAGCCGTTCTTCTTCCTTCGTGTCATAGTTGGTGTAGCCGAGAAGGATTTGCAGACCCCTCTCCGCGAGGCCATCGCTCAGCGAACGTACCGTATCGGCGAAATTGGCGTTGTTGATTGAAGGAATGGTGACCGCCACGAAGTCAGTGCGTTGCGAACGCAAATTTGCGGCGGTGCTGTCGAAGACATAACCGAGTTCCTCCGCAGCACGCAGCACCGCTTCGCGCGTTTCCTGGCTGACGGAGGCGTCCTGCTTGAAGGCGCGCGACACCGTCATCGGCGACACGCCGGTGCTGCGTGCAATGTCCGCCATCGTAATTGGCTTCCTAATATTATGCATTTTAGCCCATGTTATCGTTATCACCGGCACTACAGCGAGTTTGTCGCACGATTGCAAGCCCGTTATCACACCGCTCGCAAAGGACGGGGTCGCAAAGCTTGATGCGGCGGAAACAAAGAAAAGCGAAGCCTTGAAGGGCCTCGCTTCTTGGGGCATCTTGCGGGCTACAGTGGGAATTCGTTTGCCTGTGTCACATGGTGGTGAATGCGTCCGTCGAAGAACCGGGCTAGGACTTCTTCCGTGGCCGCCTTGGCAGCAGTGCGGGCTGGACTCGCCAACGCCGTCTCAACCGTCGCAAGATCGGGATAATTGATCGCAAGGATCATCGGGATTTCCGGCGCCCCTTCGTCCCGGGCATCCGCAAAGGTCACTCTTACTTCGAGCGCACCTGGGAAGGCTTTCCATTTTGGCAGGATATTCTCCAGGACGGCGGTCCGAAACGCTTCGGTCTGACCTTCCTTCACCGTTCCTTCGAAGAGAGCATAGCGTGTGATCATTGTGCGATATCCTTGTTGGGACCCTTGAAAAATTCCATCAGAGCGGCCTGATCCTCACCCCCGAGGCCGGCGGCCGTCAGCATCCGATGCACTTCGGCGCAGGTAGCTGTGAGTGGCATGGCCGTGTTGGTCAGGCGTGCAAGATCCTGCGCGCCGTTCAGATCCTTGACCATGTTGTCAATCCGGCCGGTGCGCCGGTAGTCCTTGGCAACGAATCGCGGCATGTATTCCTGCAGGATGGCGCTGTCGGCGCGGCCACCCTTCAGCGCCTGAGGGATTTTGGCGGCATCCACGCCAGCGTCGAGCGCCAACTGCGTGGCTTCGGCCACCGCCAGAAAATTCAGACCGCAGAGAACCTGGTTGATCAATTTCGTCGTCTGGCCAGCACCTGAAGGCCCCATGTGGGTGTAGTTCGAGGCGACATGTTGCAGCACCCGATGCGCGTCTGCGACATCCTGTTCTTTGCCACCTGCCATCAGCGTGAGCTGTCCGACCAATGCCTTTGGTGCGCCGCCCGAGAGGGGACTGTCGACCCAGCGCAAACCCACCTCCGCAGCGTCCGATGCCAGCGCCTTCGTTGCTTCCGGATCGATGGAGGACATGTCGATGACGAGCGTTCCGGGCGCGGCACCTTCGGCGACACCACCGGTGCCAAAAACAGCCAGCCTCACGATCTTTGGAGAATTGAGGCTGAGGATCACGTAGTCCGAAACGGACGCTGCCTCTGCCGCACTCGCGGCGGTTTTTGCACCCTTGCCCACCAGCTCTTGCACCCTGGCCTTGTCCAGGTCAAAGACCGTCAAGTTGTTGCCGGTCTCCAAGAGACGTGCGCCGATAGCTCCGCCCATCGCTCCGGCGCCTATCAATGCAACTCTGTTCGTCATCCTCGCATTCCTCCCAATTGTGCAATAATCTTGTCGACGACCGCGTCGAGCGGCTCGTCGATATCCACAGTGATCGCATTCTCCTCCGACCCCGGCGGTTCGAGCGTCGAAAACTGGCTTGCCAGCAACCCCTGTGGCATGAAGTGCCCCGATCTGGCTTTCATCCGCGCTGCGATAACCTCGGGCGTGCCCGAAAGATGGATGAAAATCACAGGCGCTCCCGCTTCCTGCGCGATATGGGCACGGTACGCACGTTTGAGCGCTGAGCAGCCAATGATCAACGGGTTCTCGGAGGCGGCGAGTGCCCGTCCTACTCGCGTCAGCCACGGCCAGCGGTCGTCGTCGTCCAAAGCGATTCCCTGGCTCATTTTCGCAATGTTTGCCAATGGGTGCAGATCATCCCCGTCCAGGTAGGCTGCGCCCAACCCGACGGCGAGCGCCGCTCCGACAGAGGACTTGCCGCTTCCGGCAACACCCATCAATATCAATCGTTGCCTGGCCTCAGAGAGAGGCCGTGATGCCGCCGTCGACATAGAGTACATGTCCGTTCACAAAAGAGGAGGCGCTCGAAGCAAGGAACACGCAGGCGCCGACCAGCTCTTCGACCTTGCCCCAGCGGCCGGCCGGTGTGCGTTTTTCCAGCCACGCGGAAAAATCGGCGTCGCCGACCAGAGCGGCGTTCAGCGGCGTGTCAAAATAACCGGGCGCTATCGCATTGCATTGCAGCCCGTATCTTGCCCAGTCAGTTGCCATGCCCTTGGTCAGATTGCCAACTGCGCCTTTGGTGGCCGTATATGGCGCGATGCCGGGGCGGGCGAGGGCAGTCTGTACGCTGGCGATATTGATGATCTTACCGGCGCCGCGTTTGATCATATGCCGGCCAACCGCCTGTCCGACGTTGAAGACACTGGAAACATTGGTGCGCATCAGCCGTTCGAACGCATCCGCCGGAAAATCCTCCAGCGGAGTGCGATGCTGCATGCCCGCATTGTTCACAAGAATATCGATGGCGCCCGTATTTAGTTCGAAATCGTCAATGGCGCGCCGCGTGGCCTCATGATCGGTCACGTCGAAGACCAACTGATGTGCGCCGGCACCGAAGCTTGTCGTGGCTTCCGCCAGCTTGACCGCATCGCGTCCATTGAGCACGATTTCTGCGCCGGCGTCAGCCAAACCACGAGCAAGGGCAAGGCCGATGCCCTGCGACGAGCCGGTGATCAAGGCCCGGCAACCGGTCAAGTCAAACAAGCTTCGCCCCATTGATCTCTCCGTTTTCTCTCGACATCCACAATATTGTCTCTTATGTTATCGATAACATTGATTGTCAAGAGACGGAGAAGCCAAATGAACAAGCCGCAGATCCTCCAGGTCGGACCCTATCCGGAATGGGACGAGGCGCCACTCACTGCCAGCTTCGAGGTCCATCGGTATTTCGAGGCCGCCGACAAGGCCGGTTTCCTCGCGTCTGTCGGTCCGGACGTCAAAGCGATCGCAACAAGGGGCGAACTTGGCGCCAGCCGGGCGATGATCGAGGCTTGCCCCGCGCTCGAGCTGGTCTCCGTCTACGGGGTCGGCTTCGACGCTGTCGATCTCGCGGCTTGCAGCGAACGCGGCATCCGCGTCACGAACACGCCTGATGTGTTGACGAGCGATGTGGCAGACCTCGGGATAGCGATGATGCTATGTCAGTCGCGTGGCCTGATCGGTGCGGAAGGTTGGGTGAGAGATGGAAGCTGGGTCGAAAAGGGCCTCTATCCGCTCAAGCGCCGCGTATGGGGGCGAAGCGCAGGCGTGCTCGGCCTTGGCCGCATCGGCTATGAGGTTGCAAAGCGCCTCCAGGGCTTCGACATGCGGATCGCCTATTCCGATGTCGCGCCGAAGGATTTCGCTTCGGATTGGGAGTATATTGCTGATCCCGTGGCGCTCGCCTCGCGGTCTGATTTCCTCTTTGTCACCCTGGCTGCTTCCCCGGTCACCCGCCACATCGTGGGTCGCGAGGTGATTGCGGCACTGGGCGGGGAGGGGATGTTGATCAATATCTCTCGCGCCTCCAATGTCGACGAGGAGGCATTGCTCACCGCGCTGGAAAGCGGTGCACTCGGCTCGGCCGCTCTTGATGTGTTCGAGGGTGAGCCAAAACTCGACCCGCGTTTTCTCGCGTTGGACAATGTCCTCCTGCAGCCCCATCACGCTTCGGGAACCATTGAGACGCGCAAGGCTATGGGGAAACTGGTCCGCGATAATCTCACGGCGCATTTTTCCGGTCAGCCACTGTTGACGCCAGTCCTTTGAGGAGGCCGCGATGAAAACTATCGTTGTTCACGGCGCAAAGGATTTGCGCATCGAGGAGCGTCCGGTTGAAGCACCAGGCCCAGGAGAGGTGCGCCTTCGCCTTGCCGCTGGTGGAATCTGCGGCAGCGATCTCCACTATTACAATCACGGTGGCTTCGGCACCGTCCGGCTACGCGAACCGATGATTCTCGGACACGAAGTTTCCGCACATGTCGATTCCCTTGGACCGGGTGTAGAAGGATTGGAGTTGGGACAGCTCGTTGCCGTTTCGCCGTCCCGTCCGTGCCGAACCTGCCGCTACTGCCAGGAGGGGCACCAAAACCAGTGCCTCAACATGCGGTTCTACGGAAGCGCCATGCCGTTTCCGCATGTCCAAGGCGCCTTTCGTGAGGTTCTCGTTGCGGACGCGATCCAATGCGTTTCGGCCGATGGCCTGACGGCGGGCGAGGCGGCAATGGCCGAACCGCTGGCCGTGACGCTCCACGCGACCCGCCGGGCTGGAGAAATGTTGGGCAAACGGGTTCTGGTGACGGGTTGCGGGCCAATCGGCGTTCTGGCCATTCTGGCGGCTCGCCGTGCTGGGGCCGCTGAAATCGTCGCGACGGACCTCTCCGAATTCACCCTGTCGCTCGCCCGCAAAGCCGGCGCCGACCGGACGATCAACATGGCGAGAGAACCCGACGCGCTGGCCTCTTATGGGGCAGGGAAAGGAACGTTCGATGTCCTCTACGAGTGCTCCGGCGCCGCGGCGGCGCTCGCAGCGGCCATCGCTGTTTTGCGGCCGCGGGCGGTGATCGTTCAGCTGGGGCTTGGCGGAGATATGGCAGTCCCGATGATGGCTATCACGGCCAAGGAGCTGGATCTGCGCGGATCCTTTCGCTTCCATGAAGAATTCGCCATCGGAGTCGGGCTCATGCAGAAGGGTCTCATCGACGTGAAGCCGCTGATCACCCACACGCTCCCCTTGCGGGAGGTCGTCACAGCCTTCGAACTTGCGAGTGACCGCAGCCAGGCGATGAAGGCGCAGATCGCCTTCATCTGAATTGCTGAGAGGTTTTTGACGGAAACAGAAAGGGGGCGATCCGGATCAGCGCCGCCTTTGTTTTCTGCGAGACCGGCAGACCAGGGCGCTGCCGTCCCGGCGGCCATTGAGGTGCCGCAGGCGGGGCCTTCAGACATCTCGTCACCCTTGCCTGTTCATATCAAGGGTATCGGTGATATCGATAGCGTTCTCACAGCTTCCAGAAAGGGAAGGCCGGCATGTCGTACTTTGAAGTGGTCGATCCGCTGTTTAGCCGATACGTCCTTGGCAATGCGCCGGTGAAACAGATTGCGACGGGCTTTGACTGGGTCGAGGGGCCGGTCTGGTTCGGTGATGCAGGATGCCTCCTCTTTTCCGACATTCCGAACAATCGCATCCTCCGCTGGTCTCCAGGCGCTGGGGTCTCCACGTTCCGACAGCCCTCGAACTTGGCCAACGGCAATACGCGCGACAGGCAGGGAAGGCTGGTAACGTGCGAACATGGCACGCGCCGTGTGACGCGCACGGAACTTGACGGTTCCGTCACTGTTGTGGCTGACCGCTACCGGGGCAGGCGCCTGAATTCTCCCAATGATGTGGTTGTAAAATCAGACGGCTCCATCTGGTTCTCCGATCCGCACTACGGGATCATGACGGACTACGAAGGCTTTGTGGCCGAGCAGGAACTGCCGTGCCACGTTTACCGTGTCGATCCTTCTGGAGAAATTGAAGTCGCGTTAACGGACTTCAACTGCCCGAACGGCCTCGCCTTCAGCCCCGATGAAACCCGCCTCTATGTCGCCGATACCGGACGCATGTTCGGCTCAGACCCCCAACATATCAGGGTTTTCGATGTTGCCTCCAGCGGCGCGCTTTCCGGCGGCGAGGTGTTTCACACCATCAGCCCAGGATGCGCAGACGGTTTCCGAATGGATAGCGATGGCAATATGTGGTCCTCGGCGGCAGATGGCGTGCATTGCATTTCCCCGGATGGGCACCTGATAGGAAAGGTACTTGTTCCTGAACTAGTCTCCAACCTCTGCTTTGGCGGCCACGCGAAGCATCAACTCTTCATGACTGCTACGGCCAGCGTATACTCGATTACGTTGAACCGCAGAGGTGCTCAAACCCCTTGAAGCCAAAGCGCGTTCATCTTGGCGTACAGCGTTGGCGTGGGCAGGTCTCGCGACAAGAGAGAATAACGTGTCGGGCTCAGTTCCCATCAAGGCGACCGAACCTTCGTCCGCATTGAAGAGTAGTAGCATTCCGCAATTTCGCGCTACTCGATCCCCGCGAAAAGCGTTGACGAGCCGAGAGCCGGGAGTGTGGACCCTTCGGTCACCGATCCATTTTGGCGACAGCCTGCGCTCCCGCACCTTTAAGCAAAAGCGCCTTGAGCAACGATCGTGACCGCACGACGGGTAAGGAGCCCGTTTCTACCTAGAGGAAGGCCCCGGGCAAACCGAACCCGATACGGGACCCTCGCCATGACGCCGCCGACGTTCTGAGAGCTTCGTGCTGCCAAACAACCCTGGCGGTGTGGCCGGCCGCCGAAATGTGTGCAGGCTCGGACGTTGCTCTGTCGTCGGGGCAAATACGCCAAGGCTCGAGCGTCGCGTTGCAGTAGCGCTACTTCTCGCGCTCCGTCGCCCGCGCGAAACGCACGCCTGCGCCGCCGCCATTCTCCGGGATAAGTTCAATTCCGGCCTCCGTGAACGCGGTGGCTATGCTCGCTAAATTGTTCGGGATCGGCATGTGCGCGCCTCTTTCGAAATCAGCAATGGTTTGACGCGAAACGTTTGCGGCCTCGGCGAGTTCGGTTTGGCTCCACCCAAGCATAGCGCGGGCACCTCGGCACTGTTCAACGGTCAGCAAGATGACCTCCGGTGCAAACAAATTGTTTGACTTCTATCATTTTGTTGTCATGCTCTCATTCTCATAGCCTCCCTGATTGGCCTCGGGAAACCTAATCAGTGCGAACCGCAATCCCGCTTTATCGAGCTTGGATCATGGCTGATTCTGAGAATAGCAGAACTTTGTCTGCAATCACCCGCCGAAAATTACCGTGGGCAGAACTGCGGGCGATCCTGAGGGAGCTCGTTTTGATCGGAGGCGGTCCCAATGGCCTCTTCCGCGAATAGGAGTGCCTCCCCCGAGACCACGCGCAGAAACTTCCTTTCACGTGCTGCGGCTTCGATCGCAGCCGCGCCCGCCCCGGCAGGTGCAATGGTGCGGACGGAGAGTTCGGAGCAAGACGATCCGGTAGTATCACTTTGGAGAGATTGGCTAGCCGCCCACAGGCTCTGCGGGGAAGCCTGCCGTCGGCAGCAAAAGCTCGAGACGGAGTTGCTTCGAGAATTCGGTAATTTCCCCCGCGCCAAAGTCCCGCTCTCCGAAGACTGTGGTTTCATCTGGGCCTATTGCGGTCGGGAGATCGACCGTCTTTTGCCGAACGCGGATCAGGATGAAATGCGGCGGCAAGCAAGGGCCGCGTTGGCGGCCCGCCGGAACGAATGGAAGAAGGCGGACAAGCGGATCGGATATACCAGGGCGAAAAAAGCCGAAGAGGAAATCGCAGATGTCGAGGAGGCGTTGGCAAGGGAATTGTGGAGCGCGGCGCCTCGATCTGTCGCCGGCGTCGCGGTGAAGCTGCATTCCCTCCTGGAAATGGAGGATCCACGCTCTGCCCTAAAGGAAGCGCCGTGGCCGGAGCTCCGGACGATCCTTGCCGATCTTGTGCGGATTTGCGCAGGTCCGAATGCGATCTGAGCAATACCACCTCCCGGCCGCTATATGCACAGGGAGTGACCGATCATCAGCATCCGCATCATCAGCTCGAGGTCAACCGAGGAACGGCCGGTAGCGCTGTGTGATCCAGGCCGCGCCTGGGACCAAAGCCCTAACCCAGGAACGAGCCCTGACCGCTTGCGTTCATCAAAAAAGCAGAACCCATGGAGCACGTTATGGACCATGATCTCTGGGATGAGCCGATTGAGATCGTTGTTGGCCCGGGCGACCACTTCAAGAGCATTCGCGGCAGCAGAGACGCCTTGGCATACTTGATGACTTGCTGGCCCCAGGAGGGAGGAGACTCCTTTGCTTTAGCCAAGCGCGCCTGCATGGAAGCTGCCGAAGGTCGAGGTGATCCGTCCGCGGCTGCATCAGCTTTCAGAGTGGCCGCGAGCGACGCGGGCATTCTTCGTTGAGCGTCCGCAGGCCGTCGTCGCACGAGCAGGTCGAAGGTTCGTATCGGTGCAAGGCGTGGTGGTCGCATCATGTTCGCGGCTGTCTCGCGAGCTGGAAAGAAGAGCTGATCTGGGTCGAGAGCGCCATCCGCTCTGCCGTGACCGATCCGGTGCCACTCGCGGTGTTTCCCGTCGGCTGCATCTACCGGAATCGTGCCATCCGTGCGATCGAACGCAGTGGTCGCCGTTGGCGGATTGCCTATACTAGCCAGGGTCTGATGGGTGTGCAGGAGCGGTCGCTTCCGGTCTCGGGATCAGTCTGTTGCCTTCCGATGCGGTGCTTTCCGAAGCGGTCGTTGAACGCATTTATCGCAAACGCCCGCAATATCCTCGTCAGCGGGCCAGCTTTTCAGGGTCTTGAGGAGATTCGAACCGCAAACCAGTAGCAAGGCCCTCGTTTCGCAAGATTGTGGCACATTTTCTGATGATTGAGGTCAGGCCAACGAATGGTCTCAAAGCAGATATTCAATGGCTCCTGAGGGTGGTGACAGCGCGGCGGCCTCGACAGTGCCGCTGGCTTGTGGGAAGAAACATCGCCCAACGTCCCTGGAATGAATGATGAAGCAATTGGCGTTGGCCGGCGCCGCCCGCGTCGGCGGCATTGTGGCGGAAGCTCGGCCTTGGCGACGTGACAGAGGTTCCCGTTGTCGTGGATTGCGAGTATCAGTCTTTCGCGGATTATTGGGCTACGTTCACCGACGGCCCGGGCAGCGTCACAGGCATGTTGAAGCACTTTCGGATGACGCCCGCGGCTCGATCGAGCAGCATGTTCGTGCCGGATATCTGGTTGGCTTGCCCGACGGACCCCGGTCATTTCCCATGATGTTCCGCGTGGTACGTGGCTTGGTCCCAACCTAATCTTTGCATGCGAAGGGGCCGGTGTGGGCCAAACCGAGACCTTAGCTCTCGACTGCATGGTCCGCTATCGCCGGCCAAACCCCGGTAAGGTGCCGGTCCGCTTGCTGCCCCAAATCCGCCCTTTACGTCCCGCCGCGCTGATGTCCGCTGCTGGGAATTTGGGACGGGGTTCTACTTAACAACGACGTCATTGGTCGTATCCGTTCAAGGCGGGATATCTAAACTGACGGGATGTTCGTCCTCGTTAATGAACGTCTTGAAAAGTTGGGTCATTTCTGTATATTTGATATCAAGGCCATCATTTTTACGGAGGTGATATCAATGCCGGCAGTCACCATTCGAAACCTTTCTGACGAAACACATCGTGCTCTGCGCGTTCGAGCCGCTCATCATGGCCGGAGCACCGAGGCCGAGATCCGCGACATTCTTGAAGCCGCTGTCCGTCCTCCCGAACGTATAAAGCTCGGTTCCTTGCTGTCTGCCATTGGTCGCGACGCCGGGCTTTCCGACGGCGACGTTGAAGCCATAGAGAAAACTCGCGACAAGACACCTGCTCAACCGATGACCTTCGAATGATCCTGCTGGACACCAACGTTATATCCGAGCCTTGGAAACCGGTACCTGATGAGGCAGTAACCGCCTGGTTGGACGCCCAAGCTATCGAAACGCTTTTCCTATCCGCGATAACGATTGCTGAACTTCGCTTCGGGATCGCTGCTATGCCTTCGGGGAAACGGCAAACTATCCTTCGCGACCGCCTTGAGGGCGAAGTGCTGCCCCACTTTTCCAAGCGCATCCTGTCCTTCGACCTGGCTGCTTCTCAGTCTTATTCCGGACTGATGGCACGCGCTCGGGTATCTGGGAGAGCGATTGGCACGGCTGATGGCTACATTGCAGCCACAGCGGCAGCAAACGGCCTCGCGATCGCCACTCGTGATACCAGCCCTTTCGAGGCTGCTGGGCTGAAAGTTATTAATCCCTGGTCCAGATAACTACGTGTGCATGTAGGTGCCGTGAGTTCGGATCCCTCAAGACCTTGGGCCGCCTGATTATCTGGTCCGAAGTTCTCGCTCCCGATATGTATCGTGCCGTAGGATTCCGCCGCCATGAAGGTTGCGGATTCAGAACTGCAGTGAGCGCGTTCCTGCTCCATGCCAATTCGCGGGCTCGTGAAACCTATCCTGGAGAGGTCAGCGCGAACTTCACCGACCCGGCCCCTCCGACCGCAGGTCACCAGGTCATAATCTGCCTGCGGCTTGCTGCTTTCATGAAGGCTTCGACCAAATTGTGAGAGCTCAGGAGGCGCTCCTAGCGCGGAGGGCTGATGGCATCTCGGATCCTATGGAACATTGGCATGACATCATTGAAACTCGCCTTGGTGGTAGCGCAGGTAACGGTTGTGCGTCCTTTGGGGGTTTCGAGCATGGACATCATCAGCCGAACGTTCGCGTGGTCAGGACCGGTTTTAGGAACGCCGATGAACTCGACTCCGGAAATGCCATCGATCTCGAAAGCGCTGGCGGTCTCCAGCTCGATGCTAGCCGAGAGCGATCTGCGGGCCTGTTCGCTCCATTTCTCATCAAGGATCATCGCGTTGATCTGAGGCTGAGTGAAACCGACGTTCTGGGGATCGGAGCGAAACGTAACCCCGCAGAGATAGCTTGATGTTCCGACTGGCGGCGGTTGCCCGGAAGCGGGGTCGATCCCGAAAAGGACATCATATACCGGGTCCTTTGCAGAGTCGCGCTTGATGACGAATCCACTGCCGAGATTGATCTTCAGTCCGCTGACGGGATCTTCCATTCCGTGTGCTGGGAGAGAGATGCAGATAGCGGCCATGAACGCCGATCGACGCAACAGGTTTGTCAGGATGCGGATGAATCGAATGCCAAACGTCATGTTGAAAACCATGTGGTAGTACCTTTCCATCAACGTCAGTGCTGTTTGACACGCACCTTGACCGTGTGTTGATTTTCAGCACGATTTGATCGGTTTTTCCACTTCGCCGTGATCCACTCAGGGCGAATAAAGATAGTTGGACACAATTCCCTACGTCGGATTTGGTGGGGTAACAGGAAATGAAAAAACGGATCAGATGATGGTCGAACATGGAGGTGTTCTATCGCGGCCTTTACCTGCAAAGCCGGATCATATGATGCCAGCGTTGATGAACTTTGAGCGTATTATTGGCACAAGGCGGGGCGCGCATTTGAACCGCCGCACCTTGCTTGCAGTGGGAGTGCTTGGAATGCCGTCCTGCCAATGCAGGTTATGACCAGTAGGCCGCAATGTGGAGATCAGGCGGGCGGCGAGATTGGATGATGGAGAGGTTCCTGAAGTCGTCGGCCATATCTTTCCCAGCAGCGAACCAAACACAGACATTTGGCAGATCGTGGGGCAACCGCGGGAGGGCTGCCATTACGGCAGACCAATCGCCGATCGCATCCACGCAAAGCCTCGTCAGGCTGACGCCCGCCGGAGTTGGAATGGGATATTCGGCGGATCCGGGCACGGTTTCGAGAAGAAAAACAGAGCCCGTTATGTCCACTGCCTGTGCTTCCAATAACCTTGCGATTGCGGGAAATGCTGCCTCGTCACCTACGATCAGCCATTGGGGGCGTTGGATCAGCTTTCCTCGGCCAAGCCCCATGATACCAACGACATCATCCGCGGGAGCGGTCTCAGCCCACTTGCCGGTGCGGCCGCCGAGGTGCCTAAACACATCAAACTCGATCCAGCTCGCGTCCGGATCTGCGTTCCGGACTGTGTAGACGGGGCGATGCAGCGCGCCGTCTCCTGTCGGCCATACGGTCCGGCCGTTATTGCCAATATAGGGCCAGGCCGGCGGCCCGCTGCATGGTGGCTGTATAAGCCGAAAGTGGATGCCATCCCCAGTGAAGGGCTGGAGGTCGCGACCCGACAGCCGCACACGCAGGAAAGCCGACCCAATAGGGTTGACCGAGACGACCTTGCAGAGACGGAAACCCGGCGGCGATACACCGGCACCGTCTACTGTTTTCCAGCACAGAACACGGGCTATTTCCGGCGCGACCTCTAGCAGATGCTCCCCGATCTCGTCGCGCAGCAGCTGGAGGGTATCGCTCTGTGCAGCCGTTACCGTCATTTCGAGACCATCGGATGCTGCGCATACGAGGATTTCGCCAAGGTCCGTGCGGCAACCAACACAGCCATTTTCCTCAACAATGGGCAGACCTTGCTGTTGTGCCTCACGTAGAATGATCGACTTTACGATCTCGAACCCGATGCCCGGAAATACCGCATGCGCGATGAAAGGATGTGGATTCCGCTCCATGACCGACATCATTTGCCCTTTCACCGAGGAATCACGTGCGGACAACCATGCAGCGGATCGGGTATGACGAGACAATCCAACCCAAAAATCTGCCGCATCGTCGCCTCCGTGATCACATCGCCCGGCGCGCCCTCGCGATGTATTTTCCCATCCTTGAGTGCAAATACATGATCGGCGAAACGTGCGGCCAGATTGATGTCGTGGAGAACCATGACGACCGTTTTGGCACTCTCCCGATTCAGCTTTCGCACCAGATCCAGAAGCTCGATCTGGTGGGGCAGATCCAGAAACGTTGTCGGCTCGTCGAGCAAGAGGATTGGTGCGTCCTGCGCCAATATCATTGCGATGAAGGCTCGTTGGCGCTGTCCGCCGGACAGTTCCGACAGGGGCCGAAGTGAATACGCCTCTACACCGGCCAGCGCCAGGGCTCGCTCGACCGCCAGAGCATCTCCGCGGGACCATTGTGACAAAGGTGACTGCCATGGAGTTCTGCCCCGCGCGACCAGATCGAATACGCGTAGATATTCCGGGACGGTCGAATTTTGCGGCAGGATCGCCAGCTGCCTTGCAACCTGTTTCGACTTCTGGCGATCGATGGGGTCTCCTTCAAGCAACACCTCCCCCTCATCCGGCCGCAAAAGCCGGGCGAGGCAACGCAGCAATGTTGACTTCCCGCAGGCGTTGGGACCGATGACGACACTGATCTTTCCTCTTGGCACAGCAAGACCGATGTCGTCGAGCACAGTGCCGACCGGCCGCGTCAGTGTCAGGCCTCCAGCTGACAGTGGAAAGGTGGCGGTTTTCATCAAATCACTCCCTTGCGGATTTCGAGGGTAAGTTGCCACATCAATAGCGGGGCTCCGATCATCGCAGTGAAGACCCCGGTCGGAAGATCGGCCCCAATAGGGAGAGAACGGCAGACAAGATCGGCAAGGACCGTCAGGCACGCCCCGACCGCCGCGGCTCCCAAAAGCGGCGAGCCGTTGCCCGCACCGGATGCAGCTGAAAGCCTGCGGGCGATTGGATTGGCTGCGAAGGCGACGAACGGCAGGGGCCCGGCTACACCGACGGCGCATGCGGTGAGGCCAACTGACAGAAAGAGGATTTTCAATCGGGTTGTCGAGACGTTGAGCCCTAGACCTGTGGCAATGTCATCGCCTAGTGCCAGGCTCTTCAGTGCAAATCCCTGCCATAGCGCGAACGGCCCAAGTATGATCAATGCGCCAAAGATCAGGACTACGTCACCCCATTCCGGACTGGGAAACGCGCCGACGAGCCATTTCATGATGTCTGCGGCGGTCAAGGGATCTAGCCGCGCCATCATGATATCGACGAGAGCCATGAGGAAGAGGCTCAGCGCCAAACCTGTAATCACGAGACGCGCTGACGACAGCCCCTTGTTCCAGGCGAGCGCGAGAACGAACGCTGCGGACAACACGCCGCCAACCATGGCTCCTGGCAAGACCCAAAAACTGCTTCCGGTCAGCATAACGGTGAAAAGCGCTCCGGTGGCAGCGCCGGAACTAAATCCGACGATGTCTGGAGAAGCCAACGGATTGCGCAACATGTCCTGGATCAGTGCGCCGGCGACGCCAAAAGCTGCGCCAGCCCCGATCCCGACGAGAAGGCGCGGCAGACGATGATACCAAATGACGATATCGGGGGTTTCATCCCCTTGCTGAAAGAGAATGGTCGATATTTCCGCCGTGGTCAGCGGATAGTTTCCAAAGTACAGAGCAAGCCCGGAGACAGACATGAGGATTGCAAGCGTCAGCACGGTCAAGACAAGCGTCTGCGGGTTAACCCTCCCGGAAAACGCAAAGCATCGCCACGTCACAGCAGTTGGCCTTCTCATACGCCTACCCGTCCTCTCCGGATTGCAAGGATCAGAGCCGGTGCGCCGATCACGGCGACCATCACCCCCGCCTGCATGCCCGTGCCGGCAAACAGCAGACGTCCAGCGATATCGGCAGCCAGGAGGATGGTGGCGCCCAGAAGAGCCGACACCAATAGCCGAATACGCTCGTCCCCGGCGACCAGCCCCATGGCAAGATGTGGCGCGATCAGTCCGACAAAGCCGATAGGGCCTGCCAGCGTGACAACGGCCGAGCAGAGACAAACGGCGGCGGCAAGTCCAAGCAGGTAGGCGAGCTGAATATCGACGCCAAGCGACCTGGCGTGATCCTCGCCGAGCACATAGGCGTTCAGCATCAATCCGGCAGCCACCGCGAGGACGAGGCCTACGGCGAACAGTGGCGACAACGTCCCGATGGCTGCCATGGATATCCCGTCAAGCCCGCCCATGACCCAGAAACGATAGGTGTCGAGCGCTTGCTGGCTCAGCAAAAGGAAGCCACGCACAATCGCCAGGAAGAACGCGCTGACGGCAGCACCCGCGAGAAGCAGACGTATGGGGTGCGGCCTGCTGCCCGCAAAGACTCCAAGCGCCAGAACAGCCAAGGCACCCGAGGTTGCGCCCGCCATGGCGGCCACCGATCTTGCCAATGTTATTGCATCGCCGGCAACGGCAATGAAGATCACCACACCGAAAGCCGCTCCGGCATTGATTCCAAGCAGCCCAGGGTCTGCCAACGGGTTTCGGGTAACTGTCTGCATGACGGAGCCAGCCGCTCCGAGGGCCGCGCCGCACAATAAGGCTGCCACCAGCCGCGGTATTCGCAACGACCACACGACAATATCTTCGGGCCGATTAAAATCTCTGGCAACGAGTGCATTCCACAGCTCGTTAAACGTAATAGGCCGAGGGCCGAGTGAGAGTGTCAGACCGAACAATATCAGGAAAATGGGCAACGCGAGGAGTAACAGCGGCCGGCTCTTCATGGGTTTTGGCCCCCGGCGCTAGCAGCGTTTGAGGGCGAAGTACTTGCCAGCACCTTCTCAAGCTCCGGAACGAGGCTCGAAAGCGCATAGTCGAGGCTGAGCGGACTGGAATGTGAAAGCGCGGCAGAAAGCAGGACGTCAGCATGGACCTCACGCCCAGTCCTGACAGCACGGAGAAAGGGATAAAGCGGCTGGCTTGCGAACTCAGGGCGCCCTTTTCCGGAATTCAGCCAGATCAGTACGTCAGTGTCGATCGGGGTCAGATCTTCAGGAGACAAGCGCACATAGAAACTCCGCCCCACCGCCAGCGCATCGACCGCGTCTGGCGTTCTGAAGCCAAGGGCGGCAAGGAAGCGACTTCTGACATCGCGCGACGTGAAGGTTTCGGGCCCTCGTATAGACGCCATCACCGCTGTCTTCGTATGCCAATCGGGGTGTGCCGCCCGAACGGCCGCGAACTTCCCCTCCAGTCGATCAATAATCTCCTTTGCGGCCGTTTCGCGAGCCGTCGCGTAACCGAAAACTCTGGTCATCTCCTGCCAGCGCATGTCGTAATCCCCGCCGTCGGCCGCCGGTGGCAAGGTGGGCGCTATTCTCGACAGGAATCGGTATTCGGCTTCGGTCATGCCTGACCACATGCCCTCAATGAGGTCAGGGTGCAGCGCAGCGATTCGTTCGAGATCGATCTGACCACTCAAGACAACCGGGACTTCGTCTCCGAGAGCTTTCTCTGCCCAAGGCCAGACGCCCTTTGGGTTGTTTCCGTACCAGTAGCGCAAGCCTGCCGGTTTGATCCCCAATGCCAGCGCGAAGTCGTGCCCGATGTAGCTGAGTGTGACCACTCGAACCGGCTTTGTCGTCACGACCGTAGACCCGTAGCGATGCTCGATCGTGCGCGGGAAGTCTTCCGCACACGCGCTGCTCGCGGTCAATAACAGCGTCGACAGGACTATCAATCTTCTCAAAACCTGCATCGGGTGCCCCGAATAATCTGACACCCAGAGGTGCCTTCGCTTCGCTGGATGCATTGGTTCAGAATTTGCGCGACGCGGTGAACGTCACCCGTCGCCCCTCGTTGTAGGTGCAGCTACCGGCATAGTCCGCCAGTGGGCCTACCGCCGTAGCGAATGTGGCGGCATTGCATTCGGCCTCGTATTTCTTGTCGGCGAGGTTGCGCGCGGCCAGAACGAGGCTCCAGCCGTCCCGCTGATAGCTGATCGATGCATCGAGAAGGTTAGCGGAGCTGATATGATAGGCGTTGGTGGCATCCGAAAAATATGAGCCGACATGCCGTATCCCGATCCCAAGACTGAGACCTTCAAGCGCAGGCGCCTGCACATCATGTTTGACCCAGGCGGAGGCCGAATGGACAGGCGCCCTCGCGGGCCTCTTGCCCTGGAGCGTCGGATCCTTCGTCACCTCGGCATCCACATACGTGTAGGAGCCGAGAACCGTGAAGCCGTGGCTAAGCTCAAGAAGCGCGTCGACGTCGACACCCATTGAGCGAACCTTGCCTGCCTGGATCTTTGTTATTCCAGTCAAGTCGGTCGGGTCGTTATAAGTGGCGTTCAGCTTTGTTGTGTCGAACAGGGCCACGTTAAAGTGACCGCGGTCTTCCGGCAGCTTGTAACGCAGGCCGATTTCGTAGGCACGTGACGTCTCCATGTCGAGGGCCGCGCCACTTGCCGTGATGCCGGCGGGGGGAACGTTGAAGGAGTAGGCAGCGTTGCCATAGACGGTCCATGCATCATCGAAATTCCAGGCAATGCCGAAACTGCCGGACGTCACCTGACCTTCGGATGTGATCTTTCCGGCACTCGTTTCTGTTGAGCTCGTGACCCAATCATGCCGGATGCCGCCACTGAAAACGAGGTTGTCGAACTCACTCCGGCTCGTCAGATACACACCCGTCTGATCTATGTCATTGTTCAAAACGGCAGGCAGATGGGTGGGAAGCCCGGACAGGAAGTTTGTCAGATCACCCGTGAAGAGATTCAGCTCTCCCAGATATCCCTGGGCATAATCCACATCGGAACGGGCAAGGTAATGATCGAAGCCTGCCACAATAGTGCCGCTCAAGTCTCCGGACTCGAATTCGTAAGATAAATTGTTATCGAAACTCGCCTGGTAGGCCTTCTGGTCTAGATCGAACTTGCTGAGCAACGCGGTGTCAACCGAACTCGGATCTGCTCCAGGTACACCAAACAGTGCAGGCAGCGAGACGAAAGCGGCCGGAACCGCGGTTCGCATCCGCCAGTCGTTTTGCGCATATCGCGCTTTGCTATGGAAGGTGATGCCCGTTTCGAACTCATGCTCGAACTCATAGCCGACGGTGGTCTGCCTGGTTTTGACGGAGTTGTGGTCTGCAAGTCCGGTGTAGGTATCCGGCGAGAAATGCCCAAGCGGGTTGTGGCGCCGCGATCCGTATTCCGGCACAACCGACCAGCTGTCTCCGACATGGTCCTTTTGAATTTCTGCGAAAAGAGTGAGGCTGGTTGTGTCTTCCGGCTTCCACGTCAACGAAGGCGCCACGTAGAAACGTCCCCGATCGACTTCGTCATAATTTGTGCCTGATCGGTTGGCCACACCGACGAAGCGATAGGCGAAATCATCGCCGATCGGGCCAGTGCTGTCGATGCCGGCCTCCATTCCTCCATAGCTGGAAAGACGGCCAAAGACCGTATTGCCTGGCTCGAAGCTCGGACGTTTGGTCACGGCATTGACCAGGCCCCCCGGCTCGTTGGACCCATAAAGATCGGAGGTCGGCCCCCGGAGAATATCGAGGCGCTCCAACCCGAAAGGTTCGGTCCGCCATGCCGCCCAGCCGAATGTGCGCAACGGCATGCCATCTCGATAGGTACCGACATTCTGGGTTTCAAAACCGCGGATCACGTACTGGTCGTAGCGATCATCGTTACCGTAGAGTCCGGTGGCGACACCTGGCGAATAGGCGATTGCTTCTTCGAGATCGGATACCCCCCGGTCGATCATCTGTCGCTGTGTCACGACGTTTACCGAACGTGGTGTCTTCTGAATATCGGCGGAGATACGGGTGGCCGTGGTGCTGGAATCCAAATTGTAGGAATCCTCACTCGACTGGCCGCCGCTTAGAATGATGGGCTGAAGGACGGTCGCGTCGTCAGAGCCAAACGCGCCGCTTGCCGTCTCCGATGGGCCGATAATCGTCACGCTGTTTCTGCTGGTGAACCGCCAGGTTAGTCCAGTCCCCGACAACAGCTTGGCGATCACTTCCGGCGCTGCGCCTTCTCCCCGGAAGCCATCTGTCCGCAACGATCGTGTGGCCGCAGCATCGTAGATAAGTTGCAAACCCGCCACGTCTGCAAAGCGGTTTAATGCCTGGGGCAGGGGCCCGGCTGCGATTTCATACCGCACCGTCACGGCTCGCTCCTGAGCAGCGGCGATGCCGACGAAAGGAACCGTGACAACCGGCAAAAATACCGTCGTCGCAAGAAATACCGCCAGCCTGCGCGTGGAGCGGTGAGACGCCGCAAAGTGAGAATTCATGTAGACCCCCTGGACACATCTCTGACCGCTGACAACAGGCAATCAGATGATTTCGCGGTCTAAGACGTTTGCCCAGAGAAAAACCGGAGTAAGGAAATCAAGATATTTCAAAAAAATTCAGCGATGGATCAAGATCACGAGACTTCCCAGCCGTGTGTCATTGAATCCAAAGGATTTTTCCAGCGCCTCGATGATCTTGACGATGTCGCTTGTCTCAAACACGCCGCTGACCCGTCGCGCTCTGATGGACCCATCGACAATCCTTATCACTCCCTTATGATAGCGGTTGAGTTCGTCGATAACCTCGCCCAGCGGCCGGTCGACGAAGATCAGCTTTCTCCGTCTCCATGCCGTTTCGGATGCAGCATCCACTTTCTCGATGGAGCCAAGATGGCCATCTTCGTAACGGACACGTTCATCCGGGCCGAGTTCGACGGATGCTCCGGCAGGCTTGCCCGAAACGGCAACATGGCTTTCGATTACCGTCACGACACCGCCGCGGTCATCGTTTCGAACACCATATACGGTGCCGAGCGCAGTTGCCTCGCCTCCCTCGGACTCCACAATGAAAGGTCGGTGCGGATCGGAAATCACGGTGAAGACAGCCTCACCCTTCTTAAGGTGGATTCTGCGTTCACCAGAAGAGTAGGCAATTGTAATAGCCGTGCCGCTGTTCATTTCGGCTGTTGAGCCGTCCGGCAAAGCCAGGACCTGGAATTCGCCAATTGCCGTATAGCCATCGGCAAACAATGTCGATGGAACGTCGAGGACGTAAATGCCAAGGCCAAGGAGACAGAGAAACGTGAAGCCGGCCGCGATCGGTCGCAGGAAGTCACGCGCAGGCGGAGGCGGCGTTAGAAAGGCCGGGGTTAGCTGAGCCGCTCCAAGGTCCCGCCAAGTGCCGGCAATTTCTGAATAAGCGTCGCGGTGTTGATCTGAGGCCGCAAGCCAAGAACGGAATGCCACCTCATCCTCTACCGAGAGAGGGCCGCCATCGCGCCGAAAGAACCATTCGGCCGCCTGTTCCAGCATATCCTTGTCGTTGAGATCCGTCATGAACAACGGTTAGCCTTGTAACGTCCAGAGACAATGAGACAATGAGTTAGTCCAACCAAAACAGAAGACGTTCTGGAGGAGCCAAGCCCCAGGTCGGGTGCAAATTTAGTCATTTGCCTTTACGCGCCGAGCGCAGTGGACCGTTGCCGCTGCCAGGTGCTTCTCCACAGCACTGGTGCTGATCCTCATCCGATTGGCGATTTCGGCGTGGGACAACCCTTCGAAGCGCCGAAGAACGAAGCACTCGCGGCATCGCGGCGGAAGTTCAGCAACGGCCTGTGCGAGAACTGCCAGTCGCTGCCGGCCGATGACCTCCCGCTCCGCATCCGGCCGATCATCGGCAGCATCCAGGGTGCCAGCGTCGATGAAACTTCTCTGGAGGCGCACTCGATGGCGATGGTGATCAGTAACGAGATTCGAGAGTATGCGGTAGAGATAGGCCCGTGGATTGAACGGCAGGTCGTTGCCAGTCGTCACCAGCCGTAGACAAGCCTCTTGGACAAGTTCGTCCGCCACCGCATCGTCGCCAACCCTCCGTCGCGCATAGCGTCGGAGCTCTCCGTAGCATCGTTCGATGACACCCGCGAGGAACCGCTGGGGATCATTGCCGTCCGAGAGCACCGAATCCGTCATTTCCTGAACTGCCTGTACCACCGAAATATGGCCGATGCTCAACCTTCGCCATTCATTAGAGCGAATAGGTAGGCGTTTCAAGGCCACGCTTCTTCGAACATCACTGTCGAGCCTGGCATCGCCTCCAGGGGCTAAACGGGGCGAGGGCCAGATACCAGAGAGCCGCAAGAACTCCCCGATTTCCATCTCGAATCTTGAACATCCGCCTCGGCTAGGGACGTTCAGCGGAATGTTGCCTCGGAAAAGGCTCGGCGTCCCGAATAGCGGGGAATGCTACTCCCTCACCAGAGCGCGCGGTTAGGGGTATCGAGTTTTTAGACCCAAGGCATCTGAACGCTGGGAGGTTGCTCGTTTCCGCCAAGCGAAAACGGGTTTATGCTTTTACATAGACCAGGGCGGTGGTAATTCATGACCTAAGACAGCATTCTGACGGCGTTAGCTCAGGTAGTCTTGGCCGGTCTCACGCGGGTGAAGCCACTTGAACCTCTCGACAATCCGCAAAGCGAGCGGCTCCGCCGTCATGATTTACAAGACCTGGTGGCGATGGCCAACGACGAAAATTTGGCCACATTCAACAACCCTGAGGCAGAGAAGCATGGTAGCAGCGTACATTGACGAATTCATCATGTTTTGCGCTGGCCTTTGGATGACGGGGGTCGGATTTGGTTATCTGTCGCTATCAAGCAATCCGGCCCGTCGGCCGTCGGTCGTTCGTCATTTCAAGTGGATGGGTCCGCTGCTGCTCGTTATTGCGATCATTCTAGCCGCCGCCTCATGAGCCATACAGACGCAACGTCGCCAGGTGCAAGTGATGCAATGAACGGTATTTTGGCCTGCGTGTCGTGCGGACGGGCTGACACAGAATCCGTTGTCCGTTTCGGATCGTACATTCTCCGATGCGCCGCTTGCGGCGAAACTGTCGTCACAACATCCTTCATCGCCGTGCTCGACACCGATCATCAATGCTCTGCCTTTTTCGACGCCGGTCCCGGACAACACCCTCAGCCGAAAGCGCTCGTCGCGCGGGGACCGCTCCGGCTGATTGCGACGACAATCAATGCCGCTGCAAGCGATGGAACTTTGGTCCGCCTGATTTTCGAGCGAACGGGCTGATCGATCGTGGAGACGGGCGCGGCTTGAGGTCACTGAGGATGTCATTGGGCCGGCACTTTCCGCATTCCCTGGTTTTGTCCCGTCGAGGCTAGTTGCCGAAGCGCCACCAGGACGGCAAGATCAACATCAACTTCGTTGGAACAGCTTCGCCTCCCATGTTCAATCCCAAGGAGAGTTTAGGTTCGAGTCCCTTCAAGGCGAAGAAGCCGGTCCGCACAGTGCTTAATTCCAAACTGCGGTTAACGCTAAACGGGTAGCTTGGCGCATTTTGTCGATTGTCGAAGCTACATGGCCCGAAATCTAGAAGGAGACATAGGCCAAAACCCGACTAGGCGCCGCCGGCGAACGTTCTCGCTGGTTCGTCCCATCTTCGTTTCGCGGCTGTGCCGCGCGCTCGGCGCCCTTACAAACTATCTGATCGAACTGAAGCTCAACGCGGCCGCCTCAGCATCGGGACGAGGGTCGGCGATGAACCGACCTGGATCGCGCCGAGCGGTTCGAAGCCGTGGCGTCGGTAGAATGGAATGTTACGCGGGTTCGAGGATTCCAAATAGGCTGGCGCGTGGTCTTGATCGCACCGTGCGAGCGCGTATGCCATCAAGGCGTCGCCGTGACCTTCGCCTTGATGCGCCGGGTCGACGCCGATCAGGGGCAGGTACCAATGTGGGTCGGTCGGGTGGTACGCGGCCATCTGTTCGAATATGGCCGTGGTTTCGGGGGCAAGAGAGCGTGCAACCGTGCTCTCGAGCACCGCACCAAGCCCTTCCTCGTCGGAATGGACCCCGGGCGATAGCCACAGCGCCGTCCCGACGTAGACGTCGGTGCAAAAGGCGCTTCCGTTAGAGAACGCGCTGCTCCCGAACGCCCGGATCATTCGCGGCATGGCCGCAAGGTACTGGTGTGCCTGCGGCCAGGTCCATCGCGCCATAGGATCCGCTGCAAACGCCAGCATGACCGTTTCGACCGCCAGATCTTCCTCGGCCGCGGCCATAACTCTCACTGTTGGAGATTTCATACTGCCCTCCTGACGTAGGTGGTACGACGCAGCGACCGCGTCCGTTCTTAGCTACGCATCGTAACGCGGATGGCGTGGGAACGATACCGGTTGCTGCTAGCTCAGCGGTTGGGTCACGTCACTTTTGGCGGCCATTTCAAGGACCGGACGTTGACGCCGAATGATGTCTCCAATCAAATGGCGCGCACGGAGCTATCATAGGCGGAAGAATATGAGCCGTCCTTCGGAGTACGTGTCCGAACGGCGATGAGCGTTGAAGCGTGCCAAGGTGAACGCTCTTGAAACAGAGCGTTAAGTGTCGGGGGTTTCGCTGATGATGGGTGGGAGATGTCGAGGCTGCACCTGGGGTGCTTCCGAAAAATTCGCGGTATCTGTCTGTTGAAAGCCCCCTGATGGCTATAAACCACGTTCAGCCGCCACTGGGCGAAAACCGCGCACATGCGCCACCAGCGCCCTCAGTTTCGGCGCCATGTTGCGGCGGCTCGGATAGTAGAGATAGAAGCCCGGAAAACGCGGGCAAAATTCTTCCAGGATCGGCACCAACTCCCCGCGCGCAAACGCCGGCCGAAAACTGTCCTCCATGCCAAAGCTGATCCCGGCGCCCGCGATTGCAAGGTTGATCATCAGCGCCATATCGGTGGTCGTAGTCGTGTCCGCCACCGCCACCGAGAACTCTCGGCCATCCTCCGCGAATTCCCAGCGATAGGGCGCAACGCTCGCCGCCCGACGCCAGCCGATGCAGCGGCGGCCTGCAAGTTCGCTCGGATTGAGCGGCCTGCCGAACCGTTCGAGATAGCCCGGCGAGGCCACGGCCAGCTGGCGCTGCTCGCCGGAGACCGCCACGGCGATCATGTCCTGGGCGATTACTTCCCCCAGCCTGACACCCGCATCATATCCTTCCGCGACAATATCGAATTCGTCGTCGGTCACGGTGACGTGCAGTTTCACGTCCGGGTTTTCTTCCAGAAAGGACGCCAGAAGCGGGCCGGACAGGAAGCTGTCGGCAATCGACGAGACCGCGAGCATCAGCCTTCCGCGCGGACGTCCGCGAAGGTTCGAGGCCGCTTCGATAGCGCCCTGCATCTCGACAAGCGCTGGCGCCGCGTCGGTATAAAGGCGTTCCCCGGCTTCCGTCAGCGCCACGCTGCGGGTGGTGCGGCTCACGAGTGCGATACCGAGCGTCTCCTCCAGCCTGCGGATCGTCTGGCTCACCGCCGAGCGGGTGACGCCCATCCGGTCGGCGGCGGCGCGAAAGCTCTTTTCCTCGGCAACGAGAGCGAAGACGGCAAGCGCGTTGAAGTCTGTCAACATTGGTTAGCTGTCCTTACCGCCGCATGAATAAATGGGAGGCTTATCGCGACAATGCCTGAGGCTTATCTTCCTGGCAACCGCAATGAAGCGGAGTCGAGAGGAATAAGTTATGGACAAGGTTGTTCTCATTACGGGCGCTTCCAGTGGCATCGGTGTCGGCATTGCCCACGAACTGGCAAAGGCCGGCGCGACCGTTGTGCTCGGTGCCCGCCGCACCGACCGGTTGGAAGCCGTCGCCGAGGAAATCCGCGCTGCCGGCGGCAAGGTCATGACCCGCAAGCTTGACGTCACCGATCGCGCCGATATCGCCGCCTTCGCCCAGGCTGCGCGAAAAGAATTCGGCCGCGTCGACGTCATCGTCAACAATGCCGGGGTCATGCCGCTCTCGCCGATGGCCTCGCTAAAGATCGACGAATGGGACACGATGGTCGACGTCAACATCAAGGGCGTGCTCTACGGCATCGCGGCCGTCCTGCCCGAGATGAACGAACGAGGTTCGGGCCAGATTATCAACATCGCCTCCGTCGGCGCGCTCACCGTCTCCCCGACAGCAGCCGTCTATTGCGCCACCAAATACGCCGTCCGGGCGATTTCCGATGGCCTGCGCCAGGAAAACGACAAGTTGCGCGTCACCTGCATCCATCCGGGGGTTGTCGAAAGCGAGCTTGCCAGCACGATCACCGATCCAGCCGCGATCGAGGGCATGAAGACATACCGCGCCATCGCGCTCACGCCCGATGCTATCGGTCGCGCCGTCCGCTTCGCGATCGAGCAGCCGGAGGATGTCGACGTCAACGAGATTGTCGTGCGCCCGACCAGGGCCGCGTTTTGATCGCAACGCCAGCAAACAACCAGTAAAGGGAGGCTTCCATGCTCCAGCAGATCCGATCCCATGTCGCAGCGGCGGGCGCCGCAGCCGCCCTTAGCTTCGCACCGGAAGCAGCTTTCGCGCAGACTGCCGACGAGCGGCGGGAGCGCGGGGCGGCGGTAATCCGCAGCCTGAACAATGGCATGACGCAGCCGACACTTGAAGGCATGCGGCGAGAATTTCGGTTTCTTGCCGAAGCGACCGAAGCCTATGCGCTGGGCGAGGTGTGGTCGCGCTCTGGTCTCGACAATCGAACGCGCCAGCTCGCTGCAGTCGCCGTCTTCGCCGCAATCGGCGAGACGGCCGTTATGAGGGTTCATGCCGGCTATGCGCTCAACATCGGCGTGTCGGAGGAAGAGCTTAAGGAGGTCATCTACATGGTGACCGTGCCGGCAGGCTTTCCCAAGGCAATCGCTGCCTCCCAGGTCCTGTCGCAGCTCCTCGAGGAGCGGCGCAACACGGAAAGCAAGGAAGCGAAACCATGAGCAATCCCCTCCGGATCATTCTTGCCATCATCATCGCCATCGCCGCGTCCCCCGGCGTGGTGGCTCATATTGCCAAGGCAGAGGACACCATGCCCACTCAACCCAGCGACCGGGCACAGCCACGGAACCATCGCTATCTCGGCATGTGGGTCACCGGCGACGGCCGCATCCGCCAGGAACTGCTCGACACCGGCCGTTACGACGAGGCCCGCGGCAATCGCCGCAGCGCCTACCAGGGCCGCTACGTCGTGACCGGCAATCACATCGACTACTGGGATGACACCGGCTTCACCGCCGACGGCAAGTTCGTCGACCGCGATACGTTGCATCACGGCGGGATGATCTTTTACAGGGAGAAGCCTTAGCTCTGCCCCCTCCCTTTCAGTGACGTGGTCCGCTCCCCAACCACCAAAGGAGGGCTTCCTCGACGAGACTTGGCCGAGCGCGGTTTGGGCAACGATGAGCTGGGACGAGGGCGCCAGTGCTAAATGGCAGGAAGCAATTACCCGGTATCCCGGCGCCAATTACGAGCCCGCCAGTCCCATCCCCGAAGCTCAGCCGACGAAGCGGAAGACCTCGGAATTGGAGCCGTATCCGCCAGATCGGGGAAGCCAGAGGCAATAGGAAAGCTACGACGGCTCCCGGAACGCGTTATGGCTTCTAACGGCAGCAGGGATAACAGCCATAGTACGAGAGACCGGCCCGGGAGTACAATTCGATTCAGCCGCGAAGCCTTCTGTGGGTATCGCGGCCGGTCTGGGGAGCCTCAAGCGGAAGCCTCGTCTTACGTTTGTTCAGATAGTCCCTTGGCGTGCAGCCCATCACGCGCTTGAACGCGCTGGTGAAGGCGCTCTCGGATGAATAGCCGAGCGCGGGGGCGATCACTGAAACCGATCGTCCAACCTCCAGTTCCTCGCCGGCTAGAAGCATCCTCCAGCGGGTCAGGTACTCCAAAGGTGTTTCACCGGCCGCTTCCCTGAACCGCTGCGCGAAGACCGATCGCGACATTCCGGCCTCTGCAGCAAGTCCCTGCAAGGTCCAGCGCATCGCAGGATTGGCATGCATTGCCGATATCGCCGCGCATAGACGGGCGTCAGTCAGTGCTGCAAACCAGCCGGGCTCATGAACACCTTCCAGCAGATGCAGGCGCAGCGCTTGAACCAGCATCATGTGGGCCAGCTGCTGCGCAATCAACGCGCCGCCAGGCTGACCATCGCGAAGTTCCTCACGCATCCTCGCCACTGACCAGCGCAATGTCGCCTGATCCACATCCTTTCGAATATGCACAATCGGTGGCATCATCTTCAGAAGCATGCCTGCATGCCGTCCCGCCACCGTAAAGCGGCTCCCCACGAGGAGCAGGTCACCGCCATCATTCAGCGTGACTGTGCCGCCCGGCAGGGCGGGAGGGAATACGGCCTTCGAATCCATCGGCGAGAGCGTCAAATCGCTGGTAAGGCGGAACGGACGTCCACTTGGAAGGACAAAGCAATCGCCAGCTTCGAGCCTGACCGGTTCACCGATTCCATCTAACGCCAGCCAACATCCGCCCGTCTCGACGGCGTAGCATTTGATGACGTCGTCCTTGAGCGCAAAATGAAGCGACCACTCGCCGCCGGCCCTGAAACCGGACGACACATAGCTGCGGGTTCTGAGCAGCGACAAGACTTCAGAAAGTGGATCCATAGGATTTCCGGACGATCGCGACGATGTTGCGGACTGTAGGGCATGGATCGTGCTGCATCAAGCCTCTACGTTTGCATCGACTGGTACAGAAACATCTGTTGCCGATGGAGCATAACATGTTTCCTATAACTCATTTCCGGCATTCTGCAGCGGTCATCCTTGCCTGCGGACTGGCAGGCAGTGCGCTTGCGCATCACGGCGTTACCGGCCGCTACGATGCCTCCAGGCCTATACTCATTTCCGGCATCGTCACGGCAACGACCTTCTCGCCGCCCCACCCCGTTCTTTCCGTCCGTGTCGAGCGAGCAAACGTTGCTGGCGGGCAGCTCGGCCGTCCGGACGAGTATTTCGGACCGGTATCAGCTCGTCCCGAGGACCTCGGAGAGGTCCGTGAGGTCGAACTTTCTCCGGTCCGCATGTTCTACGACCTCGAAGCTAAGGTAAAGCCCGGTGATCGCGTCACACTGGTTGCGCTTCGCAACTGTCTGCCCCCGCATCAGTTGCGCAGCACCTGGATACGGCTGAGGGACGGGGAGACGCTATCCTACTCCAGAGACTGGGCGCCGGGAGTGGACGGATGCTAGCCTTGATGTTTCAAGAGATCGAGGATCTTGGCGTTGTTCGGCTGATCGTTGCGGTGCCGTGGGTCTATCCTGTCGTTTCGGCCTTGCACATCATCGGCATCGGGACCCTGCTCGGCTCGATCATCGCGGTCGACCTGCGGCTGTTGCGGATTCTGGGACCGCAGTTCGATGAGGCCTTGTCGGCGCTGGTGAGGATGGCGCTCTGTGGCTTCGCTTTGGCAGCGACGACCGGGCTGTTGCTGCTATCGGTGCGGATTGCGAACTACGCTGAAAACCCCTTTTTTCTCATCAAAATGGTGATCGTTGCGGCAGCCGGCGGCAACGCGCTGCTTCTGCGGCAGGTGGGGCTGGGCGTTAATTTTGCGATCCTGGTTGCAAGGCCAGCGGCGCGCTTTTCTGGTGCCGTATCACTGTGTCTTTGGGTCAGCGCCGTCTTCGCCGGCCGCTGGATTGCCTTCAGTTAAAGGAAGATTGCTATGCGTATGTTGGTGACCGGTGCAGCAGGTTTTGTCGGCTCGGCCGTGGTGAAGGATCTTGTCGATGCCGGATATCGGGTGATCGGGCTGGTGCGCTCCGCCGCCGCGGCCGGAATGCTGGCGACACTCGGGGCGGAAGCCTATGCGGCCGATCTGCGCGAGCGAGACAGCCTGCGGGCGGCGCTGGCTCGGGCTGACGGCGTGATACATACCGCCTTCAATCACGACTTTTCGCAGTTCGGCGCGAACTGCGAAGCCGATCGCGATGTCATCGAATTCCTCGGCGGAGAACTTGCCGGCTCGGATCGGCCACTCGTCGTCACTTCGGCAATCGGCGTTTTACCTAAGCACGGGCTCGTTACCGAAGCCACGGACGCTGTTCCTCTGTCCGACACAGCCGCCAATCCGCGCGCTGCTTCGGAAATTGCCGCCGATGCCGTGGCGGCTTTGGGGGTGCGCGTCTCGATTGTCCGTCTGCCACCGAGTGTTCATGGCGAAGGGGATCGTGCGTTCGTGCCAACTCTGATCGATATCGCACGGGCAAAGGGCTTTTCGGCCTATGTCGGCAACGGCGAGAACCGGTGGCCCGCCGTCCATCGCCGCGACGCGGCCCGGCTCTATCGATTGGCGGCCGAGAGGGCGTCGACCCATGCACGCTACCACGCAGTTGCCGAGGAAGGCATCCCCATGCGGAACATCGCGACTGCAATCGGCATCGGTCTGGACCTTCCGGTCGCACCGATCGACGCAGATGCCGCGCTTAACCATTTCGGCTGGTTCAATCACTTCGCCGCGATGGACATCCGTGCATCCGGTGCCGAGACGCGCCGCAATCTGGGCTGGTCGCCAAGCGGCTCCACGCTTTTGGAAGATCTCGCTGGAGGAATTTATTTTGGCGGAAGTTAACCCGCTCCGATCGGTGGTGGCAAATCAGATAGCGCCATCGGGTGGATTCAGGCGGTTGTCCTACAGGCTTCCTATCCCAACGCCACCTGCTCGGAGGAAAGAACCCTCCCTGCAATGCAGGTTCTGCCGCAACACTACCAATCGAGAGGAGCAACAATGTGCAATGATCCTGACGTCGCCCCGGAGATCCCGGACAACCAACTCCTCGTATCACGGCGGGATGCAATGATCGCAGGCGTCGCGGTTGTCGCCGCCAGCCATTTCGCAGACTCCGCCCGCGCTCAAAGCGGGCTTCGCCAAGCTGCTTTGCCGGTCTCCGCGGATCAGGCGCTCATAATTCGCACGTCGATCAACGGTCAAGCGGTGGAGCTTACGGTTGATGCGAGGACCTCGCTTCTCGACTTGCTGCGCGAACGGCTTGCCCTGACGGGGGCAAAGAAGGGCTGCGACCACGGGCAGTGCGGCGCGTGCACTGTTCACATAAACGGCCGCCGTGTCGCCTCCTGCTTGACGCTGGCAGCCAAAGTCGATGGCCGGGAAGTGCTCACAATCGAGGGCCTTGCCGAAGGCGACACGCTACACCCGATGCAGCAGGCGTTCATCGATCACGATGCGCTTCAATGCGGCTACTGCACGCCTGGTCAGATCATGGCTGCAGTGGCGTGCGTCGCCGAGGGCAACGCTACGTCACGCGAACGAATCCGAGAATATATGAGCGGCAACATTTGTCGCTGCGGAGCCTATGTCGGCATCGTCGCGGCCATTGAAGATGCTGCTGCCAAGATGGGGAGGGGTTGAAAATGCGCCCATTCACTTACATCCGTCCGGCCACACCTCAAGAAGCAGTCGGTGCTTTCGCGGAAGCCGGCGAAGGCGCACGCTTCATTGCTGGCGGCACCACGCTTTATGATCTCATGAAGCTTACGATCGAGCGGCCGGCCCATCTGATTGACGTGACCGCTGTCCGGGGCTTGGATCGGATCGAAACGGACGGCGATAGGCTTCGCTTTGGGGCGAACGCGGCGATGAGTGCCGTCGCAGGCGACCCAACAGTCGGGCGCGACTATCCGGTGCTGTCGGAGGCTCTGTGGAAGGCGGCCTCCCAGCAGCTTCGCAACATGGCGACCATCGGCGGCAATCTCCTCCAGCGGACGCGCTGCATGTACTTCCGAAACGGTGGGGGTGGGATTTATCCCTGCAACAAGCGCGAACCGGGCAGTGGCTGTGCAGCTATCGGCGGGCTCGATCGCGGTCAGGCGGTTCTCGGAACCAGCGAGGCCTGCACCGCCGTATCGCCGGGGGACTGGCCGGTGGCGCTTGTCGCGATGAACGCCTCCATCGAGGTTTTCGGACCGACTGGTTCACGTTCCCTGCCTGTCGGCGATCTCTATCGATTGCCGGGCGACACGCCGCATCTTGAATTTAGCCTCGGACCCGGCGAGATGATCACTGCAATCACGGTGCCGAAGACGGCGGCAGGCCGCCTGTCGACCTACCATAAGATCAGGGATCGGGAATCCTACGCCTTCGCGCTCACTTCTGCTGCGGTAGCGCTGGAGATGAGCGGTGATCGGGTGGAGGGGGCGCGGATCGCGCTTGGCGGCGTGGCCACGCGGCCGTGGCGCGCATCCGAGGCCGAAGAGGTTCTGGTCGGCAATCTCCTCACACCGGAACTCGCGCTCGCTGCCGGCCAAGCCGCCTTCCGCGATGCGCGACCCGGGCGGCATAACAGCTTCAAGACAGATCTCGGCGCCCGCACCATCGCTGATGCCCTTATCATAGCCGCCGGAAGAGGTCGCACGTGAATACCACCGCTTTTCCCAATCGTGCCCGCGTCGATGCTCTTGCCAAAGTGCGGGGAGAGGCAAGATTTGCGGCCGATTTGGTGCTTCCCCGAACGCTTTACGCGATGACTGTCCCGGCCACCATCGCCAAAGGCAGCTTATCCTCGCTGCCCGTTGAAGCGGCGCTCCGCGTGCCGGGCGTCGTCCGTGTCCTAACCCCTGGAGATTTTCCCGCACCTCCGCCGTACAGCGAAGATGGCCCCCCGCCGCCGCCGCCGACTCTGGAAGCAACCATCGCCTACCGCGGCCAGCCGGTCGCATTGGTCATCGCTGAAACGCTGGAAGCTGCGATTGAAGGCGCCGAGGCAATCCGTCCGACCTACGTCGCGGAGGTGTTTGCCTGCGTGATGGAAAGCGCCGGCGCGCAGCGCCAGCCAGCCGACGAAGTCGCATTCGGAGACGCTCCAGCAGCCCTTTCCGGTGCGGCGGCGACGGTAGAGTCGACCTACGATTCTCCCACGCAGCATCACAACCCTCTTGAGCTCATCGCCACGGTCGCAGTCTGGGAAGATGGCGCGTTGTTGATCCATGAATCGACCCAGGCCAGTTCACTCGTCAAAGGCGCCGTCGCCGGGGCATTGCGGCTGGATCCAGCCCGCGTTCATGTACGCGGGGCAACGATGGGCGGTAGTTTTGGGCAAAAGGCCGTGCAGCGCCAGACAGCGCTTGTTGCCCGTGCCGCGATTCTGACCGGCCGGCCGGTCAAACTCGTGCAGCCGCGAGCCCAGATTTTTCATACCGCCACCTACCGGGCTCGTACACGGCATCAGATCCGCATAGGGGCGGACGCGGACGGAACGATCGTCGGTGTGCAGCATCACGTCGAACAGGAGCAGTCGCCAAAAGGATATTTCGCTGTCACCGAATATCACCGGGACGTAATCCGGATGTATGGCATTCGAAATTATCTTGGGACCGGCGCCGATATCCGGCTTGATCGCCAGGATTCAGGCTACATGCGCGGCACGCATCCCCAGCCTGCATTCTTCGCGTTCGAAAGTGCAATCGACGAACTTGCCCATAAGACGAACCGCGATCCGGTCGAATTTCGGTTGGCGAATGACACAAGCACTGATCCGCAGAATGGCCATCCCCTGTCCTCGAGGTTCTTAAACGAATGCCTGAGGGAAGGTGCGCGGCGCTTCGGGTGGTCGCGGCGCTCGCCGGTGCCGGGGTCGATGACCGCCCCTGACGGCAGCCTGGTCGGATGGGGCATGGCCTGCGGTATCTACCAGTCGGCGACGACACCGGCGATCGCGACGCTCAGGATCGACGCGCGCGGCCATACCCGCTTTGCCATCTCCGGTCACGAAATGGGCCAGGGCATGCGGACGGCCATCGCGTCGGTGCTGCTTCAGGACCTGGATATTGACCCCGAAAGGCTGGAAATCGCTCTCGGTGACACAAGGGCAGCACCGCAGCACATGACCGCCGGATCCTGGGGCACCAATAGCGTCGTGCCGGCGGCCATGCAGGCGGCGCAGCGGATGCGGGCTGCCGTTGCGGACCTGCTGGACGGCCGGCAGCTCTCGGGAAACCTTCACCGGAAGCTCGCAAGCATCCGCCGTCCCTTTCTGCAGGTTGAGGTGACGACCGTGGGGCCGGGACAGGATCAGGCCGCGCTGGAGACTTTGCGTCAAGGCGGCTTCGCCGTTGCCGAGGCCGTGTATCCGGAATTCTCGACCTTCAGCTACAGCGCCCATTTTCTGGAGGTGCGCATCGAGCCGCGCACCCGGCGCATTCGGGTGCCGCGGGTGGTGAGCATCGCCGACTGCGGCTGCGTGATAAGCCCGCGTACTGCTCATAGCCAGGTGTACGGTGGGGTAATCTGGGGCCTGAGCCATGCCCTGCGCGAAGCGACTGAGATCGACCCGCGCTACGGCGGCTACCTCAATGAAGACCTGGCCGATTATGTGGTGCCCGTGAATGCCGACATCGGCGAGATCGAGATCGGCCTGATCGATCAGCCGGACCCCCTCGCAAATCCTGCCGGGGTCAAGGGACTGGGCCAGGTCTCAATGGTGGGCATTTCAGCGGCCGTCGCCAACGCCGTCTTCCATGCGACGGGCAGACGGATACGCGAGTTGCCCATCCGCATCGAACATCTGCTTTAAGGAGGACCTCATGACCACCACACCATTCAAGGACCGGCCGAGAATTGACGCTTTTGACAAGGTTCGGGGCGTAACGGCCTATGCCGCCGACATTCCCGTGCCGGGAATGCTGTACGCAATGCTCGTACCATCGGTGGTGGCCAAGGGCCGTATCGCGACCCTCCAGGTCGAAGATGCCATCAACGTGCCGGGCGTGGTGCGTATACTGACGCCAGACGATTTTCCGCCGCCACCCGAGGCGGTGCGCTTCCCCAACGCCGACGCCCCGCCGACCCTTCATCGAGACATCGCGTTCCGTGGCCAGCCGATCGCGCTGGTCGTCGCCGAGACGTTGGAGGCGGCGACCGAGGGAGCTGAGCACGTCGCGGCGACATTCGAGACACAGCCGTTCGCGGCCACCAAGCGCAGCGCGCTCGCAGTCCGGGAGGAGGCGCGACCAACTGCTTTCGGCGATGCTGGAGCCGCTCTGGCGCAAGCTACCATGACGGTGGATGTCGAATATGAATCGCCAGCCCAGCATCACAATCCGATCGAGCTGATTTCCACGACCGCTGTCTGGGCGGATGGCCGGCTGACCATCTATGAAGGGACCCAGTTCGCCAGTGGGATCAAGGAGGTTGTTGCGCGGATCCTACGGATCGACCCGGGCATTGTCGACGTCAAGAGCCCGTCGGTCGGCGGTGCATTCGGTCAAAAGGGCTGGGTACAGCAGCAAACGGCCATCATCGCCCGGGCCGCTATGTTGCTCGGACGGCCGGTCAAGCTAGTCACCCCGCGGGGCCAGATATTTCACCTTGCCAAGTTCCGGCCGAACAGCACGCACCACATCAAGCTTGGAGCCGATGCTGCGGGAAAAATGACGGGCGTACATTATGTAGCCGATCAGCAGCAGTCCCGCCGAGGCACCTTTCCGCCCGATTATCATGCTGGCCCCACACGCTTGTACGGCATTCGAAACTATTATGGTGGCGGCTTGGACTACAGGATCGACACCCAACCTCCTGGGCATATGCGCGCACCACACGAGCATCCGGCTTGCTTCGCCTTTGAATGCGCGGTTGACGAATTGGCGTATAGCCTTGGCGCGGACCCGGTCGATTTCCGCATCGCCAACGATACCCGCGTCGATCCCCAGAACGGCCGGCCATTGTCGTCCCGTCATCTCAATGAATGCCTCAGCCGCGGCGCCCAGCGCTTTGGCTGGTCGAAACGCACGCCCAAGCCCGGATCCATGCGGGCCGCGGATGGCTCGCTGGTCGGGTGGGGTGTTGCGAGCGGCATCTATCCCGCCCTGGTCACCGCGACCGTGGCGACGCTCCGCATCAGTGCGGACGGCACGACGCGTTTCACGACAACGCACCACGAATTTGGCCAGGGTATCAAAACGGCGATTGGCGGCGTACTGCTCGACGGTCTGGAGATTGACGCGGCAAAGCTCGACATTGTCCTTGGCGACACAACCGCGGCTCCCCAACAGATCACCGCCGGGTCCTGGGGAACATTCAGCGTGGTGCCGACTGCAGCACTCGCTGTCGAGCGGATGCGCGCAGCGATATCCGAACTGCTCGCAGGCAGGCAGGTTTCCGGAACCATTCATCAGCAGCTCGCCGCCATACGCCGCCCGTTTTTAACTGTCGAGGTTTCGCTGCTCGGACCCGGTCAGGATGCCGCAGCATTGGAACGGTTGCGCAGGGGGCAATATGCCATTGCCGGCCCGACTTTTCCCGATTTTACCGCAATGAGCTACATTGCCCATTTTGTTGAGGTCCAGGTCGAGCCAATCACCCGGCGCATCAGGATGCCGCGCGTGGTAAGTGTCGCCGATTGCGGACGTGTGGTCAGCCCGCGCACGGCGGTCAGTCAGGTGCGTGGGGGCGTCGTGTGGGCCTTCGGGGCAGCACTTCGTGAGGCAACCGAAGTCGATCCGCGCTTCGGCGGCTTCCTTAACAATGATCTCGCCGACTACGTGGTGCCGGTGAACGCCGATATTGGGGAGATCGACGTCGACTTCATCGATGAACCCGACCCCGTAGCAAATAGCGTAGGTGTTAAGGGACTGGGCGAGGTGGCAATGGTCGGCGCATCGGCAGCTATCGTGAATGCAATCTTTCATGCAACCGGCAAGCGGCTGCGGGAATTGCCGGTTCGGATCGAGCATCTTCTGTGACCCAGTTTCCGATTCGATAGCGGTTGTGATAAAGTGTGGCCTCGGCACCAAACGTGAAGCGGGCAGGAGCTGTCATATTTCTTTTAGGTCGTGTCGAAAGGGGCCGGGTCAGCCACCTATGCGGAAAGCCGCCATCCAACTTCAGCAATCGCCTCCCTCCAGAAGCAACGTAATCTGCTGGCTTCGATGCCTTCAGTCTCAGGGCATGATCGCTGTTCCGGTGTCTGTCGTGCAACGCCAATGCCCTTTGACGGGCCTTCGAGCGCATATTTAGGCGAGGGCCGGCATATCGCGCTGAGGAAGTTGTTCAACCGCCCCAGGCTGCGACGGGGATCGGCCCTACCCATGAACTTCCGAGACGGTAATTCAGCGGAACTGATAACTTGGGTTCCCGCTCATCCGCCTGAATTCTGTTCAGGCCGGAGAGGGGCCGCCGCGGCAATATTTGCGACCTTGCCGCGGACGGTGCCTTGAATGAACTGCGAGCTGTTAGTTCGGACGGTTGGCGCCCTCATAATAGTCGCCGCTGTCGAACGGGCGACGATCATCGCGGGTGGTCTCGCCAAACACCGACTGGCCGGTCTGGTTCGGATAGCCGAAGGTCCTGGTGCTGTCGGCCCGCAGAGGATTGGCAGAACGCGGCGACGCGCCGCCGCTCTTGGAGGCGCCTTCATAATAGTCACCCTCGGCAAGTGCCGGGACGGCGAACGTGGCCGAAGCCAGCAGAGCAGCGATAGCGGTGGATAGGAAGATCTTGGTCATGAGTTTCTCCTTCAGTTTCGATAGCGTCTCCTGGACGCATCCCAAACATAGAAGGCGTTTGTCGCACGCGTGTGCCGCAAAACAGGGAAATTGTCGGAAACTGCCGCATCGCAACATTATCGATGCGGTTCGGGCTTCCTTCGTGATGGCTCGATCACACATTGATACATTTACGGGGATTTCCGGCACATCAGCGCGACATCTCCCCGTTACCCTTCCCTGACTGCCCATGAGAGCAACGCTCGCGTCGGGCTTCCCGCCCCTAATACATGGTGTCTCGAATGATCCGACGTTACCGAACAATCCCACTTTTGATACTTGTTCTATGGGGGGCCTTCGGCCTTCAAGGTTGCAACGCCGAAGTCGCGGCCCAGCAGCAGGCCAAGGGTCAAGCTCCGGAAGTAAGCGTTCAGAAACTGCAGCAGAGGGCGGTCACGCTCAAGCGTGAATTACCGGGAAGAACAAATGCCCATCTGATCTCTGAGGTCAGACCTCGAGTGACAGGCACGATCCGCGAGCGAGTTTTCGAGGAAGGCGGTTTCGTCAATGCCGGAGATGTCCTGTACCAACTCGATCCAACTCCCTTTGAGGCCGCCTATCGAAACGCGCAGGCTGCCCTGCAACGGGCTGAGAGCGCCGTGCCGAGCGCTCGGGCCAGGTTTGATCGCTACCAGAGGCTGAGCGTAAATGATGCGGTCAGCCAGCAGGAGCTTGACGAGGCGCGCACTCAATTGCTCCAATCCGAGGCGGACGTTGCAGCGGCAACAGCAGCGCTGGAAACGGCCCGCATCGAGCTTGGCTATACCACGATCGTAGCGCCGATTGATGGGCGCGTGGACGCTTCGACCGTTACTCAAGGCGCGCTTGTCACACAGGACCAAGCGACCCCTTTAACTGTTATTCGCCGACACGATATCATCAACGTCGATCTTGTGAGGTCGAGTGCTAGCCTTCTCGCGTTGAATAGAGCGCGATCATCAAATGACATCAGATCAAACGGTGAATTTGTACCGGTCGAGCTCAAGCTCGAGGACGGCGCGCGATATCCGCATCCTGGCAAATTGCAGTTTTCTGGATCAGCAGTGTCGCAATCAACCGGCATGGTTTCGCTGCGCGCCGTCTTTCCCAATCCGGAAGGAATCCTGATGCCGGGTATGTATGTGCGTGCACTGGTTGAAGAGGGCTTTGTCGAAAACGGTTTCCTCGTGCCACAACGCGCTGTCTCCCGTAATCCCCGCGGACAAGCAACCGCCAGATTCGTAACCGACGGGATGAAGATTGAGGAGCGTATTCTGAGCGTTGATCGCACTGTCGGGAACAACTGGCTTGTCACTGATGGTGTGGCCGAGGGTGATCGTGTTGTTGTGGAGGGATTTCAACGAGCGGCAGTGGGACAACAGGTTCGGATAAAGGCTGTAGTCGTCGAAGATGACACGGGCGAGGTGCGAAACGTTTCGGAAGCACCCGCATCGCCGCGCGAGCCAATGCGTGACGCCCGCGCTCCAGCAAGCTCGCCGTCCTCGGCTGTTCAGTAGGAGATACCTCTATGTCCCGCTTCTTCATCGAACGGCCTATCTTTGCATTCGTCCTTGCCATGGCAATCATGATGGCGGGGGCTCTGTCGATCCCGACGTTATCGATATCCCAATATCCGCAGATCGCGCCGACGGCTGTTCGAATTACCGCAAACTATCCCGGAGCTGACGCTAAGACGGTTGAGGATTCGGTTACAAAGGTAATCGAACAAGGCATGACCGGGATCGACAGCGTCGACTACATCTCGTCGAGCTCCGCGGCGACCGGAGAGGTTTCGATCACGCTGACATTTACCAGCGAGGCCGATCCCGACGTTGCGCAAATGCAGGTGCAAAACAATCTTCAGCTCGTTGAGGCGCGGTTGCCGCAGGCGGTCCTGGATAGCGGATTGACTGTCTCGAAATCGACCGCAAGCTTTTTCCTGATTGCAGCTTTCGCGTCTTCGGACGGAAGTTTAAACGGGAACGATATCGCCGACTTCATTGATACTTCCCTTATGGACACGTTGCGACGTGTACCAGGCGTTGGTGAGGCACGGCTTCTAGGCTCGGATCGTTACGCAATGCGCATCTGGCTTGACCCCGACAAGTTGGCTCAGCACAGGTTGATGGTGAGCGACGTGACGCAGGCGGTGCGCGCACAAAATACTCAGGTCTCCGCGGGGCAACTGGGAGCCCTACCGCAAAGACGTGGCCAGCAACTCAACGCGACGGTGACGGCCGGTAGCCGTCTGCAAACCGTAGAGCAGTTCGAGGCGATCATCCTGGATAGCGCTGCTGACGGTTCCGTGATCCGCCTGAACGATGTTGCGACGGTTGAGCTGGGAGCCGAGAGCTACACCAATTCAAGCACGTACAGCGGCATGCCTGCTGCAGGGATCGGTTTCAGACTCACGTCCGGGGCGAACGCGTTGGAGACGGCCGAAGGAATACGTGCCGAGATCGAGCGGCAACGTGTGATTTTCCCGGTGAACGTCGATGTACATTACCCATTCGACACATCGCCATTCGTGCGATTGTCAATCGAAGGTGTGGTGGTCACCCTTATCGAAGCCGTCGTGCTCGTCTTCGTTGTCATGTACATGTTCCTGCAGAATATCCGAGCCACCATCGTTCCCACGCTTGCCATTCCAGTCGTGCTGCTGGGGACATTCGCCGTCTTGGGGCTATTCGGCTATTCCATCAACACCCTGACGATGTTCGGAATGGTGCTTGCGATCGGCCTGCTGGTGGATGACGCCATCGTCGTTGTCGAGAATGTTGAGCGCGTGATGGAGGAAGAGGATCTCGGCCCGCGCGAGGCAACAATCAAGTCGATGGGCGAGATCAGCAGCGCTCTCATAGGGATCACAACCGTTCTTGCCGCGGTGTTTATTCCGATGGCGTTCTTCTCGGGCTCCGTCGGCATCATCTACCGGCAGTTTTCAGTGACGATTGTCACGGCAATGGTCCTTTCTGTTCTTGTCGCGCTGGTGCTGACACCAGCTCTTTGCTCCTCGCTGCTCAGCAAACCAAAGCATGGAGTGGCGAAGGCTTTGCCTTTTCGATTGTTCAATGCAGGATTTGCTGGCTTCACCAGTGTCTATCAACGTGCCACCGCAGCCCTGCTTCGCCGCATTGTTACTGGCCTCGTCATGTTTATCGCCGTCGCGGCTGGCGTTGGCGTTCTGGTCGCGAGGCTGCCGTCCGCGTTTCTTCCGGAAGAGGATCAAGGACGCCTCGTGACCGCGGTTCAGCTGCCACCGGGCGCAACGGCTGACCGAACCCGGCGGGTTCTTGATCAGGTGATCGAACACTACTTAACGAATGAACGTGATTACGTTGACGGGATATTTGGTTCGGTGGGTTTCAGTTTTGGCGGGCAAGGCCAGAACGTCGCAACCGTATTCGTGGCCCTTAAGGATTTTGAGCAACGGCAGACCCCGGAATCCAGCGCGGCGGCGATTGCGCAACGGGCCATGGTCGCTTTTGCGAAGATATCCGATGGACGTGTGGTCGCGCTTGCTCCCCCTGCGATCCCAGGTTTCGGTAACAATAGCGGCTTTGATTTCTTTCTCCGCGACACTGGCAATGCCGGCCACGAAGCGCTCATGGCTGCTCGCAACCAACTGTTGGGTGCCGCCTCGCAAAATCCAGGACTGACGGGGACTCGTCCAAACGGGCAGGAGGATACTCCCCAATACTCCGTGTCCATTGATCGTGACCGGGCGAGCGCGTTGGGCATCCAACTCTCAGATATCGACACGACGCTGACTACGGCGTGGGGAGGCACGTACATCAACGATTTCCTGGACCGTGGCCGCGTGAAGCGCGTCTATGTGCAGTCCGACGCGGAATTTCGCATGCAGCCGGCGGATTTCGAGCGGTGGCATATCCGCAATAACCTAGGTGAAATGGTTCCCCTGTCGTCCTTCTCGACCGGACAATGGAGCTTTGGTTCGCCGAGGCTGGAGCGATATAATGGTGTCTCAGCGGTGCAGCTGCAGGGTTCTCCCTCTCCCGGAGTGAGCTCCGGTCAAGCGATGCAGGAAGTCGATCGCATGGTTGACGATCTGCCGGAGGGTTTTTCCCATCAGTGGACTGGCCTTTCAGCGGAGGAGCGGCTTGCAGGCAATCAGGCTCTTCAGCTTTACATCATCTCGGTGGTTGTCGTTTTCCTGGCACTCGCTGCGCTTTATGAGAGCTGGACAATTCCATTCTCCGTCATGCTCTCAGTTCCGGTGGGCATTTTAGGGGCACTGATAGCAGCGACGCAATTCGGCCAGCTGAACGACGTTTACTTCAAAGTCGGGCTACTTACGACGATCGGTCTTACAGCAAAAAACGCGATCCTGATCGTTGAATTTGCGACATCAGAGGAGTCGAAGGGGAGGAGTCTTCTGGAAGCGACAATCGAGGCTTCGCGTCAACGCCTCCGACCCATCCTTATGACCTCCTTCGCGTTCATCTTGGGGGTCTTGCCACTGGCAACCGCCTCAGGCGCCGGCGCTGGTAGTCAGAATGCGATTGGTATCGGGGTGATGGGTGGCATGATCTCCGCGACATTTCTCGGCATATTCTTCATCCCGATGTTGTACGTTTCAATGCGAACTCTGGCGAGCATCAGAACCTCGAGATCACCTCGCTCTCACTCGACCGCGGACGTGCCTGCGGAGTAGAGATCAAGCACGCGAACGGGTTCTTTCTGGCAGGGCCGTAATGTCGTAGATCGTGTCAACCGTGTAGACCGGCGATCAGGCTCGCGGGTCTCGCCAAGCTAGGTCGGCCACTTCCAGGAAAACTCGAGCAGCGACGCCGTCATCCTTATGTTGCACAGGGACGATTGAAATCGAGACGATATCAAACGGGCCGCATTTCGGACAGTTCACTCTGAAGAACGCGGGCACGCAGAGCTCCTCTCGATCTCGGCGTGTTCACAGGGCTTGTAGCCGAAGAGGCACGGGCCGCTAACGAGGCCAACAATTAGATCGGCGGTTCTGGAAGTAATGGGAGTCGGATTGTACCAACCAGCGGATAATTGCGCCCTCACGTAGAAACAGGCTGCTACCGAGAGCCACCCATTGGAAGTGATCCCCGCGGCCCGCGGCGATCTGATCATGGGAATTCGTTCCGTTTCGGACATCAACGATAGATGAATTATCAGGTGCCTGGCGAAACAAAGGGGTTTGTTTCAAGTCCTATCAAGATTGACAAGTTTCCAGGGCTGCGCGCTTAGGCCCCCGCAGGCGTATACCATATTAAGGATATAGATTGATTTATACGCCTCTATGCGCTCGGCGAGCCCGTACGGAAGGTCAAGACATTGGCCTTTACGGTAGCATCAGCATGAAGCACTCCGGGGTGAAACGGCAAGGCGACTTATGGAGCCATAGGCGTTGATCAAGGCCCGAATGCAGTCGCCGGTCGAAGCCCACAAGCTTCGTCTCTACTCGTTGCGACGGGATGGAGCCACCGAAGCTCGGTATCGGGAAACGGTCTTCGGTGGCTTTGGAGATCGCCAGCTGATGGGGGTATCCAGCGATCTCCTTTGCGGATCTTCGAGACCGGGTGCAGTGGCCCTCCGATCCGATTTTGATTGCATTCAGCTTGTGCCATCGGGGACGGCGCTTAGCGGCTTCGTTGGCACGGGCAAGCCGGTTGCTCTCCCTTAGCCTAGGCCGCCGTTCGCGAATAGATTTTGACCATCGATCCAGGCACCGTCCTGAGAGCAAAGAAGAGCGATAACGCCGGCGATGTCTTCCGGCAGTCCCAGGCGACCGAGCGGAGTCTGCTCGGGGATTCCTTGGAGTGCTTCTTCACCGTGCTGACGGAGGAGTTGCGTGTCGACTGCGCCGGGCGCTACAGAATTGACTGAGATGTTGCGGCCGGCCAGTTCCTTCGCGAGGACGCTGGAAAAGAGCATCTGGCTGCTTTTTGTGGCCGCATATGCGCCAGTTGCCGGGGGAGGCGTCTTTATGATGCTAGAACTGAGGCTGATGATCCGGCCCCCGTCACGCGTCCGTCGAGCCGCTTCGCGCAATACATTGAAGCTTCCCTTCACATTGGTGGCCATCATTCGATCGAACGCCGCGTCGGTCATTTGAGCAAAGGGGCCGACATTCATGATCCCGGCATTGTTGACCACCACATCGACGCCACCGAAAGCCTCGTCATTGGCGTCGAAAAGCGCCTTGACCGCTGCGGGATCTGCCACGTCCGCTTGGCGAACGATAGCGCGACCACCAGCCGCCTGAATATCGGCCACGACCTGAGCGGCCAGGTCGCGGTTGGTGAGGTAGTTCACGGTCACGGCATAGCCGTCGCGGGCCAGACGCTTCGCGGTGGCGGCGCCGATGCCTCTCGATGAGCCGGTAACGACCGCGGCCCGACCGGGGCCGGGCAGCGGGCCTGTGCCGACTGCGGACGTCTGGGCCGAAGCCACGCTCGTCAGCGCGAGAGCAGCAGGCGCAGCGGCCGCAAGGGCCATGAAAGTGCGGCGGGAGCTATCAGTATCGGACATTTCAAAAGTCTCCTTTCTTGAGGCTGTTTCAAGACTTGTTCGGTAAGGTTGCGCAGGCAGCACGGGGGCGCGCCGCGCCCGATATGTTCGGCGTGTGCGGCAATGCCGTTTGTGTTGGCGGAGGAAAGCAGCGGCGCTTCGGTCTGCGGTCAGCGGGCCAGTCGAGACTGGCCCCCTTCCCTAGACGCCCGGTAGTTTACCCGGTTGAACATCTATTGACCTGAAAACAGTTTCTGTCATGCTCGGCGAACTCCTCGCTTGTTTGGCACCTTCAGGCTAGATGGAGTGCACCGTGAACAGAATGCCAGAACTCTCAAGAAACTTGCCTATTGCCGCAAAGGGTGATCCCTTGCCGGATATGGATTGTGTGTTTCGTTGGCATCGCAGCCAACCGGAGGCTTGCGTGTCGTCATCGCTTCTTGCGGCGGTTATCGCCTACATCGAGGGTCAGGGTGGCGGTGAGGGCCTGTTTCCGACGCCGATCGACGGCTTCAACATCGTCCGTTCCTGTCAAGCAATGATGATGCCGATGCGGGCGATCTACAGGCCATCGCTGTGTGTCGTGATCCAGGGAGGAAAAGAGATCCTCTTTGGCGATGACATGCTGTCCTACGGCGGTATGGAGTGTCTTGTCGTAAGCGTGGAACTGCCGGCCAGCGGGCGGATCATCAAAGCCAGCCCCAGCTCGCCCTATATCGGCGTCACAATAGATCTGGACGTGACGGTGATGCGCGAGGTGGTTGAACAATTGGATGAGCCGCCTGTTCCACCTGACAGCCCCGGTCCCTGCATGTTCGTGAGCCAGGTCGATGTACATCTGGCGGATTGCATCCAGCGTCTTGTCAGGATGTCGGAGACGCCGAAAGCGATTCCGATCCTCTACCCCTCCATCATACGCGAGATCTTCTTCTGGCTTCTGAGCAGCCCGCATGGAGGCGAACTCTATAGGTTGGCGTTACCCGAATCGAATATTGAGCGGGTCGTGAAAGCCATCTCCATGCTGCACACGAACTTCGCCCAGACGCTGCATGTGGAGCATCTGGCCGAGGTCGCGCGAATGAGCCCGTCGTCGTTCCATCAGCACTTCAAGGCGCTCACCTCGATGACGCCGCTCCAGTTCCAAAAGCAGCTTCGCCTTCTCGAGGCAAGGCGACTGATGGTGGCTGAAGCTGCAAGCGTAGCAGAGGCTGCCTATCAGGTCGGCTACGATAGCGCTTCGCAGTTCAGCCGCGAATATGGCCGGATGTTTGGCGTTGCGCCGAAGCGTGATGCGATAAACCAACAGCGCCTGTATAGCGAATATGCCAGCCGCACAGTACGTTGCGCGTAAGGCGCGCGTCGGAGGAGGCGCTCCTTATAGTCTTTGATAAGAGCGGCCCTCTCGAAAAGAAATAGTGTTGTGACGCCGTGCAGAGATCCCTGTAAAGATAACGTCCCGTAGCTATGACTTAATGAAGCCTCTAAGTGTCCGAAGCGGCGAGGCGAGCGGTTGCCGGCCAGTTCGATGATGGCCCCAGATGTCAATCCTAAGCTACTTGATCTGCTGAAACGCCACGGCGCCAAAACTCGCTACTTCAGCTGTTTTCCCGACAGTGGCGAAGGTGGTAGATGCAGGCGGATGCGAACTCGCCCGCATCTACGGATTTATCGGCTTCTTCCGCCCGCCCGGCTTCTCTGACTACCATCTCTGGTTACGGACGTATTCGAGGAAAGCCCGCACGGCTGCGCTCGTATGCCGCCGGCTCGGATAATACAGATACCAACTCGGCAATTTCTTTTTCCAGTCGCTGAGCAGCTCGATAGATCTGCCTTGTTGGATATCGTCACGGACGTAATCTTCGAACAGGTGAGCAATTCCCGATCCCGCTAGCGCGGCTTGCCGTTCTTGTTGCGCTGAACTCAGCGTCAACCGACCGTTCGGCGCGATTTCCATCTCTTCGCCGTCTCTTTCAAAATTCCACATCGCCATGGTTCCGCCGGGGAAACGGCGACGAATGCAGTCGTGCTGCAGGAGATCGAGCGGCGAGTCAGGGCGACCGCGCCTGCGAAGATAATCGGGCGAGGCCACGATGGCATATTGAAGGGCGGGACCGAGGGGCATTGCGATCATGTCCTGGGCGAGTTGGTTCCCGAAGCGCACACCGGCGTCGAAACCCTGCTCCACGATATCGATGATCGCAGCATCGCTGACGATCTCGACATGGATGTCGGGATAAATTTCCATGAACTCGAAGGCCAGGGGGCAGAGAATATGGTCGGCGGCCGGACCTGGTGCATTGATCCGTACGGTGCCGGATGGGCGCTCGCGAAGCTGATTTAGATCGTCGATCGCTGTTCTGATGTCGTGAAGCGCCGGCCTTAGCCGTTCGAAAAGCTGCTCGCCTGCTTCCGTCGGCGCGACGCTGCGTGTCGTTCGATTCAGCAGGCGAATGCCCAGCGCTTCCTCGAGGACGCTGATCGATTGACTGATGGCGGATGACGAAACGCCCCTGCCGAGTGCAGCGGCTCTAAACCCGCCGCAGCGCACGACGTCCTCGAAGATCTCTAAGCTGTCTAGCCGTAGCGGTCGCATTGCTAAGTCCTGCTTAATAGGTTGATCCGTTTTCGTTAGCTTATCCGCACGCCCCAGCTGTGTCATCCTTGGAGAACATAAGCGAGGCGGCGATAATCGCGGCGCTTGCTGCCGACGCTCAAATCGAGCGGAACTGCCAGCAGATATATCAACGGGATCAAAACTATGAGCGAACTCACACTCAATCGCCGCAAGATCATGCTGACAGCCGCGACCGGCGCCTCGGCTTTCTTTTTGCCGACCGCTGCGGTCCTCTCGCAAATAGCACCTGACACACAACAGGCAAAACAACGCAATGCCGGCCATTACCGCTTTCGCGTCGGCGACATCTCAGCAACTGTGTTGAGCGACGGACTGATCGGCGGCCCTCCGCGCGTCTATGCCAGCAATGCGCCGGAAGCAGAATTGCAGGAGGTTCTGAAGCGCGCCTTCCTGCCGCTTGATCGCCTGACGCTGAACCTCAACACGCTGCTCATCGAGACGAACCGCCGCAGAATTCTGCTCGAAGCCGGAGCCGGGCAGACCATGGGACCACAAGGTGGCCGCATATTCGAGAACCTGGCGGCTATCGGCTTGCGGCCCGAGGACATCGACGTCGTAGTGGTCTCCCACACGCATCCGGATCATGTGGGCAACCTTCGAACCGCGGACGGCGGCAAGGCTTTCCCACGCGCGGCAATCTTTGCCCCACGGGCAGACTGGGACTTCTTCGTCCGCAACGATCCCGACCTTTCCTATATGCCGGTGCCCGAGGATTTCCGTCGCAATTTCGCAGCCGCCATTAAGCGGAGCGTCGAACCGGTCACCAACGGGATCGAGTTGTATGAAGCCGGCGCGGAGATCGTACCCGGGCTGACCACGCTTCCAGCATTCGGCCACACCCCCGGCATGGCAAACTTCCTTGTTCAATCGGGGGGCGATCAGCTCCTGCTGACCGCCGATCTCGCCTACCACCCGATCGTCAACGTCGATCGGCCATGGACGCCTGGGCCGGATCGCGACAAGGACACCGCACTTGCATCCCGCGGCCGCATCTTCGACATGGCGGCGGCAGACCGGCTTCTCGTTCTCGGCTTCCACTATCCATTCCCGGGTCTCGGTCGCATACTCAAGACCGACACGGCCTATGCCTGGGTCCCGGTCAATTGGCAGTTCTAATTCGGTGAGCAACGGGGGCCCCGCAATGACGACATCAAGGCGCGCACTTCTTTCGGGTTTTCTCGCCATGCCGCTCGTGCCGCTTTCCGGAGCGGTCGCTTTCGGACAGGAGGCGCCGTCGCTGCCGCTGACGCGCGCTTGCACCGATGGAGACGAACCGACGCCTGCCCGCGAGGCCGGCCCGTTCTTCAAGCCGAACTCACCTCTGAAACAGGATCTATATCTGGAGGCGCCCCGCGGCGACCGCATCACCGTGGCCGGCTACGTCCTCGATGATCGCTGTCGCCTCATGCCGCGTAGCCTCGTCGAGATCTGGCAGGCGGACGAAAACGGCGAGTACGATCGTTCGGGCTTCCGCCTGCGCGGGCATCAGTTCGCCGACGAGCAGGGACGCTGGTGGTTCAACACCGTGGTGCCGGCGTTGTATCCGGGACGCACGCGCCACTTTCATTTCCGGGTTCAGCGTCCGGGCGGAGTTGTCCTGACGACGCAGCTGTTTTTCCCAGGCGAGCCGGGCAATGCGCGCGACCGGATCTTCGACGAAACGCTGCTCATGACCATTAGCCCCGCAGGCGACGGTCAGTTCGCACGATTCGACTTTGTGGTCTGAACCACGGGTATGTCAGCCATCCAAACTCGCCGCGCCATCGGCTCCTCGCGGGTCGGAGCGGTCATCGCACGTCGCTTAGCGGCAGTGACCTAGCCGTCGTGCGCGCAAACGCGATCTCTCATGCCACTGGGCGGCGTCTTCGAGAGCCGCCGATCCGCATCGAAGGTCTGTTCTAGGTGGTTCGGCCACCCAGCCCGCGATGCGCAGAGGTCCGTGCCTAGGGTAAGCTTTCAATAAAGGAGACTATTGCATGAGCGGACAGCAGAATTCCGGTGTAAGCCGGCGCGGCTTCGTCGGTGCTCTAGGCACAGGGGCCACCATACTGGCTGCAACACCCTTCATTCCCGGTGGTGCCAACGCCCAGAGCCAGACGGGCGTGCCGGCGACGGCTGCCCCGAAATCCGCACGAACGCGAACGATTCCGAGAACGCAGCAGACCCTCACCACACTCGGTCTTGGCACCTTCTTGACCTTTGACGCCCGCCCGGGTGACGACCGCAGGCGCCTTGGCGAGGTCTTTCGGCGCTACGTCGCGGGCGGTGGTCGGGTCATCGACACGTCGCCCCTCTACGGATCGGCGGAAGTTTCTGTTGGCGCGTTTCTTGCGGGCACCCCGGAGGCATCCGAGATCTTCGTCGCCAACAAAATCTGGTCGACCGGCGAATATCTCGGCGACGAGAGTCATGCTGTGGCAAGTTTCGAGCAGTCGAGGCTGCGTATCTGGCGCGACACGATCGACCTCATGCAGTGCCACAGCATCGTCAACGCTGCTGTTTCATTGGATATCACCCTGAACATGTTCTTGGGCTTGTGGCATTGTCGATTGCGCGCCCCCGCCAGATGTCATCAGGTTTGGCATAGCGCGCGCACCCGTCTGCTACGGGCGCGAACCCATCGTGCGAGCCAGAATAGGGCTACTTCCGTAACGAGCAGGCAGCCCAGGGCTGCCAAAGCGAGGACCGTCATGTTCCCCGTCTCGATCGTGTGGGAGGCGTAGAAGCCGATGCCGATGAACAGCCCGTTCCAGACGGCGATGCCGGCGGCCGATGCCACGAGGACGCTTCGTGCTCTTCCGCGCAGAATGGAGGCGAAGGCCGGAGCGAACAGCCGGACGGTGGGGACGAGCTGGAGAGCGAACGCAAGCGTTGCCTGGTTCCGGCGGAATGACGAAGTCCCGCGCTGAATGCGATCGACTGACATTCCGAAGATCCGCCCAGCTCTGTTCAGGAGGCGCACGGACCGCGTGGTGCCCAACCCACGCAGGGTGTAGAACAAGGCTGCGCAGCCGAACATACCGCCAGCGACCGTTGAAAGGAATGCAGCGGGCAGCGACCAGGCCTCGTCCGCTGCGCCGATTCCGATCGCAAGCAGCAGCCCGTAGGATGGGATGACCGGCACGAAGCGCTCGGCCAGCGCGATGGCGAAAAGACCAACAAGCCCATACGCGCCGATCCACGCCATGATGGCTGCTACCGGATCAAAATCCATAATTCCATTCCTCTTCGATCGATGACTGGGGCAGCTTTCGCCGGATGTGGACCGCGCGACCTGAAGGGAGGTGGGCCGCCTCCGATGATTCTGAGGCCGCGGCTCGTCGAGCATGAGCTTTCCTGATCCGAGGCGAGCACACACGCCTCACGTCGCGACGGGGGGCAAAACGGTCCGGGTTCGGCGTTCGTCGACGGTCTCGGTGACGGCCAGCGGTAACGATCGTATCCGCCGGCCCGTGGCTGCGTGGATGGCGTTGGCGATCGCGCCGGCAACCGGTACGATTCCCGGCTCGCCCGCCCCGCCCGGCGGCAGGCCGCTGTCGACGATCGCGACCTCTATCGCCGGCGCGTTGGCCAGACGCTGCATAGGGAAATCGTGAAAGTTCGATTCGACGACGGCGCCGGCATCGAGCGAAATGGCACTCATCAGCGCGGTCGTCACGCCGAAGCTGATGCCGCCCTCCATCTGGGCGATCACAGCGTCGGGGTTGATTACGAGCCCCGCATCGATTGCACAGAATACGCGGTCCACTCTGACTTCACCGTCTGCGGCCACCGTCACCTCGGCCACCTGCGCCACGACGCTGCGATAGCACTCCTCGATGGCGATGCCGCGCCCGCGACCTGGCGCCATGGGGGTGCCCCATTTGGCCAACGCGGCCACGCGGTTGAGCACGGCGAGGTGGCGCGGGCTGTCCCGAAGAAGTGCCCTGCGATAGGCCAAAGGATCCGCCTTAGCAGCCAGGGCGCATTCATCGATGAAGCTTTCAGTGAAGAAGGTGTTGAACGAGAAGCCGTTCGACCGCCAGAAGTGGATCGGCATGTGGCTCGGCACATGCTGGCTGCGGATCCGCCGGTTGGGGACGGCGTAGTGCAACTTGTCCAACCCCTCGACCGAAATGCGATCCCCATCGGGACCGGGGTTGACGGGGAGGTTGCGGCTGGCGACCGATTCGATGACTGATTGCGTCGCGACAAGCGCGTCATAGGCAACCGGCAGGCCGTCCGGCCCGAGGGCAGCGCGCAGTCGGGCGGCTGCATGGCTGCGGAATAGTCCGCGTGCGATGTCCTCCTCGCGCGACCAGATCAGTTTGACCGGCCGCCCACGGTGCCGCGCCGCGAGGAAAGCTGCCTCGGCCACCACGTCCTGATCGCTGCGCCGGCCGAAGGCGCCGCCGTTCATCGTGATGTTGCAGGTCACCGAGGTTGGCTCGACTCCTGCCAACCCCGCGCCACGGGCAACGCCCTGCCGGACGGCCATCGGCGATTGCGAGGAGACCCAGGCCTCTGCGGTCAAGTCGTCGCGGACGAAAACAGTCGCATTGATCGGCTCCATGCAGGCATGGGGAAGGAATGGCACCGTGTAATCCGCCTCGACCACCGTCGAAGCATTTGTGATTACGGAACCGGTGTCGCCTTCGTTGACATGCTCGTACGGGGTCTTGCTTGCGAGCGCGGATCCAAGTCGCGCTGACATCTCGGTGCTGCTGACACCGTCCGCATCGGTCTTGGTCCACTCGATATCGAGAAGCCAGGCGGCCTGCTCGGCGTGCCACCAGGAAGCCGCGACCACAGCCACCTTCTGCCCCTCGATGACGGCGACGTCACGCACGCCGGGCGCAGCACGAACCTCGGCCTCATTACCGACGCGGCCCACCTTGGCTCCGAAGACCGGCGCATGCCGAATGGCGGCATGGACCATGTCAGGCAGAGCGATGTCCATGCCGAACACCGGCTCACCCCGCACTTTGGCAGGGAGATCGACCCGCGGCTGCGACCGGCCGATGATCCGCCATTCAGAGGCGGGTTTCAGCGCTGGGCGATCCGGTGGTGGCAGGAGGGCGGCCTCGCGGGCAAGCTCGCCGTAGGACAGCCGCTGGCCGGACGACACGTGGCGAACAAATCCGTCGGCGGTGGCAAGCTCCGCGGCCGGCACATCCAGCCGCGCCGCCGCCGCTGCCAGCAGCATGTGGCGGGCCGAAGCGCCGGCCACGCGCATCGGGTGCCACATACCCATCGTCGAGCCTGACGCTCCGGTGGCAATGAAGCCCAGTTGCCCCAGCACGCGCCGACCTACCCAAACAACCGGTCCGGATGCCTCTTCCGGGCGGATCTGCAGCATGTTGAACCACACGGAATAGGCCGGATGCGCCTCCGTCGGGAATTCGACAGTGATGCGGTCGTCGAAAGGGATATCCAGTTCCTCGGCCACCACCATGGCAAGGCCGGTATGGATGCCCTGGCCCATCTCGGTGCGCGGAACATTGACGACCACCCGGCCGTCGCTCTGGATGACGAGGAATGCATTGAGAGCGGCCCGCTCGCCGTCGAGATGGCCATGAAGGCCGTCGACATCGACGGTGGCGAGATAGCCGACGCCGCCGACAGCGGCGACAAGGGCGGTGCCGCAAAGGGCCGCGCCGGTGATCAGGAAGCCGCGACGGGAGAGAAAACGGGCCATGACTGTCTCCTCAGCGCTCGGCCAACATGTCGGCGGCGCGATGGATCGCGCGGCGGATGCGCGGGTAGGTCCCACAGCGGCAGATATTGGTGATCGCATCATCGATCTCGGCGTCGGTCGGTCGCGGGGTCGCTTCCAACAGCGCCGTGGTGGCGACGATGAAGCCGGGTTGGCAAAATCCGCATTGTGGCACCTGCTCGTCGATCCAAGCCTGCTGAACGACGGAGAGCATGCCGCCCGATTGAGCCAGCCCCTCAACAGTCACCACCGAAGCGCCCGCGATGGAACCGACTGGCGTCATGCAGGAGGGAGTGGACTTTCCGTCGATGAGGACCCGGCAAGCCCCGCATTGGGCAATGCCGCATCCGTATTTAGGGCCGAGCAGCCCGAGATCCTCACGGAGCACCCAGAGGAGGGGCTTGTCGACCTCGGCGTCGACGCTCAATGGCTTTCCATTCACGACCAACTCAACCATGTAGTTTCTCCTGGTTATTGCCCGCGTTGCGTTGCTGATCGTCCGTCCCGTTGCGGCGCCACACGGCGGCGCAAAACCAGCCCCGACGGATCACAAGAAGCCTCCGTTGGCGAAGACGAGGTGGCTGTTGATCCACTTGCTGTCGCCCGCGCACAGGAGAGCGATGGCGTCGGCGACATCCCCCGGTTCGTCGATGCGTCCACAGGGGGGTATTGCCGCGGGCCTGCTGACGCTGGGGCGGCGACTGCCAGGAAGATGCGACGGGCGTTACTGGGTCGGACATGCAAAGAGCCTCTCTTTCGCAGAAATTTGTGAAAGCTTGGGGTTACGACCACGGCCGCGTTAGGCAGTCACGGCCGCCGGAGCGAGGCAGCAATGCGCTGGTTTGCGATCAGCATGGCGATGCCGGTCAGGATGCTTGCGACTGGGACGGTGAGCAGACCGAACCCAAGGCCGTTTGGAACCTGCGCCGCCGTCGCCGCGTCGCTGATCATGCCGACGATAAGCGGGCCGAGCGCTGGCCCCAGAAGCCCGGAGCCGATCATCGCGAGGCTCGTCGCCATAGCCTCTTTCCCCTTGCCGGCCATCAGGTGGGCGGCACCGAAGCACCACGGCAGCAGAAAGGCGAAGGACAGCATTCCCGGCACGAAAAGGAGAATGGAAAGCCACCCGGCCGGCGCGAACAACGCTGCAGTCGTCGTCAGGCTTGCGATCATGAACAGGATAGCGGGCGGACCGAGTACCCGCCCGGTGCCGGAGCGAACGGCACGGTCGAACAGGCGCCCGCCCAGTAGCGTTCCGAAAATTCCCATCAGGCCTTGCAGCAGGCCGAACGCCAAACCAGCCTCGCTGGCGCTCAAGCCGTGGGTGCGGATCAGGAAGGGAACTGCAAAGGCGTAGAACGGCGCTGCGGCGAAGCCGAGTGCGACCGAGCCGATGAACAGCCAACGAAATGAAGGGGACGAAAGCAGTTGCAAGCTCGACCGCAGGAAAGGTTCGCCAGTGGCCGCCGAGCGCTTGAGCGGTGGGGTCGGACCGACGACGAGGAGCGCCAGCAAACCGATCAGTATGCCCATGGCGCCTGCGCCTACCAGCGCTGTACGCCAGCCGAGCGTATCTCCGATAGCGCCGCCGGCACCGAAACCCACCATAGTGCCGAGTGGAATGCCCATCGAGAAAATGCCGAGCGCCAGCCCGCGGTGCGCGGGTGGGATCTTCCGGGCGATGATCGCGTGGCTGCAGGGCGTTCCGCCGGCCTCACCGAAAGCGACACCGAAGCGGGTAAAGGCGAGGAACAGGAAGCTCATGGCGAGGCCGCCGAGCAATGTCATCGCGCTCCAGAGCAAGATGCATGAAACGAGGGCGGAACGGGGCGATCCTCGGTCGGCGGCACGGGCGAGGGGCATCGACAGCAGCGTGTAGCAGACCGCAAAGGCGAGGCCCGTGAGCAAGCCAATCTCGGTGTCGCTCAGATCGAGTTCTTCCTTGATTGACTCGGCCAGGACGAAGGGAAGCATCCGGTCGATCTGGGACGTGGCGCTGACAAGAAATAGCGTAATAAGCAGCATTGTGGCCCGCCGACCCTCAACGTATTCATCGCCGCTCGCAGTAGATATGGTGGGCAGATCAGCGTGCTTATCTATTGACGAAGCGGCCGTTTCTGTCATGCTTGGTGCTTCCCTGGCTGTGAGTGACGTCATCAAGCTAGAGGAAGTCTTCCATGACCAGAATGCCGAATACCTCAATAAACTTGCCTATTCCTACAGGCGGCGATATGTTGCCGGCTGAAGGGCGAGTGCTGCGCTGGCCTCGAAACCAACCGGAGGTTCGCGTGTCGTCATCGCTGCTTGACGGGATCACCGCATACATCGAAAACCAGGGCGGCGGTGAAGGCCTGTTTCCGACGCAGATCGAGAACGTCAACATCATCCGTTCCTACCAGCAGCGGATGCCTATGCGGCAGATCTATCGCCCGTCGCTCTGCGTGGTGGCTCAGGGCGCAAAGGAAATTCTCTTCGGCGGAGAGACGCTCCGCTATGGCGCCATGGAATGCCTGGTCGTCAGCATGGAAATGCCGGCCAGCGGGCGGGTTGTCGAGGCAAGTGAGCAGACACCCTATATCGGTGTTACCATCGATCTCGACGTGAACATGCTGCGCGAGGTGTTGGAGCAGTTGGAGACGCCGCCGGTTTCGCCTGCCACGCCCGGTCCATCCGTGTTCGTCGGAAAGGTTGACGAACCTTTGGCGGAATGCGTGCTGCGCCTGATCCGGATGTCCCAGACACCGAAGGCAATTCCGATCCTCTACCCATCTGTCATGCGGGAGATTTGCTATTGGCTTCTGACCGGCCCGCACGGCGCCGAGCTCTGCAGCCTGGCCGTGCCGGAATCGAATTTCATGCGGGTTGCCAAGGCCATCTATTTCCTGCGCGCAAATTTCGCCCAGACGCTGCGCGTAGAACAAATGGCCGAGGTGGCCCGCATGAGCCCGTCATCGTTTCATCAGCACTTCAAGCAGCTCACCTCGGTGACGCCGCTTCAATTCCAGAAGCAGCTGCGCCTCCTTGAGTCAAGACGCCTGATGGTCGCGGACGCTGCAAGCGTCGAGGAAGCCGCCTACAAGGTCGGCTACGAAAGCGCTTCGCAGTTCAGCCGCGAATATTCCCGGATGTTCGGCGTTGCCCCAAAGCAGGACGCGCTGAACCACCAGCGCATGTATAGCCAGTACGCCAGCCGCAAGGCGCGAACAGCCTAGGCACCGTTTGCAGCAGGTCGCTCCTTGCCGCTTCGGTTCGGAGCGGCCCTCCTGATATGCTGCGAAGAAATGCCATTGTGAGTGGCGCGGATATGCCTCCGGCCGTCAGCTGCCGGCGGGCGGCGTCACATCAGGTTTTCCTGCATTGCCTGATAAACGGTCCTCACGATTGGCCGAAAACCAATACTGCGAGCGAGTGAGACATCCATGTGGAGGCGCCAAGGATTGTCGAGCGGTGCCGAAGACGGTTCCATTGTTCCGCCGACCAGCGCAACAAGCTCGTAGATCGAAGTGGGCGCCTCATCGGCGATATTGACGATGCGCCCATCCATAGCGCCGGCCAGGGCGAGGTTCATGGCGGTTGCGATGTCGCGATGATGAACCATGCTCATCCTTTGGGCCGGCTGCATTTTGAAGTTTGTGACCAATCGCGGCAACTCTTCGAGATGTCCGTCCTTGTCGCCATAGACGAAGCCGAACCGCTGGATCGCCCAGTTTAGCTCGCTTTCACGCAGCGCGTTCTCGGCGGCGAGCTTGCTGGCCGGATAGGCTTGTTGCGGGTTGGCCGCATTGTCCTCACGGCCTGGGCACGGGCTGTCCGCGTCATAGATATTGGACGTGCTTGCCATGATAAAACGTGCCTCGGGCGCACGCGCCTTTGCCGCGGCGATGAGGTTGCGCGTGCCTTCTAGGTTGCTCTTCCAGATAAGATCGGTGTCGGGGGTGCGGAAAACCGCAGCAAGATGGATGATCGCCGAAACGCCCTCCACCGCCCGCATGAGGGACGCGGGATCGAGGAGGTCCGCTTTTGCCGCGCTGACGCCGGGGGGCGCCTGCTTCCCGCCGCGCATCAGGACACGGCAATTCGCCGCTGCTTCGACAAGGCGCGGAAGAAGGCGGGCTCCGACGAGCCCTGTTGCGCCGGTTACCAAGACTGTCATGTCGCTGTTCCTTTCTGTAGCAGGTTTTCGAGACGCTCCGTTGCGGTCTGAAGAACCCGGACCGCGACCGCGATGTCGGCCTCGTCGATGCCGTCGAACGCCACCGAGCGGATGAAAGAGAGATCGGGCAGCTCGCCCCACAACTTCGCGCCGGTGGCGGTAATGCGTAGAAGCTTCTGGCGCTGATCAACCCTGTCGGGCTCTTGCTCGACGAGACCCTTGCGCACGAGGGTCGCGACGATGCCAGTCATTGTGGCGCGTTCGATCGTAAGCAACCGCACGAGATCACGCTGCATGGTCGGCCCGGCAGTTGCGAGCTGGTAGAGCACGTACCACTGCACGGATCCGAGATCGTAAGGACGCAGGGCAGAGTCCATGACCGCCCGTCCGGCGAAGTAGCATCGCTTTGTCCAGGCTCCGATAAGGTCGCGATCTGTATCTTTCCGCTCCCGATCCACCAACGCATGCTCCAAGTTTGCTAGCTACCTAGCAAATATGTGAGGTACCAAACAAATGTCAAGTGGGATCCGCTTTGCTCAGATCACTGGCGGGAGGGAGAGGAGGCAGCATTGGCGGATCGAACGAAGGCCGGTTTTTCGCCTCTTCACGAACTGCTGCGCGAGCCGGGATGAGCCGTCCTCACCTTGCTCAACTGTAGGATCGGGCAGGAAATTTGAGCTTCTCGGCATTCGGCGCCGCGCAGCGAGCGTGTAGCTTTGCGGGCGTAAGGTCCGGTAGGTGTCCGGCCGGTTCCATGACCGCGCTCCTTTCCAGGAGAGCCGCTGGCTCATCGGCATCCACAGCGTCTGCGCGTCACGACTCTCTTGTCGATGTCCGCCCCAAACCGTAAAAAAGGAAGCATAGAATGGTGAAATCACTAATGGGCCCGTTGCTGGCCGCAGTGCTATCGGCAGGAATGACAGGTCTCCAGGTTGGAGAGGCTTTCGCACAGGCCTCCTCGCCGGATCAGATTGTCGGCGTATGGCAATCCGAGGACGGCAACCTCAAACTTGAGATGTTCGACGCCGGAGAAACCTATGCGGCCCGCGTCCTCTACGGAAAGCTTCTGCTCGAGGCTGACGGCAAGACCTTCAAGAAGGACACCCTCAATCCGGATCCGAACCTCCGAAGCCGTTCTCTGGAGCGAGCTGTTCTCGTGACCAACCTCAAGTGGGATGCCGCTGACCGTCGCTGGGAAGGCGGGAATTTTTACAGCGGAGCGACAGGCCAGACCCATTCCGCCCAAGCAACGCTTGTGACCGGAAAACTGGAACTCCGCGCCTATAGGGGCACCACCCTTCTCGGTCGGACCATGGTGCTTCGCCGCGCGCAATGAAGCCATAAAGAAGCATCCGCGACCCACCCCTGGGCAGCAGCCATGCCTTCGAAAGAGGAGCGCACAATGGATGTGTGATTTCACGCAAGCGCCATAGCGGGAAGTTCCTCCCCCGTTGGTTGGGAACTCGCCAGGCCAAGCGGTGGCACTCAGCGTTCCCGCCCTCAATCGTTGGTTCGATCGAACCGAGGTCCCTTCGGCCGGCTTGGCCGGGCTTGATGGCCTTCGCTTCATATTGAGAAGAGGTATGATCGGCGCCCGCTGATGGATACGGGCTTTGGCTTCTACGGCGGGTGGATGGTGCGCCGCCATGGACTATGCCCGAGCCCGGCCGGCAATTGCGATGAGCATCGCGCCTGGGCGGTCAAGCTGTTCGCGCTGACGATCGGGCCGTGGCTTTATCGAGTGGAAGATGGCTCTGGTCCGCGCTGGTCGGAGGGTTCGGTCGCGAGCCGGACTTTAGCGGCTGGTTCGACGCGATCATTGTGTTCTTTTTCGAGGTTCCCAATCTCGCCATTGCTGAATTGGTCATCCGCGTCAGTCGAAGAAACCGAAGTGTGCTGGTCGATAGCGGGGCATCTGTGCTGCTGCTTGCTTGCCTCAGCGCCTTCATCGCGTTGCGACCTCGATGTTCACGGCCGGCCTGTGGTGGCCGTGGATTGTCGGCGCCGCAATGTGAACGCTGACAAGGGTGCCTTCGTCGGGCTGAACGGTTCGGCGGCTGTCGGGCTCACCGTTTTTCATGCGGCCCGAAGCCGTCGGACGATTGACCTGGATCGGTTGCAAGCGATGGCTGCTTCGCAGACACGGTCGTAGAATCAGGCATGTTTTTCGCGCCTTCAGGCATGGCGGTTTGCGCCGCAACTGGCATGTTGAGGATGAAGACGAACATAGTGCGTCGAGGCAAGATTCGCTCGCCCTCCTCCGCCTTACAAGAAGAAAGGATCGTAAATGACCAAGTGGACGGCCAGTAATATTGCATCTCAACAGGACCGCGCGGTCGTGGTGACCGGCACTGGGGGGCTGGGCTATGAGGACGCGCTAGCTCTGGCCAGCGCCGGCGCCCGCGTCGTGATCGCCGGGCGCAATGCTCAAAAGGGTGCTGAAGCCGTGGCCGCGATCCGCCATACCGTGCCTGGCGCGCAGGTGCGGTTCGGACAAGTGGATCTCGCAGACCTTGCGTCGATCGCCAGCTTCGCGGCGCAGCTCGCGCAGGAGCAAGACAGGCTCGACCTTCTGATCAACAATGCCGGAGTCATGAGACCGCCGGTGCGACGCGAGACCAGCGATGGCTTCGAACTCCAGTTTGGAACGAACTATCTCGGCCATTTCGCCCTCACGGCTCATCTGCTGTCGCTCTTGAAGCGTGGGCATAGGCCGCGCGTCGTCACCCTCGGCAGCGTGGCGGCGCGCGGCGCCGAGATCGACTTCGATGACCTGCAGGCCGAGCGCAGCTACAAGCCGATGCGGGTCTATGGCCAGTCCAAGCTTGCCTGCATCATGTTCGCCATGGAGTTGAGCCGGCGCAGCAAGGCGGCGGGATGGGGCGTTGAAAGCATGGCGGCCCATCCGGGCATCACACGCACCGACCTAATTGTGAACGGCTCGGGGCGGTCGAGCCTGCCCGGAATGCTGCGCCGTTTCCTGCCTTTCCTGTTCCAACCCGCTTGGCAAGGCGCCTTGCCAACGCTCTATGCTGGGACCGATCCGATGGCACGGGACGCCGCGTACTATGGACCTGACGGAATGGGCGGAATGCGCGGATATCCCGTCGAGGAGACACCCCCGAGGCAGGCGCTGGATAGCGGCGCGGCGGCGCGGCTCTGGGATATATCCTTGCAGATGACCGGCGCGAATTTCGCATAAACGCCGCGCGTCTCCTTGTCCTTGTGCCGTGCCCCTACCTAGCTGCGTCGGTGAGCGATGACTGCCGGGTCACAGGATCCGCCGACGAGCCGTTTGGCTGAGGGGACTCGTCCATCAATATAATCGGTGCAGCCGCAGAAATAGATAGAAGGGGTTTAGCCATTGACGATCGACCATTATTCTCGGGTCCCCGGTTCGCTCCAAGGCGTCGAGGCCATGACGGTTTCCTTGACGGGAAGGGAATGCGTCAACGTCGGTTTCCCCTGTAACGCGTGGTGCCGGCCAATGTCGCTTGCTTCTTTTCAAAACCAACAACAAAGGACGACGGGTACGAGCCTTGAATGTGTCCTGGAGACTCGCTGATGGCGTGGTCATACGGCTACTTCACTGACCTCAATTATACGCATGGATACTATCCGGAAATGAACCCGGCCATGTTGCGCCTGGCATGCCTATGCAATGCCGTAGAGCCGCAACTGCCCGATGCGCCGTCCTATCTGGAGCTAGGCTTCGGGCAGGGGGTTACGATCAATATGCTCGCCGCGGCGTCTTCCGGAACCTACTGGGGTACTGACTTCAATCCAGCGCAAACAGTCGAAGCTCGCAAACTGGCCGATGCGTCCCGAGCCGACATTCACCTGTACGACAATTCCTTCGAGGAGTTTGCCAACCGGAGGGATCTTCCGGACTTTGATGTAATAGCGCTTCACGGCATCTGGAGCTGGATCTCGGAAAAGAACCGCAAGATCATCACCGACATCATCCGGCGGAAACTTCGGCCCGGCGGTCTCGCATATATAAGCTATAACTGCCTGCCCGGCTGGGCTCCAGTCGTACCGATCCGGCAGCTGATGTCCCTCTACCAGGACTATGGGGGCGGGAAGATGTCGAGACCGATCGAGATGATCGAAGGCGCGGTGCAGTTCGCGGAAGAGATCGCAAAGGCCGGCTCGTTCTATTTTCGGGACAACCCTTTCGCCAAGCATCATCTGGAGCAAATGGGTAAACAGGGACGCAACTATCTCGGACACGAGTATATGAATGCGGATTGGCATCTCGAGCATTTTTCCGACATGGCCCGGAGCTTGGATGAGGCCAAGCTTACATATGTCGGCTCTGCACGGCTGCTTGACGGGATCGATGCGTTCCAGCTCAACGAGGACGGCATTAAATTCGTGTCGCAGATCGGCCATCCGATCATGCGTGAGACGGTCCGCGACTATCTGGTGAACCGGCGCTTCCGCACCGATATCTTCGTAAAGGGAGCAAGATCACTGCCGGGCCGGGAACATCGCGACGCCTGGTACGCGCTGGCATTCGTGCTTGTAGTCCCAGAGATTGATGTCCCGAAAAAGATCTTGTGTGCAAGAGGCGAAGTGGCGCTGCCCGCCGGCAAATACGACTTGATCCTGGAGGTCCTGGCCGAGGATGGCTACAGACCAAAACGTGTCGAGGAACTTTTCAAACACGCCAGGCTGCGAAAGCTCAAACCTCAGGACATCGTTGATCTCCTGACGGTCCTCACAGGAGCTGGTTTTGCCGCCCCGGCCCAAACCCCTTCGGAGAAGGTCAAGGAGCAGTGCAGGGCGTTGAACCGACACATCATGCAACGGGCGCTTGTCAGCATGGATCTGCATCACATGGTATCGCCGGTGACCGGTGGCGGGATCGGGCTCAACCACATAACACAGCTATTCGTGCTCGCTACCAGTGACGGCAAAGACGGCGCCGAGGCCTTGGCCAGCTATGTGTGGGACTTCCTGGACAGCACTGGCGAACGCCTCATGAGGGACGGCAACAAGCTTGAATCCAAGGACGAAAATTTGAAGGAAATCAGGGTTTTGGCAAGAAAATTTGTCAAGTTTGGCCGACCGCTTCTGCAAGCCTTGCAGATCATTGATGCCCCTGAGGGCGCCGGATGGTCGAATGAGTCATAGCTCCGACGGGGCACACCCGCCTTATGGCTTAAAGGAGAGAGATGGAATTGGCGAATATCGAGGGGTAGCGGGAGGCCGGCGTCGGTACTTGGATCGACAGCGCATGCAGCTCGGCCGCATCGTCGAGATCGGCCCAGGCGCCGAGGTCTTCGGTAATCCCCGCCACGCCTACACGCAGGCGCTGCTTTCGGCGGTGCCCAATCCGATCCGCAAAAGAAGCGGTCGGCGACAATGTCGCTGGCGCAGCTGTCATCGCCGGTTCACCCGGTCGGATTCACCATGCCGCTCCCGGAATACCGGGACCTTGGCGCCGGGCATCGCGTCCTTGTGAGTTAGATGCATAACGCGCCGATGCTCGGCCGTACTACCGATTGGAGGCATCCAACGGTCACCGCCAGAGGTCGCGAGGTAGTTCACCGTCAGAAACGCTTTGCATCGAGAAGGCCATCTATCCATACCTGTACCTGCTCGACCAGCCCGAGTAGTCGCTCATGCGCCGGACGGAATTGATGAGCCGCTACGATGTTGACGGCCATCCCTCCTCCAAGCCGCGGAGCGACAACGTACCTATTGAAATGTCCCGCAACGCCCTCAAGAAAGTATCTATTCAGAAATTTTAAAAATATTACCTAATAAAATATATTTTATCTTGTTGCATCCGGCTTGCGCCCGTATTGTCGCACTGATTAAGGCTCGCCCCCATTTGGGTGAGCCGCGCTGAGTGCATAGGGAGGAAAAGTTATGCATCTACAAGGTATGGACACTGGCCTGATGCGGGCGATAGAGGCGATCGGAGCTATCGACGATCATGCTCATCCTTTGCCGCTCGGAATGGAATCGCCGGGCGATCCGGAGCATCCCATCAACCGATACGATTACGAGCTGCCGAAGCGCATGCGGCAAGAGAACCCGGAATATCTGGATGCCTGGGCTGCCCTTTGGGACTACGAATTTCGCGATCTCGACGTAGCCCATCTCGCCGACCTGATGGAGCGGAAGGCCGCCCTCATGGCACAGAAGGGTGCCGGCTATAATTCGTGGGTGCTCGACCGCATCAACATCGATCGCATGGTCAACATCAACAGCGATATGCATAACTCCTTGCCGACCGCACGCTTTCCATGGTGCGCTCATGTGGAGTGGATGCTGTGGCCGCTTGCCTGCGAACCTATGCCCGGTGGACCCTCCAAGCTGCTCTCGGAGACCATGGAGCGCAAGCGAAAGGCGCTGGGTTTAGAAACTGCCCCGCCTGCATTCGACGGCTACATGGATGACGTGGTCTTTAAAGGACTGAAGCTGATAAAGGATACAGGTGGCGTGGGTATAAAATTTAACACGCCGTATTACCGCGATCTCGCCTTCGGCAAGCATGAAAAATCCGACGTTTCTGCGCTATATCTCAGGGGCGTCCGCGACGGAAGCCTACCTCCCCAGGAGCATAAGGTGGTTCAGGACTATGTTTTCCGTGCACTTGTCATCGAGGCGGGAAGGCTCGATCTCGGCGTCCAGATGCATACGGGTTATGGTGTTCGCCGGCAGTTCGGTATATCCGGCAGCAATCCGCTGTTGATGGAGTCCGTTTTTCGCGAAGCCGAAGGTACGCGTTTCATGATCCTTCATGGAGGCTGGCCATTTGTGACGGAAACCGTTGCGCTGATGGGCTTCACGAACGTCTACAACGACTTCTCCTGCGCCGACATCTACCAATATCCCCGTTCCCTGGCGCATCAGATCCGACAAGCGTTGGAATGGTTTCCGGAAAAGCTGATGTATGGGACCGACGCATACTCCGACCGCGTATTCGGTATGTTGTCCGGGACGCCACCGAAAGCCAATCCGCTGCACGGATGGGAAGAGAAGGCCTGGATCATCGACCGCACCGGACGTCAGGCGCTCGGTCTAGCCTTGAGCGGGATGCTTTCAGATCGCATCATCACGGCGAACGAGGCTGAAACCTGTATCCAGATGGTCATGCGCGATACCGTCTCGAACTTTCACAGGTTGGATGGGAGTTCGTTATGAAGGCCGACGCTCGGGCGCTACGAAAGGAGTATCTTGCAAAAGCGCGGCGATCAAATCGCCGCGCTTTTGTCATGTCGCTTTAGACCGGAATTTTGAAAAGCTCTGCAGCGTTCTTCCAGACGATACGCTGCCGGTCTTCGTCGGACAGTTCTCGCAGCGCTTCGATGTGCTCGAAGTAGTTTTCCGGTATAGCCGGCCAATCAGATCCATACATGACCTGAGAGACGCCCGCGTTCCTGATCAATACGCCCAGTGCTTCAAGGTCGAACGTGTTGCTGTCGTAATAGAAGCGCTTGAAATAGCTGCTCGGCTTTTCCTTCGCAGCGTCGCGCGCGCCGCCCCGGTTCGTTTCCCAGCAATAATCGACGCGGCCAGGATAATATGGAAGATAGCCGCCGCCATGGCAGATACCGGCTTTGAGCTTTGGAAAATCATCCATAATCCCCTCGTAAATCAGGGATGCCATCGCCAAGGTCTCCTCATGCGTATTTCCAATGGCGTTGAACAGGAAGTACTTCCTCATCCGGTCGAAATCGACAGCGTTAAGTGGATGGACGAAGACGGGAACGTCAAGCTCCTCGGCCTTCTTCCAGAACGGCCGGAACTGAGCTTCGCCGATGTCCCTGGCCCGCACGTGAGAGTTGATCCATGCGCCGCGGAAGCCCAGTTCCGTGACGCAGCGTTCCAGTTCGGCCGCCGCGAGATCGGGATCCTGGAGGGGTACGGCCGCCATACCGAGAAGGCGGTCAGGTTTATGGGCACAAAACTCGGCGATACCTGAGTTGGCCAATCTTGCTGCGGTCAGGCCGATTTCAGGTTCCATCCAGAGGCAGGTGTTGGGAAAGTTGACGCTGATGATCTGGATGTCCACCCCACGGTCATCCATCTGACCGATGCGGACTGCGGGCTGCGTCGATACCACTTTCCGTTTCTCCTCCAGCTGGATCATGTTGGCGCTGGAATTGCTTCGCGAATTCTCCACATACCAGTCGTCGGTTCCGGGGCCGGTTGCGGTGATGGGATAGTCCTTCATGAACTCCACCACTTCCGGAACCCGAATATGGGAATGCACGTCTATAACGACAGGATACTTTTTGGCCATACCATCCTCCCTTTGCGGCGATGCTTAATCACGCCGACAGGTTCTTGAACAATCGAAAACGTGGTCTTACGCGCTGTGATGCAACGGCTTTTGGTTTACGGCATCGCCGCGCATGATGCTGATCAGAAGCCCGGACGGCGGAATACTGTTGCCGCGCCACGCGACATGCTGGTCGGGCCGCACAAGGACGAGATCAGCACCATACAGGTTCCGAAGTTCCGGCCGGTCGAGTTTCACATGGTCTAGTGGGAGGGCAACTGCCTTTGCCTCGGTCAGGAACTCTTCGATGCCGGAACTATGTCCCGAAAGAACCAGTAGTGTAAATCCACTGCCAAAGAGATCGTACAGCGATGTCTCGTCGTCGAGCCAGCCGTGTGGGGCCAGATGTCCAGGGGCTGCGGTTGGCGTATAAACCGTGACGTCCAGCGGCTTCGACGCTGCTTCCCTTTGCGCCAAAGCCGGCGAGTTCTCATAGCGATTGCCGAGCACGAGGCCGAGAGAACGGAATTCAGGTGCCTTGAGCCGCTCAATTTCTTCCGCCGCCCGCGCCCGAGCCGCATCGGCTTCCGGACCGGTCTGTCGCAAAAGCGTATCCGCGAACCGATCCGACAGATGCGAGACGTTTTTGGTAGCGCTCTCGATCACCTGCATGTGCATCTGCCGTCTCTCGACCTCATAGCTTTCGAGAAGACCCTCGCCCCCCCAGCCTTCCAAAGCAGCGGCAAGCTTCCAACCGAGATCGACGGCATCGCCGATGCCTAGATTCATTCCGTGGCCGCCGAAGGGCGAGTGGAGATGACAGGCATCGCCGGCGAGGAACGCATGACGCTCACGATAGCGTTCCGCGATTAGACTGTGAACCACCCAGTCGTCCCGCATCGCCACTTCGAGCGGAATGGCGCGACCAATTGCTCGTTCGACTGTCGCGACCAGTTCGGCGGTCGGCGTTTCCCTGTCCGCAACCCGGGCGTAATACCAAAGGTCGCCGTGATCCATCGGGCCGATAATGCAAGTGGCCTCGGGATCGACGATCCAGTGGAAGAGTGCCCTCGGCAGCGCCGGATCGTTTTTCAGGCCAGGTAACCGAAGTATAAGCGTCGAAAATGTCACCAGATCGCTGCGGCCCTGCATTCGAATGCCCAGTTGCCGCCGCACCGAGCTTCGTCCGCCGTCGGCACCGACGATGTAGCGTGACTCGATCTGGCGGCTCACTCCAGAAGCGTCCCGTACGGTAGCCGTGACTCCGTTATCGTCCTGCGCGAATTCCATCAGTTCGTTTCCGAACTTAAGCGTCGCGAACGGGTGAGCGGCCACATGCTCGGCGAGTATTCCTTCGATAACATACTGAGGAATGAATTCCGCATGTTCGGGGAACTCGTTTCGGCGTGTCGGACTTGCGCAGAAAGAGTCCTCGAAACTGAAGATCGGTTTCGCAAAAAGCGATGTCTGGAAGAGCGTGCGGCGCGGGAAATCCGCGGACAAAGGCGAGCGTTTGCGGACCTCCCTTGCCAAACCCCATCGGCGCATGTGGCTCATCGTTCGGACGTTCGTCGTCTTCGCACGAGGCTGAACCCCGGTCCTGTCGTTCTTTTCGACTATATGTACCCTACGCCCGCGCATTGTCAGCTCGGTTGCCAGGGCAAGCCCGCATGGCCCTGCGCCGACTATCAGGACTTCCGTTTGGTGATGCTCCATCCAAGGCTCCGATATTCAGGCTTCAGCGGAGACGACGTTCCGAAGCAGGCCGATCTTTTCGATCTCAACTTCGCAGATGTCGCCGGGCTTCATGAGAATTTTCGGATCGCGTGCGAAGCCGACGCCAGAAGGGGTCCCGCTGACGATCAAGTCTCCGGGTTCAAGGGTCATGCCGATACTCAGCTTGGACACGAGGTCGGCAATGGAAAAGATAAGTTGATCCGTATTGGCATCCTGCAGAACTTCTCCGTTCAGCCTTGTCTGCAGTCGCAATCCGGTGGCACCAGCAGGCAGTTCGTCCGCTGTGACGAATTCTGGTCCCATTGCACCAGTGTTGTCGAAATTCTTGCCGATGGTCCACTGGTTCGTTCTCAATTGAAAATCCCGGATCGATCCGTCGTTGAAGATCGTATAACCCGCAATGTGATCCAAGGCGGTGTGGAGCGGTATGGCGCGTCCTGCCTTGCCGATCACGGCAACCAATTCGCCCTCATAGTCGAACATTTCGGATACCTTAGGACGTATTAGCTCGGCACCATGTGGGACCAAATTGCTATTGAAACGGACGAAGACGGTAGGAAAACTCGGCGGTTCCATTTTGCTTTCGGATACATGGTCGGCATAATTTAGCCCGATGCACAAGACCTTGCTGGCGCGCCTAAACGGAAGCAGGTGTGTTACATCAGCCAAGTTCACCGGCATGCCGCGCGACAGTGTCTCCGCCGCTTCGGAGTACTGGCCGTTCCGTACGATCTCGTCGAGATCTCCCGGCCATGCGGGGTCATCCGCAGTCAGGCCAAACCACCCGGAAACGGTCTTTACCGCCAATCCCTGCTGGCCTCCCTTCAAGTAACTCACGAAACGCATCTGGGCCTCCCGATTTTTAATAATCTGACCATTTCGCAAAAAACTTCATATTGCAACGAAAAATATATATATTTGCTTATTTTGTAATTTGGTGCCATATCTAGCAGCATGGAAACCTATGCGAATCACAAGAGCAATACGGCACGGACCTACGAGGACCTGCGCGATGCAATTATAGATGCGAAGTATCCGCCGGGAGAAAAGCTTCGTATCGAGCAGCTTTGCAAGGTGCTGGACGCAAGCTCCGGCGCGGTGCGAGAAGCTCTTTCGCGCCTTACAGCCGAGGGGCTCGTACTAGCAGAACCGCAACGCGGCTTCGCGATTGCTCCAATTTCCCGCCGCGATCTCGAGGATCTCACGGATGTCCGGGTCGAAATCGAGTGCCGCTGCCTTGCCGAATCCATCGCAAACGGAGACATCGCCTGGGAGGGAAGGGTGCTTTCCCTCCAGCATCAGCTTCGGTCCCTTCAGCAAGGGCCATATGCGCCGGGATCGCCGGAAACCCAGCTTTGGCACAGGTTGCACGAAGCCTTTCATCGCGAACTGACCTCCGCCTGCACGAACACGTGGTGGCAGCGGCTGCGCGAGCAGCTTTACCTACAATCGGAAAGGTATCGCCGGCTATCGGGACCGTACGAGGGGACAAGGCGCAACATTTCGGCCGAGCATGACGCAATCGCTAACGCTGCGATCGCTCGTGACAGTGAAACGGCCAGCCGGCTGATGGCTGAACATCTGCGAATGACGACAGAGATACTTTTGAAGTCAGCAATTCCTTCTACTGACAGCCCACCCAAGAAGCGTTAGAGCTGGATCGCCCGTACCCCCCAATAGGGCGGACGTGCGGCGTTAGAACGCGGTGCGGTCTGCCCCCTTGAGTGCGAGAATCTCGCGCGCTTCCTCTGGTGTCGCGATCTCATGTCCAAGCTCTTCAAGGATTCGCCGCACCTTTCGAACCTGCTCGGCATTGGATGAAGCCAATCGACCGCGGCTGATTTGAAGCGAATCCTCAAGGCCGACCCGCACATTTCCGCCAAGCTGTGCCGCCGCCGCGGCCAACGGCATCTGGGCAGCGCCGGCCCCCAGCACGGACCAGTTATAAGAGTCACCGAATAGTCGGTCGGCCGTCCGTTTCATGAAGACAAGGTTATCGATCTCTGCGCCGATCCCACCAAGAATGCCGAGCACGAACTGCACGAAGATCGGCGGCTCGAACCATCCCTCAGCAAGCCCAAATTTCAGGTTATAGAGATGCCCGACGTCATAGCATTCGTGCTCGAACTTGATGGCGTGCGGCTCCAGGGCGGCGGCCGCCTCTCGAATATCCTTGAACGTGTTCCGGAAGATGTTGCCCTCGGAGCCGGCGACATAGTCCTTTTCCCAGTCAAACTTCCACTTCTCGTAGCGATCCGTCAGGGGATGAAAGGAGAAGTTTATCGAACCCATGTTGAGCGAGCACATTTCAGGTGAGAAGGTCAGGGCTGGCCGGAGCCGTTCGGCGACGGTATGCGTCAGGCTGCCGCCGGTGGAGATGTTTACGACCGCCCCAGTCGCTTGCTTGATGCGCGGCAGGAAGGCTGCGAAGTGGTCGGTGTCTATGGAAACGCCCCCGTCATGGGGTCGGCGGGCATGCAGATGCAGTATGGCTGCGCCGGCCTCTGCCGCCTCTATAGCCTGTGCCGCTATCTCGTCCGGGGTGTAGGGGAGGGCATCCGACATCGTCGGGGTATGGATTGCGCCCGTGATAGCGCAGGTGATAATCGTTTTCTTGTGTCGCGCAGCCATGCAGGCGCCTCTCTGATGAAATTGCTTCCAGATTGCTGGAGACCGAGCGTCGAATGAAGGTTGCCAGATCTGTTCACTCTGAACCGGTCATGTCACGCCGTTACCAGATCGAAACCGAAACTGGTTTCCCAATTTGTCATCTGTTCAGGACGCCAGCTTTGCGGCCGGAGCGGATTCTGACGATGCCACGGACGCGGTTCAAACGTCCCAGTCGCCGGCAGGTAGACGTCCATCTGCGTGTAAAGCTCGACCATCACCCGATCGGGATCGTAATGATAGCCCGCCAGATTGTGGCCGGCATGGTGGCGCGCAGGGCCCCAGAGCGTAGGAAGGTTTGCAGCGGCCAGCGTGTCGCACGCTTTCGAATGATCCGCATTGTCCGACAGCTCGAAGGCTATGTGATGAACACGCGCTTCCGGAAGGCCGACGAGATTGACGACGTGATGATCCCGATTGCATGTCATGAAGGTGGCAACGCCACCTATGTCGTCGGCATAATGGAAGCCCAGGAACTCCTCGTAAAAAGCGCGAAGTTTCCCAGCGTCCGGCGTGATGACGGCGACGTGACCAAGCCGCATTGGGGCAATGCCAATACGGCGAAAGCCCGGCCCGACTCCGATATCGGCATAAAACTGGAAAACGTTGCCTCCTGGAGCCATCACTTCGACAAGTTCCGGGATTCCAGGCTGGCTGTCGGTCTTTCTCTTCGCCGACAGGCCGAAAGCTTCGAGATCGCGGATGAACCCGCCGATATCTGTTTCGGGCTTCAGCTGATAGCCGAGATGCAGAAACGCTTTGTCATCAGCCTCGCGCAGGACCAGGTTGTGGTGCTCTGCTCCAACCGAAAGATAGACTGAGGATTTATCCCGGGCGGCCTCCGTCAGCCCCATAACTTCGCAGTAGTGCGCTTCAGATCGCCGCAGATCACGAACACCTAGTGCAACATAGCCAAGCTGAAAAACCCGCGGGTTGAAAACTTCGTTCATCTGCTCCTCCTCTGCGCCAGGCCTATCTATCTTGAAAAAATCTTCATTTCAATAGAAAATGTTTTTTCTGTTGATGTGCTGCGTTTGGCGCTTTAGAGTGCGCATGGGAGAAGGTGAATTGTTTCACATGTTAAACAGCGTCGGAGGCGCGTGGGCTGTAAACTCAACCGAAATCTGTCTCCCCATCTCCCTGCCATTGCGTCCACGCCAACGGCAGAATGTGCTCGGAAAGGACACTCAGTGACTATCGATATTTTCACCCACTTCTTTCCAAAGAGGTACCTTCAAGAACTCAGCGATCGAGGAGCGGGCCTCGGTGCGATCGCCGGAAGGATGAAAGGTCTGCCGGCCATACTCGATCTCGAAGCCCGTTTCCGTGCGATGGACGTTCTGGACGATTACAAGCAGATCGTCGCGCTGCCGAACCCCGCCGTGGAGGACGTTGCATCACCCACCGTGGCTGCGGATCTTGCCCGGATCGGTAATGACGATCTAGCCCTAATCGTCGATCGTCATGCCGATCGTTTCCCCGCCTTCGTCGCGTCAGTATCCCTGCTCGATATCGATGTTGCATTGACGGAAATTCGGCGTGCTATTGAGCAGCTTGGCGCTAAGGGCATCCAGATCTATAGCAACATCGCAGGAAAACCGCTGGATCTTCCGGAGTTCCTGCCGATCTTCCGGCTGATGGCGGATTACGATCTCCCAATCTGGCTGCACCCCACGCGTACCGCCGCCATGTCGGATTACAGGTCGGAAGCGAAATCCCGCTACGAAATGTGGTGGTGCTTCGGTTGGCCTTACGAGACTTCCGTGGCAATGGCGCGCCTTGCCTTTTCCGGCATCTTCGACAGGCATCCCGATCTCAAGATCATCACCCACCATCTCGGCGGGATGGTGCCCTTCTACGAAGGGCGCCTGGGTCCAGGCATGAAATTTCTGGGCAACAGGACGCCTGACGAAGATTACAGCACGGTGCTGACTTCGCTGAAGAAGCCGCACATTGACTACTTCCGCATGTTCTACGCCGACACCGCGATGTTCGGTGGCACTGCCGGCTTGCCAACCGGTCTGACCTTCTTTGGCACTGACCGGATCGTGTTCGCGACCGACGCGCCTTTCGCACCTATCCGCGAGACCTTCGACGCGCTGAACGAACTCGATCTTACAGCGCAGGACAGACAGAAAATCCTCGAAGGCAATGCCAGGAAGCTCCTCAAGCTTTCTTCTGTCTAAGTCACTCAAATCAAGCATCACCAGTGGAGGCCGAGTAGATGAGCAGATTGAGTGGTAGGACGGTCATCGTGACTGGGGGAGCCCGGGGCATAGGCGCATCATATGCGAGGGCAGTGGCGGCAGAAGGAGCAAATGTTGCGATCTGCGATATCCTCGATACGAGCGACATCGTATCGGAGATAGGAGATCGAGCCTGGGGTAGCATCTCTGACGTGGCGGACGCCAATTCAGTGAGGACATTCGTAGACTGCGTGCTCGATCGCTTTGGTCGCATCGACGGTCTGGTCAACAACGCCGCTCTTTTCGCCTCGCTTGGCAAGAACAAACCGTTCGACGAAATCGACACCGAGGAATTCGACCGGGTCATGCGGATCAACGTCGGTGGCGTTTTCGAATGCTGCAAAGCGGTCATGCCGACCATGCGTAAGCAAGGCTACGGCAAGATCGTCAATATCTCCTCCGGCACGGTTTTCAAAGGAACGCCGGGCAAAGCGCATTATGTTGCTTCGAAAGGTGCCGTCGTGGCTCTTACCCGGGTTATCGCGCGTGAAGCGGGTCGCCATGGCGTACGCGCCAACTGTGTTGCGCCCGGGTTTACGCTAAGTGAGGGTGTACTCGAATGGGGCGAGGAGGTCGCCGCGCATAGTGCACCTTCCGTCGCTTCTCGTTGTATAGCACGCGACCAACAGCCCGAAGACCTCAATGGCGCGATTGTCTTTCTGTTGTCTGCCGAGAGTGACTTCATCAGCGGCCAGACGCTGGCGGTCGATGGCGGCTCGGTGATCCACTGACACGAACTGCGGGGACCCGGATGCGGATCCGCGCAGTTCTAATGAAGTTACATTGAAGATTTCGCGGCGCGGATCGCTTGCCAGAGACGGCAGGGTGTCAAGGGCATCTGCACATCGGTCACGCCCAGCGGCCGCAACGCGTCTTCAACGGCGCTGACAATGGCAGCCAACGACCCGGTCGTTCCCGACTCGCCCACACCTTTTGCTCCCAGGGGATTGGATGGCGTCGGATCCGGCAGATCGATGATTGTCAAGGAGCGGGGCATATCCTCGGCACGCGGCATTGCGTAGTCCATGAACGAGCCGGTCAAAAGCTGCCCCGTTTCATCATAGACGACTTCCTCCATCAAAGCCTGCCCAAGCCCTTGGGCAATGCCGCCGACGAGTTGACCGTCGACGACGGCGTGGTTGATGACGTTGCCGCAGTCATCGACCGCGGTATATTGAACAATCTCGAGCTTGCCGGTCTGGGGATCGATCTCGACTTCGCAAACATGGCAGCCGTTGGGGAACGAAAAGCCTGGCGACCTGAAGACTTCGACGGCATCCAGCGTCTCTTCGATTTGCTTGCCTTGTCTTTTTAGCGCCGAAACCCGCTTGGGAATGTCGAGAAACGCTATCCGTTCACCAGTGCTGCCGATCGTGTAGTAACCGTCTGCATAGTCGATGTCGTTATACCGGCGATCGGTGATCGCGCCGACCATCATGCGCCCGCGGGCAATCGCGCTGTCCGCCGCCTGAAATGCCGCGGAGCCGGTCATCTGCCCGACCCGTGAGCCGACCGCCGGCGACCCCATCGGAACCTGGTCAGAATCTCCGGCGATGAAGCGGATATGCTCGTGACTGATGCCGAGACGTTCGCTGACGATGTGCGTTATGGTCGAGAGGTGCCGCTGGCCCGTCGACACACCTGTGATACGCAGTTCCACCAAGCCGTCCTCCGTCACGCGAAAGTCGAGCGGTTCTATGAAATTGGCGCCTGCGGTTTCAGCAAAAAGCGAGCAGCCGATACCGCGGACAACGCCATTTTTGCGGGCGGCCTCACGTCGCCTTTCAAATCCTTCCCAATCTGAACGACGGACGGCCTCTTCCAGGACGGCGGAGAAGTCGCCGCTGTCATAGACCTGGTTCATGGGCCCCGTGTAGGGGATCCGGTCGCGTGGAATGAGATTGCGACGCCGAATCTCGATGGGATCGATCCCGATTGCCCGGGCGGCCTTGTCCATGAGACGTTCCAGCATGTAGGTGGTTTCTGGACGTCCTGCGCCCCGGTAAGGCGATGTCGGAATCGAATTGGTGTGGACCCCGATGCTGCGGATCGCGATTTCGGGAGTCAGATAGGGGCCTGCGATGTTTTCCGCTATGACGGAGGACTGGACGCGCGTTCCGATGCCGATGGCATAGGCGCCGATGTTGGAGACGATGTCGCAGGAAATTCCGGTCACACGGCCGTCATCATCGAATGCGCCGGTGATCTTGAGCGCGCTGTCACGCGCTCCCTGATCGGCCATCAATGCCTCGGATCGAGTGGACGTCCAGCGTACCGTCCGGCCAAGAACCCGGCTCGCCACCGCAACTGCAACATATTCAGGATAAACGTAGACCTTGAGACCAAACCCACCTCCGACATGCTTGCTCACGACGCGCACGCTTTCCGGCGGCACGCCAAGCGCGTCAGCTAATCCCTTGCGTAGGAACGTCGTCCCTTGGCTGCCGGCGTATAGCGTATAGCGTTCTGTTTCACGATCGTAGCTTGCGACCGCCGCGCGAGGCTCCAACGGGCTGCCTGCCAGCCGCTGGTTCCGTAGGCTGACGGACACCGTGTGGGCGGCATGTGAGAGAGCTGAATCGACTGCCTCCTGGTTTCCGGCAAGCCATGTGTAGCTTTGGTTCGCTGGTGCTGTCTCCCAGATCGGCGTATCCAGCGCCTCAGTCGCTAACTTGGGGACCATGAACGGTTTCAAATCTTCGATATCAAGATCGACGAGGTCCGCGGCGTCCTGCGCGGCGCCGGCTGTTTCCGCCACGATCAGCGCGACGCACTCGCCGATGTGGCGGATCCTGTCACGGACGATGGCCGGGCGTGGCGTCCGGACGTAAGGGACTTCAGTCTGGCCGTCCACTTCGAAAAGAGGCACCATGAAGGTGATGGGGTTGCACCCGGCGGCGGCCAGATCCTCGCCCGTGAATACTCCGACCACGCCGGGAGCGGCCTTTGCAGCTTCTGTATCAATGCCGCGAATAATGCCGTGGGCGATAGAAGATCGTACGAACACACCCACCAGAGCGTCCTGGATGATGATGTCGTCCGTGAATTGGCCCCGGCCTGACACGAGGGTTTCACCCTCCAGATCGATAGGCGCCTGTGCATGTCCGGATCTGCCAGCCATGTTCATAGTCTCCACATCCTACCATGCATTTCTAGAATCTCGCCCTTTCGGGGCGCATAACGACATTTTACAAGACCGACACTATTGCTCTGACGGCCCGGGCTGTCAGCACCGAGATGAGGTGAGCGCGATAGTCCTTGGTACCGAAAAGGTCCTCGATCATCCCATCGGGTGAGACAGAAATTTCCTCGACTGCGGACGGATCAAACGTGTCCACTAGGCGTGATTCCGCTTCGTGCCATCGAAAAACGCCATCACCCGAGGCTCCGGTGATTGCGGCGCCAACCCGATCAGAGTATTGGGCCACAAAAACCCCGACCAATGCAAAGCGGGAGGCGGGCTGGATAAACTTTTGATAGTTGGCTGAACTCGGCACCTTAAAACGCACGGCTACTATAATCTCGTCATGCTCCAAAGCCGTAGCAAAAATGCCCTGGAAGTAATCTGTCGCCGCGATCTCACGGCGATCGGTTATGATCGTGGCATTGCACGCCAGAACCGCCGCCGGGTAACACGCTGAAGGATCATTGTTCGCGAGCGAGCCACCAATCGTGCCGCGGTTACGCACGGCGGGATCGCCGATTCCGCCTGCCAGCTTCGCTAGCGCCGGAAATACATCGTTGACCTCCCTCGCGACGACAGCGTGCGACGTGCCGCCTCCGATGGTTAAGGTGTCACCTTCGACGGTGACGCCCCTCATACCTTTAACGGCGTTCAGGCTTATCAGCACGGATGGTCCCGCCAATCGCTGTTTCAACGTAGGCAGGAAGGCCTGCCCACCGCCGAGAAATTTTGCATCCTCGTCTGCGGCAGCTATTGAAACGGCCTCACCGATAGTTCTGGCCTTGATGAATTCAAAATCCTGCACAGCAAATCTCGCCAGTTGTCTATGTATGTTCGGATTCAAACTCACCGAGCGCCTGCCCGGATGCTGTCAGAACAGCCCTTACGATGTTGCGATACCCTGTGCATCGACACAGGTTGCCCTCCAGATAAACCCGGATTTCTTCTACGGTGGGCTTGGGGTTGTCCTTGAGCAGTGCCATCGCACTCATCACCATCCCAGGCGTGCAGAAACCGCATTGCAAGGCATAGTGATCGACGAACGCCCTTTGGACCGGCGATAGCGTTCCGTCAGGCTGGGCGACACCTTCTATCGTGACGACGTCAGACCCCTCCGCTTCCAGCGCCAACATGGTACAGCTTTTTACTGCACATCCATCGACATGTACGACGCAACAGCCACATTGGCTGGTATCACAGCCCACATGCGTGCCGGTAAGACCAAGCGTCTCCCTCAGAAAGTGAACGAGCAAAGTTCGACCTTCCGCATAGCCCGCCGCGATCTGACCATTCACCACGAGACTTGTTTCCACCACTTCAAATACCTCTCACGTCATGCTTCTGCAGGCCGGTTTTCCACAGCGGTCTTGAACCGCTGGAAAAAGTCATCTGCAGTCTTTTTCGCAAACCCGTCGATTAGGCGGCTTCCGAGTTGGGCCAGCTTGCCACCGATCTGCGCCTCGACCTGATAAGCCAAAATGGTACCTTCTTCCGATGGTGTCAGCGTCACCTTAGCATTGCCCTTGGCGAAGCCGGCCGCGCCGCCCTTCCCTTCGCCTTGAAGCACAAGGCCGACCGGCTCATTGAATTGATCCAATGTCACCGTGCCCTTGAAGGTCGCCTTGACCGGGCCAACGCGCTGGACGACAGTTGCCTCGAAGCCTGTTTCGGGAGTGCCAGTCAGTTCATGGCATCCCGGCACGCAGTCCTTCAGCACGGCAGGATCCAACAACGCTTTCCATACTATGGCTTGCGCAGCCTGAATATGCTGCGACCCATTCATCTCCATAGACGGCTCCAATAGTTGTCGGGATTAGGTGCGATAATTTCTATGGCATTGACAATAAGTCAACATAAAATGTTCTAAAAGCATAAAAATGCATAATTGTCGGCTTTTTGCCTGACCAGAGGGAAAATCTACATTTTTGTTGCTAAACAAGTTTTCTTAGATTACCGTACATATCCGAGGAGAAAGGCCCTTGCCGTAGGTGGTGGGCCGATACGTCATCTTTATGGCTAACCGCGACGCTGAAGGCAGCTGGGGAGGAGAGATCATGATTACCCGTAGGCATATGTTGGTTTCCGCGGCCGCTGGAGCTCTTGCTCCAAGGCTTGGCTTTGCGCAGCAAGCATACCCTTCCCGACCGGTGACGATCATCGTCCCTGTGGCGCCCGGAGGTTTGGCCGATATAATTACGCGGGCGGCCGCCGAGCGTCTGTCCGTACGATCAAAGCAGAGTTTCATCGTCGATTACGTGGTCGGGGTCGGAGGTTCGAAGGGCAATCAGGATGTCGCCAATGCCGTTCCTGACGGATACACGCTTGCCCTGACGACAGAAGCGCTGCTCCTGGTAAACCCGCATCTCTACAAGAATGTTCGCTACAGGGCCGAAGATTTCGAGCCCGTGGGCATCCTGGCCGAGCTCCCGCTTCTGCTTCTTGTACCAAAGAATCATCCAGCGAAGAACCTTGCTGATTTCGTATCGATGGCTAAGGCGAAACCGGGTTCCATGAGCTACGGTTCATCTGGAGCGGGAACGATGCCACATCTCGTGGGCCATCAATTCGCAAAAGCCGCGGGGATTTCGCTCGTGCATATCCCCTACAAGAGTGGCGCAGGAAGCCTCACCGATCTCATTGCCGGACGGCTGGACCTTCTCGCGGCGGGAGTGCCGCTTGTGGCTGGCTCGATCGGGCCCGATGGTCCGCTGCGGCCAATCGCCGTTGCCGGGCCGGAGCGTATCGCGAGCCTACCGGATGTGCCAACCGTAGCGGAAGCCAGTGTGGCCGGCTTCAACCTGCGTAGCCCGTGGTGGGGCTTGGTCGCGCCGCGCGGAACACCCAGGGACATCATCGACCGTCTGAACGGCTGGCTTGCCTTGGACGCCATGACAGAAGACGAAAAGCAGAAGCTTATCTCCACGAAACTGGAGCCGAAATTCATAGGCTCTGCCGAAATGGGCGACGTCATTCGCTCGGAAGCCCCTGTGTGGAAAGCCGTGATCGAAGAGATGGGTCTTTCACTTTGACGAAGCGCTGATTGGTCGCGCGGCTAAACGTACGACTTGATCATCCTTAAAATCGGTAAGGAGAGAACTTTTGAAGGTGCGGAGTCCAGACCTTTCCAACTTTGTGTGCGGCGGATTTTTTGTCATCGTCGGACTGCTTTTCACGTTCGGTTCCGTGGGACTTGGCATGGGCACCTCCGTAGGCATGGGTCCCGGCTACTTCCCGCTTTTCCTGTCAATTGCCCTGATTTTGATCGGGATCGCGGTGTTGGGAAGCGCGTTCGGCTCCGCCAGCGCTCGCCCCTCGCCGGTAGCGTGGCGCGGGGTGCTGTTCATTTTGCCGGCGCCGCTTGTATTTGGACTGACCGTAAGAGGGTTGGGCTTCGTTCCCGCGCTCTTCATTACTGCGTTCCTTGCCACGTTCGCCTCCACCACGATGCGGCTTCCCGCGGCAGTTCTTCTTTCGGTGGCGCTCACGGTGTTCTCGACGCTCGTGTTCAGCTATGCCCTGGGCCTGCCGTACGCTCTTTTTGGCTCCTGGCTGCCGAGGCTTTGATCGATGGAACTCTTCAGCAATCTGGCGACCGGCTTTGCGGCCGCAACGACGCTTTACAATCTGCTCTTTTGTCTGGCGGGGGTCATTATCGGCACCCTGATCGGCGTGCTGCCCGGTATAGGAGCAACGGCCACGATTGCCATGCTGCTGCCGATTACCTACCAGCTCGAGCCCATTTCGTCGCTCATCATGCTGGCCGGCATTTACTACGGGGCACAGTACGGAGGATCGACCACCGCGATACTCATCAACATGCCCGGGGAGTCCTCGGCCGCAGTGACGGCGATTGACGGCTATCAGATGGCGCGCAACGGACGAGCCGGCGTCGCGCTTGCTGTTGCCGCAATCGGCTCGTTCGTGGCGGGGACGTTCGCAACCTTTCTGGTCGCCATCTTTGCCGCACCCCTGACAGTGGTCGCGCTGGAATTCGGGCCCGCAGAGTATTTTTCGCTGATGGTATTGGGCCTCGTCTTTTCTACCGCCTTGGCTCATGGCTCTATCGTCAAGGCGCTCGGAATGCTGTTGCTCGGTCTTTTGCTCAGCATGGTCGGAACAGACCTCTATACCGGCGAATATCGGTTCACCTTGGGCATAGATGGGTTTGCTGACGGACTTGAGGTGGTGGCTGTCGCAGTCGGTGTCTTTGGCATTGCGGAGATCCTGCGAAATATCGAGAATCCGACGTCCCGAGATCTGGTGACCCGTCGAATTTCTAGCCTAGTGCCGACAAGGGAGGACTTCCGCGCCATAGTCGGCCCGATACTTCGGGGCACAGGCATCGGATCCGTACTCGGGATACTTCCCGGAGGCGGGCCAATCCTTGCAGCTTTCGCCTCCTATACGATCGAGAAGCGCGTCTCTAACAAGCCGGAGGATTTCGGTAGGGGAGCCATCGCGGGTGTCGCCGGTCCAGAAGCGGCGAACAACGCTGGAGCGCAGACCTCCTTCATTCCCTTGCTGACGCTCGGCATTCCCGCGAATCCGGTGCTTGCTATGTTGATCGGGGCGATGTTCATTCAAGGAATCGTTCCTGGACCGAATGTGGTCGTCGAGCAACCGACACTTTTTTGGGGCATTATCGCCTCGATGTGGATCGGCAATCTCATGCTGGTCGTCCTCAACCTGCCGCTGGTTGGCATGTGGGTCAAGTTACTGTCCATTCCCTACAACGTACTGTTTCCCGCCGTCATGGTCTTTTGTGCGATCGGCGTATTCAGCGTGCATTCAAACTCCTACGATCTTATCGTTGTATCGCTGTTCGGTCTCGCAGGATATCTGCTGGGCAAGATCGGATGTGAACCCGCGCCGTTGATGCTCGGGTTCATTCTCGGGCCGATGCTGGAGGAAAACCTTCGCCGCGCCATGACAATGTATAGGGGGGATCACACGATCTTCTTCGTTAGGCCGATCAGCGCTGTCCTTATGATGCTCGCGGTGATGGTTCTGGCGCTCACGCTCCTTCCGAACATACGCAGGAAGCGTGAAGAGATCTTCCAAGAAGAAGACTGACCGGCGACAAAACCCTTACGACACCGGAGCCGGGCGAATATTGAAGCTCGCAGCTGTCAAAATCTTTAACGAAACAGAGCAGCGTGAGCAACTTTGGTGACATCTCGCATGTGACGAGCGGCGGATTGACCGGTAGCTTAACGATAAGTGGGGCGATCCCCTGGGTCAGAACAAGAGCAGGTCGAAATCGTACGAGGTCTTTATCAACCAAAGACAGCTACGGCCGAATTGATGGAGATGCCGCCATCCGGGCTTCTGCGCATTTGCGGCCGATAGCAGCACGGAACACTTGCAATAGCTGCAGCGCGGGAGGCACCCGCGACCAAAGGTTTTTCATGCTTTCCTTGCCATTTCGACTATTTCGCATGGCGTGGCCGGCGACAACGCGCTGGGACTAGCGGAAGCCAATTTCATGGAAATACAGATCGGCAAGTTCTGGGCTGATGTGATGAAAAACACCTGCGATGGTTCTGCGAACCCGAGCATTGACGTGGACGGCGTCCCGGACATATTCACGGCTGGATTGATTGATTGTCTCGTGTGCAGTCAGCATCCGCGATCAAGCGGTCGAGACAGTCGACGCCGTGTTCCTCGACCGCTCGATAAAGTCTGTCCAGTGCAGCTAGGTGCCGCCGACGAGTCGATGCTTCCCAAGAATTGAGCGTGTCGGACCAGATCGTTCGAAGAAGCGCGGTAGCCCCAGTGAATTCACACTGACGATACCACGAAGGGCTGGCGGCAATGTTCTATGCGATAGATTGACCGGCATGCTGCCTTGCGATTTGATTGCGCGGCAAACGTCTCACATTGAAACGGGAAAGCAACAGGTAAAACCGCAGGTTTCTCGAAATCGCTGCACAATGATTCCCGCAGGATCCCGATTGTCGTCGGCTCGAATACGTTCAAGGCGAGGGTTCGGCAGCTTTGCGGCCCGAAGTGGGTAGTAGGTGAACGCCTACCGATTGTTCTAGCCGATACAAGTGCTAACCTCATAATAGTGAGCGCTTGTCAAGCGGGTCCACACGTCGGTTCACCCTTGAGACCTAGCGCGGAAGGGACTCCCTTTGGAGTTTGCTAAATTAAACCCGCTCGGCCGGCCGAGCGGGTTGGGGGTCAGATAAGCGCCTGCGGTCACCAGGCCGTGAAGCCACCGTCCAGAACCAGGTTGGCGCCGGTCATATATGTGGAGGCGTCGGAGCCGAGGAACTGCACGATCGGACCGAACTCGTCGATCTCCGCCTGGCGGCCCATGGGGACGCGCTCGAGGAAGGCATCAATGAATTCCTTGTCGAAGGAGCCGGTCTTGACGCCGCCGAAGGTAACCAGGTTTACGCGCACGCCCTTTTTCGCCCAGTAGGTGGCAAGATAGCGGGTCATGTTGACCAAGCCGGATTTCGATGCGGCGTAGGAGATCGCCTTGATGAACGGCTTTCCGTCGCGTGCTTCGCGATAGGCATAGAGCGCTTGGTTGGGTGACACGAGACCATACATCGAGCCGACCATGATGATGGATCCGCAGCCGGCTTCGGCCATCTTGGTGCCGATCACCTGGGTGGTCAGCATCACGCCCGTAAGGTTGGTGTCGATCACTTCGTCCCAATATTTCTGCGGATAGTCTTCGAATGGCGCGTTCTGGTCAGCGTCGCCATTTGGCTTACTGTCAATGCCGGCGTTGTTGATCAGGATGTGCGGGACGCCCCAGTCGGCAATCAGCTGGTCGGTTGCCTTGATCAGGCTCTCCTTGTCGCGCACGCTGGCTTCGTAAACGCGGACGTTGTCGGCGAGTTCGCCGAATTTCTCGACGACCTGTTGGCGCGAGAATGGGCGGCGGCTATAGATCGCGACCTTGGCGCCTGCTCCGGCCAGCGTCTTGGTAAATTGGGTGCCGAGCTGGCCGAGACCGCCGGTCACTACGGCGACGCGATCCTTGACGGAGAATACGTCTTTCATTGCAAATTTCCTTTTGTTGAATTGGGGACGTCGGGCAGGACTGTGGCAGGATCACTGGCATCCGGCCGTTGGCCGCGCCGCGTCCAGGCGCGGTGGATGGCAAGCACGAGGATGGTGCAAACCACGATGCCGAGGCCGCCGGCGACCGGCCGCTCGAAGAAGCCAAGCAAGTCGCCGCGGGCAATCTGCATCGACATGATGAAGTTCCGTTCGAGTACGGGTCCCAGAACGAGGCCCAGGATGATCGGGGCGATGGGAAAGCCGTTGCGCTCCAGCAGGTAGCCAACGACACCCGCGACCAGCATGGTCCAGACGTCGAACAGCGTGTTGTTGACCGCATAGGAGCCGACAAAGCAGCACAGCAGGATCATCGGCACGATGACGGCACGGGGTACCGACAGAACATGCCGCGCACCTTTGATGGCGAACCAGCCCAGCGGCAGCAACAGCAGGTTGGCGACGAAAAACGTCAGGATGATTGCCGTCGGCATTGTCGGGTTTTCGATGAACAATCGCGGGCCGGGCGAAACTCCCTTCATGAACAGAACGCCGACCGCAATCGCAGTGACCGCGTCACCTGGGATCCCGAACACCAGCGCCGGGATCCAGGCGGAGGAAAGCCCGGCATTGTTGGACGAGGTTGCCTCTACCAGTCCTTCCGGGTGGCCGGTCCCGAATTTCTCCGGCGTCTTGGAGAACTTGCGGCTCATGCCGTAGGCTATCCAGGCCGCGAGATCACCGCCCACGCCTGGCAACGCGCCGACGGCGGAGCCGAGCGAAGTGCCGCGCACGACGCTCATTGGATACCTGCGCAGCAGCGCGAACATACCGCGATAGGGCTTGATGTCGCCCACCTTCGGCGCTGGCGGCAGCTCACGCTCCAGAGCGGTGAAGCCCCGGATGATTTCCGACAGGGCGAACATGCCGATCATGACCGGGATGAAGCTGATGCCGCCCGAAAGCTCCAGTACGTCGAAGGTGAAGCGCGGCTGGCCTGTGGTCACGTCGAGTCCGACTGTTGACAACAGTAGGCCGATGACAAGCGAGACAGCACCCCTGACCGGATTATCGGAACTGACCAGTGCGCATGTCATGAGGCCGAGCGTCGCCAGCCAGAAGAACTCGAAGCTGGAGAAGTTCAGCGAGACCTGCGCTAATGCCGGTCCAGAGACGAGCAGGACAGTGGCGCCGATCAGGCCGCCGAGGGCGGAGAAGAAGAAACCGAGCGACAGGACCTCTCCGGCCTTGCCCTGCCGGGTCATTTCGTAGGCCTCCTCGGTATAGGCGGCCGAGGCCGGCGTGCCGGGTATGCGGATCAGGGCTCCGGGAATGTCACCCGCGGTGATCGCCATGGCCGTGCTGGACACGATCAGCGCGATCGCCGCCAACGGCTCCATGTAGAAGGTGATCGGCACCAGCAGAGCTGTCGCCATGGTGGCAGTCAGTCCCGGCAGCGCACCGATGAACAGGCCGTAAACAGAGCCGATCAGAATAGCGAGCAGCACGCTTGGCGCCATCACCATAAAAAAGGCCGTCTCGAAAGTTTCGAAGCTCATCATAGGAATGCTCCCAGAGGCCCGGCAGGAAGTTCCACATGCATGATCCTGGTGAAGCTCAGATGCAGCGCCAGGACGAACAGCGGCGCGACAATGGCGATGGTGAGTGGTCGGGCACCCATCAGAACCATCAGCACGGTCATGAAGATCAGGCCGATCAGCGGGAAGCCCACGGACTGGAACAGCAGCGTTGCCGCCAGCAGGGCACCAATGGTCCAGATCGCCGTGAGCCGTTTTCGCAAGGACACCTCCCACTCGCTGGTATCGACCAGCGGTTCGGTCAGGGGCTTCGACCAGGCTTTCCAGCCAAGCAGCCCGCCGAAAAGGATCAGCGCTCCACCTGTGATGGACGGCATGAGGTCAGCGCCGAAGCGGACTCCGGGCACTTGTGGCAGGTCGGCGGAGGCGATGATCACGCCTCCGCCGAACAAGATCAGCCCGGGGCCGATCAGTCTTTCGCTGAGTTTCATGTCAATGTCTCTTGCTGTGGCCGCTACTTGGCCAGACCAACCGCTTTCATGGTCTCGCTCAGTCCGTCATGAGCGGCCTTTACGGTCGCGGCAAAGGTCGGGGCGTCCTGATAGGCAACGGAGAAGCCGCGCGAGGTCATGAACTTCTTGAACTCTGCGTCCTCTGTGATTTCCTTCAATGCGGCGCTGACCTTCTGTACGACGTCGTCGGGCAGGCCCTTGGGTCCGGCCAGGCCGCGGAAGGGAAGAGGCGACCACTTGATCCCGAGCACTTCGTCCGAGGTCGGAAGGTCGGGATAAAGCGGGCTGCGCTCGCTCGAGATCATCGCGATGGTCTTGGCTTGGTTAGCCTCAACGAGCGCCTTTGCTTCGGCGGGCGAGGTGGAAACCACGGCAATGGCGCCAGATGTCAATTGCTGCAGCGCCGGCGCTGAACCATCCGAAGCAACCCAGTTTGCGGCAACGGGATCGATGCCCGCCTTCTGCAGCAGACCGACCCAGGCAAGATGCGAGAGACCGCCACGGTTTGCGCCGGAAGCTGCGACGCCGCCCGGGTCAGCTTTGACGGCTTCGATCAGGCCCTTGAGATCTGAATAGGGGGCGTCGGGGCGGATATTCACGGCAATGGCGTCGGCGTTGAAGCGACCTATGAAGGTCAGGTCCGCAGGCGTCACGCCCTTGAGGCCCTGCGCTTCATACATCGCGCTTTCGATGGTGACGACGCCGAGCGTATAACCGTCAGGCGCGCCTTGGACGATTGCAGAATGGCCAACGAGGCCGCCACCGCCGGTGCGATTCACGACATTGAAGGGCTGACCGAATTTCTTCTGCAGGCCCTCGGCCACAGCCCGTGCGGTGGCATCGGTGCCGCCGCCAGCTGCCCACGGTACGATCACGGTGACGGCCTTCTCCGGCCACGCGGCCATGGCGACGCCAGCACTCAGAACCACTGCCACGCCAGCCACTCCGGCTGCGGCATGGCGCCAGAACTTATTAATTAAAGACACGATGTCTCCTCCCGTTTCCCTGTTGCGTGCGGCGCTGCGACTATCCTCCCGCTGAACCGACACTTGACATATGACTTATGACATAAGTACTGTAAGCGCATGATTGGTGATGCGTCAACCACTTCGCTCAATCTGCAAAAGGTCAAAGCGAAACACGACTGCGGGAGCCCGACATGATGACTGCTGAAACATCCACAGTTCCGAAGCGAGACCGCCTGCACATCATGGTGGCATCGGCGCTGGAGGCCAGCATTCTGAGCGGCGAGTTGAAGATCGGCGACAAGCTGGATTCCGAAAGCGCAATCGCCAAGGAGTTCGGTGTCTCCACGCGCGCCGTGCGCGAGGCAATCCACACGCTCGAAACCAAGGGTCTCCTGTTGCGTCGTCACGGTGAGCGCACGACCGTGGTGCGCGAGGACGTGAACGAGTTTCTCGATACGCTGGCCGTGACGGTCCGTCAGCGGTTGGCGGCGGAGCCGGAATATCTGCAGCAGCTGATGGTGGCGCGTCGCATGATCGAGACGGAGATCCTCGAAATCGTCTGCGCGTCCGATGCGCCGATCGCTCCTGCGGTTAAGGATAATCTGGATCGCATGCGCAGGGCGCGGGATGAAACGGACTTCTCCGGTTTCGTAGAGGCCGACGCGGCCTTTCATTTGGCCATCGTCCACTCGGCGGGCAATCGCATCCTGTCGATCATCTATGACAATTTCGCCAGCCTCATTAGTGAAGTCATCCAGGTAACGAGCCGTGTGCCGACCAAGTCGCTTGACGAGGCCTACGACGAACACGCCGCGATCTATCAGATGATCAGCGACCACAACGAAATCGGGGCAAAGGCGTTGGTCCGCGCCCAGATCGACAACAGCGCGAACTACCTGCGCATTGCCATTGAAAAAGCATCCAAGGGAGGAAAGACGTAATGCCTGATTTTGACTATTCCGATGTCGACTGGAGCGCGATCGAGCGCCTGAAGAATTGGTATTCGGGTGACGTGCACGACAGCATGGAGGCGCTCGGCCTCTGGGGACATCTGGAAGGCATCAAGTTGCTGGGTGCCTTGGCGGAAGGAGAGGTGATCTGCGGACCGGCCGTGACTGTGCTTTTTGGTTTGTCAGACCGCAAAGGCGAGCCACAGGACGTCTATCACAATGCTGTCGACAACGCGCCGAAGGGCGGGGTCCTCGTCTGCGAAGCTTCCTGTGCGCCGGGCTCCTGCTCCGGCGAGCTAATGAGTTCGGGCGCCAAGACACGCGGTGCGGCGGCCACGATCGTTAACGGCACGGTACGCGACCTCGCACAGGTCCGAAAACTCGGCTACCCGTTATTCGGCACCGAGCCGAGCCCGGTCGGCGTGACCGGAAAGAAGGAACCAATCGAATCGCAGATCCCGATCAAGATCGGCCGCGTCACCATTAAACCCGGCGACGTGATCTTTGGCGATGTAGATGGTGTCGTCTGCATCCCGAAGGAGCACCTGGCCGCTGTCGCCGACCAGGCCGACACGCTTGGAAAGCATGAGACCGTGGCCAGAGATCGTATCTTGTCGGGCGAGAAGCTGCAGTCTGTCTGGCCGGTCTAATCCGGCCAAATGCGAAGTGGCGGTGACGTTAGCACGGCCACTTCGCTGTCGGGACAGCTCGATAGTTTCGATTGAACGGTCCACTTCGAATTCGAATGAGATCTTGACCCGGCCCAGCCTCAAAGTTTTCAGTAAGAACTGGCTCTGACGCGCTTCAAGGCCAGGGACTTCGCGAATGCGTGCAGGCCCTCGGTCTCAAGCACATCCGCACCAAACCCTACACACCCAAGACCAACGGCAAGCCGAGCGCTTGATCCAGACGGCCTTGCGCCAATGGCCCAAAGCATGCGCATATCCATCCTCAGAACACCGAAATCGCATCTACCCGACGGGACGCTTTATGTACGATGGCGTCGCCCCCACGGTAGCCTAAGCTCCGCAACTCGTCTCTACAAAATATACAGCGCAAAGGGCTACTCCAGGCGGGAGCCGTTTGACGACATTTGGCCGATGCAGGAGCCGACATTGCTCGCGGACGTGTTCAAGGCATTGGTCGATGCGGGACAAGTCACAAAAGAAGATTTGCGTGAAGATCTACCACTGTTTCCGCACGACGTCGAAAGTCTGACAGGTCTGCCATCCGGATGGCTAAGCCTGCAGGCTGCGAGAATCGTGGAGCTTAAGCCCGTCGCGACGCCGCGGGACAACCTCGGAGGGGCAAGAGGAGAAGTAATTCCGATCAAACGAAACAGCGAGTGACAACGCCATTTGACCCACCATATCCAGCCGCTTGTTAAATCGGAAATCATTGCTGAGCGGACGACATCTCCACCGTGTCGACGGTTCGAATACGTTCAAGGCGACCGGAGCGGCACGCGGAATGTTGGCTCTTTATTCCAATTCGCTGACGCGCGAACTCCGCCTGGATTTGGGGAAACCACGATTGCATGCCTGAAGTCCGACTGACAGCGAATTCGCAGACTCCTGCGCCAGAGAATGCGTCGGCGTCTTAAAGCGGCAGGTGAGAATGGTCCGGATTGGGCAAGGCCTCCGCATTGACTAGCTGTAGCTGCTCCGTAGTTTCGCGCTACTTGAACTCCGCGAAAAGCGTTGGCGAGCCGGCGGCCGGGGGATCCTTTCGGTCGCCGATCCCGTCTTGACAGCCTATATCGCCGGCTAGATAGCAACCGACAGCAACATGACCTCGTCATTCGAGGTCATGGATTGCGAGAGTTTGTAGTCGCTGTGACGAGCGCGAGGTCATGCGGACCGCGCCGCTGCCCAATCATACGGACAATTGAACCTTGCTTGCGGCGGATGCGGCTAATCCTTTGGTGCGTATCTAAGATCGATCGGATTGACCCTGCATATTTGCCTACTGCTCCGAGCCATCCTGCTCGAGACAAGACCACCCCCGTGAAAACCTATCTATCGGTATGGCCATGTCCCATCCTTAGCTTGATCGATCCCACCGCTGCCATCCCTTAGTTTGCGGTGAGTTGCTGACCGATTTGGGCCTGTTCTGCGCCCATGGAGGATCTCATGTCGCATAGCGAAATAGGCTTGCAAGCCAAGAACGACTTTCCACTTTCTGTTGCCGGTGCCGCCGCTAAGGGTCACCCGCCCGATTCCATCCCCGGCACGGTTCATGATCTGGGCAATCTCATACAGGTTGCGGTATCAGCATTGAACATCCTCTCCCGCAACGCTCATTTGGCGGCCGATCCGAGCCTGCCGCCCATCGTTTCCAGCGCGAGAATGTCTCTTGCACGCGCCGGAACGCTTGTGGAGCAGACCCTCCGTCGGGCACGCGAGGGAGCGGCCTCGGTGGAAGCCGTCAGCATCGGTGGCTGCCTGAGCGAGCTTCGGGAGCTGGTCGAGAAAATCTGGGAGCCCGAAATTCATCTCGACGTTCAGGTGGAGCCGGATCTACCGCCCCTGACCTGCAGTCGGATCAATCTGCAGGGAGCCATTATGAACCTGCTGACGAATGCGCGCGATGCCATGCCGGATGGCGGGACTATCGCACTTGCCGCGCGAAGAGCGGCAAAAGGCGGATCTACGGCGGCTGTCGAGATAGAGATCTTGGACAATGGCCTCGGCATGAGCGCGGATACGCTGCAGCGCGCCTTCGAGCCCTTCTTCACAACAAGAGCGACGGGGCTTGGCGGCTTCGGCCTGCCCGTGGTCAAGCGGTTCGTCGAGGAAGTGGGGGGACATATCGCCGTTGAAAGTGAACTCAATGCCGGCACTCAGGTCACAATGTATCTGCCGATTGCCGTATGCCGATGATGGCTTAGGCGGAAGCCAGACGTTGCCCTCTTCAGCTGTGATTTATTTCCGTGCCGCCGCAGTTGCGCTTCGGGGCAGTTCAAATCAGTGCTTGCCAGCCATAACGCGGACAAGTATAGTCCGCGTTATGGCTCACATAACGGCAGGTGTTGAATACGGGTTGCATTGTCTTCTGTGGTTGACAAGCTCGCCGGGAGCGCCGCTCAGCAGTCGCGATCTGGCTGACTTTCAGGGGATTTCGCCTAGCTTTGTGGCGAAGGTATTTCCGAAGCTGGAGAAGGCGGGGATCGTGACCGCATCCGAGGGCATCAAAGGAGGATATCTGCTTGCAAAGCAGCCCCAAGATATCACCGTTCTGGAGGTTGTTGACGCGATCGAAGGCAGAAAGCCCTTGTTTGACTGCCAAGAGATTCGTAGCCGCTGCGCTGTATATCGGGAGCGGCCACCGTCATGGGCAACGAAAGGCGTATGCGCGATCCATGCGGTGATGTTGCGTGCTGAGAAAGCGATGCGAGATTCGCTCGCGAGCCAGACGTTGGCGGATATTGCCGGTGATTTGGCGCGCAAGGCGCCGCCAGCGTTCTCCGACGATGTTCGCAAATGGCTTGTCGACAGGGCAAGGACCAGGACCCGGGGGCCTGCTGCGGAAGATGGAGCGTTGCCCTGAATTGCAGGCGAAGCAGGACGTGAAGTTGCGGCTGGCGGGCTGAAAACGCGGCCGCTCGGGTAGATGGGGATGTAGAGCAATGAAGGATACAATCGTCCTAGAAGGCAGCGGTGCTTCTCACTCGCTGTTGCCCATTCAGCCGGGAGACGATTCGGTTGGCGGGAGACGCTTCGTGAAGCCTGTTTCCCGCCTTTTCGAGAGGTGATCCGATGGACACCTTAACCGTCACTGCGGATAGTCCATTGGTCCTCGTCGTCGACGACGACGAAGACGTTCGCAACTCCCTTCAGGAACTTATGGAATCTGTCGGGCTTGATGTCGTCTGTTTCCCGTCGCCCCGGGAACTGTTGAGCGCCGGTCTCCCCGATCGGCCCGGCTGCCTGGTGCTAGATGTCCGAATGCCCGGCGCGAGTGGTCTTGACTTGCAGCATCAACTCTCGGCGCGCGGAATTACGAAACCCATTGTCTTTCTCACAGGATACGGCGACATTCCGATGACGGTGCAAGCCATGAAGGCCGGCGCCGTCGATTTCCTGACGAAACCGGTTCGCGACCAGACGTTGTTGGACGCCGTGATTGCGGGCATTCAGCGGGACGTGGAGCAGAGGGCGCAGGCGGAGAACATCCATCAGCATTCCAGCCGGTTCGCGACGCTGACGCCGCGCGAACGTCAGGTGCTTCGTGAAGTTGCGCGCGGCCGCCTCAACAAGCAAATCGCTTTCGAGCTCGGCATCAGCGAGATCACGGTAAAACTCCACCGCAGCAATGTAATGCGTAAGATGCGGACTATTTCTATCGGCGAACTCATTCGCGCCTGGGATTCATTGCCTTCCAGTCTTCGCGAGACGCCGCAGGCTTGAGCCTGCGCAATACTGTCCTCACAACCAAAAGCTGCTCCCCGAGGCATTGGTCTTGGCGCGTCAGCGCCGTACGCCCCTTCCTTCGCCATCTGACACAACCCGGAAAGCTGGGATTGTCTTCGAGCTTTAGCCGCCGATTATTGGCGAGGCATGAGGCCCTCCCTTTTCACGGGGGCGGTTGCCCTGAGTTCAGGCGGGATAACCTAATCACCCGATCTATCCTACCTGTACTCTGGGACTAGATGGTCGATGCCTCTGTTCGATAGGCTGGCGGCCCGGCGTAGCGCATTCTCCTGACCAGTCGAAGAGGCTTTAACAGGAGACGTAAGATGCGCGATATCATCAAAACTCTGTCGCTTGCCGCAATGGTGGGTACGGCAGTTGCAGCATTCGCACATGCCGCGGAACCGCCCGCCAAACCGACGATCGTGCTGGTGCACGGCGCATTCGCCGGCTCGTCGAGCTGGAACGGTGTTATCAGCGCGCTTGCCAGGGACGGTTATACGGCGATCGCCGCTGCCAACCCGCTCCGCAGCGTCGCCAGCGATGCCGCGACTGTCGCAAGTGTCCTCCGCTCGATTTCGGGACCGGTGGTGCTGGTCGGTCATTCATACGGCGGGCCGGTCATCACCGAAGCGGCGAACGGAAATTCGAATGTAAAGGCTTTGGTCTATGTCTCCGCTTTCGCTCCGGAGGCCGGTGAATCAAGCGCGAGCCTTTCGGGAAAATATCCCGGCAGCACGCTGGCGGACGCTTTGACTACGACTGCGCTGCCGGGCGGCGGGCAGGACCTCTACATTCGACGGGACCGCTTCCACGATCAGTTCGCCGCCGATGTGGCCGAAGACGAGGCGCGGTTGATGGCAGCCACCCAGCGCCCAATCACTCAGGCCGCGTTGGCCGAACCGTCGGGCGCCGCCTCCTGGAAGACGCTGCCGTCCTACTCCATTTACGGTTCCGCAGATCGCAATATCCCGCCAGCCGTGCTGAGCTTCATGGCCAAGCGCGCGCATGCGTTGAAGACCGTCGTCATCGAGGGCGGTTCGCATGCCCTGACGGTGTCACATCCCAAGGAAATAGCCTCTCTAATCGAGGAAGCAGCTTCGGCGGAATAACGCCGGCAGCAGACCCGCAACTCAATATCAAACTTGAAACCAGGAGATAGGACATGAAGATCGTCGTAATTGGAGGCACGGGCCTCATTGGTTCGAAAACCGTCGAACGGCTTCGCAAGAAGGGACATGAGGTGCTTGCCGCATCTCCAAATTCGGGCGTGAACACAGTGACTGGAGAAGGTCTTGCCGGAGCTCTGGCCGGTGCCGAGGTGGTTATCGATCTGGCGAACTCGCCGTCCTTCGACGAGAACGTCGCAATGGAATTCTTCGATGCAGCTGGTCGCAACCTCTTTGCGGCGGAAAAGGCCGCAGGCGTTCGTCATCATGTCGCGCTGTCGGTGGTCGGCACAGATCGTATGCAGGCGATGGGATATTTCCGAGCCAAACTGCGTCAGGAAGAGCATATCCGCAGCTCAGGAGTGCCATACACAATCGTCCATGCCACCCAGTTCTTCGAGTTCGTGGGTGCCATCGCCCAGTCGGCAACCGAAGGAACGAGTGTTCGCGTGCCGACGGGCGCTTTTCAGCCGATCGCAGCGGACAATGTCGCCGACGCCATGGCTGACGCCGCTCTAGCTAAACCGGCGAACGGTATGATCGAGATCGCCGGGCCCGAGCGCGCACCAATGAATGAATTCATTGAGCGCTACCTCAAGGCCACCAATGATCCGAGAACCATCCTCGCCGATCCGCATGCCCGCTATTTCGAGGTCGAGATCGACGACCGGACACTGGTTCCGGATGCCGGCGCTCGCCTTGGCGCGATTCGCTTCGAGGACTGGCTCCAGTCCCCTGCCGCCCAGAAAAAGTAAGCGGCTCACTCGCAAATTCCTCCCGGCTTCACCGGTCTCTCAGGGCCGGCAAGCCTCATTTCCCAGGAGACGAAGATGATCAGGACATTTCTTTGCGCGACGGCTCTCGTATTTGCCTCCGCGGCTGCGGTTTCGGCGGATGATGACCACAGCGATGAGAAGGTAACGGTGGTCTACGACCAGCCACTGCCCAACGTGCCCGGTAAGAGCATGAAGGGCGTGCTTGTCGAATATGCGCCCGGCGGCTCCTCGCCCGCTCACACGCATCCCAAGTCCGCCTTCATTTACGCGACGGTTCTGGAAGGAGCGATAACCAGCAGGGTCAATGGTGGGCCGGTGACGGTCTACCATGCCGGCGAGAACTTTTCCGAGTTTCCCGGCGACCATCACGCCGTTAGCGAAAATGCAAGCAAGACGGAGCGTGCTCGCCTCCTTGCCGTGTTCGTCGTCGACACGAACGAGACCAATCTGACGACCTACGAAAAGTAAACTCGAACGGGAAAGGCGGTTCTCGCCTGAATAAATGACGGAACGGCGCCCCTAGCCGGCGCCATTCCGGTTCCGATTACAGTTGATACCGACATGTCCGGCTGTGCCCGCGAGCGCCGTCAGGAGGAAATCATGCGCATCGAAAAGCTCTATCCCATGACATCGGCCCGCCTGATGGTGATCGATGTCGCCGCCACACTGCAGGCCGCCGCCCTGACGCTTTCCAACCCGGGGATTGGACTTGTGGTCGTCAGCGAGGGACACGGAAAGGCAGCTGGGGTACTCAGCAAATCCGATCTTATTCGCCATCTTGCCGACCGCGAGCCGAATGCAAGCGTCGAGGCGCTGATGAGCCGCAACATCATTTCCTGCAGCCCGGCAGATGAACTACAGGCGACATGGCAGGTCATGGTGGAAACCCGCATCCAGAACATGCCGATCCTTGGCGCAGACGCAAAGCCGCTCGGCGTTCTAGATATCCGCGACGCCCTGAAGGTTCTCTTCGAGCAGGAGCAGTTGCAGGAACACATGCTGGCGAATTACATCGCCGGCATCGGCTACTGACCTCCGAATACGGGACGATCATCATGCTTCAGGCATATGTGGGTGAAATCGCCGCCGCGCCGCTCGCATGGCTGATCATTCTAGGTTTGACCGGGATGGCCGTTTGGAAGCTCATCGGTCCGTTACACTCCAACCTGCGGCTCGTGGTGCAGATCGTCTTTTTCACGGCCATGACCTCCGTCCTCTTTCTCGAAGATATTCCGCTCGGTGAATCTCAAGGCCTGCGGATCGGCGACGAGCGTGCCGTGTTCATCGTTTTCGGCCAATTGCTGTGGTGGCTCCATCTCTCCTGGGCCGTCATCGGGTTCGTGCGCATCTATCTTGTATTGGAAGGTCGGCCCCGCGAGGCCCGCCTGCTGCAGGACATTGTCGTCGGTGTCGTCTACATGTGTGTCACGCTTGCCGCCCTGGCTTTTGTTTTCGGCGCTCCTGTTGGAACGCTGATCGCGACGTCCGGCGTCATCGCCATTGCGCTTGGTCTTGCCCTTCAGAATACACTCGGCGACGTCTTTTCCGGTGTCGCCCTTAATCTCGGGCGTACCTTTGCGCTAGGCGACTGGATTCTCCTTGAAGACGGCACGGAAGGACGAGTTACAGCAAGCACCTGGCGCTCGACGCAAATTCTGACGGGCGCCAACAACATCGTCGTGGTGCCTAATAGTGTCCTTGCAAAGCTGAAGCTGACCAATGTCAGCCGGCCCGATGAAACGCATCTCCTAAAGATGACAGTACGGCTGGTCCCGACGCACGCACCCTCAATTGTCGAGGAGGCCATGTTGACGGTTCTGGCCGGCTGCAATTCGATCATCCGCGAGCCACCGCCACTGGTCTCGTTCGGCGGCCTCGATGCCACCGCGCTGGAAATCCGTCTTTTTTTCCGCGTGAGCAATCCACTTCTGAGAATAAGGGCTCAAAACGAGGTGATCGATCGAGTCTACCGTCATTGCCGATCGTCCGGGCTGCATCTTGCGATGCCGCCCTCGGCGATCGCCATCATGGACGGAACTTACTTGCAGGAAATCTCTGCACCTCCTGAAGCGATACTGCAGGAGGTTGTCGATGAAAATCCGATCCTCTCCAGGCTGACGCGATCCGAAAGAGAGAAATTGGCTCAGTCGGGAATCGAGCGCGAATATCGGGAGGGTGACGTCATCGTCGCCCAGGGACAGGCGCTACCTTGGATGATGATCATCCGCACCGGCGTCGTATCGATGCAGCACGAGGAGCAGGAAAAAAGACGCCTTTCCTCGGGCGATTTCTTTGGGGAAACCGGCCTTCTGGTGGGAACGGAGGAGGCCTACACGCTGCAGGCCCTGACGCGCGTCACTGCTTACGAGATCGACCAGAAGAGTTTTGCGCAGCTGATCGCCGAACGACCGGCAATAGCCGAGGAGATCGCGGCAATGCTATCCTCGGGTTCTGGCGACGTCGGCGATCTACGGCTTGCAGAAGAGAAACACGAGCGGACTGCCACCGCTTTTCTGAAGTCAATTCGGACGATCTTCAGCAGCTGAATATGGAGAGCACGGCGGGCCGCAAGACCCCCGGCATTGCCTCTTTGCGCCGCACTTGGATCGGATATCTGCTGGCGGTTACGGTATGCTTAGCCACAGTCGTAAGCTGAATCGGCCCGCGGATCTTCGCCCTATCCTTCGGAACAGGTGTTTTTGTTGCAAGCTCCCATATACCGTCCCTGGTGGAGAGGCCGTGGCATAGTGTCAAGCGAACCATGGTGATCTCAAATGAAATGGGATCGGGTTGAGACATGTCGAAGTCCGCCGGAGCTTCGGGGATGGGTAGAAGTGGGGGATCGGCAAGTTCCCCCGATATCGATGCCGTACAGGCGGCAAAGATCGTCGAGCGGATCACCGGCAATGCCTGGGCAACCGATGCCGGCGGCAATTTTATCTATGTGACGCCGGCGGCACTCGCCTTTTTCGGCACGAGCCTGGAAAGCCTCAATGCGCAGCCGGAGGAACATACGCTTGGCTGGAAACATGTGATCCATCCTGAAGACTACGATGCGGCAGCTGCGACATGGCGCCGTTGCTTGCGGACGGGGGAGCATTACAACGTCGAGCACCGGATGCTGCGGGCGACTGGTGTGTATGGCTGGGCGCGCAGCACGGGACAGCCGGTACGCGACAGGGATGGTTCGGTAGCCGGATGGTACGGCACGGTGATCGATATAGCCGTCCCGTCGCGCCCGAACGACTGCGACGACCGACTTGCCGATCAACCCGCGCAGGATCCACGTCTATCAATGGACGCGGTTCATCCACACGACAGGCCAGCCGTGGAGCAGGCAGCGGCGCGAGCCTTCTTTCACGGCATTCCTCAGGTTAGCAGTTATCGGCAGCTCCAGGAGGATGGCAGCTACCGCTGGATCGAATTCCTCGTGGAGCCGGACTACAGCATCAGCGTCGATGTCGACCCGGCAGTGGCGCGGCAAGACGAGCCATGGACGATGGCAAGCTCGTTCGGCGAGACGGGCGACGCGGTACAAGCCGCGCTTGCCATCGAGAAACTCTATGGTGGTGCGTGGGCGATCGACACCATCGGGCAATTCACCTACGCAACCCCCACGGCCCAGACCTCGATCGCGATGACGCTTGAGGACCTCAACGTTCTCCTGGACGGAAAGCCTTTCCTCGAAGGCGGTAGGCAAGGCTGGCAGCGCGGCGCGCATCCCGACGACAGCGAAAGGGCAGGAGAAACGCTGCGCCGCGCGCTCAAGACGGGCGAGCACTGGAATTTCGAATATAGGGTCCTGCGCGCCAACGGCGCCTTTGTCTGGCATCGGGCCGCGGCCCGCCCGACGCGCGACGGGCAAGGGCGTATCACCGGATGGTATGGAACAGCATTGGATATTGACGTGTATAAAAAAACCGAGGCGGCTCTCCGAGAACGCGAACGGCAGTTGCAGCAGCTCATCGACACCGTGCCGGCATTGATCTGGAGTACGATGGCGGATGGAACGCCAGCCTTTGTGAACAAGCGCTTCACGGAGGTGACAGGGGCTAGGCTTGAAGACATGACGGCACCGGATGGCTCGGCTTCGCTTGGCGTTGTGCATCCCGATGATAGGGCGGCGGCCCGCGAGGCCTTTCTGCATTCGGTGAGAACAGGCATCCCATACATTAGGCGATACCGCCAACGCCGAGCCGGCGGCACCTATCGCTGGACTGAAACGCGGGCGGAACCATCGCGCGATGAAGCAGGCACGATCATCCAATGGTATGGCGTGAGTTCCGATATCCATGATCTCATAACCAGCCAGGAGGCGTTGCGCGAAAGCGAGCAGCACCTCCAACAGCTGGTCGAAACGCTGCCTGCGCTGATTTATTGCGCTCTGCCAAATGGCAAGCCGATCTATCGCAGCCAGCGTCTTCGCCAATATCTCGGCTTCAACCTCGAAGACACGGATGATCTGGGAAAATCCCGGCTGGACGGGACGCTCGACGCTGTTATCCATCCTGATGACCTTGCGTCCGTGAAGGAGCAGTATGCTCATTCGCTTGCTACCGGCGATCCGTATTTGCTGAGGCATCGGCTGCGGCGCTTCGACGGTGTGTATCGGTGGGTGGAGACCCGGGCCTCAGCCATGCGCAACGGCGACGGCGAGATTGTGCAATGGAATGGCATTTGCCTCGATATTGAGGATCAGGTGCGCGCGCAGGAGGAGCTTAGCCGTGCCCAGGAAAATCTCGCCCGCTCCAGTCAGGCGGCAAGCTTAGCGGAGTTGTCGGCGTCTATTGCGCATGAGGTGAATCAGCCGCTTGCAGCCGTCATGAATTATTCCAGCGCCTGCCAGCGCTGGCTCACGGCCGAGCCGCCGAATATCGAGCGTGCCCAGAAAACGCTGGATCGCATCGTCCATAGTGCCAATTCCGCGGCCGATGTCGTCAGCCGCATTCGCGCTCTCTTCAAGCAATCGACGGACAAACGGGATAGCACTGAGCTCGGCGCCGTCGTCAGACAGGCGCGTGACCTGCTTGCGGAGGAGGCAGCGCGGCGGCGCATCCGGATGGATATCGAAGGCGAGAGTGGTCTTCGGCTCGTTCCGTTCGACCGGGTGCAGATCCAGCAGGTGTTGGTCAATCTGATGCGCAACGGCATGGATGCGATGGCTTCCGTGCCAAACGAACGTGTCCTTCAGATCCGCGCTTTTCGGGCGGGCGATATGGTGCGGATAGAGGTCAGCGACAGGGGCCGGGGTATCCAGTTCCCTGACAAGATCTTCGAGCCCTTCTTTACGACCAAGGACCAGGGCATGGGCATGGGCCTCGCAATTTCCCGCTCGATCGTCGAAGCGCATGGCGGGCAGTTATGGGCGGAAAAGAATGAACCGCACGGCGCGAAAATCGTTTTCACACTGCCGCTCGACGTAGCGAAGATGCCATGATCCATTAGCCGGCGCAGGAGGTAAGACGATATGAACAAGCCTGTGGTAGCGATCGTCGACGACGACCCAAGGGTGCTTGCTTCATTGGTGGAACTCCTGGAGTCGGCCGGATATGAAATCCGCAGCTTCATATCGGGAGAGGCATTGCTCGCTTCCGGTCTTAAGGGGGTGGATGTGTTGATCACCGATATCGGCATGCCCGGTCCCGATGGGTTCGAACTGCGCGACCTTGCCAGGCGGGAGAACCCGCAACTTCCCGTATTCCTGGTCACCGGGCGGCACGAGATAACGGACAGAGACCGAGCCAGAGGCATTGGCGGTTTTCTGCGAAAACCCTTTGATGGACATGCTCTGCTTGCGGCCGTTCGTGACGCGCTGGGCGAGCGGCAGGGCTGAGGGCTGGGGTTTCAATCGTTTTTCCTGGTCACGAGATCACGGCTGTCTCACCGTAGACGTGGCCGGTCCGATTGGCCCAGGCATCGGCCTGGAGCGTCTGTTTGTTAAATCAGCGATTACCGCTCGTTCAACTTCTGTCCTCACAACATCTGCGTCTTGATCCTCATGACGGCGAAGCCATAACTTAATCCTCGCTCTCATAGACGAACGGGAGAGCATGCCCTGTTCTTGGGTGTAGCCCTCCCTCTCCCTAGGCTCAATCGACCGCCATGAAGCGCCCCAATACACTCCTTCGCATGGTTCGTGCCCCCCACGTTCCAATCCCGCACAACAGGAGCGCGCTATGACGCAGGCAGAAGCAAATCCCCCCATGATGGATCGGCCGGAGACAAAAATGAATATAGAGAACACTTCACGCTCCGGCAGGCCGGCAACTGAAGAACTTGTTCCGTCGCGTTATGCGGTGAACATTGGCGAGATAGAAGTGCTGGTATTCAGCGATGGCGTGCTGCCCCTTCCGACCAAGATGTTGGGCCACAATGCCGACGCCGCAGAACGCGCTGTCTGGCTGGACAGTATGTTTCTGCCGCAGGAAGCTTTCGACTGGGCGCTGAATGCGGTTGTCGTGCGCAGCGGCACACAGGTCATCCTCATCGACGCCGGCCTGGGGCTGGATCCCGAATTGAACCTCCCGCGGGCCGGGCAGCTGGTCAAGCGACTGGAAAGCGCCGGCATCGATCTCGGGTCGGTGACCGACGTGGTGTTGACCCACATGCACATGGATCACGTCGGCGGGCTGCTCGTCGATGGCGTGAAGGAGCGGCTACGTCCCGACCTGCGGATTCACGTTGCCGCAGCCGAGGTTAAATTCTGGGAAGCACCTGATTTCTCGCGCGTAAACATGCCTCCCGGCTTCCCGGATGCGCTTCGGGCGACGGCCAAACGGTTCGCCAAGGAATACCACAACCAGCTGCGCCTTTTCGATGAGGAACAAGAGGTGGCTCCGGGCGTCGTCGTCTCCCGCACCGGTGGCCATACGCCGGGGCATAGCGTGGTCCGCGTCGCTTCCGGGAAAGACCGGCTGATGTTTGCAGGCGATGCCGTCTTTGCGGTCGGATTCGAACACCCCGGCTGGTTCAATGGCTTTGAGCATGACCCCGAGGAAGCTGCTCGCGTTCGCGTTCGGCTTTTGCGGGAGCTGGCGGAGACGGGCGAACTGCTGGTAGCCACCCATATGCCATTCCCGTCGGTCGGGCATGTCGCAGTCGACGGCGACGCCTTCCGTTGGGTTCCGGTTTTCTGGGACTACTAACGGCCTATCGGCGACTGCATGCGATCCGACATTCAGAAGATCGCATGCAGCGTTCCGTCGCAATATCGCATCAACGGATGCGTGCACGGCGCGATCATCAATACTACCGCAAAAGTTGCAGAAAGGGTGATGACATGACTGCGATGGAAACGCGCATAGTTGCGGGTATTTCAGTTCCTCACAGCCGGCTCGTAGAGCGCGCGATAGAGCACGCGCACCATGCCTACGAGCCCTATCTCTTCAATCATGTCATGCGCTCGTGGCTTTTTGCGGTAAAGCTCGCTGAACTGCAGAATGTAGCCCATGACGCCGAAGTGCTCGCCGTGGGCACGCTGCTGCATGACATCACCCTCAACGATCGATTTGCGGGGCCTCGCCGCTTCGAAGTGGAGGCAGCCGATCTTGCCCGAGATTTTGCGACGGACGCGGGGCTCAACAGACGGCGCGCCCAGTTGATCTGGGACAGCGTTGCGCTCAACTCGACGCCTTCGATCGGGCTCTACAAGGAGGCCGAAGTGGGCCTTTGTACTACCGGCATCTGTTTTGATGTGGTCGGCCTGAAATATAGCTTCATCCCATCATCTGACGTGCGCACGATCGTTGCCGAATTCCCGCGGCTCGGAATGAAGCGAAAAATGACCTCTTGTTTCTGCCACATCGCGAAAACGCAGCCGGAAACCACCTATGACAATTTCGTGCGGGACTTCGGTGAGCGTTTCGTTCCGGGCTATACGGTTCCTTCCTCGGTCGATCTCGTTGCAGCTGCTCCCTTCGACGAGTGACTGGCATTCTTGCGGCCTGGTGCAGAACGGCACTACGCCCATCTAGTACGGCGACGAAGGACCGGGCGGGACAGCGGTTATCTCCCGCCCAAATTACAGGTTGGCGAGGGCTCTGGCCTCACCGGCTATATAATCGCCAAATAGTCTTACACGCGCCGGAACAGTCCGCCCATAAGCATGCAGTAGGCTAAGCGGCAGCTTTGGAAGTGCGATTTCCGGTGCGAGATCGACCAGCGTGCCGGCTCGCAATTCGTCCACAACGAGGCATCGCAGAAGATAGGCAGCGCCGAGCCCGCTCAATGCAGCATGGATCAGGGCCGAGCCTGTGTCGCAATCGACCCGTCCCCTTGGAATGAAAGTCGTGCCGTCCGCAAGTCGGACAGGCTGCACCGCACCATTCATGGTGTAGCGCGCAAAAGGCAGGTCGGGGAGGTCTTCCACTGATCGCCTGGTCACTTCAAGAAGAGCCGGGGAGGCGACGATCGCCATTGGTAGATCCACCAGGCGGCGGACGATCAGGTCCTCCTGCATCGGCGCGCCGGCGCGCAGGACGACATCGTAGTCCTCCCGAACTAGATTGACGAAACGATCGGTCAGCCCGAGATCGAGCTGGATGTCCGGATAATCTTTCGCAAACGTGCCGAACAGACGGGGGAGTAGCAGCGGCGCAAGCTCGCCGGGCATGCTGATCCGCAGTCTGCCAGAGGGAGTCGCTTGCGGTCGAATGGTTTCATCGCTCGCATCCAGCTCGCGCAGCAGAGGAGCGACGCGCTCAAGGAACGCCTGCCCGTCCTGCGTTAGGGTCAGCGCTCGAGTGGAGCGCAGGAAAAGCCGCGTACCGATCTTCTTCTCCAGCCGTGCCACGCTTTTCGAAACCCCCGATGGTGTTGTGCTGAGATCGCGCGCCGCCGCCGTAAACGAACCTGCTTCCACGGCCCTCACGAATGCCATCAGGCCCGACGTCTCATCCAGCAGGTTCGGCATTTACATCTCCGTGGCACAGATCATGTGCCCGACAGGGGGCTAATAGCTCGCACCGCTAGCATTTATCTCATCCCCGAAAGAAAAGGAGATAAACAAAATGCAGTGTCTTGCAGACAAGGTCGCCGTAATCACAGGCGGCAATAGCGGTATCGGTAAGGCAACTGCCCGACTGTTTGCAGAGGAAGGCGCTCAGGTCATTATCACCGGCCGACGTCAGGATATCGTTGATCAGGCGGTCGGCGAGATCGGCCACGGCGCACTTGGCCTCGTCGGCGACGTCGCCGATCTGGAACATCATCAAAAGCTTGCAGACGTGGTGAAGACGCGCTTTGGCGGGCTGGACATCTATGTGGCTAATGCCGGCGTCATCAACCTTGCCGCCTCTGACACCGTTACACCGGACGACTACGACCGGCACTTTGCCACCAATACCCGCGGTGTTTTCTTTGGCGTGCAAGCGATCGCCCCGCTGATCCGGGTCGGCGGCAACATCATCGTCACGAGTTCGCTCGCCGCCACCAAGGTCCTGCCAAATCACATCGTTTATGCCGGCTCTAAAGCGGCCGTTTTCGCGTTCGCGAAGAACTGGGCGATCGAGCTTAAGCAACGGAAGATCCGCGTGAATGTGCTGAGTCCGGGACCGGTAGAAACCGCCATCCTCGGCAAGTTGGGCATTTCGAAAGCCGATCGCCCGGCGTTCGAGGACTACATGGCATCCCATATCCCTGCGGGGCGGATGGGGCGTCCGGAAGAAGTCGCCCGCGCGGCCCTGTTCCTCGCTTCGGCAGCGGGAAGTTTCGTCAGCGGCGTCGAATTGCATGTCGATGGCGGCATGACGGTGGCCTGAAGGATTGAAGCAGCCAACCCCAGGGTTGGCTGCTCAGGACGACTATAGTTCCTCAGTTTGGACGCTGAATTCCTTCATAGTAATCGCCGCTATCGATGGTCTTCTCGTCCGGGAGACGGCCGTAAACGGGAGCTGTGTGCGACACCGAACCGGTATAGTTCCGGTCGACCGGCGGGCGGCGCTGTTGCCTGACGGAATTCTTCTGGGCGCCTTCGTAATAATCTCCCTCTGCGTAAGTAACACTGGCGAAGCCTGCTGTGGCAATCAGTACGAGAGCGAAAGTGGTTTTGAGGGTTGGCATGGTTGATCTCCTTCAGAGTCGTCCGAGGTGCTGGGTTGCGACCTCACCTGCGGATTGTTTCGGTGGATTGCATGAGCTGCGATACGGAGTTAGTTGATGTCTTCGTCGCCCGGCTTTCGATTGTCGCGAGACGTATGAGGACGAACTGCGGCGGGTTTTCTTGAGTTGGCAGCGACTGCAGCAGTCGTGAGCGCCGACCGGCCAGACGGTTCACGATGCTCCTTGCCGAAATCGACGGGCGTTCCGACGAGGACCGACGAAACGAGCAGTCCGGACAGAGCGTAGAGAGTGGTTTCTCTCAGCATGTCATTCTCCTTTTGAGTTTACATCCGTATTCGAGTGATGGAGTCCATCGCTTATCATAGCGTGCACATCGGCTCTGAAAGTAGTACAGGACTGCTTCCTGAGCTGAACACCATCACGAATGGAATGTCGGTGGATCTTGGCGATAGGTAAGGGCTAATTACTGTCGATTCATCATCGGATCTCCTTAGGTGTGGTTGTTGATACTCAAAAAATACGGCAAAGGAGATGTCGATGACATTTCAGAGTTGCTCGGAATGTTGAGGGATTGCGGTCTATCCTGCCGCCCGTCGCCATTCGCCGGGGGTCAGGCCTGTATGGCGCTTGAAGGCCACACAGAAGGCGGTGAGGGTCCCGTAACCGAGTACGCCTGCGATATCCGTGATCTGCATCATGGGGTCCCGCAGCATGGCCATGGCCTGTTCCATCCGCCTACGGCGCAACCATTCGTAGGGCGTCATCCCGGTGCTTTTCTTGAACGCGCGGCAGAAATGAAAGCGGGAAAGGTTGGCCGCTTCAGCGAGCGCACCGAGCGAAAGATCCGTCTCATTTTCAGACGACAGCCGCTCGAGGGACATCCGCAAAATCCCCGGCGCAAGGCCGCCCGAGGCTTTTTCTAACGCCTCGCAAACGCCTGCATGGGTTTTCACGAGATGGATGGCGATCAGGCTTGCAAGCTGCTGACGATAGAGCCCGTCCAGGCTGGTGATGCCGCTAGACGACTGGTGCGCCATCCTAAGCAGGGTCGCCATCACGTTGTCCTGCTGCGCCGTACTTTCGATCAAGGATCGACCTTCCCCAGGGCATTCGCGGGCCACACGATCAAGGAGATCCGGCGAGAGATAGAGTTGCACGATGTCCATCGGGCCATGAATATCCCAGCGTGAGGTCGATCCTGCCGGGATGAAGGTTATGCTGCCTTGGCGTCCCATACCTGCCGCGTATGCCTTTCCGGAGCGGCGCTCCAGCCGCTGCATAGCTCCGAGATAGGTCATGATCACGTGATCCGACATTGGATGCACGACGTCGTGAAACGGGTTGTGTTTCCATCGGGCGAGCCGGGTATCAAAGGGATCGTCGATACGGAAGCATTCCACCGGGGCGGTGCGCAGGACGCGCTCCATTTCGCGGTCCGGTGACACATGTCCCTCCTGCGGCCTGGCATTTGCCATCACATCAGGAGGAACCGCCTGAAATTTGAAAGGAGCCATGCTTCAATCCCTCCAGCGAACTCGTCATCGAGAACGTGAAAGGACGATAGGATGCTGTGACTGCTGACGATATTGCCCGCTGGAGTATGCCGATCTGTTCCGGCGAATGGACCGTTCTTGGCAAATGCCGTGTTCAACGCCGACTATCTGAGGAAACATCCTGTGCTCAGGGATAGCTTTCGCAACCGAATTGTGTGGCTGGCCGCTACTTTTGAAATGTCAAAAAAAGAGCCGGGAAGCGGCGCTGGCGGCGGATAGCGCCGCTTCCCAACCGACTACCGCTCGATAAAGGCGAGCAGGTCGGCGTTGATGATTTCGGCATGCGTCGTGCACATTCCGTGCGGCAGGTTGGGATAGAGCTTAAGGGTGGAGTCCTTTAGAAGCTTGGCCGAGAGCGGCGCGGAGTCGGGGACCGGCACGATCTGGTCGTCATCGCCATGCATCACAAGCGTCGGCACGGTGATCTTCTTGAGATCTTCAGTGAAGTCCGTTTCCGAGAACGCCCTGATGCCGAGATATTGCGCGTTGGCGCCACCCATCATCGACTGGCGCCACCAATTCTGGACGACCGTTTCGATCTTTTTGGTGCCTTCCCGATTGAACCCATAGAAGGGGCCGCTTGCGAGATCATAGTAAAATTGGGCGCGGTTTGCAGCAAGCTGTGCACGCAGGCCGTCGAAGACTTCGATTGGCAATCCGCCGGGATTCGCCTTGGTCTTGACCATGACCGGCGGCACAGCGCCGATTAGCACCAGCTTTGCGACGCGTCCGTCAGGCTGGCCGTGCTTGGCGACATAATGTGCCGCCTCGCCGCCGCCGGTCGAGTGCCCGATATGAATGGCGTTTCGAAGATCGAGGTGCTTGGCGACTGCAGCAAAATCTGCCGCATAATGATCCATATCGTGGCCGTCGCCGACCTGGCTGGAGCGGCCGTGGCCCCGCCGGTCGTGAGCGATCACGCGATATCCCTTGCTGAGGAAGAAGAGCATCTGGGTGTCCCAGTCGTCGGCGGAAAGCGGCCAGCCATGATGAAAGACGAGCGGCTGAGCGGTCTTCGGGCCCCAGTCCTTGTAAAAGATCTCAACGCCATCGGAAGTGATTACGTAGTTCATGTCACTGCTTTCCTTGTTGGGTTGATTGCTTTTGGAGGCGGCGGTTCGGCCCGCGGCGGCGGCGGGCATAGCCGCTAGAACCGAGGCGGAAAGACCTGCAATCAGCACGCTGCGCCGGAACGCATGCGGTGGCGCGAAAAGATGCTCGCTTGTATTCGATGAATCCGAGAAAGAATTTCCGGTCATGATTTTCTCCGTGTTTGATGTATCCACGGGAGATGTCTTACCCAAGCGCGAGAACCCGGGACCTTTCGGAATTGCGCTGCGCGTTGCGGAATTGCTGTCCTTTTCACGGCACGGCTCCAGGAGATTTTCAACTCTCTTCGGGCGACATGGTGCGGCCGAGCCAAGGCCAGCTGATGCCTCTCGTCGGCACAACCATGCCTAGTGAAGGGAGCGGAGCTGGCAAAACAAATTGCTGAGCAGTATCCAGAGATCCAAGTGGTCTTTGCGCCGAAGTGTCGTACGGCGAAGGCGCTGACTTGGCGCGGCTGGCCGAGGGTATTGACGTTATTATAGATTGATGCGCGCAAGCCGGCTTTTTGCCGGCTGTCTTTGACGGCATGCGGCTGGCTTGATGAGGAGTTAGCAGAGGCAGCCCGCCCGTCGTCTCGGACATGTGCCGCTGGATGTCGCTCTGCTTTAACCGGCTAACGCGGTGGCGGTTCTTCGAGAAGCTGGATTAAAGTCAGGCTGGTGAAGAAGATCACCGACGCGGTGGTCGTAAGCGCGCATTGCAGCACGTCGTTGGGATGTTTCAGGCGCCGGGCTGGAATGTCGATGCTGGCGCTCGTTTCCGGCACGGATCTCAGCTTTTCGTGGTGCACCACCTGACGCGCATCTGGGTAAGTCATACTCGCCGCGCCCATCTTCTCCCGCTTCATGTTTCGGGCTCGGCTGCACGACTAACCGAATTCGAACTCTGCCAATGCCGGACAAATTTACCGTCCGGGAGTCTTCACCTCACCCAGCGAAAAGTTCATTGCCACCTCAAAGCAGCGGCGCGCTTGTGCAGCCGTCGAAGCTCACTATCTCTGGTATAATCCCGAACTGGAGCATCGCCATGGATCGAAGCGCGGCCGATATGCTGTCGGAATTCTATATTGAAATTCTTCCGCCGGACCGCGGTGAAGCGTGTGCACCGGATGCAACGACGTGTCCGTGCTGTCGAAGGTTACGTCCGGCCTCGAGCATGGATGACGATGGCTGCGGGATCTGCGATGAATGCCTGGCACCATGAAGGGCGGCGGAAAAACACCTCCATCAACCCAAGCGACGTTTGAAGACGCGCTTGCGAAAATACCGGACGGTTATGTCGACGGACATTTTGGTAATCGACCATGGGGCGTGACCGTCAAGCGGTCGGAGGATGGCAAACGGACATGGCTCTATGGCGAGGAGCTTGGCGGATTGAAGCCGTGCGAAATGTCCTCCGCCAAGGTGATCGAATTTGTTCTCGGTTTCGAGCCCAGCAAAGAGAAGGTGGCACCTCGACCATAATGGCCGAAAATAAGCGCGATTTTCATGGCGCGTTGCAACAAACGCATGGCTGCACCGCGGTCTGAGCGCTGGCGGCCCCTGCTGGTCATGCGTGATGACGCCGGCCAAGAGCGCATTCTGATCGATGAACCGGGCTAAAAGAGCTTCGTGCAATCGCGCTTTCACATCGGCGCGCTTTTGAAGAAGCGTTTCGCGCACTTCAGCCTGTCGCTGCCGTCGCGCCTCCGGTGACTGCGACCCTGACCAGATTCTCGGCTTGTCGGCCGTCTGGTCAATCAGCGCATCCACTCGGGCGACGTAGGTTCGGTCGAAGTCCAGTACCTTCAGGACCCTGGCGACCGTCTCTGCCGATTGGCCATGGGCCACGCCGGCGAACGGGAACGCCGACAATATCAGCAAGAGGGCGGGGATCGGCCATGCTGCGAATGGGCGTGTTTTCAAGTCTTCGGCTCCCGGACCAGCTATTCCACACAATCTGGCAAGTCATCGTGATCTGAATGTGACCCGAGGCTGCGTGCCTCATTAAGGATTTCTGCGACGAAACTTGAGGACCCGCTAGCGCCAAAATTGCCACCATGGCTTTGAAGTGTCGGGAGAAGAGCCGACGGCGAATTGTGCCGTGATGTCCCGCCAGACAAATTCCTGCGGCTTCGATGTGCCCCGGGCAAAAGCACCGAGGATGTCGTTTACGTTTGCGTTCGAAAGTCGCTCGTTCGCCTTGCCCAAGAAATGCGTCCCGTTACCGGCGATTTTGATGTCTCGTTTGGTGTCATTACCTGAACGTCCCACCACCCAGTGGCGAAAATCTTCGTTCGCATATTCTCGCCACTCGACGATGTAAGCCTCCCGCCCTCCACCGACTTGCACGTAATCTTCGCTTGCGTCATTTTCGAGCAGAAGAAATCCCGGCCCTCCGGCGGGCCGCAGCCAGTCGACGGCAGCCTCGATCAAGGCGATCGACGGTGTCGTGAACGCTTGCTGCCCTTCAAGGGTCAGCGTCAGCCCCGAAATCGCTGTTTTGTCTGCCGTGTGCTCGGTTGACGGAAACCAGATCTCGCCATCGCTGGCACTCACGTTGAAGAAGCCGACACTATGCTTGACAGCCAATGCACGTACGGTCGCGTAGGCGGCTTCAGCCTCCGACCATCGGAAATCGGCGTAAATTACCGATTTTCCTATCATGTATCCGGTTGACTTCGGATTGTCCTCGTCCTGTGCCGGTTCGCAAGCGTCGTGGCCGTTCATGTTGGGGAAGTCTCGGCGGATGTCGTCATACCAGGCCGCTAGATTGGGCGTCGACTTGGATGGGTCGTCATTGGACTGCCCTTCGGACCATCTCATTTGCTCATCGTACCAATCGAGAAACGCGTCTTTTTCTCGTGGCGCGTCGTTTGGTTCGAAGACCATCAAATCGTAGCTCACGACACAATACCCCTCTGGACGTCACCCGGTGTCGCATCAGACTCACACTGGCAGCAGATGTGTTTCGATCCCCTCAAGCCGATGGCCCTGATGAGATACACTTCATGCAATAGAGCTCGCTTCAAGCCCTTCCGCCGCGAGTGCGCGCCGTGCATGCGCGGCGGCGAGATAACGACCGACTAGGTCCGAAAACGCATCGGGCTTCATGCCGCGGATCCCAATGGCATCCAATTCGATCAGCCGGCGCTTCGGCTTGACCTTGTTGTAAAACGAAAACCGCGTGCGGTTGGGCAGTGGCTCGTTTTCCCCCAGATATAACTGAAGGGCGAAGCGGGTGGAGGCGTAGACCTGGTAGCCGATGACGGCGTCCCACCGCACCGGTTCGCTTAGCCACGGCGATTGGAGCGTCTCCGGCGTGAACACCATCAATGGGCGGGCGGCGCGGCGGCGGTAGAAGACGAACGCCGCAAGGCACAGGAGCATGCCGGCGCCAAGCACTGCCGCCAATATGGCTTTATAGTTCTCATTGCCCCCGAACCCCATCGGGTCGGGGAAGAGATAAGTGGACGCGATGAACAGGCCGAAAAGCACAAAGATGAACATCATCACCCCCGCCATTGGGCCGGTATTTTCATGCACGGCCAGTTCCGGCTCGGTGACGCCGGCGGCCGCAGTTTTGAGCTCTTCGCGGTACCCGCTCCGAACGGCGCTGGCGTTGACCAGGAAGTCCGCAGACAGGTCGTGACAAAGTCGATCCCAGTCAGCAAAGGCGCGCCGCCCGAATGACGCAACGCTCGCCTCCGGTCGGCGCGTCGCGTGAGCCAGTAGCTTGTCGTCGATTGCGACACCGAGTGCCTGAATCCGCTGGATCGTCGGCGGATGGCTGTCTGTGGGGTGGGACTGACGGTCTTCCAGATGCGCGGCCGGATCATCGACACCCCGCTCGGTCGCCATCTTGGCAATGGCGGCAACAAGATCTGGACCAAGTTCTTCATTTCCCCGGAAGGCATCGCTAAGAACGAAATGCACACCGGGGTCGGCGACGTGAACGCGAACGAGGGCGGATGCAGCGCCGGTCGGGCCGCTGACGGTGCTGCCATGGCGGTCGGCTTCGAACTCCCGCAGCCGGCTCCAGTGGGCAACCGCGGCATCGAAGCGTGACAGCGCGTGGTAACCAAGGCGAAGACCGGCGGCGATGCCGAAATCTCCGTTGATGTCGGCACGATAAAGCGCATCCAGTGAGCGTTGCAGGCTGGAGTAGATCGGAACGAACCTCTGCGAATATCGCGTATCCTCGCCGGCGAAGTGCGCAAGTTCATGCCCAACGATTGCGGCGATCTCGACGGTGTCCAGAAGCTCAAGGAAGGGCGCCGGCATGTGGAGGGTCCGGCCTTCGATCAACCGATCTTCCGGAAGCAGCAGAAGCCGGCTCTCGGTCACGTAGAAACCGCTGATCAGGCCGACGACGATGGTGTCCGGCGCGCCAGCCTGCATGCGTGTCGCGAGATTGCGGACGAATGTCCAAAGCGCGGGCGCTTCCTGCTCGCTCACGACACGGGCCCGTTCGACGATCGGCTCTGGCTCGACCAGCGCGAAGACGCGGCGCAGTCCGCGGACAGCGGTGATGGCACAGTAGAGTGCGATGCCTGCGAGGATAATGCCAGCCAGACCCAGTTTCACGGCATTGCCCGAGATATCGCCCCAGAACGGTAGCGTCATCGTTTCGAAGACGGTAGCGCCGACGCCCGCAAAGCCTAGTCCGAGCATCACGGCCGCCAGGAAAAATGGCAGCGTCATTCTCAGCCACGTGAAGCTGCGCACCAGCTGGTCGCGCGACCGCCGGGCCGAGAAGCCGGCAAGGCTCGAGGATATAAGGCCGATCGTGCCGCCCAGAAACGCCAGCGCTCCTCCGGCAATGGTGACATAGGCGAACGGATGGCGGACCGCGGCCACCGTCTGGAGAAGATCGTTCTCGCCAACTGCATTTTCCAGCAGCGCGACCGCCATCGAGGCCGGATAGGAGCTCCCGCCTTCGAAGCGGATCATCGTCGCCGGCGCCTGGGCCGCGATAGGTCGGATTTCATCGAGTGCGCGAGCCATGTCCTGGGCATCAATTTGGACGGACCGGCTAGCCTCGACAGACCGATCGAGCTGCCAAATCCCGAAGCCAGCCAGCGCCAGTGGCAACAGGATCAGCCAGAATGCCAGGACGAGGCCTGGCGGTACCCTGCGCTTGGAGGCAGTCCCGGTCGTCGGCTGCGCGTTGGTCATGACTCTCCTATCCAAGTGCTTTGCGGAAGCCTCCCGTTGCATCGTTGGCCTGGGAGGCGTCCAGCGGCGTTGCTCACATCACTGATGGCGAGTTATAGAGTTGCTCCGAGTACATCGACAAGCGCCTTGGTCCGATCGGTGACAATGGCGGAATAAATCCGCTACGAAAGGACAATCCGGTGTTTTTTGATGTAATATTCCAATCCTGCCGATATCGGTGTCGCTCCTTCGGCAAGCTTCGCTAGTTGCATCGGCCAGTAGCAGCCTTCTGCGAGGTACTCCTCGCTAAGACCATCTATCAAGTGCCTTATATCCTGGGCAGTGCTGGCGAGAACAGCGAAACAGCGCTCATCATCCAGTCCAACCGGGATTATTCTGGCGCGCGCTAAATATACCCCGGACATGAATGCGCAATAAGTCCGGCAAAACTCAGTCAAATTCCGGTTTGCCTTGACATCAATGTTATCAAGATAATTTATACATATGACTTCACCTCCGATGTTTTGCGTGAACAAAGTTTGCGCATCGACACCAAACACTTGGTAGGCAGCAGAATTCACGACGATCTCTACTGTCTCGTCGTCGAAATCGGCGAAAACCGCCCTAGACGCCCGTACATCATCAAGGAAATTTAAGCCGTTATTGGTTATTTCGGCGAGACTGAATTCACCAGCGCGCCACACTCGGGTAGATTTCTCCGACAGGCGAACCGAGTTCGCGTCCAGCCAATCGACTGGTAGGGGTAGCCTCTTCGTCGATGTCATCTGCCTATCCCGCGTTTCAATGCGTTGTCGCCCCCCTGGAGAGATTTCTCTGCCGTAGGGGGTATAAGGGTAAGAGTATGTGATATCCGCCGAGGGACCTGGCGATTTCACAACATCATCGTTGTTGGAAACAGGCCAGGTTCAGATGTCACGCTGATCCGCGGGTCCGGGTTCATAACATCACTGGCAGGTGTCGCCGATCCGTTTCAGTTCAACGGCAGGCTCAAGCATCACATCATCGTCCTTGCCGACGAACCGGTAGCTTCCGCGCCATAGGCCATCGGCGGCTTCGGATATGCGCAAGCGATGATCACCATCCTCGCAGATTGCATCATAGGCGACGTCACCCATATCGGTAAAGTCCAGCTTGCATTGGCTTGCCGCGGCCTTCGGCAAGACCGGGTTCTTGTGGCTTTTCACCGCCCTGTCGTCGTAGCAAAGCTGAAAGATTTGCTCATCGTTCTTAAGCTCCGGAGTTAGAACGGGCGCGAATATGCGAACCTGCCAGAGGCCTTTGGGAAGGCCGCTCTCCTGGGCCGATACAGGCCCAGGCGCCAGGACCAGCGCGACAAGCAGGCCGATTCGAAGGAACGTCGCTTTGTCCATCGGTCTCATGGGCAATCTCCAATCCGCTTCACGGTGATGTCGGTGGTTGGTTGCGGCATGTCTTGATCGCCCTCGTAGACCTGGTTGTAGGAAATCTGGCCGCTGAAATTTTGGCCGTCACCGTCCGGCTGCAGGTAAAGCCCCCAAGAAGCGCCAATTCCGCCATGGTCGCACTGGGCGTCGATTTGCACACCGCTGTCATAAAAGTGGATCGTGTCGAGCAACACGCATTTGACGCCGGAGGGGTTGGGCATCAATGGTAGGGTTTCTGCCGTCATGCCCTGTTTGATGCACATGTCGCTTGTAGCTTCTACAATCTTCATTGCCGTTTCGGTGCGCTGCAGGGTCTTCCAGGAAAACCGCCACATGCCGCCCCACTCCGGCCGCTCCTTCGGGGCGTCTTCAGCCTGCGCCTGCGGCATCTCGCTCGGATTGGAGAGCCCGGCCGACTGCAGCGCGAGCCGCCGCGAAAACCAGGCGCCCATAATGTTAAAGTCGTTAAAGGTGATATGGTATGGCTTCAGCACTTCATCCTGCTTGGCGAGTTCTGTCCCTGCGACGGAGGCTTTGCGGCCGTAAAACACCTGAATTTCCCGGAACTTGTCCTCCGCCATTGGCTCCTGTTCTTGCAGCGGCGCCTGATTGAGAACCGACTGCGCGATATCTCTGCCCAGTGCTGCATAGGTCCCTTGCGCCGTTTCCGCGAAATAGCCGCCGAACATCTCGACCATGGTGAATGTGGGATCCTGTTTCATGCGGTCGGTGAACGTCGCATTGGCCGCCTCGAAGCGGGTCCTGTCGATACCGAATGTTTGGAATATCGCCTCGTGATTCCCGTTGGGATCGAGGAACATCCCATAGGTAACGTGCCCGTAGGTGCGGAAAGCGACGCCCTGGACGGGTTCGAGCAGTTTGGCGTCGAAGCCTGGGCGGATCGCTGCGATTTTCGGCAGAGACGCAGGGGAGAGCTGCCGGGTTTCAGGTGAGGACGGTGGCGATTGCGCCCGTCCGAAAGAGTGTGCGGCGACGGCTAACACAAGCGACACGGCAAGCTGGACGGTGAACGATCGCAAATGCATCGTGATTATTCTCCCAATCGGAACGGGTGACACATATTGACCGGAACGCGGATCGTATCCAGACCGTGGCCAAGGTTAGAATCCAAGATCTCTTAAATATCGGTCCGCTTGCCTAGGCACATGTCCAAGGAAGCCTCCATCGTCCTCGCGGCGGCTTTCGACTATCTGGCGAGCCCGCTGAAATTCGCCGACAAAGGTGGCAACCGTAATCGCATAGTCAGCCGGCGGGTTCTGCTCTAGGCTTGCCCGAAGCGACGGCATCATGTCCCGGTACTTTTCCAGGAGAGCACTTCCTTCGTCCAAGCAAGTCGCTACGAAAGTCTCCACGTCTTCATTTTCCAGAACATGGCGCACCGTTCCACCAAACAGTCCTAACGAGGCAGCGCCCGATACGTGCAGAGAATTTGGTATTTTCAGTTCTCCAGGGAATTCTCCAACGAGATTTCTACCGCTATAGGAGGTGCCGTACTCATCCAGGTAGAAAGCGAATTCATTAAGTGAGACATATCGAATCTCAACAGTGGTTTCGACTTTTCCGAGGGCTGTTGTAAAGAATGTTAGGAAGATTTTTTTGTCTACCAAGAGAAAGTCTATGTAACCTATCTTCTTGCAACCTTTCCGGTTGAGCTCTGCCCGAACTTCTTTTTTCAGAACGTTGTCAGATTTCGCCATCTTATCCTCATTGACTATCGGGGTGTTTCGCGCACGTAGCTCCCTTGAGGAAGAACGATTGGATTGTTCGGCGTGATTGTGCCTGGAATATTCGGCGCGTTTTTGCCTGTCAATGTGATCGGCTGTCCAGTCTGGATAGCGTTCTGCACCGTCCGCTGCCCCTCCGACAAGGTTACCCTGCCGCTCTTGGATTCGATAATTAGAATTTGCCGCCCTTTGACAGCAACTTGGTCCGCGTAGGAAACCAGCTTTCCGTTAATGCGGACAGTGACGTTTTCAAAAACCTGATAACCTCGGTCCCGATAAGCCTGCGTCACGCTAGTAGCGAAAGTGCTGCCAGGGCCAGGTAACCCATTCGCTGGAAGGAACTTGCCATCGGGACCCCTCGCTTGTAGCCCTAGATAGTCCGTTTCGATCAACGGATTTGCAACGTAAGATTGTGGTCTGTCGCCGCCGGTGAGTCCGACCGGATCGGGTGACACATATTGCCCAGTAAGCGGGTCGTAATATCGAAAGCGATTATAGTAGAGTCCGGTTTCAGCATCTTCGTACTGGCCGGGAAAACGCCAGGGGCAATGCATCTCGTCTGCTGGGAGTTTGTATTTCGGAGTTGTCGCAAGCGTGTCCTGAATGCGAACGGTGCGGATCGCACCCCAGACGTGGTGGTCAACCGCCCAAACGAGATCTCCTCTTTTGTCGAACATCTCCTTCGGCGTGCCGAGATGGTCGCAGACCACGGCCAAAATTTCTCCTGAGGCAAGCTGTTTGGCGAGGAGCCGATGTGTGTCCTCCTCGAAATGCCAATGAACCGCGGCCTCCCAGGCGACGTTGCCGTTCAACTGAAGAGGTGCTTCAGCGATCATACGATCGCCGTCCCAAAGATATGTGGTGCCAACAACTGGCAGGGCATTGTCGTTCTCTGCCTGACTATCTTGCCCAGCCCCGATCGCCGATGCGGGAACGCCATCGCTGCCCACGAGAGCCGGCCAAAGGCGTGCGACGCGCTCCTTCTCTTCGCCCGAGAACCTTTTCACCTTAGAAATTCTTCGTCCGAATGGATCGTAGCGGAAGAACCACTCCTCGCCGTCGTCCTTGGTCACTGCCGTCATGCGGTCATATGAATCCCAGCGATATCGCCAGCGCTCCGCCCGAAAACCGTTGCGTTCGACACGACGCTCGATCAGCCTCCCGCAGTCGTCGTGTGTGAGCTGCATGCGCTCGTTGCTCGGCCCTCTCGCAATCTGCACGACTCCGCCTGGCGTACGATGCCACGCAGACGGCCTGGACGAAGGCGTTACCGAGCCGAAGGCGGCGTCAAAACTGGCACCATATCCTGCGCTTTGGGTCGAGAAGGGTGCCGACGACGAGGCGCCGGCAAGGTTTCGTGCCGGGTCGTAATCGAAGCGCTCCGCGCCTCGAGTGCCCTCCGCCGAAATCACCTGGCCATTGTCGTCGTACTCGAAACGAACCTCTCCCCACAGGCCGTCGTCAATGCGCATCGGCGCGAAGGCACGGTCATATTGATAGATCCGAGCGATGGTACCCTGGCGTTTTGGCTGTCCTTCGCCCGACGGCACGCTCCAGCCAAGGCGGGAGATACCGATATCCGCAGGGCTTTTCGGTCCGGCCACCTGCGCCGCCAACTGGCCAGTAACGTCATAGCGCTGTGACAAGCCGAAGCCGCCGGTCTCTCTTCCTATCTCCCGGCCCAGTAGATCCCGTTGGAAAGTAATCTGGGTCTCTCCCGCAATCATTTGCTCAACCGCGCCAAGCGGATCACGAACGAATTCGACTGTTCCTCCACCGAAACCCATCATCTCCCGCGCCACGCGATCGCCCATGGAATCACGCTTCGATTTGATCCGCTTGCCGTTTAGTGTTTCACTCACAATGCGGCCGTTGCGGTCACGCTCGAATTCGACGAGCGCCGCGTGGTTTTCGGCCTTTACCAGAAGTCCCCGCCCATCGTACCAAAATCGTGTCAGATCATCTGGCGCACCTTTTGCGTCAAAGGTTTCGATACGCCGGATCAGGCCGGCCTTGTCATAGCCATAGACAAGTCGTGCCCCATCCGGTTTGATCGTTTCCACTACCCGGCCAACCGCATCACGACGATACTGAGTCAGGCGGCCGTCGAAATCCTCTTCCTCGACGACCCGGCCGGCGGCATCACGCCCATAGTGGTAGGTGAGCCCGAGCGCATTGGTGATGGACAAGATGCGCCCTTCGACGTCGTAACTGAAGGAAATCAAGCCACCTTTAGGATCGGTGATCGATTCCAGAATGCCAAATGCGGCGTTCTTGTAAGTCCAGGTCCGGCCCTCACCATCGGTCGCGAAGGCAAGCAGGCCCTGTCCATCGAACCCTTGACTGGCAGAGACCCCATCCGGCCTTGTTAGCCGTGAAGGTTTGTCGAAGCCACCTGTCCCTGAGTGGTATTCCTGACGCGTCGTCTGACCCAGCGCGTCGGTCGTGGCGAGCAGACGGTTGAAAACATCATATTCAAAAGTCGTTGTAGCGCCTCGGGCATCGGTCATAGAAGACAAACGATTGAAATCGTCCCAAGCTCGACGCTCGACCGCCCCGTTGGCGAAATGCGTCGTCACGACCCGCCCCTTTTCGTCGCGTCCGAGCCGGATGACATTGCCCTCCGCATCGGTCTCAGAGATGACGTTTGAGCGCGCGTCGTGCTCGTATGTTTTGCGATTTCCGGCACCGTCGATCACGAGATGCAGTTCCCCGTCGTCACCCCATATGTATGTGGTCGTGCGGCCTTCCGGGTCCGACGCTTCCTGTACATTGCCGCGAATATCGTAGCGCGTGCGGTGGCTGTTCCCATTCTGGTCTGTCGTCGAGATGCGGAAGCCATTTTGATCGTAACGGTGCACGACGGTGCCACCCAGGGCATCGATCTCGGCAGTGACATTCTCGTTTTCATCGTAACGGAAGCGCTGCGCGCCGGTCTGGCCGCCACCCGGAAGATACGTCGTTTCACCTTCCTGATATAAGAACCCATCACCGTTCCAAATACCGTTGGTGGCGGTATGAACAACACGGCCAGCGTCATCATAGGTGAATCGGGTGACTGAATCACGGGTCACGTTGTGCCAGCTATCAAGCAGATCGTGATCCGCCTGCCAGCCATACCGAGCGGACATGGCGAACGTACAATCGGCACGGGTCATGCGGCCCTTGGCGTCATAGGCATAGCGGGCGAGTTCAAGTTTCGAACCGTCCGTGCCGACTAGCGTGATGCGGGTCCGGTGGCCAACATCGTCGTTCTCGAACGTGAGGGACAGCCCGTCCGGTCCATCGACACGCTCTAGCCGACCGTCCTCGCCGCGGATGAGGACGAGCTCGAAACCGTTCAGATCGTCGATTTTCTCAAGGCGATAGATCCCGTCGTCATATTGGCGAAAATGTCGCGTCACGGGGCCGTCCTTCACCGTGAGCTGCTTCAGCCACGGGGCCTTGAGTTCCAGATTTGGGAAGCCGGCATTCGTAGAAGGAAGGAAGTTGAACGGCCGGTCGAACCAGATGCGCTTGCCATCCGCGTTATGAAAGATGAGCTTACCGCGTTCCGGATTTGAGAAGACCTCGTCGAACATCGAGATCTGGCACGAGCCCAGTGGACTTACGTAGCGCGTCGGCAAGCCGAGCTTGAGTCCCATGTAACGCGCACCGTTGAAGCTGAAGGTGCCGGGAACAAGGAAATCGCGCCATGTTTCGAGATATTCGCCATTGGAGACTGAGACAGGCTCGCCGACGGTTGGCGCGGCGTTCGGACCCGACCTAGGGGTCCTTGGGGGCTCAACTGGCGTCGGCTGGCTGCGCTTAAGGAAAATTCCGCGGCCAGCGCCCGGCCTTGGCATTCTTGCCGCGCCTCCCGGGATAGGTAGAGCCATCACCAACGCAGCCATTGCGGCCTTTTGGTTATCCATTTCCGCGGTTGAGGTTTGGGCATTTACTTTATGTTTCTGTTCGCAAAGAGCCCTAAACTCCTCCGACTTGCCGGCACTTTTCGCTTCCGCCATTTGTTGATCTATAGACTCGATCATCTCCAGGCGAGACATGTGCTCATGCGGACCTCGGAAGCTCAGCGCATCCCAGCCAGTTACTTGATAGGCCAGGCCTCCATTCGCCTTGCCCTTTCCGGCAAGCCAATCGGACAGCGGAAGACTTTGCAGATAGCTAAGGCGTTTTTGCTCAGCGTTGGGGGCGATATAGCTTGTAAATCCCTTGTCTAAATCGCCACTGCGCTGCCTCGCCAGGAGATCCTGTAATTCCTTGTCGCTATCTTTGTAGGATTGCGCGATCCGTTTGACGCTTTCTTCAAACGGGGATGGAGGGCAATAATAGGGGTTTGGTGCCGCTGTAGCATCAACCAGAAGAGTAGCATTGGCGTTGGCGTTCCGCTTTGCGACATTCTCGCCTGGAAGCTCACGCTCTGTCGTTTCTACTGCTTCACCCGCCACAGCCCACCCCACTTTTCGCTCGTCGCAGGCAGTTCACCCTGCTTTGCCAGTCGCCATCCTCGCATTCGTCGCCGCTGGCCTAAACGCCGAGTTTCAACCCGGTATTCAGGCCGCCCTCGATCATCATCGGATCAAGGGACTTTTGAGGTTCCCGTGGGCCGGGATCGGGTCGGTTGATCCATGCCTCCTGTAGATGTGCCCATGTCGAAAATCCTTCTGAGTAAACGAAGGGCGAGGCTATGTTGACCAGAGCGATACCTTTATAACCAGGACTGACAACGCCCTTCTTCACGCCCGGCTCATGACCGGTGACGCCTGGAACAGCGGAGTTCAATTGAAGGTCGAACTTGCCGTTGTCCCGCACGGTTGTCGAATAGCGGATTGCTTTGTCGAGTGTCACCATCGATGAGTAGGGGACTGGGACAACACTGGAACCACGTGGCGTCAAACACACGTCAGGCCCCTTGGAAGCAATGACATTGGACGCACACTTGCGCGCCGATACGTTAGCTGAGGTGCTCAATTGGTAACCTCAATTTCTAATTTCGACGCCTCCGGCCGGCGCAAGCCGAATTTACGGTCGTGGTTCAGGAACGCTTGCTCGTAGATGCCCGGCGGAAAATTTATCCGCCATGAGAGAAAGATGCGCCAGTTGCGGCGCGAAACAGCCGCGACATCGAGAAATACAGTGTCCAGAATCATATCCCGCGTTTCGATTTCCCCGTCCTCGGTGACGAAATCGACGGACAGGCTTTCATCCGGCAGGAAGAAGGAGAACTCGTCCGCGTTGACGCAAAGCCCAAGGAGACGAACCCGTTCGTGCCCTTTCAGATGAGGTTTTACGATCAGATCGGGATGCGCCGAATTGTGATAGGCAAAGCTATAATCGGGCGCCCATGCCGGCCAGATATTGTCTGTCCAGTTCTGATCATAGGTCCCGGCAAGTGGCAGGCGCGGATCCCACGCGGGCGGGATCGGGCCAAGACTCTGTGGCGTATAGTCCTTGTAAGGCTCGGAAATCGGTTCGGCCAGCGATTCAATCTGAGGAGCCGGCTGCGGAGCGGTGTGATTGCTCCATTCCTTGTCAAGTTTACCGCATCCGAGCGGATTGCGCGTATCAGTGTCGAAAAGGCGGTCGCCGTTTTCATTCTGTCCTTTGGGGATCTCGCCGCCATAGGCGTATTCGTAGCGCAGTGGCAGTTCACTGATCGCCTCTGGCTCGGATAGTTGCCAGCGATCGAAGTAGCCAAGATGCTTCCGCCACTTTTCCTTCTCCGCCTCGCTGAGATTACGCTTCCAGCGCGGTTGCCACTGCCGGGGTCCCGTCACCCGCAGCCGTTTCTCCAGTCTCGGAGCACCATCGTCTTCGATCACGACACCGCATTCCCATGATTGCTTGGGCGCTCCGCCGGCCACGCGCGCGACCGCGTTGAAAATGACATCGGTCGCCGGCTTGTTCGGTACCATGTCGGAGGGATGCCAAAGGGAAGTAACGTTCACGGCGCCGTAGCAAAGGTCGGTGAACACCATCGGCGCCTGTTCTTCAGCGACGAGAAGGCGCCCAGAAGGCGCAATCTCATAGGTCGCTTTGACGATGACTATACCGAATTCGCGGTTCTCGCTATCGCTGCTATAGTAGCGAAAATTCGGAAAAGGCGTGTTGTTGATAAGCTCTGGCATGGCCCGAGCCTCAGTTGTTATCGACCATCGGCGCCGTGAGCTGGATATGGCTCTCAGCGTCGATATAGATACGCACGCCCTTCAGCAGAATGGTACCATCATCCTTCATAATCAAGATCGACTTGGGCGGCTGGTCGTTGCCGTCGGCATCTTTTCCGCCTCCGACGCCGATATACAATTCCTTACCGATCGAGATGTTCTTCGTATGGCCGACAGTCTGATTGTAGACCTGGCCGACGGTGACGACCTTGGCGACGCCGACCTGTTCCGTCTGGGCTACACCGACGCTGGTATTTTGCATCCGGCTGACGAGGGTATTGAAGACGCCTTGACCGATCATCGACGCCACCTGCGCACCCAGGCCCGCTCCGGAAGAGCGCATTGCGTCACCCGCATCCACCCGCAGATCGCCGGCGGTCGCGTTATTGATGCCGGAACGCACCGTGTCCATGGACGGGATCATCGCGCCGAGAGCTCCCGTGGCCATGAGCCCCATATAGCCTGCGGCGTGCGAAATAGGATTATCCGGCCCACCAGCTCCCGATGGCGCGGAGCCGCCAATAGCTGCCTGCGCCGCGACAGCATTCCTGTCGCCGCCGGACGGGCTATCGGCAGTCGCATCTGATGCCAGCGACATGGCCTGCTGCAGCATTCCGGCGCTTGTCCCAGACAGACCGGCCAACAACCCACCTGCGATAGGGTTGACCATCCCTCCGACACCGCCCACGACCATGTTCAAGCCACCTCCAACCTGCTGGCTCATATTAGACCCGACCTCGAGGGACTTGTTCGCGCCTATGGAGTGCAACGCGTTGGCGTCCACGCGACTCGTCTGGTTGTTGAGAACCTTCGTCGTCTGATCCTTCTGGGCATGGAAGAACATGTTCTCCCGGCCGGCATCGTCCTCGAACGTCATCTCGTTGAAGCCGTTGCCCTTATGGGTATTGGAACGCATCACCATGCGGGTCTTGTTGGCCGGCAGGTCGTACGGCACCCCGTTCGAGGGGTTCGGGACGACGCCGGTGACCAGCGGCCGGTCCGGATCGCCGTCAATGAAGGCGACCATGACTTCCATGCCGATGCGCGGAATGACCTGCCCACCCCAGGCGGAGCCGGCCCAGTTCTGCGCCACACGGACCCAGCAGGTGTCGGAGCCGTCCTTCTTCGCCTTGCGGTCCCAGGGGAACCAGAGCTTGATGCGGCCGTATTGATCCGGATGGATTTCCTCGCCGGCCGGCCCTGCGACGATCGCGACCTGGGTTCCTTCGATCCGCGGACGCCTGGTTTCCCGATGCGGCGTCATCGGCACGCGGGATGGGGTCGCTTCGAATGTGTTGGTATATTCCGGCTCGTTCGTATTGGTCTCATAGGAGCGATCGACGACCTTCTGGGTCATCTTGGTCACCACATGCTCCTCGTAGACATGGTCCGGGTGGGCCACTTCATAGGGAGTGAAGCGGCGACCAACCTCGATGACACGCGAGGTCGAGGCTCCGAAGACCCGATCGTGATCGGCTTCCGATGCCTGCATCCTGAGTTTTTCCGCTCGCTCCGCTTCTGCAACCGTTGAGATACGGGCCGGATATTCGTAAAGCTCGCGCTTGGTCGCTTCTGGCATCTGAACCAGCGACGGCGTCATCGTGCCGGGCACCATGCGCGGCGTCTCGAAATTCCAGTCGGCGCCGGCGCGCTGGCCGGGCACATAGGAATAACGCCGGCTCCAGTCGCTGATATGGTTGCGGTCCGACGAACCCTGGGCTAGGCGGACCTTGCCTTCTCCTTGCGCGGAGGGCGAGGGGCCAAGCCATCCATGCGAACTATCAGCCACGTGCAGCTTATGCTTGCCGTCCTCATGGCTAAACCAGTAGAAAAGCCCATCTTCCTCGAAGCGCCTTGTTAAATAGGACAAATCCGTCTCGTTCCACTGCACCGAATAGTGCAGTGGGGGCGGGGGCGACACGATGACCGAGGTATCCGGCGCCGGAATCCCGTGTTCGGAAAACAGCGTCTCGACGACATCGATCGCGGTCTTGTCCATCCAGATCCGGCAATCGGAGCGGCGCGACAAAAGCCACATCTGGGGTCTGAGCACCATCGAATAGGACCGCAGGCCGCGGGTGATCGGCGGCCCTTCATTGAGCTCGGTAACCAGCCCGTTGAGAGGCCGGCGCACGGCGCTGCCGTCTTCCCCATCGCCCTGCTGCACCTCGACCGACACATCCATCAGCCGACCGATCAGTTCCTCCGGCTTGACGATCGGCTTCTTGGCACGCGCCGAAATCTTGATCTCGAAAAGCGATGACACCCCTTCCTCGATCGTCAGCCGTTCGGGAAGAAGCTGGTCCTCGCCCAACGGAGAGACGATCTTCAGAATACGGCTCGCCTGGATGAAATCGGCGGCGGAAGAGACGGCATTATCCATAAAACGATCCCCAACACGTCGAAAAACAAAAAAGGCACCACCGGAAACGGGATGATGCGGAAAAATGCACGCCATGTTTGCAGGAAACATAACGCCGCGCACGGCGAGGTCAAGCTCCAGCGGCCGAATCTTCGCAAAAGGCGGATACAGGTAAAGAAGCGGATGCATCCAGCTAAATATGCAATGAAGCCTGCTCAAGAGGGATTGAAGCCGCGACGATATTCTCGGTAGGTGGGTGGCCGGAAGCCGGTTCTCTCTCCATTCCGGCGCCTTATTTCCTCTACCGGCGGCAGACCTCCCTGCTACAATCAGAGTTGGAGCGTTGGTCATCGGCCTTGGTGAAGGGAAAAGTTGATTGGCCTTGAAAGACAAAAGCGGCGGATCGCGATTGACAGGCGCGAAGCCTGAGAACGATGTTGACACGTATGGGCTCGGACGCGAGGAAGCCAACAGCAATCGTGGAGCCGGATGGTGGGTCAGGCTCAGGCGGCAAGGACATAAGATCGTGAGGCTGTTCAAGGACAGCATCTACGGATCGCCTGAAGCAAGCCTTGAACAGGCAATGGCTTATCGGGATGCGGTGATCTCAGCGCTGCCACCGGCGACCAATCACGAACAGGCGGTGCTGCTGCGGAAAAACAACCACAGCGGCATTTCGGGTGTCAGGCGCATCGAGACTGACGATGGAGAGGCCTGGCAGGCCACATTGATGGACATTGATGGGCAGAAGCGGGCGACCTTTTCCATTGCCAGATACGGAGAGGAAGCAGCCAAATCACTTGCCATTGTTCAGAGAGGTAAGTGGCTGAAGGGATTACCTGTAAAATACCTTGCCTATGCCCATCACGCGGAAGTGGTGGCAATGCAGCGTTTCGCCGACAGGCTGGTCCCGGTGAGCGACGTCTTTCCAGTGGTCAATATCACCGACGATGAGATCAAGGCCCAGTTGAAAGACATCAACGCACGCTTTGATGCGCTACGTCCGCAACGGCTGAGGGTGCGGGTCAAGAGCTATGCCGAGGACCGCCTCTCCGTTTCCGTCTCGGACGCAGGATACCCGGCACGGCGTAAACTGTTCCAGCTGAACCGCAATCAGCAATCGCTGGAGGTAGTTCTGACGACCGCAAATATCCGTATCGAAGAAACCATTACCCACTTCTACAATGCCGGTGTCGCAGGCTGGTTCAGGGAAAGCCATGGCAATAGCCTTCTCGATCCAAGCCGATTCGATCCCTGCGAAGGTTTCAACGTGCTTGTTTTTGTGCCGGGAGAATTGATCACGGGCAAATAGCCTCGGTGTCTGCACCCCCAGCCGCCAGCCACAGGGCAGGCGCTTTCCGCACAATGTTTTGCCGCATCCTGGCAGCGTCATCCCCAAGTACTCTAAAATCGAGCAGATCGACCACTTTTGTGTCTTTTTGGCCGGATCCACACCTGGACTGACGACCTAATTGCTTTGTCCTCATGGCGCACTCCGAGTACAGGAACTGCTAAGTCGCGACACGCGTGTCGGCGTTGTCAAGCGTTGTTGCCCTTTTCCTCTTTGCCTTGCGAGCGAGGGAGCTGGCGTTTTCACAACATCATCGTTGTTGGAAACAGGCCAGGTTCAGATGTGACGCTGATCCGCGGGTCCGGGTTCATAACATCACTGGCAGGTGTCGCCGCGTTTTCGATTGATGTTGTGGATGGCTCCTGCTCCCGCCGGCGTATTCCGGCATAGTTTGGATGACATCATCCAGATCAAAGGAGCGACCATGTCAGAGCTTGCTACAGTGGTATCGATCTCGCAAAGAGCGTCTTCCAGATCCACGGTGTGGACGAGAACGGTCTGGTTCTTGTGCGCCGCCAGCTTCGCCGCAGCCAATTACTTGCATTTTTCCAGAAGCACCCACGATGCCTGATTGGCATGGAGGCTTGCGCCGGCGCTCACGATTGGGGCCGCAGGCTTCAGGAGATGGGGCATGACGTTCGGCTGATGCCGCCGTCCTATGTGAAGCCGTATGTAAAGCGCGGAAAGACCGACGCCGCAGACGCGGCCGCCATCTGCGAAGCTGTGACACGTCCCTCGATGCGGTTCGTCGCCATTAAGAGCGAGGCCTGCTCGTCGGTCATGGTTCGTCACCGCACGCGAGACTTCCTGGTTCGCCAGCGCACGCAGATCGGCAATGCGATCCGAGCGCACATGACAGAATTCGGCATCACAACTGCGAAGGGCGCGCAGAATGTCGATCGGTTGAAAGAGCAACTGGATCAGTTGCCGGGAGCCGCGCGGTTGCCCGTGGCCTTACTCTTCGACCAACTGTTCGAGACAAACAAGCGGATCGAGCGGCTGACAGACGAGATCGAAGAAGCCTACGGGCAAAACGAAACAAGCCAGGGTTTGGCGACGATCCCAGGCGTGGGAATACTGTCGGCAACGATTATCGCGGCCACCACCCCGGATGTCGACAACTTTGACTGTGCGAGGGACTATGCCGCCTGGCTCGGCCTTACGCCCAAACCTCACTCCACCGGAGGCAAGCAGAAGGTGGGCAGCATCTCGAAGATGGGAAATCGCTACATCCGGCGTTTATTGTATCTCGGCGCGATGGCACAAATCATGCTCAGGCGCCGGCTCAAGAGAGAGCCGGGATCGGATTGGCTATCGGGAATGCTGATCCGGAAGAAAGCAAAGGTTGTCGCGATTGCCTTGGCGCATCGCATGGCGCGAATGATTTTTGCCGTCCTGAGGGACGGCTCTCGATACGAGCCGCAGGTAGCCTGACGGGCTCTCAGAATGGTCAGGGCAACGTGAGGTGATGGCGAACGAGCGGAGACGAAGAACCAGGACACCCCGATCAATCCGAAGTTCTTCGAGCGCGCTCGATTGAGTGGGACCTGTTCTCCAAGCGGATATTCATCAGGGCGCGCAGCACTTGCTGCACATCAGACGCCGTATACATGGCCGCAACCGACCTGTTTACTGGAACCAATCGTATCCTTGACACGCAGGAGCCATCCATACAGGGATTGAAGTCGGGACTATAGGGCGGCAGGAACATGAGCTTGGCGCCGGCCCGCTCGATGGCATCCCGCACACCGGATGTCTTGTGTGCCGGCAAGTTGTCCATGACGACGACATCACCGACCTGAAGAGTCGGGACCAGCACCTGCTCGACGTAGGCCAGGAAGACGTTACCGTTCATGGCGCCATCATAGACAAATGGCGCGGTCATTCCGGTGAGACGTAAGCGGTGTTTTCCTCGCACATTGACCAAGCTCGATTGGGCTTTCCGAAAAATGCCGCTACGACATTGATGGCAAGAATGCGCCATTAGCGGTCATTGAAACTGATGCTAGTGAAGTCATCGGTTTTGCCGTTCCAAGTGCCGGATGCAAAGGCGGCTACCGAATGCCCTGTGGGCGGACCTTCATCCAGACGGCCCACCGTTAAGCCGAGCTCGTCGAACAGTATGATCCCAACAGAAATCGCGGCTCCCCCGTTTAGCTCTTCCAATGCGCGGAGTACCTTTAATCCGTTCGTTCCGAAAACAGATATCCCTCGAAACATAACTACCCCAATATCGTAGAAGGCTTCGATCTCGCTCACGCGATTTTCTCGATAGCGTACGACTGGCGCTTTGGTACCGCGATGCTCACTGAACGTATCAGGCCGAAGGCCGCGTCTCGACCGGTCTGGTGCCCCAATGTGTGTGGCGACATCCTCTGGAGTCATGTCAAATCTTATAGGCCCAATTCCTGAGAAAGAGTCGATGAGCCATGTCATGTCAGTCTTCTCCAAACTCTTTGGAGAGATTAAGGGATGCGTAAATTTGAGCAACCCCAGTGACCGCTTCGGGCCGACAGCAGACTTCAGCCGTTTGTTCGTCCCGAATAATTCCACGGCAAAAGCATCATCGATGCAACTCTGCCTGTGACCGTTGACGATGGCGGTGAGCGTCGCAGTCAAATAGGTCAGCGGATCGACGGCATTGAATTTGCAGGTTTCGATCAGCGAGGCGATTGTCGCCCAATTCTCTGCTCCCGCGTCATGGCCTGCAAAGAGCGCGTTCTTGCGATTGAGAGCTATTGGTCGGATGATCCGCTCGACGGTGTTGTTGTCGATCTCTATGCGTCCGTCGGTCAGGAAGAGCTTCAGGCCGTCCCAGTGTTTGGCGATGTAGGCCAAAGCCTCGCCGAGCGGCGACAGAGAAACAGTCGGCAGTTGCCGGTATCCATGCTACGCCCCGTAAAAATTGCAGCTTTCGATACCTGGTGCAAACCAAACGCCCTCGCCCCGCCTGGCGAAAGCCGTCCGTCCTAGATGGGGTCTCCGAGGAATGCAGTTATCTCGTCTATCAGGAATGGGGCCAAACCTTGCTACCTGGTTCACACCGAAGTCTCATAGAGCAGCTTTAGAGCAAAAGCCCCCATTGCGATGGCTAGGACGTACCTCGCTTTTTTGCACCACTTCGCCTCCGTGCTTCGTGTCGAACGGGTGGAAACCAGCACACCGACGGCGGTAAACCACAACATCGCCATCAGGAAGATGACACCGCACGCGACCGCGTTGCCGGTAGCTGTCCTGAAACCCGGTTCGGCAAGATAGAAACTGGCGAAAAACGGGAAAGACAAGGGATTGCATAGAGCCGTCACCAGGCCCAAGCCGAAAAGCCGGACATGGAATGTCTCCGGCGAGAGTGACCGAGAAGCTCGGCGGCTTGCCGGGTGCCTGATCAGTCGCCACGCCGAATGCAGTAAAATCGAAGAAAGAAGGAGAGAGGCCCATCGGTTTAGACCGTCGAAGTTTCCGAGCGTCGACGTGCCGATCGCTGCAATGTAGCAGGCGGCAGCGGCGCCCGAGGCGATGCCTGCCGCAACGCTGAGAGAGCGATACCAGGACGGCTCGACAGCAACTCGTAAAACCATGAATAAATTTGGTCCTGGCGATATCAGGACCAGGGCGTACGGCAATGCCAGTGAAGCAAGCAGCGGCATGATGATCATTGTCGGGCCACTCAGTTGCCGGGGACGCGGCAATCTGGCAATTTTCACATGACCTCGCGTCACCTGATCGGGCGAGGCCTCTGCGCCAGGATTGTTCAGTTTTAGGGAGTGGATCAAACCCCGGGCGATGTATAGCTACCGCCTGGGCCAAGGGCCGCGGGTCTTTTTTCCACAATCGGAATCGATGCAATCAGCTTGGCCAGTGCAGCCTGCGATTGGGTTCCTGTTTTGCCAAAACAGCGGCCGACGTGCGTCTTGACGGTGTTGGGAGAAATCCCCAGCACCTGCGCGATTTCAGGGAGGTTCATTCCGTTGCCGATCATCGCCGCGACCCTCGTCTCGGCTTCGGTGAGCTGAAAGATGTTCTGCAATTGCCGGGCTTGCCGGCGGGTTTTTCTTTCGGGATCCACTATATGAACAAGGACACGGGCGTCCCCATCAACCGCATCCCACTCGCAGAACGGCGCCGGGGCGAGTGGAGTCACGACCAACAAGTAAGGCGGCAGGCCTGACGGCCTATGGACCGGCAGCGCTCCTTCGAAAGGCGTGTCGCCACCATGGGCGACGATAAGCGCCTGCCGGATGGCGTTTGCCAGCCGGGCCGATGTTTCGGGAATATGGGCTGAAAGTGCAGGCCGCTCGGATCTGCTTACAAACAGGCCGTCGGCTCGCTTCAGGAGAGCTTCGGCTGCTGCGTTAAGCAGTATGATCGTGCCGCGCGAGTCGATCAACGCGGCAGCATCCGACATTACGTCGATCAATCGCTGCGCCAATCCCGGAGCGCGGCCTATCTGGTTCATTTGGAGCGACAGATCGATCGCCCGCGCGATATGCGGTTCGATCCGCTTGAGGCGGGTCTTGGCATTCAGCACTTGTTCCTCTTGTTGGCGGGACAGAAAGAGGGCGACCCCTCCAATGCCTCCGCGCTCGTGTAGGCTGGCATGCGGCATGAAGAGTTGGTTGAATATGTCCTGAGGCTCGCAGATGTCGGCATAAAAGGCGGAATGTCGAACGGCCTCTGCATCGATCAGTGTGTTTCCGACTGCTATTTCGTTGGGCCTGATTTTCTCGAAAGCACGTGCGTATGGATTGCCGGTGTAGTGCTTGAGATACAAGGCATTTAAGTCCTCGCGCATGCGGCCAGGGATGAGGAAGCTGCCACGGCCGCCTGGCGCCTGGTAGACGATATTTCCAGCAACGGCGCCGACATGGTCGATGATCGAACCAAGCGCGTGTGACCAGGTGTCGGTTCCGCCCGCGGCTCGATAGATACCGTCAATGACCTCCACATGATCCATATCAACGCCTCTTAGTCAATCAAAGGAACCTGCCCAACCGCTGCACTTTCATGATTGCCTATGGGCAGGCGATGGTAGGCGACCGGATGCCCATGTTGCTGGATAGTCAGATCTGCGCCGGCCATTCGCGGGCTAGTCCAGACTCGGCAGAGTGACTGAACCAACTGCCTTCAGCAGAGCTATCAACTCCGTCTGGCGTCGCGTTCCTGTCTTCTCAAAAATTTCTTCGAGATAGCTGCGGGCAGTCCGGTAGCTCAAATTTAGTTGCTCTGCGGCATTGCGCAGCGATAGACCGGTCGCCAGAATAGCGGCAAGACGCGCGTTCGACGGAGAGAGGCCAAACAGTTTTCTTACCAGTTCGGCAAGATTTACGTCGGCGGTAGCCTCTACCTTTCTGATCAGGATAAGAGCACAGCGTTCGGGGAAGATTTCTATTGAGCCAGCCATAGGCAAGGGAGTGACGGAAACCACTTGTCGGGACGTCAACATGCCGGTGTCATCGGAGGCGATCATAGCCATGCCTCCGGCACCGGATCGCTTGTCATCCAGGGGGGCACATGACTGCGCGACAAGCCGTTCAAGCTTCGGCACGTCTTCGTCACGGGTCGTGCGAAGGTATCCCGACCTTACCCGAACGGCCGCGTCCTTTTGAACCAGAAGCCGTTCTGCGGCTTGGTTCAGTTCCAGTACCTTGCCGCGTCCATCAACCACCATGTAGGCATGCAACAGATTGGCGATCCCGGGAAAGGCGGCATGACGGAGGGCAATCTCGAGCTCCTTTGCACGCCTGATATGTCCCGCCAACTGCTCGAGTAGATCAACGTCTCTACGCTCGAATTCCGGCTGCACCTTGCTCCGGGATATGTCGACAGACCAGCGTGTCGTTCGTCCGTTACGGAACACGCACAACAAGCCGTTGTCCATATCGCGGGGTTTGAAGAACCTCCTCGAATAGTCGCCCTGTCGAAACGCGTCCAGATCGACCATCTCGCGATAACGCTTCGCCCTGTTGAGGGGCGCTTGCAGCCACGCCTTGGTCAACATGTCGTTCCTGGAAAGTTCAAGCGCCTCGGTTCCAATAAACTCGGGGTCTTCGACTGAAGCAACGGAACGAAAACCGGAGATGGGATCCGTTAAAATGATGCAAGCACGGGAGCCCCCGAAAAGACGCGTTGTAGCGTCTAAGGCCTCGGTCCAGCCATCCGCCTCATAGGCCGCACGGTAGTACAAGTCGACCACCGTGGAGAATTCTCTAAGGGTTGGTTGTGACATATGGTGCGTTCAAAGCTATTGGGATGATTGATGCTAAGATCTATTGCGGCATTTCTTGCTTACGTTTACGAAAGTAACCCGACCTGTGGCACCTGGCAAATGCCGGGTGTCGATGAAAGAATTTAGCGTGGCGGCGCGGGAGTCGCCCGTCGGGCCATCCTCGGCACGTAGAGCCTCGACGAAAAGCCGTGCTTCCCGGCGACGAGCGTTACATTGAATGGCCCGGTCCTGGACCCAAAGCGTCCCATAGAACGCGCCACGCGCTACCGCTCCCTCGGAGCCAGGCTATCGCTGATCAAATCGTGGTGTCAGGAAGCCCGTCTTGCGCCGATAGGCTTCATATTCGGACGCCAGCGGTGATAGAGAGAATTTCCTCTCCTCGTTGCGGGCTGCAATCACATAGACAATCGTAAAAAATAAGACCGGCAGGATCGACCATATCGACCAAGATGCCAGGGCCCAGCCGCACCAGAACAACAGGTAGGACGTGTAAAACGGATGCCGCAGGTATCGGTAGGGGCCGTCGGTGACAAGACTATCTGGGTATTCGGGGTCGAACGCAAAGCGCAACCTGGCCTTTCTCGACGCCAACACCGCCCACCAGAATAAGCTCGCCGCCCCGAGTTCAAATCCCAGTCCAACTATTTGCACCCATCGCATCTGTCCTCCGGACCAGACCAGATACAGAAAAAACGCTGTCGTGGCGATGACCACCACCGAGATCAGCTTTGCTCCGGCTTCCATTTTCGGCGAGTTGAAATGGCCGCGCAACGACCACGCGTAGAACCCGACGATAGTCAGGCTGGCAATCGAAATGATCAAGTCGAGAAGAATGTGCATCTTGATGCCCACCATTTTAAGGTTGGTTACAATTGCTGCTGCCGACAGACCTAACCCGTATGCATCGCCAAGGCAAATGATCGATGTATGGCACGTGACTGCATCGAAATGCTTCGTACCGATGCAACCTTGTTTATATCCGGTTTAGGATGATCATACACCTGCCGTAGACATTGTTGTGCAAGACTTGAAGCTGTGCTTTCGGGATCCGCAGCTTATGGCCGTATTTGACCGTACAATCGACACCCGCCACGGGTCCGTGTGCATCAGCGACACCATGACCGGGGCCGCGCCGCTGGTTATGATACACGGCTCCGGCAGCTCCAGGCACGTGTTTACACGACAATTACAAAGCCATCTGTCCCGGAACTGGCGGCTGATTGCGATCGATCTTCCTGGGCACGGCGAATCGAGCGATGCCCGAGATCCGCAATCGACCTACACCGTTACCGGTCTTGCGGACTGCATAGGCGAGGTGGCCGCCCGCTTGGGCCTTCACCGCTTCCCTGTATTCGGATGGTCACTTGGCGGCCATGTCGCGGTTGAGATGGCGGGCAGCGGCAAGGGCATTTCCGGCCTCCTGTTATGCGGGACGCCGCCCGTCCCAAATGGTCTCGTCGGGATGCTGCGGGGTTTTAGCCCATCATTCGACATTCTTCTTGCATCAAAACAGAACTTTACGTCCCGCGACGTGGACCGGTTTCAGTCTCTCTGCTTCGGAGGCACGACCAATTCATCTTTTCGAGACGCGATCGCACGCTCTGACGGAAGGTTGCGAGCGATTTTCTCGCGCGCAATGCTGAGGGGGCAGGGGATCGATCAGCGCCGCGCGGTCGAACAGGCGGACATACCCATTGCCTTCGTAAACGGCTCGCGGGATCCTTTTGTCAAACTCAGTTATCTGTCGGGCTTGAACATCCAGTTGCTCTTCGAGGGCAAAGCTCATGTGATGGAGGGTGTTGGTCACGCGCCCTTCTGGGAAAATCCGGAAAGCTTCAACTCGCTGCTCGAGCGATTCTTGCAGGCCGTCGTCGCCCATGAAGCCAGAGCCGCGCCAGCGGACATGAGGGATCGGAACACTCTTCCGAAGAAGTCAGTTTTCTGAAAAGCACGGTGCGGCCCTCTCGGCTTCCTCATTGAGACCTGCAGCTCATCCGCCCGCGCCTGGGATGCCTTAACCAGACCTTGTCTAATTTCACACTATACTGATCGACTGACCTGTCTTGGAGTTGCTCAGCGAGCAGCCCGTCTTCAGCCGCCTGATCTCCCTCGGCCTCATCGTTGCCCTTGGCATTCGGGGCCGCAAACTTGTTCTTCCGGAGCTATTCGGAGGAAATGGAGGCAGCAAGGCATCATCATTACAACTGCATCAAAACCGAGCCTGAGCCCCGTTTGGACGCCGATCACCCCAAAAGCGGGTCCTTATTCGGCTCTGACTCATATGTGGAACGGCCCGGTTGGCAAGGTTTTTCAGCGCAAATCACCTCCGGACGGTGCAGTCATATGTCCGGCCTGTGAGCGCGGTCATTGACCGCTGGCCACGATGAGATCCGCGATGTCGATCGCCTAATCAATTTTGCGCGCTTAAAGGCGCAGTGAGTCAGACGGTCTGATCGACATCGAGGTATCGCCCCTCGGGTTCATCACCCTTTCGTACCTTGCCGCTTTATCCCGACGCAGGAACGCCGGGAATTCTGTTCCTACGCCTCTGCCATCGCTGGCGCTTGGTATGTGCCGCCCTTGACCAAAATCGCCCATATCGTGCGGGCCATCTTGTTAGCCAGCGCCACGGCTGCCACCTTGTAGGGGCGTCGTCCATTATTGAAACGACCCAGCCAGATAGCTTTGAACCTCTCCGAGCCTGTTTCAGGATCGATGTAGCACCGACAATCAGTAGAGTTCGTAACTGCTTATTGCCGCGCTTTGAGATCTTGCCAAGCCGCTCCTTCCCTCCGCTGGAGTTCGCTCTTGGCGTGATGCCGATCCAGGCCGCCAAATCCCGCCCTGTTCGAAAGGCTGCCGGATCCTGAACCGCGGCACGAACAGTCGCTGCAATAATAGGACCGACGCCGGGGATGGTTGTTAAACGACGTGTGGCATCATCAGCTTTCACTGCTGCGACAATCTTACTGTCGAGCACCTCAACCCTTTCTGTCAGCCTTTCGATCTGATCGGCCATCTCCAAAAGCGCAGCTCTGGCCGAGTTTGGTAGACGACCGTCACGATCGTCGCGCAAAATGGCGACGAGCTTTGCAATACTGGTCATGCCGGTCGCGGCGACGATCCCGAGCTCGACCATATGAGCACGCATCGCATTCACCGTCTGGCTTCGCTGACGCACGAGTAACTCTCGGGTCTTCAAAACCATCCCGGCAGCTTGCTCGTCCGGTGTTTTGACTGGCACGAAGCGCATTGTCGGGCGCGTGACCGCCTCGCAGATCGCCTCCGCATCGGCGGCATCGGTCTTGTTACGTTTGACGTAGGGCTTCACGTACGCTGGCGGCATCAACCGCACCGTATGACCGAATTCGCCGATCGCATTGGCCCAGTAGTGGGCACTCCCGCATGCTTCCATTCCGACAAGGCATGGTTCGATGTGACGAAAGAACTCCAACACCTGTGATCGCCGCAAGGCACGGCGGACAGCGACGTGCCCGCCTTCAGTGATGGCGTGGATCTGAAAGACCGACTTGGCCAAATCCAGTCCAATTGTGGTAATCTTCTCCATGGAACGGTTCCCTCTGTCTTGTGGCGATTGGCGTCACCACGATAGGCATCCTGGATGCCGGCGCGAAGGGCCGTTCCACACCATCACATTTGCTGCTGTTGAGGATGATGCTTTTGCTGATTCATCCGAGGATCAGCTATGCCGCGACGATTTCAGCGGGCGAGCCTCGATGCCGAAGGCGGGACAGTCGTCCATCCGACCATGGAGCGCATTATCGCTGGCCCGGCTGGCTCACTCGGATCAGCGATGCGAAGCTGGTACGTTCAATGTCCCGCAAAGGCTGTTCACAGGATAACGCAGCATGCGAAGGCTTCTTCGGCCGGTTGAAACCGGAACTCTTCTACCCTCGGGATTGGAAGACCATCACAATCGAGCAGTTTGTCCGCGAGATTAATGCTTACATCCGATGGCACAATGAAAAGCGCATCAAATTACCACTGGCTCACGCAACCCGGTCGAGTACCAAGAGAGCCTTGGCTTAACCGTGTAAATTAGTCCAACTTTTTATCCGCAGCCCCAAGGGGTCAATATGCCGAGCCGATTGACAATCTGGATTATCTGAAGGTCGCCCCGGAGCCGACAGCCTTATCGGCGAAGACTTTGAACCGGATTGGGACGCTGCGGGTCACGTCGGGCTTCAGCTTGAAGGCTACCCATATACCGTACGATTTCTCAGGCGGGCATCGGCAGCCCATCGGCATTGGCCGGGCGGTGGCGGTCAATCCGGAATTCCTGATCCTCGACGAGCCGACCTCGGCCGTGGACGTTCGGTCCAGGCGGATGTGCTGAACCTGCTGCACCGGCTGCAGGTCGAGCTCGGCCTCACCTACTTTTTCATCAGCCACGATCTCGGCGTCATCCGCTATATCTGCGACGATGTTGCGGTGATCTATCGCGGCAAGGTGGTCGAGCAGGGACCGGTCGCCTATTGCCCGCAAAAGAGGTGGCTCGACCGTTTTTCCCGTTCGAGCCACCAAGCAGTCTGTTGGCAAGGCACATAACAACCTTGCCGTCAATCGAGCGTGACACGGCCGTCAAATGTAACGGCTTCACGCTTTGTAGGTCATTATTTTCCGCATTTCGGACAGCGGTTACGTGGTGCGAGACCGCAAACCCAACGATTTCGTCGAATTCGAGGTTGGACCGTCAGCGTGAGCGGTTCCGCCGAAGATCCCGATCGAGCCGTCGATGCGGCCTCCAGGGTAGCACTTGGAGCTGGTTGAGGCATGTGCCCAGCCGTCATGGAAGCCCATTTCCTCGTGGTTCTGCCGGTCGGCGTCGGGGCCTGTGCCGCACCAGCGCCTGGTGGAAATTTTGGACGGGCTGCAGGTTCGTGTCCCTTGACGGCGTGGCCTTCAATACACCCGCACGTCACGCTGCAATATCCGCGACGTTGCTCCCGTTCGTCCTCAGCATCGCGTCACGGATTTGCTGCCGCAACCATGCGCAGCCAAGATCGCTGTCCATCTGAAGCGGCCAGACCATAGCCACCGGTGGAAAAGAAAGCGCCAGTGGCACCGGGCTGACCTCTAGTCCCAACAGTGGCCCATAACGGGCCGCGATGCGCGATGATACGGTGGCGATCACCGCAGACGAACGCGCCGTGGCCAAAATCGACATGAAATCGGGTGCTGCCGCCACCACTTCCAGTTCTGCACCCGCATGCTCCAGAGCATCCTTGACGCAGCCATGCAGGCTGTCGGTCTGGGAGATCACCGCGTGTTGTGCGGCCATATAGGCATCAAGGCCTACCGGATTGGAGAGCTTCAGCAATTGCGGATTAAAACAGCACAATACGCTGGACTGATACAGCGGTTCGCAGTGGTGCCGTGAGTCCGGCAGATAACTGCACCCCACAGACAGATCGACGACGCCTGCATCGAGCATCGCGTCGACCTCCTGCGCATCACCACCGCGGGCCAGAATACGGATGCCCGGCGCGATATCCCGCAGACGCGCGGTCAGATCGGGCAGCAGTAATAGTTCCACCTCGCTGGAAAGTCCCAGCCGGAATGTGCGTTGTTCGGTGGCCGGATCGAATGCGTCCGCCGTCAACACGGCCGCCTGCGCCTGCCGCAAGGCCTGCCGCACCGGACCAGACAAGTTGAGCGCACGTGCCGTGGGTTTCATCACCTGTCCTACGCGGATGAAAAGCTCATCCTGAAACAGCGTGCGCAGGGTGGAGATATTGTGGCTCATGGCAGGCTGCTGGATTTTCAACCGCTGGGCCGCACGGGTCACACTCATCTCTTCCATCATTGCGTCGAAGGCAACGAGGAGATTGAGGTCGAAGGAACGTAGATTGAAATGATCGATGACTTGCATGAATGGTATCGATTTGATTGCTGACCAAGGCATCCTTAGCTGATGGGCAGGAACTTGCAAGCCGTTCCGAACCATCACCCATGGAGTAAACCAATGCCATCCCGTCGTTCTATTCTCAAAACTGCTCTAAGCGGCTTGATCGCCGCACCCTTCGTCGCACCGTCAATCGCCTTCGCCAAGGCACCCTATGCCGTTGATCACGCACCTGGTTTCTACCGGCTTAAAATAGGCTCCGCAGAGGTCACGGCCCTGTCGGACGGCACTGTAGCTCTGCCGCTGGCCAAGCTGTACACCAACACCAGCGAACAACATGCGCAGAGCGCCTTGAACGATGCCTTTCTGCCGGAACTCGTTCCAACCTCCGTCAACGCCTTCCTCGTCAACACCGGGGAAAGACTGGTACTGATCGACGCGGGCACCGGTACCTATCTAGGGCCATCGCTCGGCAAACTCGTGTCCAACATCGAGGCGTGCGGTTACAAGATGGATGACATCGATGATGTCGTCCTCACCCATATTCACACCGATCATTCCGGCGGGTTGATGAGCAATGGCAAGCGCACCTTCCCGAACGCCACATTGCGGGTCAATGAGCGGGAGGCCAAATTCTGGCTGAGTGCGGCGAACGCCACGGCGGCGACCGGCATCGTCAAGCAGCATTTTGGCGAGGCGGATCAGTGCGTGACGCCCTACGTCGAAGCCGGAAAATTCGGCACCTTCGCGGATAACGCAGCGCCCGTTCCCGGTCTTGGCTCCATTCTTTATGCGGGGCATACGCCGGGTCACAGCGCCATCACGCTGGAAAGCGAAGGCCAGAAGATTGTATTCTGGGGCGACATCACCCATGGCGATATTCTGCAATTCGACGAACCCGGCGTCGCGATCGAATTCGATATCGACCAAAAGGCCGCCGTGGCTGCACGCGACATTGCGTTCAAGCGGGCGGCGGAAGGCAAATATCTAGTGGCAGGTGCGCATATCGCCTTTCCGGGCATCGGGCATGTGCGGAAAGACAGCACGAATTTCGACTGGCTGCCGGTCAACTACACTTAAGGTCTGGCGACCGGCCTGGGTTGGCTTCATCAGACGTGCAGCTGAACACCTGGAGCCCCTGAACCGCGTCGCGCGTCGCCTGCTCTGAACTCTGTTGAACGGGGCCGCATAACTCAGATATCCCTCAGCACGCTCAGGGCGATATATTCAGAGGCGTCCCGCCATCGACGGGACGCAATCATCGGTCCAACAACAACGATCCTAGTTTAACCTCAGTCCGGTGCCGGGATCGAATACGTGGATGTCGGAGGAAGCCACTTCAACACCAAGCACCTCACCGATTGCAGGCCTAATGTGCGCCGGAACTGAGATGTTGATCTCGTGACGCTCATTTTTCAGACTGATGAGGCGTGTTTCTCCATGAAACTCGTTGCGTTCGACCGTACCGCGAAATGCCTGGGCTTCCTCGCTCACGCGGAATGAGCCGGGCCGGATCCCAACGGTTACCTCTCCCTGGCGAATTCCGCCAGGTGCTGCGAATTTGACGAGGTTGTCGCCGAGCCATTCTTCCGTCAACTGCAATTGCAGAAAGTTCATGTTCGGCGTGCCTATGAACCCGGCGGCGAAGACCGTCGCCGGTGCCTGGTAGATCTCCTCGGGTGTGCCCATCTGCTCGATGCGGCCGTCCTTCATCAGCACGATCCGATCAGCGAGCGTCATCGCTTCGAGCTGATCGTGGGTGACATAGATGCTCGTCGTCTTCAGGTCACGATGGAGCCGCGCGATCTCGACCCGGAGGCTGCCGCGCAGCTTGGCATCGAGGTTGGAGAGCGGCTCGTCGAAGAGAAACACCTCGGGCGTCTTGATCATCGCGCGTGCGATCGCAACGCGTTGCTGCTGGCCACCCGACAGTTCTGCCGGCTTACGGGCGAGGTAGACACCCAGGCCCAGGGCCTCAACCACCGGAACGAGCCGGTCGTCGATCGCGGCCTTGCCGACGCCGGAACGCTCAAGGCCAAAGGTTATGTTCTCGCGCACGCTCATATGCGGATAGAGGGCGTAGTTCTGGAAGACCATCGCGATGCCCCGGTCCCCGGGATCGCGGTCATTCATCCTCGCGCCACCGATCAGAAGCTCGCCGCCCGAGATCTCCTCGAGCCCCGCGATCATCCGCAGCATGGTGGATTTTCCGCAACCTGACGGACCGAGGAAGACAACGAATTCATGATCGTCGACCTTCAGGTCGAAATCGCGCATGACTTCAAGTGCGCCGTAGACCTTGCGGATGGCCCGGCATTCGACGATGGCCATCAGTTTCCCTCCCTGTCCACGACGATCTGCAGCTTGACGTCTTCCGGCCGCCCTTCGGCAGCGCGTTCGAAGGCAGCGATCGACTGATCGAAGCCGTAGGTGCCCGATATCAGGGGCTGGAGATCCACCTTGCCGGCGGCAATCAGGGCGAGGGCACGGTCAAAGACGTTGGCGTAGCGGAAGACCGTTTCGATGCGGCATTCGCGGAAGCAGGCCGCTGCAAGGTCGACTGCGACGGGTTCCGGCGGCAGGCCAACGAGCACGACGGTGCCACCTGGCCTGACCACCTTGAACAGATCGCGGATTGCTGCCGGCGCGCCGGAGCATTCAAAGACGATGTCTGCCCCCCAGCCTTCGGTCGCGTCGTTGACCGTCTCAATGAGATCTACCTGCCTGAGATTGACACCGGTGATGCCGCCATAGCTTTCGGCAAGCTTCAGCTTCGTCTCGGAAATGTCCGAGATCAGGACGCGCGAGCAGCCGCCGGCAAGCGCCGCCAGCGCCACCATGATGCCGATCGTGCCGCAACCGGTGACCACCGCCGTGTCGCCAGGGGTGATTTTCGCCCGGGCAGCCGCCTGCATGCCGACGGCGAAAGGTTCGACCATGGCGCCTTCGGCAAACGAGACATTGTCCGGCAGCTTGTAGGTGAAGCTTGCCGGATGCACAGTCTCGGGGCAGAGCACGCCATGCACGGGCGGCGTTGCCCAGAAGGTGACGGCGGGATCGACATTGTAAATGCCAAGCCGCGAGGCCCGCGACTTGGGATCGGGGATGCCAGGCTCCATGCAGACACGGTCTCCAGGCTTCAGATGGGTGACGTTGGCACCGATTTCCGTGACGGTTCCAGCTGCCTCATGGCCGAGAACCATGGGCTCGTTGACGATGAAGTCACCGATGCGGCCATGGGTGTAATAATGCACGTCGCTACCGCAGACTCCGACTGTGTGTATGCGGATGCGAACGTCGTCCGGTCCCATCTGCTGTGGCAGTTCGATGTCGCGCAGGGAAAGTTCGCCGACACGTTCGAGGACAAGTGCTTTCATGAAGGTCAACCTTGATCAGTTTTCTTGGAGAATGCGGCGTTGAGCCCACCGGCAAGGACCCCGAGAAGGATCAGCGGTGGCAGAGACAAAAGGACGACGGCAGCGTTCAGGATGCCCCAGGGCACGTTCATGCCGAGCTGCGACATTTCGGAGGCGATGATCGGCAGGGTCTTCGCCTTCGAGGTCGTGAGCATCATGGCAAGCAGAAACTCGTTCCAGACCAGGACGAAGGAGAAGGCGATGGCGCCGAAGACCTGGAAACGGGCGATCGGCAGCGCGACGCGGAAGAAGGTCGCGTATGGGCCAAGTCCGTCGACACGGGCGGCCTCCTCGACATGTAGGCTGACGCGCTCGAAGGCCGGCACTGACAACCAGATCGTGATCGAGGCGGTCACGATGAGATAGGTCACGATCAACGACAGGCGGGTGTCGTAGAGATCGAGGCCGAGCCAGATGACCAGCATGGGGATGGCGATTGCGACTGGGGGGAGGAAGCGGAGGGACAGGACGAAGAACCGCGCTTCCGCCGTGATACGGTTCTTGAACCGGGCGATCACATAAGCCGCTGGCACTCCGAGGACGGCACCGAGCAGCACGGCGCTCGAGCAGATGATCAGAGAATTGGTGAGCGCCCGTGCAACCGAGCGGCGGTTCAGGACATAGCTCATATTGTCCCAGACCGGTTGGAAGACCAGTTTCGGCGTCGAAACCAGGAGATCTGCATTGGTCTTGAAGGCGTTGAGCAAGGTCCATAGCAGCGGCAGCACGACCAAGGCGGCGGCAAAAAGGAGCAAAAGCTTGAGCAGGAGGGTCGAGAGCTTCATCGATTGAGCCTCTTCCAGGTGAAGGTGAAGGTGACGATAGTCAGCACCATCATGATGACGGCCATGGATGAGGCGTAGGAGATCTTGCCCGCTTCGATGAAGCCTTGGGAATAGGCGTACATGTCGAGAGTCTCGGTGGAGATGCCGGGACCACCGCGCGTCATGACATAAACCAGATCAAAGGAGCGCAGGCTTTCGATTGCCTTGACAAGCAGCAGGCTGATCAGCGGCGCCTTCAGCATCGGCAGGGTGACAAAACGGTGAATCTCGAAGCGGGTCGCCCGGTCGATCCGTGCAGCTTCAAGCGGCTGCGGCGGCAGGGATTCGAGAAGCTTCAGGATGATGACCGCGAAGAACAGACCCCATTGCCAGACATCGACGAAGGCGACGGCGAGAAGTGCGCCAAGCGGGGTCGAGAGAATGTCCGGCGTGATACCGGTGAGTTCCCTGACCGGCCAGGTCAGCGCGCCATAGAGCGGGTGAAAGGCGAACTTCCAGACAAAAGCAGCGCAGACGCGGGGCAGAAGGACCGGAATGATGAAGAGCACGCAGAGGATGTTGCGCATGCGCGGGCTCGCTGCCTCGAACATCGCAATCCCAATGGCGAGCCCCGTCACCATGGTCGCAGTCACGCTGATGATCTCCCACTTGAAGGAGACCCAGAGCGCATTGAGGAAGCGGGCGTCCGAAAACAGCGCGAGGTAATTGGCGAACCAGACATAGTCTGCATTGGGGGCCGAAAGGGTGCGATTTTGGAGCGATATGTTGATCGCGTAGATCGTCGGCACGAGCGCGAGCACGATCAGGATACCCAATGTGGGTCCCAGAAAAACGTAGGGCAGCGAGCGGCCGCGGCGCATGGCAAATCCTCGGATGGGAAAAGGGGCGCGTCAACAGACGCGCCCGCTAGAGGGCTCAGGAAGTGTCAGAGCTTGGCGGCGAAGGCTTCAAGTTCGGTCAGCGTCGCCTTGATGTCGGTGCGGCTGCCGGTGATCAGTTCTTCCAGCATGATGCCCCACTGGTTACCCAGTTCCTGCCAGCGCGGATCCTGCCAGAAGGTGACAGTGGTTTTCTCGCCTGTCGCAGCCATGGCGTCGGCAAGGTTCTGGCCGAAGGTCTTGGCATATTCCGGGCTCTGATAGGTGCTGGTGCGCGTCAGTTCGCCCGGCTGCCCTGCGGCGAGGCGACGGGCCTCCTGCTCCTTGGACGTGGCCCAGGCGACAAAGAGACCGGCGCAGGCCTTTTCCTTATCCGTCGCGTTTGCCTTGGACGCGATGGCAAAACCATGGGCGTAGCCGCCACCCGGCAGTGGCGAGGGCGGTACGGAGAAGGCGACCTTGTCGGCGACCTGGCTCTGCGCCTTGTCGACGGACATGCCGCCGAGCGGGGCGGATTCGATGATGATTGCCACCTTGCCGGAGCGGAAAGCGCCGGTGGATTCGTCCCAGGAACCGGTCTGCGTGCCAGGTGCCGAATACTTGAAGAGCTCGAGATAGGTCTTGGTCGCTTTCAAGGCGGCATCCGAGTTGAAGGACGGCTTGCCGTCCTTGAACCACTCACCGCCATTGGCCTTAAAGAAGGGCATCCAGCGCCACACGTTAGCGCCTGAGCCACGTTGGCCGCGCAGGGCGGTTCCGTAGACGCCGTTCGCCGGGTCATGCAGCTTCTGTACGGCCGCGAGATATTCGTCCCACGTCTTTGGTGGCGCAATGCCGGCCTTTTTCAGGAGATCGGTGCGGTAGACCATCAGGTCGCCGCCGCCCTGCACCGGCGCAAACCACTGCTTGCCATTATAGGTGGCTGCAGCCCGCATGCCGGCATCGAAGTCGTTGTAGTCATATTCGGCCGGGTAAAAGCCCCCGAGGGGGACGATCCAGCCGGACGAGGCAAAAAGTGCGAGGTTAGCTTCATCGACGTAGTAAACGTCAAAGCTGCCAACGGTCGAGGCGTCGGCCTGCGACTTTGCGCGGCGGTCATTTTCGTTGAGATAGCTGATCTCGAAGCCCGCGCCCGAGAGCTCTTCGAACTCGTCCACATAGTCCTCGAGAAGTGTGAGACCGTCACGCGGCTGTGCCAGGACGCGCACGTCGTCGGTGCATTGTGCGGCGGCAAGAGCATTGGATGCGGCAAGCATGGCGATGACCGCGCAACCGGCACGGAGAGCATTGAGTGTCATGATTTCCTCCCTCAGATGGTAAACTCCCTTACCATCGACAGGGGGCATTTTTGCGCAGGCTATCAGCGCGAACTAGTTTGTCTTCGTCGCAGAACTAGTATTATTTTGACATCTGTGCGCAACAACATGAGTCTGTGAATGCCTATTGCATCAGATTTTCCGCAGTCGATCTCCGAAACCTTCACTGCCACGCGCGAGCAGATCGTCCTGCCAGGAGGCGCCTCCTATCTGATCCGGCGGGACGACTATCCCAATCCGATCTGCATCTGGAACTATCATCCGGAATGGGAGATCCATTTCATCCCGGGTGCGAGTGGCTTCGCCTACGTCGGTGACTATATTGGCCCCTTTCGGCCGGGACACCTCATGCTCACGGGCACCAATCTGCCGCATAATTGGATTACACCCGGCGCACCGGAGATCCCCGGCCGCGACCTGGTCCTACAATTCGACGCGGATGCCCTGATTGGCGTCCGTGCGATCTGTCCCGAGTTTGACGTGCTCCATCGACTGAAGCCACTCGCTCAGCGCGGGATTGAGGTTTTGGGTCCAGAGGCCTTCGCCATCGGGGCCAAGATCCTTGAACTGCACGCCGTCGGCCACCGGGGCGGACTAGGGCTCTTTCTGGAAATTCTGCAGGACATCGAGGCTGCATCGCCGAAGCGCCTGCTTGCGAGCGAACACTTTCTCTCAGTCTATAATCAGGTGTCGGACCGCAGGCACCGTCGGATCGACCAGGCGATACAGATCCTGCAATCGAATCCCGGCGCGCAGATGCACGAGGTGGCGGAACAGGTCGGTTTCGAGCCCTCTGCCTTCTCGCGCGCCTTTCGGCGTCTCACAGGCATGAACTTCTCCGACTACAGCCGTTCGGTCCGCGTCTGGCGAGCCCGCACACTGCTTGCGGAGACAGAGACAACGATCACCGACGTCTGTTTCGAGGCCGGCTTCAACAACCTGTCCAACTTCAATCGCTACTTCCGGATGGAAACGGGCCTCACACCTCGAGCCTATCGCAAGGCCGCGCGCATCAGAGCGAAGTCGGTTATCGCTGGCTCGCTAAAACAAGCCTAAGCCGTGAGAAGAAAGTCATGTACCGACGAGCTGAAGGAAGTGCAGCCATGGCGCGACGTGTCTTGGAGCGGTAGAACCGCTACTTTCTCGACGCGCGAGATCAGGCAACGAAAACCTGAGGGAAAAATAACCAGGGCTAACTCGCCGGCCACATCGTCACTGGCGAGTTAGCCATTCCTGATGATGCTCTTCGACCGGCCGAGCGCACGCCTACGTCCCTCCCTGAACGCGCACTTTCCTCTACCGCAGGCCGTCCCGTCTGTTCATCGAAGATCGGCATCGTGTCCACAAATCATCTGTAACATGGGGATTCCGCCATCAGCTGTCCCTCCTCAGCAAGGGAGTGGAATCGGAGAAGAAGCACAGACGGTTGTGTCTTCCTGTGTTAAAGTCCCCCGCGGTCGCGGGCCGTCTAGGCAAGCTTTGCAAGCGTAGCTGAGGCGATGCCACGCGGCTTAGCTGCCGTGCCTACCTCTGGCCCCATGATCAAGCTCCATTGACATGGTCATTCTCGATCTGAAAAACTTTTATGATGGTAGAGCAGTTCGGGTCGCCTTCGTCGAGAAGCTGTACCGGCGAGATCCAGCCGACTGCAACGCTCACGGCCGTAGCGACCGCCCAACCGGGTTCTTCGCCGGCGCGTTGCAAAAGCCGCGGTCCATGTGACTCGACGCACTGGCGAGATTGCTGGATTGCGGCTACGGGAGCATTGGCGCGTTCCAGATGCGCGCTTATCTCAGCCTGAAGAGGATCGATGACAAAAAGAGCGAACAGCCAGGCTGCGATATCCGAGATCATCAAAAAACCTATCACTGGTTCGGCAAACATGTCGGAAACGGTCCGACATCACGAAAGCGCCGAAGACTTCGCCAGAGGGGCCCGGACCAAGGGTCGTTGTTAAAATAGATAGTGTTCGCTAGCGTTCAAGGCTCGCCGGTCGACGACCAGTATGGCAACGCCTTTCGTATGTTCGGTTGGCGGCGGTGGCCTTCCTCCCAACGCCCGCCAACTCGCCACTGGCCTTAGGTGAGCCTAATGCATGCACGGAATACATGGCGGCCATGATTTGCTCGCTTGCTCTCGGCACCCCATATACTCTGAGACTATCCAGGTGAGTTTCAAGTATGATGCCGTTCCGTCGCCGCCAGTGGCTGAGCGACGGCGTGCGCGAAGGAGACAGCATGGAAGAAATTGCCAAAACCCTTGTAGAAATGGATCCCGTCGAGCGGTTCCAACTGCTTGACACCGTCACCGACGCGCTGAGGCAAGCTGCTGGTCAAGCCGAAGAACAGGGCGACACTTGCTTCGCCGCCAATTCGAGATGTCTGGCGGGTTCGATCGTAGGATGCGCTAATGATCCGGAAGGAGAAAACCTAGCGGCCGCCGAGCTTTTGCTGAGGCAGGGCGTCATGCTCCTGCACTTATATTCGAACAGGTCGAACGCGCGGTCCGTGCTTCATTAGGTCAATCCGCGAACTGTGCGAGCAGAGCTCCGGGAACCGAGTACATTTCCCTCGGTTTGGAGGCGATGAAACCGATCCGACCGCACCAGCCCATCCATCCGTGCGCAACCAAACCGATGACTTCCAAGACGACACCGGCGTGACAGACGAGATCATCGTCGTGGTTCAGGCTCAGTCGGCACGTGTCTAACGTAAACTCCGAAGAAGCGCGGTGATGCCCATGCAGGCCGATTTGTTTAAGGAGCAGGCGCCCTTTTTTCCCGCCGGCTTCCGTTACTTGCCAGATGTGGTTCCTGCGGGGATGCAGGCCGACCTGGTGCGCCTTATCAAGGAAATGCCGCTGAAGCCCTTCGATTTCCATGGCTACGAAGGCAAGCGGCGCGTTGCCTCCTTCGGTTGGAAGTTTGATTTCGATACGCAGCGCCTTCGTCAGACTGAAGCGATACCCGACGATCTGCTGCCAGTCCGCGACATCGCTGCCCATTTCGCCGGCATTCGGCCTGACAGTTTGCAGCAGGTATTGGTGACGGAATATGAGCCTGGCGCGCCGATCGGCTGGCACAGGGACAAAGCGGCCTTCGCCCGTGTTGTCGGCCTGTCGCTTCTATCTAGCTGTAGGTTCAGGCTGAGACGGCGAGCTGGTAGCAAATGGGAACGTTTTTCTATATCAGCGGAACCCGGCTCGGCCTATCTGCTGTCAGGGCCAAGCAGGAATGAATGGGAGCATTCCATCCCGCCTGTCGATCGGCTGCGCTACTCGATCACCTTTCGTGAGCTCAGGTGACGCCCTTGCCAGCGAGCGGGAGTGCCATAACAACTTGCCGCCCGCTATCTGAGCGGGTTCTCAGCGCAATTTCGTTTGCGGTTTCGCAAACCGCACGCCATCCCCCCGTCGTCTTCGGAGATGAATTCCACTCCGGCATTCTTGAAGGCGATACGTATCACTCCTAGCGTCGAGGCATGCCTGGACCAGCCTCCCTCCCGATCCTCACATCCAGCGTCGGCTTCAGCTGGAGCGCGCTTTCGGGTCCAACGCCCAACCTCCTGGTTGGACAAGACTGGCGGTCTAAAGCGCCAGCCTTAGCTGCGGTTCCGCAGACGGTGCTTGCCGCTCCAGCGAGGACAGGGTGACGCCGAGCAGACGTATCCCTTTTTTCAGTGGGAAAATCGGCGTGAGAAGCAGGCCGATCAGATCCTGAAAATCAGTGATCGCCGACAGGGGTGCAGGGACCGTCTTGCTGCGGGTGACTTGGGTAAAGTCGGCATATTTGACCTTTAGCGTCACCGTCTTGGCGCCAATGTCATTGGCCTCGCAGTAACCCCACACTTTTTCGATCAGCGGCTGAAGCCCTTCGCGGGCAGGCTCAAAGGCGTGGAGGTCTTGCGAGAATGTGTCTTCCGCGCCGACGGATTTGCGCACCCGATCCGGCTTGACCTGGCGATTGTCGATACCGCGGGCGATGCCATGGAAATACGGTCCTGACTTGCCGAAATGCTCCACCAGGAACTCAAGCGTCTTCTCTTTCAGATCCGCGCCCGTTTCGATTCTGAGCCGATGCATCTTTTCGGCCGTTGCCGGTCCGACACCATGGAATTTATTGACCGGGAGGACTTCAACGAAGGCCGGCCCGTTCCTCGGCGTGATGACTGCCTGTCCATTGGGCTTGTTGAGGTCGCTCGCCATCTTGGCGAGGAACTTGTTGTAGGAAATCCCGGCCGAGGCGTTGAGGCCGGTGACCAGCTTGATCCTGGCGCGGATCTCCAACGCAATCTCGGTGGCGATCTCCATGCCCTTGAGGTTTTCGGTAACGTCGAGATAAGCCTCGTCGAGCGAAAGCGGCTCGATGAGGGGCGTGTATTCGGCGAAGATTTCGCGGATCTGCTGCGACACAGCCTTGTAGACGTCGAAGCGCGGAGGCACGAAAATCAGCTCGGGACATTTGCGCTTGGCAGTCACAGATGGCATTGCCGAGTGAACGCTGAACTTTCGTGCCTCATAGCTTGCCGCTGCCACTACACCGCGGGCGGCCGAGCCACCGACGGCAATCGGTTTGTTACGTAGGTCCGGATTATCGCGCTGCTCGACCGAGGCATAAAAGGCATCCATGTCCACATGTATAATTTTCCGGACCGGGGTTGAGTTCATCTCGTCCATGGCGGCTTTAGGATCACGATAGATCGGCCCTGGAATTCGAGTCGAAACAAAAAGAGAACATAGCAGGCTTACGTGCGATATCAACCGAATTCGACGGCGTCTTCTCACTGCGATCGAAACCAGCCGCCACCGAAGGCATTCACATCCTGTGGAAATCAACATCGGGAGACACCCAATGGCGGACGACAGCACTACGACAATCCGGGCCACTTTCGAAACACGCGAAGCAGCCGATCTTGCCGTCGAACATCTGGTTCAGCAGCACGGCATATCGAGGCCGGACATCTTTATTCAGTCGGCAACCGACCGCAATTCCGTCGGCTCGGCGCCGTCGGGCGGCGATGTCTCCCATGAAGAGGGCGCCCGTCGCGACGTGCCTCTCGAAGGCGAGATCGAGGTCTCGGTGGATATCGCATCCAGCCAAGTCACCGCCGTCGAGCGCAGTCTTGGAGACGCCGGTGCGCTCCGTGTGTCGAGCCGCTGAGCATGGGCGACAATCTCTCAAAATACCGTGCCAAGCGTGATTTCAAGAAGACCAGCGAGCCGAGAAGCGAGGCGCAGGTCAAGCCGTCGGACCGCCGGCGGTGCGTTATCCGGAGGCACGACGCCACACGGCTCCATTATGATCTGAGGCTCGAACTTGACGGAGTTGTTTAAGTCCAGGGCAGTAACCAAAGGGCCGTCGCTTGATACCCACGACAAGCGACTGGCAGTCGAGGTCGAAGATCACGCGCTCGACTAACCTTGTTTCATTTGCAGTTTTCCGCGTAGGCTTCTACTCGTTTGAAAATCTCAACCGTGAGAATTCTCCAGGCTTGAAGGCCGGTAACCATTTCAGATCAGCCTAGTGAACCGGTAAGGCCATAACGCTACTTCAACTGGAATATTACCGGCTGGGTTTACGACAATGTCCGGTTGATCCAGTCCGCCATGAATTGCCGGGTTTTAGCAGCCAGCCGGGTCGGTAGCCGTTCGAAGCCATGAGGGCCTTCGGGCACGACAAGGAGGTCCGACCTGCCGGCTTGGCGTTGCCAGCGGTCATGCATGCGGATGGTATCCTCTACTATGGGATCAAGCGCTCCCGCAATGAATAGGGCAGGGGGCATTGCTGACAGATCCGCGAAAACTGGCGAAAGGTCCGCGTCGGACGCTAAATTGGCGGTCAATCTGTCGAGGTTCCTCTCAGCCGATTTGGGCTCGATGATCAGACTGCCCTTCGCTGTCCTGAGGCTTTTCGATCCGCCCAGGTCGAAGGCTCCGCACAACGAGACAAATCCGGCTACCTCTTCGAGCGAGCGATGTCTGGCGAGGCGGGTCAGCGCACACGCGGCAAGGTGTGCACCAGAAGATTCGCCTTCGATGATCAGCTGATGCGTTTGGAAGTCCGCAACATGATCCAGGGCCCACCCGGTGATGGCGACGGCGTCCTCTATCGTCCGCTCAAGATCGTCATCCACCGCAAGATGAAAATCGCCGCTGGCGACGGTGACGCCGCACGATTTCGCCATCCGCATGTTCCAGCCATCGTCGAGCCGGGAATTGCCCAAGACCCACGCCCCACCGTGAAAGTGCAGGAGAAGAGCTTTGACTATCGGTCGAGGTCGGAGAATGCGGATCATCGTCTGATGGTTACCGACCGGCAGCTCGATAGTCTCGATCGATATGTCCGGCCATCGACTTCCAGGCAGGAGACGCTGGCCAATCCCGATAACGCTGTCAATCAGCCTGGCGTTCAGCCGTCTGCCCGCGTGGTAACGCGGCATCCATGACAGGACACGGTTGAGACGCCGTGCGCTGGCAAAGTCGCCTGGGTTGAAAATGTCGGCAGGGTCGATCTTCATGGTATTACTCGGGCGGCGGCGCCGCAGACCGCAGGCGACACATCTGTCGATCAACACCGATGACGTGCCTGGGGAAGGGACACTGCCCAATCATGGCAGGCTCCCCCAGAGAGCCGGCAAACCAATTCAGCCCGCCAAAGTTCCGCGTGCCATGCGCATTCTTCCATTCACATCTCAGATGCTTGCTCCTTTCCCTCTGCTTCATGCTGCTCCCAAGAAACGAGCGTTGATGTTTCCCTCAGAGCCTGAGCAGCCGTATCCGGTGTAGGTGAGGTTTGATCCAGCGGGAAATGCCAGCGAAGTTCCGGTCTTGCTGCCGTCAGATCGACGTGCGCCCGTAGCAAACAGCCTGCCCGTTCCTTCCTCGCCCCCGCCCCCAGGAACAATATTACCCGTTCCCGGTTGGAGCTCCGATGACTGCGATGGTTCGCGGTGAAGCCGATTTCAATTCGGGAGGATCCTATGACTGAGACTGGTACGGGCCAGGGCGGCCAGGCCGCTTCGTCCTCGAGTTACGCCGCGGCTAAGGGAGATCGATTGGCTGGCAACGCTGCCGCCGTTGAGCCCTCGGGTGCAGCCGACGACTTGCGGCAGACGCTTTCGGAAGACGTGCAAACAATCAAGGAAGTTGCCCAGGATCAAATTTCAAGCGTCAGCGACAAGGCAAAGGACGCTGCTGCCGACCAGAAGAATTTCCTTGCGAAGCAACTTGCTGGGGTCGCCGCTGCCCTTGAAAAGGTCGGAGGTGAACTCCAGACAGGCGATCAGGCGGATATCGGCCGGATGACCAGAGGCATTGGCTCGAGTATCCAGCGGTTCGCGAACGATATCCAAGACCGAAAGATGAGCGAAGTCGCCGGCATGGCAGAAGACTTCGGGCGCAAACAGCCTTTCGCCTTCCTTGGCATGGCGGCTATCGCCGGATTGGCCGCAAGCCGCTTTCTGACTGCTTCGGCTCGCCGCGGCGACAGCCCGACGGAGAGAACTCCGTCCTTTGCGGCCTACGGAGAAACAGGCGGGGGCAACGCGTCGAACCGGACTCCATCAGATGAGCAAAGATCGGAAGGAAATTTCAATGGCTAGTTCATCGGAAAATTCGTCGCTCCCCCAACTCATCAGCGGATTGGTGGAAGATATAACTGGCCTGTTCCGCAAGGAGATTAACCTGGCCAAAACCGAGGCTGCGGAAAAAATGTCCTCTGCGGTCACCGGAGTGGAAGCGTTTGCAGCCGGATTGGTGTTCGCCATCGCAGCGATCGGTGTTTTGCTCGCGGCGCTGGTCAGGGGGTTGACGGCGTTCCTCGTCACTCGTGGCATGTCGGAACCGAGTGCAGACGCGATCTCTTCCGTCGTCGTCGGAATCGTCGTGGCGCTGGTTGCCTGGGGCCTGATGTCTCGCGGCCTGGCCGCTTTCAGGGGCAACAATCTCAATCTCGACCGGACGTCTGCATCGCTGAAGCGGGATGCACAGATCATCAAGGAGAGAACATAATGGCCCACACTTCGGGAAAACCAGACGCGGCCGATATCGAGCGCGAGATAGAGGAAGATCGTCAGCGCATCGAGAAACGGATTGATGCCATTCAGCAGCGCATGTCACCGGGCCAGTTGGTGGACGAGGTTTTAGCCTATGCGAAGTCCAGCGGCGGTGGCGAATATGTCGGCAATCTTTCGAATGCGCTGAAAAGCAACCCAATTCCGGTCGCGTTGATGGGAGTTAGCCTTGCATGGCTGATGGCGGGTCAAAAAAACACGGCCGGCCCGAGCAGCGATAGCGGCCCCGATTATCCGTTGGCTGTCGTCGAAGGCGGGATCCGACGGATCGGCCCTGTCGAGAGCAACGGCGGCGATCGGTACAGCCACTTCGCAGACAGTACCGGAAGGCGCTTCAAGGCGCTGACGGACGAAGGTGGGCGCCGAGCCGGGCACTTCATCGACGACAGTGGGAAAACGTTTCGGGGCTTTGCAGATGCCTCCGGGCGGCAGATTAACGATCTGCGTGACGAGGCGGGTAAGCTTTTCGACCAGGCATCCGGATGGGCCTCGGAAACATGGCAGGCCGTGTCAGGCTCCGCCGGAAAGATGCGCGACGCGATTTCCGGCGCAGGACGCAACTCGCTGGATACCGGCGCTCAGTTCAACGAGGCAATCCTCAGGCATTTCAAGGACCAGCCGTTGATCGGCGGCGCGCTCGCCTTCGCGGTCGGCGCCGCAATTGGAGCGGCCCTGCCACACACCAGCGAGGAGGATGAAGCGGTCGGCGCGGCGGCCGACACTGTAAAGGACGGGCTGTCGTCCGGGGCGTCGAGGGTATTGGATAGAGCTGAAGACTTGGCCTCGGACGCCGTTCACAAGGCAGTCTCCATCGCCACCGAGGTTCATGACGTGGCTCGCGACAGGATCGTAGAGGAAGCGTCGTCGCTGGGAGGAAATGGTCGGCCCGACGGGGGGACCAAATCCGCGACATGATTTTGCTGAGGTAAGGGCCACGGACAATCTGCCCGGCAACCGCCCTATGAGATCGGCGGTCTCAGTCGGCCGATCCGGCGGTTCATTTTTGCCTTAGTATTGGAAGCCCTGTGGCGCGGCTGCTCTTTTAAGGCCAGCGAATGCGGTGTCGCGGCGCGCAGCAAGCTCTGCCCGCTTCCCCGCCGTATGTTGGCGCATATCGGCCATGCGGTCGGGCTCCAGGTTGATTTTCACGGCCATGATTATACCGGTAAAGGAGGCATTGAGGATTGCGGCTCCGGCGTGGAGATCGCTCGCGACCGAGTGATCCACCAAGGAGGATATCTCGTTCAGGTGTTCTAGCGCCTCGACGATCAGACGGGCTGCATCGAGAGGTTGGGCAGTTGCGCCGGATTCCGCCTCGCGGACAGCGGAAACATCAGCTTGCTTGCCTTCCACGGCGCAGCGGTCCCGCAAAACCTCCATGTAGTTCAAGAAGTTGCTGCGGTCTTGTTCTGCTGCTTGCAAGAGATCGCACGACAGTCGATCGATTTTTTCCACGGCCGCGCGCAAACAGGGATCGTTTATGGGATGATTGGAGACAAGGATGGCCATTTTTGCCATCGACAGTCCCATCAACCCCGCGAGGATTGACGCAGTACTGCCAGGGATGTCGGGGGAGCGTTTTCCGATTGACCCAAGGATATCGTCAAGCGTGCGCTCTGTTTGTTTCATCAGAGCCTAGCCTGCCCCTCCAACAGGTGTGTTGACCTTGCCCGTTCCATTGCAGTCGGGACATCGCGCCCCACCGACCTGGCCTTTGCCGCTGCATTTCCGACATATATTTTCGGCGGAAAACGGGGTTGTGGCGGGTACCTCGTCGGAGTTTCTCTGCTCGTTTCCGGTTTTTTCCAAAGCAAGTCCCTTTCAATCATTTTGGCTCCCGGTCGGGGCATTGACGCTTCTGACCCTGGATACTGGGCCGGCGTGGCGCTCGGTGCGGCACCGCTGCTTCGCGAACGCCGTTCTGCGTCTCGGCGAATAACCAGCCTGCGCGTCAGGAAATGAACTGCAAAAGTGCCGCTTCGTTCCTGTGGGGGCCGCTGATTTCGCACTGAGGTGATTTCGCTTGCTTAAGCAGCTATCGAAATCCGCACCGTCGCCTTTTGCCCTTCTTCGACCGATGGCTTGCTAAGTGGAGGGCGCGGGAGTGGCGCTGAAGCATCCCATGCCGAACACCGAACCACTGACGTAGAGGGCGCCGTAACGGTAGAAGGACCATCCGTCGAAACCGCTTTTTAAGGCGATCGCCCACACGTCGCCATCAGCGTTGCTCCACAAAATCTGACCATTGGCATTTTCCACGGCGGCGAGAACAGCGGCCGGGCTGATGCCCTGCTTGAATACGACCGTCACCGGCCGCGGATTTGACCACGGGGACGCAGCGACAGCGCCCGCCGCGAAAGCTATGATCCCGACGCTCGAGGCTACCGTGTTGCTCAGGCGGCGGCGGCCACCAAATCGGTCGAAGGTTATGCCGAGGCCCGCGCACACCAGACCGAGGACAAGGAACGCCAAGTCCCACAACAGCCAGTTTCGGCTGTCCTCCTTGATGTGATGCAGACCCAGGAGCCAATGGTTCAGGACGGCATCGGTCAGATGCCAGACGCCGAATCCGAACAGCAACGCTGAAGCGAACCGCTTTCCGGATCCGTCCGAGGCGAATTCATAGCGACCGCGCCAGAGTAACCACAGCCCAACAAGTCCAATGCCGTACATTGCGGCGTGGAAAGCCCCGTCCGTCAGCATCCGAAACCGGAGGTCTTGATAAACCTGGCCATCGAGTGAGCTGAAGAGGCTATGCCACTGCAGGATTTGGTGGAGGAGGATCCCATCGAAAAACCCGGCCAAGGCGAGGCCGATGAAGAAGCCGGCAGGCCCGCAGCCGCGCCGCAACGACCGGAAGATGTGGTTCAGCACTACGCGCTCCAAAAACAATGTTAGGCGCGAACAATCCATATCGGCGACAGTTCCATCTTAGAGCAGTTGCGACGCAGAGGCGCTCCGCGCGCCAGTGCGGTCATCCTCTATCTTTGCGAGAGACAACGTTGTTCAACCGAGGAGTTAGAGCCGGAGGTGTCTAGTTGTTTGCGGGCGGCGCGACAGCAGGTGGAGGGTTCGAGGCCGGGGCACCCGAGTTTGGCTGGCTTGGGCCGCGCATCATAAATGCCGCGAGCAAGATTATCACGACCACGCCAAGGAGGCCGATCATTGCATTTTTCCGCATCTGACTGGCCTCAATTTAAAGCAAGCCAGACGGCGCCAGCGATAAGGCAGCCGAGCGCAACGGTCTGCAAGATGTAGAACAGGAATTCGTGCCGGTGGGGCGGGCTGCGGTGCATTCTGATCTCCTCCTGCAGATCAAACCATCCCGCGCATCCAAAGTTCCGGCGGCCCAGTGTAGACGGGACGGTGCCATCGTGGCCAAGGTTTTACCGACAGAAATCGCCTAGCCACCTTGCGGGCGCCGCCGAGCCCATCGAGGTAACCATGTTACACTCGCTGCATGCTCGGCGGTGGCACCGATGTCAAGATCTTCCGAATTTTGGGACCTGTTGTTTTGGACAAGCCTTGCCCTGGGGCAAAAAAATTTACCGCCGTATCGCGCGCGACTGCTTTTCAGCCGGCTGCGGAATATTCCACGAGCCGACCTCTGCTTTTGCCTTGGCTCAGGTTTGGAAGGCGAAGGTAGGGAGATCATTGTCGCGTAGCGGTGGAGTGAGACGGCTGGGACTGATAAGAAAGCGCAATGATCAACGCTACAGAGATACGAGCGCTCGACGTCTCCCCGAAAGTGCCGACCGCGCGGCCCTCTTATATCAGCGCTGCAAGCGGGCTCGTCTGCGTCTGGTCGACCATGTATGTGGTTGCTGATGACGAACTTCACCTCGGGGTGTTTTCAAAGGATACGTCCGAACCTGGCCATCTGATCCGACTGTTTACCGGTGAGCTGCCCAGCGGCAAGGCTGAGCGAAAACGGCAGAAGCCGGACCTTGAGGCGATCACCTTTGTTCCGGCTTTCGACCACCTTCCGCATGGCGCGCTCCTGGTTATGGGATCGGCATCCAGGCCCAACCGCGGTCGCGGGGCGCTGCTGGCACTCGACGCGCATGGTGCGGTCTGCGGTTCACCCCATGAATTTGACATGTCCCCGATTGTCGGTCCGCTTCTCCAAGCGTTCGATGAACTCAATATTGAAGGTGCGGTTGTCGTTGGTAACGAGTTGCGCCTATTCCAGCGCGGCAACAAGCGACATGCCGACAACGCGATCATCCGCTATCCGCTGCGGCAAGTTCTCGATGCCTTACAAAGTTCGCAAGCCGATGCCGTCGCGCCAGTCGCTATCGATCGGCTGGATCTTGGTCTTATCGAGGGAATTCCGCTCTGCTTCACCGACGCCGCAGTTCTTCCCGGTGGAGAAATGGTGTTCTGCGCCGTGGCGGAAGATACTGACGACGCCTATCACGATGGGCGCTGCGTCGGGGCTACGATTGGGATCGCAGACAATGACGGGCATCTGCTCTCCCTTCACCTACTTGACCGGCCATACAAGGTGGAGGGCATCAGCGCACGGCTTGAAAACGACAGGCTGGAACTTCTCCTTGTTACGGATGCGGACGACAACTCGATACCGGCAAAACTGTTGTCTGCATCCATTGCGAAATAGGGCAGGGCTGTTGCGGTCGTGCAATTATTGCGAGTCGATAGCTCGCGAGCGGCGAGACGTATTCCCAAATCGGTGCCTTGGTGCAGCGCCTACTCGGTGGCTAAGACAAGGTCGAGCGCCAAAGCATAGAGCGGAACAATCCAAAGCAAGGTGGAAAAATCCGAAGAACTAGAGCGTTTCACCTTTTGACGGAAACGTAGCCTGCATTTTCGAGATAGTTGGCACATTCATCGGATTGGATCGCCTCGACCAGGTTACCAATGTGCCGCCAGGTTTCGTCGATGGTCCTCCTTT
>NZ_PVBK01000010.1:0-231005 GCF_002968535.1 Neorhizobium sp. T7_12 | reverse complement strand
GAAGCATGTCTAAAGGCGGCGTACCGGGCTCGGGCACGGTCTCTCAGACCAAGGATGACGAAGGTACGCCGCCAGCCTGCTCAGATTCAACTCAAAGCAAAACCAACGCAACAGATAAGGATGACGAAAAGAAACTCAAGCTCACCAAAGGAGGAGTGTGTCTTGTGGGAGCTCGAGAATCTCCGCCCTCACCCCGCCAGCTTCTTCTCCTCGGATTGGACCCGAGGGCCGCCGTCGATATCCACCACCGCGAAAGCGGCCGCGATGACCTCCGGCCCGGCACCCGGCCGGGTGGCGTCGGTGGAGAGGATCTGGCGAAACCGCCGCGCGCCTGCAAACCCCTGGAACAGCCCGACCATGTGCCTTGTGACGTGATGCAGCCGCCCGCCCCGGCCGATCAGCTCCGCCGCATAGTCCGCCATAGTATCGCGCAGCGCCAGCCAGTCAAATTCGGCGGTGGCGGCCCCTGCAGGGCTGGCATCCTTCAGAAACGCGTCCATTCCGGCCAGAAGTCCGGTATTGTGATAGGCGGCGCGGCCGAACATCACCCCATCCATATGGACGAGATGGTTGGCCGCCTGCTCGAGGTCGGCGATGCCGCCGTTCATGCCGATGAACACATCCGGGTTTTCCCGCTTCATGGCATAGACCAGCTCGTAGTCGAGCGGCGGCACTTCGCGATTTTCCTTCGGCGAAAGCCCCTGCAGCCAGGCCTTGCGGGCATGGATCCAGACGGCATCCGCGCCCGCCCCGATCACCCGCGCGAGAAAGTCCGGCAGCACGTCCGTCGGCTCCTGGTCGTCGACGCCGATCCGGCATTTCACGGTGACTGGAACGCTCGACACCCACTTCATCGCCGTCACGAGGTCGGCCACATGCGCCGGATCCCGCATCAGGCAGGCGCCGAACGTGCCGGACTGCACCCGGTCCGACGGGCAGCCGACATTGAGGTTGATCTCGTCATAGCCGTAATCGGCAGCAATCCGCACCGCCTCGCCAAGCTTTGCCGGATCCGAACCGCCGAGCTGCAGCGCAACAGGATGTTCGGCCGGCGAAAAGGACAAGAGCCTGTCGCGCGGCCCATGAATGATCGCATCGGCCACGACCATCTCGGTATAGAGCAGCGCGTTCTTCGACAATTGCCGATGCAGGAAACGGCAATGCCTGTCCGTCCAGTCGATCATCGGCGCAACGGCGAAAACTGGAGCCTTGAAGTATCTATTTTTTTCTTGTTTTACAGGCTCTTGGAACACTCTGTTCTCCGTTTTGTTCAAGCTCATCTTGTACCAAATCCGCCCGTTTCGGACATGGGCTTGATACATTGTACCAACTGGAGTCGCCATCTACCAAACGAGGATGCGGTCATAGGCGCTACCACCCCGCGCGCGCGAAAAGATGGCAGCGTCAGCTACATGGCACGCGTGCGAGTTATGCGGGATGGCGCAACCTATCACGAGACGGAGACTTTTGACAGACGGCCGGCGGCGGCCGCGTGGATGAAGAAGCGCGAGCGGGAACTCGCGAAGCCAGGAGCTATCGCCGGCGCTATTGCGGTTGACCCGACCTTGGCGAAAGCCATCGATCGCTACACAGAGGAGTCCATCAAGGATATAGGCCGTACAAAGGCGCAAGTTTTGAAAGCGATCAAGAACTACGACATCGCCAACATGCCCTGCTCCACGATCAGGTCGAAAGACATCGTTGCGTTTCTGCAGTCACTGACAGCCAAACCACAAACGGTTGGAAACTACGCCAGCCACCTGGCTGCAATCTTCGCGATCGCGCGGCCCATGTGGGATTACCGACTCGACGAGCAGGAGATGAAGGACGCGATCAAGGTCACACGCCGCATGGGCATCGTTTCCCGCTCCATCCAGCGCAATCGAAGACCCACGTTGGAAGAACTCGATCAACTGCTCGCCCATTTCATGGAACGCCGCAAGAAGGTCCCTCAAGCGATGCCGATGCACAAGGTCATTGTTTTCGCGCTCTTCTCCGCGCGCCGCCAAGAAGAGATTACGCGCATAGCGTGGGACGATTTTCAGAAGGGGCACAAACGTATCCTTGTCCGCGATATGAAGCACCCAGGAGAAAAGATCGGCAATGACATGTGGGTGGACCTCCCCGACGAGGCGGTCCGGATCATAGAAAGCATGCCCAGGAGCAAGCCCGAGATATTTCCCCACTCCACCGGTCCCATTACGGCCAACTTCACACGCGCCTGCAAGTTACTGGATATCAAGGATCTTCGCTTTCACGACCTGCGCCACGAGGGAGTTTCACGGTTGTTTGAGATGGGTTGGAACATTCCCCATGTCGCAGCGATCAGCGGACATCGATCGTGGGTCACGAGGCGCTCGGCGGTTTGCAGTCGGGCCTCTTCAGCCTTGCAACCAGATTTCAGGGTCTTGTGGAAGGTCTCTATCTTCCAGCGCATAGCGTACCAGTCGAGCTTCTCGATGGCGTCTTCGTGGGAAAGGACGGGCAGATCAGTGATCAGCTTCCAGTCGATCCTTGGCTGATGCGTTGGTTCCGCCCGTTCCTGGGCGTGAAGCACCGTCAAATCAAGCGCTAGATAGCGCTTCTGCTTGCCGAGGCGCTCGTCTGCGAAGGTAGAGCCGGCAAGCTCGTCATCAAACCACCCATTCACTCCCGCGTCCATGGCACCGTTCCTCCGCAGTTCGGTGCCAGCCAAGGAATCACGAGCGATTCCTGCTATGCAAGAGGGCAAAAAATGAAGGTATTCTCACCAGCATGAAATTTGGGTAGCTGAAAGCTTACTCGGATGCGTACGCTTGAACGGAATTGCCCTCCGCTGAAAACTCGCGGTGCCGAGTGCGTTGGCCCCGGCTGCGGGACCTATTTCAGAAAGCACAGATACACAGCGTGATGTCGTCATATTGCGGCCTTCCGGCTGCAAAGGAGATCACCGCGCTACGGTATTCGTCGATCAGCGCGCCTGGTCCGAGCTCGGTTTTTTTGGCAATCATGCGCAACAGGCGCTCGTCGCCGAACTGCTCGTCGCCGGCGTTGAAGGCTTCCGGAATTCCGTCTGTGTAGCAAACCAGCAGGCTGCCGCGGACAAGCGCAATATCGACCGTTTCATAAGTGATATCGCTGATCATGCCGAGCACCAGGTCACCAGTTACCGGCAGGTAGGAAACCTCGCCCTCGATCGTCTTCATGATCGGCGGCACATGCCCGGCATTGGCATAACTCAGCCGGCCGGTGCTCCGATCGACGACGCCGTAGAAAAGCGTCACGAAAAGGTTCTTGTCATTGGTCTCGGCGAGCACGCGGTTGGCTTCGGTCAGCACGTCGCCCGGCGGCTGGCCGGTCATCGCCAGCGAACGCACGATGGTGCGCGACATCGCCATGAACAGCGCCGCCGGCGTGCCCTTGCCGCAGACGTCGGCGATCAGGAACCCGGCGCGGTTTTCGTCGATCGCGAAATAGTCGAAATAATCTCCGGCCACTTCCTGGGACGGCACCATCTGGCCATAGAAGGAGACGCCGTCGAGCACCAGCGGCCCGCGCGGCAGCAGCGCCTGCTGCAATTCCGAGGCGACCGAAAGTTCGGCCTGAAGCTGCCGGAGCGCCTCCTGGTCGAGATGGGCCGCACGCAGCGCCTCGACCGCTTCCGAAAGCCGCTGAATCTCGATCGTGCCCTTGTCGGTATCGAGTGGCGGCGCTTGCTCGCCACGGGTGAGTTTGTCGATCACCTCGATCGCCGCATCGAGCGGCCTAAACGCGCCACGCACCATCCACATCAACCCGCCAAGCACATGGCCGACAAATACGACCACAAGGCCGCCAACAAGCCATTGCAGCCAACGGGTCCGGTAAAGCTCCTCGGTACGGTCGTTGGACACGCCGAGAAACCCGAGCGCCCGGCCGTCGCCAAAACCATCGTTCAGGGGGATCATGATCGTCTGCGAGGCGAAGAGCCACGCCTCCTCCATCTGCGCCGCCTCGGCTTGAGGAACCAGCCGGGCATTGAGATCTACGGCCTGGTTGAAGCGGGCGACGATGCGCGAGACTGGAGCAGCCACCAGGGCGTAACCGACGATGCCGAACCGGAAGCGCAAGGGCACGAGCTTGGTGCGGTAGATCATCTCGGATCCGCCGAGGTTCAGGCGGGCAAAACCGTCCGCATCCGCGGTACGCACCATGCGGGTCAGCGAGGCGGCGAAATCGGGCGGCAACCGAAGCGTCGGATTGTGGTAGAAGCGTTTCAGCGCCTGATCGAGGATGATGACGATCTGGCGCTCGGTGCCGCTTTCGGCATCCGCCATCCGCGTCTCCACCATGTCGGGCATATCACGCGACAATGCGTTGAGGATCTCGACATCGCGGCGGATCCGGTTGGCAATCGCCTCCTGCGCCGCGGTTTCATCAGCGACGTAGCTCTGCCACATTGCCTCGATCAGCAGTCGCGTGTCTCGCCGCGCCGACTGATCGGTCACACGCACGCTCAGCACCACCTGGGCGACAAAGATCAGGCTCAGGAGCAGGGTCGCCACGCCGACGAAAAGCGCAATGCGTGTGCGGAGATTCATCAGCCGGCGCTCCGGCTGAACATGCGGCGCGGCCTGACACTGAGACCGGCAATAGTCGCGAATGCCAGCGGCGCCAGCATCACCAGATAAACGAGCGTCGCCGGCAGCGCCGCCTGCCGCAGGACCACGATTTCCGCCGCAATCGCTCCTGCAACGGCAAGGGCCAGCAACTCTGAGGCAAAAATGCGGGCGCCCCGCAAGTGGCCGGCGCCCATGGTGAAGGGCAGTTGCGATGTCCAGCGTCCAACCGCACCCATCAGAAACGCGGCAATCGCGGTATTGGCAAAGACCAGGCCGTCGCCGGCATAGGTCTCGGCGGTGATCAGCACGATGGCGAGCACCGCCAACTCATAAAGGACCCAGCGAGCCTTGCGCCATGTGCCGACCAGACTGGCGAACAGCCCGCCGGCCGCATAAAGGACGGCGGTTTCCAGGAAATAGAGCGCCGCGCCGGCATTGCCGAACAGGAAGGCGGGCATCTGTCGCGCCGCAAGAGCCAGCAACACAAAACCCGCGACCTGCATGATGAAAAGGCAGATCCAGATCCAGTTTCCCCAGATCCAGTTGCCGATAAGCGCGCGCGCCGCGAACTCGGGTGCCGCCTGGGGCTGCCGCGAACCTGCAACCCATGCCTGGGCCGCCGCCAGAACCAGAATGAGGATCATGAACAGGGCAACACCCCCCTTGGCAACCAGTGGTTCGGTGGCAAGGCCGATTGCGCCGGCGCCGGCCAGACAGACCGACGCCAACAGGGCGGCGGCAAGTTGAACAGGTTTTGCCGTATCCTCATTCCATTGAAAGCCCAAACCACAGGCGAGCGCCGCAGCCGCCATCAGGGCAAGGCCATCGACCCAGAACCCTAGAAAACCGGCGAGAACCACGATGGCGGCGACAAGCGGCCCCAATCTCCCTAGCCGCCCCTGCAGCCCAAGTCCGATCGCGAAGGCCACGGCAATACCCGTAAACTGCAGGAAGGGCGGAGCGGCGGATAGTGCAGAAGGAGCGCCCCAGCAGATAAACAAGAGCAGGAAGAAGAGACCGAGCGGCAGCGTTGCCCGCGCCGCCTCGCCCGGCGATCGTGCGTCCCCCGACCAGAGAGCCCGCAGCAGCGCACCTCCGCTGACGAGAAAAACCAGCGCCACCATGGCGAGCGCCGCAACCTCTGTCAGGATAGGCTGAATGTTGACCGAAGCCCTCAGCCGCACGCCGCCCTCCAGGCCCTGCTCGACCGCCAAATGGGCGAACCCGGACAGCTTTAGTCCCGAAAGCCAGGCGGCCAATGTCGATCCGACCGGGTCTGCCCCGACCGCATAGGCGACGCCGCTGGCATCGCTGACTTCAAGTGCCCCGATAGCGGGTTTGGAGGCGACCTGCTGCTTCAGATAGTCGAGCATGCCGACCAGTTTCTCGAACGGGATGCCGAGCGCTAGAGCGCGATTGAGGTGGCCGGCTGTATCCGCGACGGCAAGGGCAGCTGCTTGCCTCGATATATCTAGAGCTTGCCATCCGAAGCTCAACAACAACGCGAGAAGGCCCAGCACGAAAACAGACGCCGGCATGCCGATGGCGCGCCACGGCGATGAAAACATGAGCAGGATTGCCAGAAGCACAACGGGGACCAAAAGAACGCCTACAATCGCCTGGTTGCGGAGGGCAAGCGCGTTGTCGAAACCCGCCATCGAGCGGCTGACGCGCAGGCGTGCGATGCTCTCACCATGGCTGTCCGAAACCGGGCGTTCTGCGATCATGACACCTGCAAGACGGTAGCGGGAGCTTTCGACGACGGGATTGTCGCCCGGATCGACCGCCTGCAGCCTTTCGAGGCGAAGCGATAGCGCATCCGGCCCTTGCGCCAGTGCCGGCGGCGGTTGGAGCAATTCCTCGACACCACCCGGCCCATTGACCGGCAGACCAAAATCCAAAGAGGCTTCGGCATTGGCGCGGTCGGATTCGGCGATCGCATCGAGGCTCTGCCCGATGCGCGCCTCGATCGCCCGCGTGCCGACAGCATTGAGCACCAGCAGTGACATTGCGGCCAGAGCACCCGCCAGCAGCAGGAATGCAAGACGCGACAAGGCAAGGTCTATGCGTCCTGCTTCGCTGCCCATGGATCAATTTTTGCCCGGCTGATTGACGATTTCGGCGTAGCTCAGCAGCGTCATCGGCGGGTAGAGTTTCAGCGCGGCGGCGGTCTTCATGTTGATGATATAGGAGTGCCGGTCGAGCGCCGCGATCGGCAGGTCGTCGGCCTTGACGTGATCCATCAGGATCCGCTTGGCCTGGTAACCGGCAAGACGGCCGACCATGCTGTATTTGGAGGCGATGGCGAGAAGCGCCGAACTGTCCGTGACAGAGGTCTCGTAGCTTGACGCGACAGGAATGCCGAGCCGCACCGCGGTCTCGGTGTAGATATCGGCGTTGACACTGATGAACGACGAGCTGCCGATGTAAAGGAACTCGACGCCGCGGTCGGCGGCCTCTTGCACCAAGCCTGGAATGTCGTCGCGCAGCGGCACACCGTTATGCAGCGGCATCGGCAGCATGACAAGATCGAGGCCAAGCTCGTCGGCGGCCCGCTTGACGACATCGGCATTGACCTTCGAATTCAGCTCGTTCTCATTGTAGATGATGCCGAAACGCTTGAACGGTCGGTATTCGAGCATCGCCTTGAGCTGGATGCTCTCCGATACGCGGTTGCGGGTGCCGGTGACGTAAGCGCGACCAGAGATTTCCTGGCCTCTGGTGATCTTGGCTTCGACCGGATCTGCGACGATCATGAAGATGCTCGGAATATCGCCGATGAACTTGGACGGATCCGGCGCATCATAAGGTCCGATCATCTGGGCCGCGACATTGGTTCCCCAGGCGATCACCAGGTCGGGGCGGGTCGTCTTCACTTCCTTGACGAACTGGCTCAGCGTGTTTTTGTCGGTCTTCGCGTCGCGGATGAGAACATCCGCCGGCATGCCGCTTTCCTTGATATAGTCGATAAAGCCCTGGCAGGCGTCTTCGCAGCCGCGCCACGCCGCCATGTAGATGGTGAAGCGCTTATCCTTCGGAGCGGTTTGCGCCAAAGGGGCACCAGCGCAAGATAGCGAGAGAGCCAGCATCGCACCGATGCCGATAAGCCGCCTGATCAGTGTCATGATGTTCCCCAACCTTCCCGCATCAGTTCGATAGAGCGGGCTTCACCCCGCTCGCGCCTTCGCGGGCGATGATCAAATAGAAAAATGCCGAGGTCACAACGGTGCCGATGCCGAACATCAGGATGGCCTTCTGGAAACCGAACTGCAGGACAAGGAAGGCGGCAAGCATCGGCCCCAGCACGCTGCCGATCCGCTCCGTGGTGCGCAGCACGCCGAGCACGGTGGTGCGGCCTATACGAATGGCCTCCTCCTCCGCGATCTCCAGCGCATAGGCGATCTGCGGGCTCTTGGTCACCGAATGACCAAGGCCCATGACCAGAACCATCAGCACGACCGACCAGATATTCTGCCATTCGGAAAAGATCACCAGTCCGGCTGCCGACATGATACCGCCGAGTGCCAACATGAAGCCGGTGCGACCGAGCCAATCGACGACGCGTCCGCTGGCCGCCCCGAACAGGATGATCGTCAGCGAATAGAGCAGCATGACGCGGCCGATTTCCGCCTCGTTGGAGCCAAGCGTGGCGAGGTAGAGCGGCACCATATAGAAGAGGAAGCCGGTCAGCAGGATCTTCGACGGAATGGCCGCAAGCAGGATCATCGCGACATAGCGCGTGTTCTGCCCCAGCGCTCGCAGGCCGCGCAGCAGGCTCATCTTCGGGGCCGATTTGTCGGTGGCGAGTTCCGATACCAGCATCGAGCGCGCCAGAATACCGGCGGCGAGCGCAAGGCCCACGGAAATCCAGAAGACCGCACGGTAACCGACGCGATCGGCAAGGACGCCGCCGATCGCCGTGCCGCACATCGTGGCGCTCATCAGCACACCGACGAACATCGCCATGGCCCGGCCACGGTTTTCGCTCGTGGCGATCGCCGCGATGTAACCCTGGCAGGCGATGGTGATGATGGCGTAACCGAACGCCGTGACGCCGCGGCCGAGCACGAGGAACAGCGCGTCCGGCGCCATGGCGCAGATGGTATAGCCGAGCACGGCCGGGAAAAGACCGATCAGGAACATCAGGCGGGCACCGTATTGGTCGGCCCAGCGCGAAGCGAAGGGCGTCACCACCGCGATCGTTCCCATGTAGACCGAGATCGGCAGGCCGACGACGACTTCCTCGGACAAGAACGAATTCGGTCCGGCCAGGCTTTGGGCATAAAGCGGAAGCCAGGATTTCTGCAATTCATCGGCGAAAGAGAACAGGAAGAGCGGCACGCGCACATCGACGAAACTGCCGATGAACAGCCGCTTCGGCCCTTCGGCGCTCAGGCTGAAGCGCGAAGAGGCGTTTTCGAGCTGGCTGCGCAGAGTCGGAGTGGCGCTCGAGATGGACGAGACAAGAGTGCTGAAACGCCGATGCAGTCCGATGACGACGTCTGACACGCGCCGGGTGATCTGGCCGATCTCGTCGTCGTTCTTCGGCACGATATAGGTGTCGAACTGACCGCGCGCGCCATTGACCACCAGGAACATCAGCCGCCTTATCGGGCTGACGATGTGGAACAGGATGAAGGCGGTCATCAGCTCGAATGCGACAAGCAGCGAGACGATGAGGATCACAACCATGTCGAACAGGATGTCGCGGAACTGGCCGTTGATGAAGTCCTTCGCCACTTCAACCCGGAGCGTCGCATAGATCACGCCGTTCTTCATGATCGGCTGTTCCAGCACCGGCGCCTTGGCCGAAAAGATTTCGAGAACATTTTGAGACGAGGTGAACAGGATGCCACTCAGGCCGTCGCCGCGTCCGTTTGCCTCCTGCGCGGCAGCGGCCGCGGCCGTTTCGATCCCGGAGCGGGCCAGAACGTGGCCGTCCGGCGCCAGAAGTGTCAGCGCTTGAATCTGGGCATTCTGGGCGATGGTCAGCTGAAACAGCTGATCGACACCGCGCAGGTCCTTGACGGGAATGCCAAGTTCGGCAGCGAACTCGACCGAATTGCTGAGAGAGTGGGCGATCTGGGTGCCGGCCGCGCGGATATCGTGTTCCAGGTCACGCTGGAAAGCCTGGATCGTCAGCACAAAGACGATGCAGCTGGCGATGATCACCAGAAGGCCGATCGAGATGCCGATATGACGGGTAATCCTTTGCGCAGAGGTATCGACCAGCTGCTCGCTGCTGGCCATGCTCTCATTATCATCTGCCATCGCGACGCCCCTCCGCCGTTGCCATTGCCTCGATTTCATTCAGCGCGGTAAGGGCTTGACCGCGTTGCAGCTCGAGATCGCCGAATATCCGCCCGAACCAGTGCAGCGTCGGCGCAAGCGGCCCCTGCACTTTGCTGAGATGGCCGGCATTCTGCTCCTCGACAACGGAGCGCATCGCACTGATCGAGCGGCCGAGCGGGCGAAGGCTGAAATACACGACGAAGGCCGCGAGGATCGCGGTCGGTATCAGGGTCAGAAGCGAGAAGCTGACGAGGTCGCGCAACATCGCCGCATTGCGGCTCTCGATGACGGCATCGGACTGCACCGCGATGATCGCACCCTCCGGCTCACCGAAGGAATTGACTACCGTGCTGCCCGCTACCAGATAGCCGTTTTCCCGCAAATGCCAGTCGGACTGTTTTGCAGCGATCCGATCGACCAGCGCGTCGACCGAGACCGGCAATGCCGCGGTTTCCCCCGGCCGGCGAATGAGATCGCCACGCGGATCGACAACGGCGATACGCATGTCGCTCGGCAAAAGGCCGGCCGCCACGTCGATCGGGCCGCCATCCTGTTGCGTCAAGGCTCTCAGCGACACACCGAGGGCATCCGCCTTCTCGACCGAGGCCCGTGCGTCCTCTGTCACGGTCGTCAATCGCTTGGCAAGCGTCTCCGTCAGAATGTTCTCGTACTTGACGATGCTCATGAGCCCAAGCAGAGACAGAGCAGCGACGATGACGAACATGCTGTAGATATAGACGCGCAATCCTATGCGCATATTCAGCCACCCTCTGAAGAACCCCACCGCAAGCGATATCACCGCCGGTTGACGTTTCCATGACTATGTAAGTTGATGACCACGTCGAAGAAGAAGAAAGCGAGCCGCGATCGGTCGGAGACAGTGAAGAATACTATTTTTTACCTATTGAAAGCTCGGCCCGCCGGCGTAACCGCGTTGACCGTGATGTCGAGCGACAGGAAAGCAAGCGTCTCGCGATCGAGAACAATCTGCCCCCCGACCTCGTAACCCGAATCGCGGTTTGCCGCCTGGCCGCTGATGCCGAAATAAAGCGCGGCACGCTTGGCAAAAGCCGCAGCACGCTCGGGCGTCACGGTCAGGTCGATCGCGAGATTGCTGCCGTCGCTCATGACGACCGTCGCGCGTCCGAGCGGGCGGGCCGAGGCCGAGCCATCGAGAAACACCTGCGCCGCTCGGTTTCGCAGATAATCCAAAAGCGCTGCACGCAGCGCATCCGGTTCGCGGCTGAAGGGTCGCCAGGACGCCATCTCAGAGCACTCCTTCCATGGAGGTTGGCAATGCCCTATCGGCTTGCACACCGGGCATTGGTCGATCGCCATCGGCCGGCAGATCCGCCAAAAAGGCAGCCAACCCTCCCTCCAGATCGCTGTATCGTTCTGCCCAATGGCCGATGGTGCCGCTCTTCACGACGCTGACCGAGGGGTACCAGGCGGAGCGCCCGTCGCGCTCGCACCAATACCAGGGAGTGTTTGGCTGCACCAAAACCGCGCTGCGCCTTTGCATGGCGCCTGCGACATGGAGCGCCAGGCCGTCCGGCCCGACCAAAGCGTCGACCTCGGCCAGAAGGGCAGCCAAATCCCCCAGATCGGTGAAATGAGAGCCGGCGTCGACAATGAATGGCGCCTCGGCCAGCTGATGGCGGCTGTCATCCCAGACCACGCTGATCAGGCTGCCCGTAAAGTCGGAAAACAGCGGCAGGAGATCATTGAGCAGCATTCCGGGACGCGCGGCATTCCAGGATAGCGCCACCCAGGGCCGCGGCAGGTCGGCGAGGCTTCCCCGCCAGATCGCTCGCCGGTCCTCAGGAGCGACGAGATAGGGGCCAGACATCTCGACGTCGCCACGTATCTGCGCCGGCAGCGCCAGGATGGCCGGCAGGGGAAACCCATCCAGGCCAGGGACCGGGCGACTGCCTTCGACCGGCCGGAAACTCGTCCCGGGCAACAGGGCGGCGAGCTCTGCAAAGGCAGCCGGCCCAAGGATGGATAGTGACTGACCGGGATCGGCGGTGGTGCGAAACCGCAGAAGTGGCAAGGCCTCCAGCATGGACATATGCTCGCCGATCAACACCGGCATCGCCGCGAGCCGGGCGCGCTCCGCGATCGAGACGTCATCGACCGGCATTTTGTCTTGCAGATCAGGGGCTTGCACTCCAGGGGTTATCGCGCCGGATCCTGCGCCACGAATGCCGAGCTCCTGCATCAGCGACGATGCCTCGTCGATCATCCCGAGCGACAGGCGGCTTTCGCGCATGATCGCCAGAATGGCCTGCCTGTGCGGCAGCTCGAATGCGGAGTGCCGCGCCTTCAGCGGCTCCAGCAGACGGAGCGCCTGCGCATGTTCGCCGGCCTGACGATAGGCGTCGCTGACGGCGATCAGCGCCTCGACCTTGTCCTTGTGGCGGCGGGCGGCTTCGGCCAGTTCGCCAAGCGCTTCGGCAACCTCGCCCTGCTGGATGCGGATCCGCGCATGGACGCGCCAGGCAGCCAGTTGTTCGGGGCGCAGGCCGATCGTTCGCCTGGCGATCCGCAATGCCTCGGTCGATTGACCGAGCGCCGCATGGGCATCGGCCATGAAGATCATCGGCAATATGTTGGCGGGATCGACAAGACTGGCCTGCTCGAATTGTTCGAGCGCCATCGCATGGTCTCCGACGGCGGAAAGCTGAGAACCGAGCAGGATCAGGTGCGCACTGGAGTTAGGATCGATCCTGACCGCTTTCGAGGACAGTTCCAGCGCGTCGTCCATCAGTCCGGCGGCCATGTAGGTCCGCGACAGGGCACAGAGCAATGTCACATCCTCGGGATGGCTCCGCAGAGCATCGACGAGAATGCGTTCGCTGCCCGGCATGTCGCCTGAAGTCTGGGCTTTCTCGGCCCGCATGCATGCCGTCGCGGGATGCAGAGGATCGACGGCCGCTGCCCGATCGAGCGCAAAAACCTCGCCGGCGGCATCGCCCGCTACGCGCGCGGTGACGGCAAGCAGCGTCAGCACTTCGAGGTCCGTTGGCGCCAGGGCGACCGCCCGCGCAGCAACCCTTGCCGCATCCTCGATCCGTCCCAGTTCGAGCAGGACCTCGCCCAGGCCCTTCAGGGCCTCGCCATTGGCCGGGCTGATATCCAGAATCTCCTGATAGATCGTCAGGGCATTCTCGCCGCGCCCCTCGGCGCGGTGTTTCGTTGCGGCGGCCAATCGACGTTCGAGGAGGATCATCGCATTCGTCCTGTCTTTATCCGACGCTGACGCGTTCGCCGTCGAGCCGCATGTCACGCCGCGCAGTGATCAGCGTGATCTCGCTTTTCTGGCTCGAAACGCTTTCGACATTCTGCACCAGGCTGCCGGCCTCGAGCATTTCGACATCCTTGACGACGGCCATGCGGCTTTCGGCCCTTGTGGTGATGGTGCGCGCGCCGATGACCTTGTCGACGACGGTCTCGGCGATGCGGCGGAAATTGGTGGTCAGGCTCTCGCCCATCTGCACGAGACCGCGTGCGACCAGTTCCAACCGGCCGGCCTGGAGGGACACAAGAGGCGCCGTGATGTCGAGTTTGGCCGAGGCCCTGATGGTGATGTGGTCGGCATCTGGCACGGATATCTCGGCGGCGTGTTCGGCGCGACGAACGAGCACAGCCAGGATGAAGGCCTCGCCGCCATCGGCATGGATCAGCACCAGATCGCCGATGACCGGCGCCAGCAGGCAGCTCGCCGCCTGGCGGGCGATCAGGCTCTCGCCGGCTTCCGTTTCGACGCTCGCTTCCGTCGCGGTCAGAAAGGCCCGCACCCTCGCACGCTGCAGCGCCGCGCCGCCTGCCACCGCCTCGCGACGACGCCCTGCCTGAATTGTCGGGTTCGCCTGCATGTCAGTCAACTCTTCCATACCCTCTCTCCGCTTTCGCGCGCCCGACAACTACCTGATAACCCTCGCAGGCCGCCTTACGGGGCATTGATCACGCCCTTGATCCAGACCTGGGTGGCGCCGGTTCCGACACCGACGCCGTTATTGTTCGATTCCACCCCCTTGGACTGGGATTCGACGGCCACATCGTCTTTCTTGACGGCATTCGTATTCGTATCAACCACCGCCGCCTTGACCCAGATGTTACGGGCCTTGGTGTTCCAGTTGGAGAAGGAAAATTCACCCTCCTTGTATTCCAGCTTGAACTTGTTGAAGTCCATCTTTAGAAACCCGACCTCGAATTTCATGGCATACAGTAGTATCAGGGCCGCCAGGGCAATCGTGATTTCGATCGAGACCTTGAAAGTGTAAGTCGCGCCCATGAAGAAGCTCAGGGAATCGCCGAGCGTGACCGATTCCGCGTGACCGAGCTTGTAGGCATAGGTATCGGCCTGGGTGTAAGTGTATTTGTCCGTATCGATATATTCGTAACTACTTCCCGCGACCGTGCGCGTTTCTTTCTGCGCCTCGGTCGTGACATCTCCTGCGCCCGCGTCGGCACTGATGAGGATCGCCTGCGCATTGTTGCTCTTGATGGTGATCGTCGAGTCCGATGTCACCGTAATGGCTTCCTTGGCAAATACCGTCAGCGTGCTTTCGGTATCGATATGCATGGCAGCCACAGCATGCAGGTAAAACCTCTCGCCCGCCCGCATCAGCATGCGGCCGTCGCAGGAAAGCATGATCCCGCCCTTGTAGCCCGCCGTGGAATCGCCGGCGGCATGTTCGACCTTATTGGCGCCGGCGTCGGTGATGTGCTGGCGCGGATAGAAGGAAGCCGTGCTGTCGGTCGTACCTTGCGTGTTCGGATCGGCCAGTGAATTGGATTCGATCCCGGAATATCCGCCGAGGCGCAGATATGCCCCCGGCTGGCGAGAATCGTCGGCGACAGACCGGGTTGGACCGGCTGAATACGGCACGAACAGGTGGGCCGAGCTGTCCTGGACGGAGGTTTTCATCCTGCCGGCTTTTGTCGGGCTAGTAGCCATGGTCGTTCCTTTCCATCATCGCCGAGTCGATCGGCGCCAGGCCGGTGCTCATGCGCCACCATCATAAAATTCGAAGACAATCCCGGTAGACGTTCGCGTCCGCTGGGCCACATTGGCATTGCTGTCGACCACCGGATTGGTCTTTTCGGCGTTCGATAGTGCGCCCAGGATGATCGGCCGGTCAGGATCGCCGTTGACGAAGGCGAGCAGGATTTCCGTGCCGACCAGCAGGGTCGAGTGGGAGCCGTATTGATCGCCGCCGCCATAGGGTTCGGCCTTGCGCACGAGATGGCTGGCCTTGCCGCCGGAGAGGCCGCTCTCCTCGTCGACGATACGCACGTGGTAGCGCCCATATTCGTCGATCTGCGCCTTGGTGGAATTCTCATCGCCGTCGATGAAGGCGATCAGCACGCCCTCGACGACCGGCTTGCGCGTCGCAAGCTTCGGCCGGTAGGGCACTTCGAAGGGAATGCAGGTGAAGCGGTTGGAATAGGGTTCCGCTTGTCTGTCCGACGCGGTGAAGCCGAGCGGCGTAGGCTCGGTGACCCGATGTTCGACCTCGGTGACGACATAGAGCGTCTCGAAGGCGCTGTCGGGATGGTCGGTGAGTTTGAAGAAGAAGCCGGGGCGCAGCAACGGAATATTGCTCTCGCCGTGAAAGACGAGCTGTTCGGCCGCCAGTTGCTCGGCGCGCACGCGGGCGAGCGCCTGACCCTCGCCTGTGGTGCGGTAATTTTCGCCGTAGAGCACGCTCACGCCCTGGCCGGAAAATGCAGCCTTCGACGATACGCCAAGATCGACACTCGGCGTGACCTCGTAATATTCGCGCAGTTCGACCCGATCGGTCGAGGCGCTGTAGCTCGAATTGAAGGCGCGGATGGCAAAGCCGCCCTCGCCCATCGACATGGACCGGTGGCGATAAGGCAGTTCGCTCGAAAGGGTCTGGCCGGACACCTGGCGAAAATGCACGTTGCGATCGCAAAACAGCACGTCCTCGCGGCTGCCATCATGGTCGAAGGCGTAGAAGATGCCGAATTTTTCGCATAGCCGCGAGACGAAATCGAAGTCGTTTTCCCGGTATTGCATCACGAAGTCGAGCTTCGGGTAGTCGCCGCCGGCGAGCATCCGGTAGCCAATCCGGCGGTCGGCGCGATTGCCTCCGGTGCGCGAGCCAGCCTTGACGGCATCCTTCAGCTCGTTCTCGATGATTTCGATGACGGTGACGTCGCGATCGGTGCCATAGACCTGGTTCTGCGCACTGAACCGCATCAGCGCCAGGGACGGTCCGATCGCGAAACGGTAGCAGAATTGCCGGTTCTGGGTCGGATCGAGGCTTTCGGCCTTCAGCACTACGCCCTTCACGTCGGCCGTCTCGTCGAGGCAGCGGATCTTCAAGGAAGCCGCCTGGCCGATCATATCGCGGATATTGAGAACCTTGGCCGAGATGACATCGACTTCGAACTCGTAGGGAGCACTCAATGCCTCGCGGCCTCGTACCCGGTCGGCAAAGACGTCGCGTTCGCCAAGCGTCGGCAGCGTTATCGAAATTTCCTGTGCGGTATCGGTCGCGTTCATCGTCTTGGAACCTTTGCCTTCATTGGGTAACCGGCGTTCAAAAGCCTCAGCCGCTTGGATTGAGAAAGCGCACCTGGGAAGGCACGATGGTGGTGCCGACCGAGTTCGGCGAGACGCCGTTCTGAACCGTCGGATCCATCAACGCCCGCGTCGCCGGCGCGGCCTGGATGATCAGCTTGACCGAGCCCTTCACGTTGCGGCTGTTCGAGCAGACCATGCCGGAGGCGACGCCCGGGCCCGGCCCGCTGATCGTCACCGGTGCGATGTTCATCATATTGTGGGACGGCATGCAGCAGATCAGGAAACGGAAATTGGTCGGGATTTCCGTGGCGCGCATGCCCATGCTCATGAACGGCACCGGGATCGGGCCGACCGGAGTGGGCTGCAGATAGACGTCCGGCACGGAGAAATCCATGCCGGGTATCGGTCCTTGAGAATTTACAAAAGGCATGGTCAACCCTCCCTTCCCGGTTCGTCGCCGAGTGCGACGCGATCCGGCCTGTAGACTTCTGCAATCATGCGGTCCTGGTCGGTACCGATGGTGCTGCCGCCGGCTCCCAGAAACAGCGTGCCCTCGGTGCGGGCGCCATGGAATTTCGTATGGGCGAAGGTGGAGGCGGAAAGGCTCGCGCCGGTCAGGTCGGCATGCGACAGATCCGCCTGGCGCAAGTCGCATTTCTCGAGCCGGGCGGCGCGGCAATCGGTTTCGCCGAGATAGGCCGCGAAAAGCTGGCTGCCGTCGAAAACCGCGCCGGACAACGAGGCCTCTGAGAAATTCGCCATGGTGAAATCACTGCCGGACAGATCGACCCCATCCAGTCGGCTTTTCGGAAAGGCGGCCACGCGCGCCTTGACGCCCGCAAGCGACGCTCCGGCAAAATCGCATTCGGAAAACACGCTGTTTTCCAGCTGGGCGCCGGCCATATTCGTGCCGACGAACCGGGCCTGGTGGAATGTGCAGCGTTGCCAGGCCTGGCGGCTCAGATCGAGGCCGGAAAGGTCGGCCTCGGCGAAGAGACCCGTATCGATGACGATGCCGGACATATCGACCCGGTTCAGCGCCGCCTTGGTGACGGTGATGCTCTTCAGCGACGCTCCGGACAGTGACATTCCCTCGATATCGCAATCAAGCAGGCAGCTGCGATCGAGCATCGTCTCCTTGAAATTGCCCGCGCGCAGGCCAGCCTTGGCGAAGATCGCCCGGTCGAAGACGGCTCTCTCGAAACCGGCTGAACGGAGATCGCCGGTCAGGAACTGCGTCTCGCTCAATTCGCAATCACAGAAATCGGCGGCGATCAGGCTGCAGTCGAGAAAGCTCGCCCCCACCAATTCGGCGTCGGTGAAGATCGCCCGGTCGAGCCGGCATTTGATGAAACTTGTCCGCGCAAGATCGGCGCCCTCGAAACTGCAGTCGGTAAAGTCGCAATGGATGAACTTTCCGCCCACCAGGTCGATGGTAGCAAAATCGATCTGCCGGCCGTCGCGCATCAGCACCGGCTGGTTGTGAGCGAGATAATCCAGGAGCTCGTCCAGGCCGATCGGCGTGATTGTTTCGGCTGTATCAGGCATCGGTGGCGCTCTCCATGATCGTCTTTCCGAGATTGGCGCCGGTCAGATCGCAGCTGCCGAGCTTGGATCCGGCCAGATTGGCGAAATAGAGATTGGCGCCGCGCAGCGAGGCGCGGGTCAGATCGCAGCCGGCAAGCGATGCGGCATAAAGGTTGGCGCCGAACAGGTCGCTGCCGGTCAGGTTTGAACGGTCCAGCCTGCCTTCGCGGAACCAGGCGAGCCGAAGATCGGATTCGACCAAGTCGCAGCCGTTGAAGAGGCTGCGGTTCAAGGTGGCGCGCAGGAAACAGGAGCGGCCGAGCTTGGAGCCGTTCCAGGAGGAACCGATCGCGACCGCTTCGGCAAACATGGCGCCGGTCAGGTCGCAGGCCCCGATGAAGCTGCTACCCTCCAGATGCACACCCGTAAAATCGGCGTTCGGGGCAAAAACATCGCCAAATGTCGTGCGTTCGAAACCCGCGCCCTTGAACACGCTCTGCTTCATCGAGACGTCGATGAACACGCCGCGGGCGATTTCGGCACCCGCCATGACGATCCTGTCGGCCTGTCCACGCAGGATATGAAAATCGCCAAGCAGGGCGTCGGAAAAATCGGCTCCGTCCAGCCCGCAGTCGATCAGGACCACTTCCGAAAGCTTCGTCTGGCGGAATGACGCGCCGGTCATGTCGGCCCCGACCAAGGTCGTTGCGGTCATCGCGCAACCGTCGAAACGGGTACCGCGCAGGTTGGCCTTGCCGAAATTGATGCCGCCGATGCGGGCGCCTGCGAAATTGGCACCTTCAAGATCGGCTTCGGCGAACACCGCGCCTTCGAGATCGGCACCGGAAAAGTCCGTGCCACGCAGATTGCAGCGCTCGAAGAAGGCGGATCGGAACGGCAGGCCGCGGAGGTCGAGCCCGGCCAGATCGGCACCCGCCAGATCGGCTCCCGAAAAGTCATGCCCCTCGCCAAGCTTTGCCGCAATGAAGGAGCCAAGCCTTTGCGCCACCGCCGGAACCATGGGTTCCAAAGGAAAGATCGCCGCCGGTGTCTTGCGGCGGGCTTCGGACATCACCTCGTCGACCTTGATTTCCGCTGAAGCAATCTCCCGCGAAGCGTCGGCAAGTTTCTGTGACGTCGCCTGGCCAAGTGTCTGGCCGCCCTCGGCCGAAGGCGAGGCCGGGAGGCCCGCGATCAGCGAGGCCAGAATGTCGTCAAGGCTTTCGGTTTTCGCACCGGCCGCGACACCCGGCAGAAGATTGGCAAGGCTGGCAGTGGCAGACTGGAGTCCCCCTGCGATCTGTGCGGAACTTCTTGCCGCAGCATCGCCGTTGACACCCGGTATCGGCGGAAATGCGATCGCCGGGGTGGGGCTCGGAGCGAATTCCGCAATCGGCCGGCTGGAGATTTCGTCCATGCGCTGCATGACGTCCGCCATGAAAGCCGGCTCGTCCGGGCTCGCTTTCCGGCCTCCAGCGATCGTTCGTCCACCAATGCCCTCGATCTCCACGCGGGCTTCATGAAGCAGCGAGCCTTCGGGCAGTTTCATCGCCCGGGCGCAGGCCTTTTCATATTGCGCTTCGAGGACGGCCGGATTGATATCCTTCGAGACATCGAGTGTCGCAAAGGCTTCATCGATCTGTTTCATCGCCGGATCGACCGTCTCGGCAAAGCGCTCATCCTTCTGCCTGTTCGGCCGCATCGCCGAGACGTCGGCCTGGAACGCTTCTGCAACGCCTTCCCAGGGTTCAAGATCAGGGTAGCGCGCCAGATCCTCTTCCGAAGCCATGGGCTTCAGCATATGTGGCGGCACAAGCGACGGCGGGATCGCTTTCACTACAGCCTGGCGGGAAAGCTCGGCCTTGGCCGTATAGAGATGGTTCTTCGCCGCCACCGCCCGGGTCAAAGTCTCGACGTCATCCAGCAATTCGGCGACGTCGAGATCCCCGCGCGCGATCTCTTCGCGATCGGGCAACGGGATCAGTGGTAGCTCGTCAAGTTCGCCGACAGCCATCACCGGCGCCAGCGACGGCGAGATACCCTGATCCGTCATGGCTTTGCGGATCATCCAGTTCTGGTTGTCCACGAAGGTCTGGAGCCCTTGCTTGGCCTTTTCAAGCCGCGCCGCGCGTCTTGCGCCGATCGCCGCCTCGTCGCGAAGCGGCATCAGCTGGAAATCGGACAGGACGTACTTGTGCGCCTGCTCGGGATCGCTGCGAAGGCGGAAGATGCGCTCGTAGTATTCGGCCGGGCGCGGCTGGTCTTCCCTGTGCTCGCAGGCGAGCATGACGGTGCCGATATCCTCGCAGAACGGGTCCTGAGCCTTGGCAAGACCGCGGAAGGTCATTACCGCCTTGGTGATATTCGGAAACAGCGTCACGGTATCGCAGACCATGCGCGTCTCAGCCAGGCTGCCGTCACCCGGGCGATGGACGAAGGCGCGCAGGATCATGTTCGGCAGTGCACCGCCGACCATTGTCACGCCCCGGCTCATGCCGCTCACCGAAAAACGCTCATCGCCGGAGAAAAATGCCTGAAGCCGCTGATCTTCAGGGGCATCGCAATGAAACAGCGGATTGAAATCGTCGGGCTTCATCGGCGCCCGGTTCTTGACCCAGCTCTGGTCGTAGGTTCCGGCATGGCGCATGCGGGAGGCCGCATCGGCGGCCAGCGGGCCGAAATAGGCGGGGCGCGGATGATCGTCGGGCGACCGGATGAGGCGTTGCGGATTTTCCACATTGGGAAGCGGCGCGTCATATCCCGCTTCCAGGATGGCGCGGGCGTCATGGCCCTTGCCGCGCGGATTTTCCACAAAACGCGGACCGCCAAAGGCATGCGCCTCGTCGATCGGCATCCTGTCGAACGGTACGGCGGGAGCGAGCACGACACCGCGATCGGTCCGGCGCCAAAAGCGGTCGCCGAAAACGTTCAACGATTTCTCGATGGAGCCGAGGCGCGCCACCACCGGCAGACCGGTGACCGGCGCATCGGTGGGCGCAAGTGCTGCGCCGGCAATGATCAATTCACCGAACGGCTTCAGGTTGCCCTTATCGAAAATCGCACCGGCCATCTGCTCGGTCACCATCGGCCAGAGGGCCTGCTCGCTCAGCAGCTGGCGGGGGCTTTCGAAGTCGAACAGGAGAAACGCCGACACGGTCAACAAGCCGCCTTGCGGAACCGGCTCGGCGCGGACTGCCGCGGCAAGACGGGAAGGCTTCATGAGCGCGGGCATTTCGACCTTCTCCTCCGGGAAAAATAAGTTGGCGATCCTGCATCCGTGCAGTTCGCGCCATTCGGGCGACGACAGGAAATCAGGATTTCATCGGCCGGCCATGCGGTCAATTTGCGAAAATATGCGCAGTGCAAAACGACGCCGTCAGCGCTCAGAGGAAAACGGCGGAAAAACAAGCGCGGCGGAAACCGTGCGGTGGTCCGAAGGCTCGGCTGCAGACGTCACATAAAATTCGCATCCCTGAAAGGGGTAGGAAAGCTGCGCTGACGACGCTTCGACTGCGAAGTTTCCTTCTCAGTTCAGAAAGTCCCTGCAAGGCGAATTATCTTTATAACCAATTGAATTTAAATAATCTTTTTAGATTTTTGGAAACTGGCACAGTGCTTGCAATTCACAAAATCATCGGCTGCTGCTGATACCGTTTCCCGATCCCCGAGACCATTGGAGAGAAAAATGGCAAGCATCGCATACATCACCATCAAGGGCGTCACCCAAGGCGAAATCACCAAGGACGCTTCCACCGCCGACTCCATCGGCAACGTCTGGCAGGAAGGCCACGAGGGCGAATCCCTCGTATACGCCTTCGAAAGCAACGCCATCGTTCCCCGCGATCCGAACTCGGGTACGGCCATCGGCACCCGCCGCCATGAGCCGGCTCGCTTCGTCAAGCCGCTCGACAAGGCTTCGCCGATGCTGTGGCAGGCTCTTGCCACCGGTGAAAACCTCGAAATCGAACTGAAGTTCTGGCGCACGTCCACCAAGGGCACGCAGGAACACTACTACACCATCAAGTGGGAGGATGCCGTCCTGGTCGGTGGCAAGGTCCAGCTCCCCGACACCGCCGATACTGCCAACGACTCCCGCGGTCATTGCGAAGACTGGTCCTTCACCTACCGCAAGTGCGACTGGACCCATGAAATCGCCGGCACCTCGGCATCGGACGACTGGCGCAAGCCGGTCTGATCGGCCTTTCCGCGGAAGCACCCGGCCGCCCGCAATTTTGCGGGCGGTTTCGCTTATTGGCTGCAAGTTCTCGGCACTTCACAGCCGGGTGCAAAATTCCTGTCATATGGATGTATTACGCAAGTAGCGTGCCGATCGTCTCCGGCGCGGGGGCAAGCCGTTGCCGAGCTGGATGCAGCAGGTTTCGGCCCGGAGCGACAGGGAACACAAAGGGGGCCGTTACAGCGATGTGTTTCGTTATTTCTCTGCAGATGCTCGAGCCGGTCGACATCCTTCGGCATGTTCAAAAGCCAGCCTTCTAAAGCATTGCCACGGCAGAATTTTCACCGACCTGAAATCAGAATCATCCCGCCGAAGTCGCAGACGGGCATAGCTGCCCAACCGACCGCGGATTTTCGTCAATTATGGCCGCGCTGTGCTCACGAGCCCGGCTGAACCCAGGGATACTGCAGTGATAGACATCGATCTTCGTCGTCTCGTCGGCCGCCTCAACACCTATTCGCGCCGGTCGCTGGAATCGGCCGCCGGCGTCGCGGTTTCCAGGGGGCACTACGAGGTCTCGGTCGAGCACCTGCTCTGGGTGTTCCTTGAGGACACGACCCATGACGTCCAGGCCGCCTGCCGTCATTTCGAGGTGGATATCGCCACATTCAAGCGCAAGCTGCAGGCGGTTCTCGAAGGCATCCGCAGCGGCAACCAGGGCCGGCCGGTCTTCTCGCCGCTGCTGATCGAATGGCTGACCGAAGCCTGGCTCGTCAGCTCCGTCGAGCTCTCGCTCGACCAGACCCGCTCGGGCGCGCTGTTTGGGACCATCTTTGCCAGGCCCAACCGTTTCGGCGACGAGCGCTGGCTCAACGGCCTCGAAGCGATCACCTATGCCCGGTTCAAGGTGGATTTCACCGCCATCGTCGAAGGCAGCCAGGAAATCATCGCAAGCTCGACAGCTTCCAGCGGTGAAGCCGGCAAGAGCGACGTAGCGCCCGGCCTCAACGCCGACAGCGCGCTTGCCCGCTTCTGCACCAATTTCACCGAGCAGGCCCGCAAGGGCAAGATCGACCCCGTCTTCTGCCGCGACCGCGAGATCCAGCAGATGATCGATATCCTCGGCCGCCGCCGCAAGAACAACCCGATCTGCGTCGGCGAACCCGGCGTCGGCAAGACCGCTGTCGTCGAAGGCCTGGCGCTCAAGGTTGCCGAAGGCGACGTGCCCGATTTCCTCAAGGATATCGAACTGATCGGCCTCGACCTCGGCATGCTGCAGGCCGGTGCGGGCGTGAAGGGCGAGTTCGAAAACCGCCTCAAGGGCATCATCGACGAGGTCAAGGCATCGCCGAAGCCGATCGTGCTGTTCATCGACGAAGCGCATATGCTGATCGGTGCCGGCGGTTCAGCTGGTGGTGCCGATGCGGCCAATCTGTTGAAGCCAGCGCTGGCGCGTGGTGAGCTGCGCACGGTCGCCGCCACCACCTGGAGCGAATACAAGAAATATTTCGAAAAGGATCCGGCGCTCGCCCGCCGCTTCCAGCTCGTCAAGCTCGACGAGCCGAGCCCCGACCAGGCGATCACCATCCTGCGGGGCCTGCGCAAATCCTATGAAAAGGCGCATGGTGTCTATATCCGCGACAGCGCCGTCGAGGCTGCCGCAAAGATGTCGGCCCGTTATATTTCCGGCCGCCAGCTGCCGGACAAGGCGGTCGACGTTCTCGACACCGCCTGCGCTCGTGTAAAACTGTCGTTGTCGTCAACGCCGCCGATGACCGAGCTCAAGCAGAAGCGCGTTGCCGAACAGAAGCGCGCATTGGACGCGCTGGAGCGTGACCACCACTCCAACCATGGTGCCGACGACGCCCGCATCGAAGCGATCAAGCAGGATATCGCAAGCCTCGAAGCCGAAATCGCCGGCCTCGTCGCCAAGCGCGACGGCGAACTGGCGCTGGTGCACCAGATCCTCGACATTCGCTCCAAGCTCGGCCTGTCGCTCGAAAGCGACAAGCCGGCGACGGAAACGCCCGTTCCCTCGGCAGGCGGCGAGCAGGAAGCACTGGAGGTCGCCGAGGAAACAGCGGGCCTCGACCTCGACGCATTGCGCGCCGAATTCCGCGAGGCGGCCGACAAGCTGAAGAAACTGCAGAGGGGCAACCCGCTCGTTTCCTTCGAAGTGACCGAAGACGTGGTCGGCCAGGTCATCGCCGAATGGACCGGCATTCCGCTCGGCAACATGGTGAAGGACGAAGCGCAGTCGATCCTGACGCTTGCGGAAAATCTTGGCGCCCGCGTCATCGGCCAGGACCAGGCGATCGAGGCGATCGACCATGGCGTCCGCGTCTCCAAGGCCGGCCTGCAGAACCCGGACGCGCCGATGGGCGTCTTCCTGTTCGTCGGTCCGTCGGGTGTCGGCAAGACCGAACTTGCAACCGCGATCGCCGACCAGTTGTTCGGCGGCGAGCGGTTCCTGGTTTCGATCAACATGTCGGAATTCCAGGAAAAGCACACCGTTTCCAAGCTCGTCGGCTCGCCTCCCGGTTATGTCGGTTACGGCGAAGGCGGCGTGCTGACCGAGGCGGTACGCCAGCGCCCCTATTCGGTCGTACTGCTCGACGAGGTCGAGAAAGCCGACCTCGAAGTCATGAACGTCTTCTACCAGGTGTTCGACAAGGGCATGCTGTCGGATGGCGAAGGCCGCCTGATCGATTTCAAGAACACGATCGTCGTGCTGACATCCAACCTGGCGACTGATCTGCTGACCGAACTCGGCACCCGCGCGGAGCGCCCAGCCGTAACGGAGCTGGTCGAAGCAATCCGCCCGACGCTTTCGGCTCATTTCAAGCCGGCGCTTCTCGCCCGCATGCAGATCATTCCCTTCTATCCGCTGATCGGCGCGCCGCTCGAAAAGATCGTCCGCCTGAAGCTGAACAAGGTGGGCAAGCGCCTGCGCGAAAGCCAGAAGATGCAGTTTGCCTATGACGATGCCGTGGTGACCGCAATCGCGGCGCGTTGCACCGAAGTCGAAACCGGCGCCCGCAACATCGACCATATCGTCAACCGCACGATCCTGCCGGAACTTGCCACCGAACTCCTCAGCAACATGGGCGAGGACGGCAAGGCCTTCACCGCGGTCGATGTCAGCATCAGCGAAGCCGGTAGTTTCGCCTACACATTGTCCTGATAGAGAACGAGGCACGGCGGGAGGGATCGCCTTCCCGTCTCGGCCGATCGCGCTTTCGAGAAGCCAGCTGGCTGAGGGGCTGCCAGCCGGAATTGCACATGATTGGTCCGGAGCACCGCAACCGGGGGAAGCGGGAAGATGAGCAACGAGACGATCTATGAGGACCTTCTGGACCTGACGACCGCGCTTGCCAAGGAGCGCCGGGTCGAGGCGCTGCTCGTTCACGTGCTCGAAGCAGCACTCAGGCTTTCCAATGCCGAAGGTGCTGCGATCTTCACGCTCGACCGGCTGGCCCGCCATCTGCACCGCGTCTGCTTCAACTACCGCGGCGTCACCAGTTCCAACCAGGCCGACAGCCGGATTGCGCTCTACGACAAGTCGCTGACGCCGAACCTGCGCGATCCTGCCACCTTTGCGGTCACCACCGCGACGATGGTCAACGTCGCCGATATCGACAACGCGCCGGGCTTCGATTTTTCCGCTATCCGGGAAATGGACAAGACGATCGGTTTCCGCTCGCGCTCGCTGGTGATCATGCCACTGTTCGTCGACGGCGAGGAAACGATCGGGACGCTGCAGCTCGTCAACGTCCGCGAGCGCGGCGGCGGGCTGTCAAAGACGCTGGTCAGACCGCTTCAGGGGCTTGCGGCGCACGCGGCTGCAGCCATCCGCAATGCGCGGCTGTTCGAGGAGAACCAGCGCCTGATCAAGCAGCTCGGACGCATGAACGAGGAACTGCTGCAGGAAAACACCCGCCTTCTCAGCAAGGCCAAACCGAAATCATCGAAGCCGAAGGGGCTGATCGGCAATAGCCCGCCGATCGAAAAGGTGTTCGACCTGATCGAGCGGGCCGCCGGCTCGTCGGTTCCGATCCTGCTGCTCGGCGAAACCGGCACGGGCAAGGAAATGATGGCGAATTACATCCATCTTTCCAGCGCAAGAGCCGAGCGCTCCTTCATCGCCCAGAACTGCGCAGCCCTGCCCGAAAGCCTGCTGGAAAGCGAGCTGTTCGGCCATGTGCGCGGAGCCTTTACCGGCGCGATCGGCAACAAGGCGGGCCTTGCCCATGAAGCCCATGGCGGCACGCTGTTTCTCGACGAAGTGGGCGACATGCCGCTCGGTCTGCAGGCGAAGGTGCTCCGGCTGCTGCAGGAAGGCGAAGTGCGCCGGGTCGGCTCGACCAAGACCGAACATGTGGACGTGCGCATCGTCGCCGCCACCAATGCCAATCTGGAGGAGAAGATCGACCGCGGCGAGTTTCGCAAGGATCTCTATTACCGCCTCAACGTCTTCCCGATCATCGTGCCGCCACTGCGTGAGCGGCCGTCGGACATTCCCGGCCTGATCGACCATTTCCTGAAGGATGCGGTGGGTAACCGCGAGGTCCCGCCGCTCTCGTCTGAAGCGCTCAATGCGCTGCTGCGCTGGAGTTATCCTGGCAATGTCCGGGAACTGAAAAACATCCTGGAGCGGGCCGTGCTGCTCGCCAACAGGGGCCAGTCGATCGGTCCTCAGCATCTGCCGCCCGAAATCGGCGGTTTTCGCGAGCAGCGGAGCACGCGATTGCCCGGCTTCATTCCCGATGGTGACCTGAAGACGATTGTGGGACTATACGAGGCGTTGGTGATCGAGACGAAGCTTCGGGAAGTCAACTGGAACCAGAGCCACGCGGCCCGCAATCTGAAGGTCAGTCGCCGCACCATCGTCGAAAAACTCAACCGGTACGACATACGCCGTCCAGGCACTCCCATGCGCAATGGTTTCTAGAGAGCGGAAAACTGAGATTCTTTCAGGGTAAATCACCAGGTCGCAGACCGGCGGATGAGGCGATAGGCGCCGAGGGAGCCCTCTTGGCCTTCGTGGGCGGCCGCATGACCTTCGATGCGCTGGTGACACGGCTGAAATCCGAGGCCGATGGCATGTCGGCGCGGCTGGCAGTGACGGAAAGCATGGAAGCCGGAAGGCTGCCGCCCGACATCGCCCAGATCCTGCTCTCCGCCATTCCCGGCGCGGCACCGACCCCGGCTACAGCACCCACCTCCCCCATTCCGGACGATATGTTCGACGAGGACACCGTGCCTCACGCTTTTGTGCCGTCTCCGAATTGGCTGGCATCGAACCAGCCGGGGCCTGACGGATCGATCTCGGCGGGACCTGCTTCGGCACCGGAGGCGCCCTTGCCTGCCCTGCCCTCAATCGCCGCTTCCCCCGCCCTGCCTGGACCCCTTCCGCCGTCGAGCCGGCCCGCAGCTGGTCAGTTTCCGCCAACCATGGCCGCTGTGCCCGAAGCGTCTCGTCCCGGCGTCAATCTGCCGGCATTCGACGATCTGCGCAGCCGTGTCGACGATGCCGTGCTCTCCGATCTGATCGGCGACTACAAAGGCCGGCGCGGCGGTGAGCGCGCGGAGGAAGCAGGCTCGCGCCGCAGCGACGCGCTCGACGGATTGCTCGGCAGCTATCGCAGCGCCCGGTTCCGCTCCGCCGCCAAGCGAGCGGTGCGCGACGGCGCAACGACGGGCGCCTCGCTCGGCAAGCTCGGCGATACCGGCGCCCAGCGCGCCGGCATCGGCTCGATCCTCAGAGACCGTTTCATCCTCGACCGTGAGGTCGGTCGCGGTGGGATGGGGATCGTCTACAGCGCCGTCGACCGGCGCAGGCTCGAGGCCGGCAGCGCCCAGCCCTATGTGGCGCTGAAGCTTCTGAACGACGAGTTCAGGAGCAACTCCAATGCGCTGAGAACCCTGGAAGCCGAAGCGCGAAAATCCCAGAGCCTCGCCCATCCGAATATCGCGACGGTGTTCGACTTCGACCGCGACAAATCCGAGGTGTTCATCGTCATGGAGCTTCTGACCGGCAAGCCGCTCAACCGCCACCTGGCGACTTCGACCGGCCAGCAGATGCCGATCGGGCTGATCGCGCCGGTCCTCAAGGGCATCTGCGCAGGGCTTGCCTATGCCCATGCCAATGGCGTGATCCACTCGGACCTCAAGCCGGGCAATATCTTCGTCGGCGAGGATAAACAGGTCAAGCTCATCGACTTCGGGCTTGCCACCGCCAACAATCTCGAAGGCTTCAATGTCGGTGCGCTGGAAGCGCTGACGGTCGCCTATGCCAGCCCCGAAATGTTCATCGACGCGACGCGCGATCCGCGCGACGACATCTATGCGCTCGGCTGCATCGCCTACCAGATGTTCATGGGCTTCCATCCGTTTGCGATGAAACCAAGTATCGATGCGCAGTTACTGGGGCTGGCACCCGAGCCGATCGCCGATCTCGACCCCGGCGGCTGGACGGCGATCGAAAAGGCGCTGCGGTTCGATCGCGACGAGCGCATCGCCAGCGTCGAGACTTTTGCGCAGGCGATATTCGAAAGCTAGGGCCTGCGGTTAAAATCGGCGCGCAAACCGCTATTCGATCGCATCAAGGATCGTCTCGATCCCCTCGGAAAATGCGTGCTCGGGATGGATCGCCCGTACCAGGCCGGTGCTGCCGATCTGAATGAGCTCCGTCGAGAGCGGCAGGACGGCGGCGACGGGCGTGCGGTAGCTGGCGAACACCCGCTGCGCCAATTCCCGGAAATCGAAGCTTTCCAGCACCTTGTTGACCACCAGAAGCAGCTGCGGCACTTCGAGCTTGCGCGCCAGTTCGAGCGTCACGGCCGTTCCCTGGTAGTCCTGGATATCGGGCCGTAGCAACAGCATCAGCGTGTCGGAAATGGCGATCGACAGCAGGGTTTCCTCGTTGACGCCGGGATGAGTGTCGATCAGCAGATAGTCGAGTTCCAGTTCGTTGCAGAGATCGTGGAAACCGGTGTTCAGATCCTCGACATCGTATTTTTCCTTGAGGATACGGGCGATTTCGCCGGTCTTGATGCTCGACGGCACGAGATAGACCTTGCCGCCCTCGGGAACGATCTCGCGCCCCTCGCCATCAACCACACCGGAGGTGACGTCGAGCGCCGTCTCCGCGACACCGCATTTGCCCCAGAGATAGTCGTTGAGCGTGAAGCGCAGCGCATGCGGATCGACCTTGAACAGGGTGTGGATGCCCGGCGACTGGATATCGGTGTCGACGACACCGACCCTGTGGCCCCGCAGCGCCAGGCCGGCGGCGAGGTTGGCGGTCAGGTTCGATTTGCCGGTGCCGCCGCGATAGGAATGCGTGGAAATTATCTTCGTCATTTTTGATCTACCATGAAAACGCAGATGAAGCGGAAGTCCTCGACCGGCTCGACAGGCCAGCCTGTCGCGGTCTCAATTCTTCTCTTTGAAGCGAGAGCGCAGCGACTTGGCGCGCTGCTGCAGGTCGCGGAAATATTCGCTGTCGGCAATCTCGCGGATCTCGTGCTCGGCCTGTTCCTCATCGAACTTCACATCGAGCTTCTTCAGGCGCTGTCGAAGGTCGGTATTTTCCTTGCGTAGCGCATTCTGGGCAGCTTCGAGCTGGCGCTGGGTTTCCTTCAGCTCGTCGATCAGCTGGTTGGCGTGAAACTCCCTCGCCTCGACCTGCACCACCATGCCGGCAAAGGTCTCCGCCAGGTCGCGAATGTCCACGGGAAGGGTTTCGTCGGCGACGATGCCGAAGAGCTGTTCCATGTCCTCGAACCGCCCCTGGGCAATCGCCTCGCAGGTGGAACCCAGGCTCACCATCGCCTTGCGCCGCTTGTTGTTGGCCAAAATCCTCAATCTCCCCGCTCGCGCCTTCCCGCCTTGGCGCTGCCATTCAAAGTTCAACTGAGCATCTATGCCGGCACCAACTGCTCAGTTCGCCTGCGCATTCTTCAGGACGATTTCCGTTACGTTGGTCGCGCCGTCCCGGTCCTGGGTGATCGACTGGGCAAATTCATGGACCAGGAAAAGCCCCAGCCCGCCGACCTCCATGTCCTCCAGGCTCAGCGTCTCGTCGGGCCGGCGCGGCGGCGCGCTGACGTCGAAAGGACGGGCGCGGTCGCGGATGGTCAGCCGCATGGTGCCCTGCTGGTAACGGGCGGAAATGATGATGGTGTCCGCTTCGTCCTCGTCGTAACCGTAGCGCACCGCATTGGCGAACAGTTCCTCGACGATCAGCATCGTCGCATGCCGCGTCTCGGCGGTCACTCCGCAGGTATCGGCAAAATTCTCCAGGGCCGCATGGACCTGCGTAAGTTCCTCAAGGCTGTTGTTCACTGAAACAATGCAGGAAGCGCCGGTCATTTTTCCGCCACGCCCCCTAGCCGATACTGAGTGGCGGCGGATCAACCAGGTCGAGCGCCTGCTCGCGGGTTGCGACCACCGGAATGATCTTCAGGAAGCCCGAAACGCGCAGGACGTCGTGGACATGCGGGCTCAAACCGAACAGGACGTATTTGCGTCCGGCGGGAGCCAGTTGTTTCGCCGCGATCAGCAGCGAACGAAGGCCGAAGCTGCTGACATAATCGACCCCGCTCATATCGACCAGCAAGGCGCCGGTACCACCGTCGATATGTTTCTTCAGCTCGGCCTCGAAAGCCTTCGCCGTCAGGGTATCGATCTTTCCGGTGGGAGCGACGATCGTGGCGCCTCTCTCGGTTGTTTCGGCAATGTCAATCATGCACGCATCAGCCTCCGTCATCCGCGCGCCCATCGGCCGCCGCGGCATCTGACGCCGATGGCAAGAAAATCGCGACGCCCCGCCCTTCGCTCATATGATCTTCAAACTACACGACTATGACGCTTATGCATTTTAAAGCCCGACTTCCTTCTTTGATCAATCCGGATTGCGATTCGCCCGGTCGGGGAATCCGTCATTCACACCGCCGGGGACAATACATGGCAGATATCGATCTTGACGCCTTGCTCGCGGACCCGCGTGCCTCCATCGGAGGGCTTGCCATCGACGGCGCGCCGGCCGGCCGCGACCTGCGCGACGAAGCGGAATTCGACGCTTTGGACACCGAATTCCGCAAGATGGAAACCGGCGGCCCTTCCGCGGTCGACTGGAAGCGGTTCAACACGGCGACGATCGATATTCTGAAGACCCGTTCGAAAGACATGGTGCTCGCCTCGCGGCTGGTCTTCGGGCTGCAGCGAGAGGAGAGCTATCGGGGCCTCGCCGTCGGGGTCGCCATCCTGCATGGAATGGTGGAGGCCCACTGGGACGGTCTTTTTCCGCCGCCGGCGCGAGAGAGAGCCCGCGCAGGAGCACTCGACTGGATGGCCGAAAGGCTGGCTCCGCTCATCGAGTCCGGGCCGCCTTCTCCTGATGCGAAGCTCTTCGCTCTTGCCGCCCATGACCGGCTCGTCATCATCGACGAGTTCCTGTCGGAGCGGATGCGCAAATATCCGGCCGCCATCGGCCCGCTGATCCGGGCTCTCCGGCCGCATGCGCGCGAAGCGAAAGCCGAGCTAGACGCCAAGGCTGCGGCCGAAGCGGCGCGGGCCGAGGCCGAAGCGGTACGGGCTGCGGCAGCCGGTCAGCCGACACCGGAACCCGCGCCTGCTTCTCCGGCTCCTGTCGCCGAACCGCCGCAGCCGGCCGCTGCCGCACCGCAGGCTCAACCCCAGCCACAGCCGAAAGTCTCTACTGCGGCACCGGTCGCTGCGGTCGAGATCGCCGAGGCGCCTACCAGCGACGGAGTCGAAAAAACCTTCCAGGCCCTGTTCGGCAGTGCTATCCGGGCCGCAGGCGCATTGCGGCCATCGGCGCCCGCCGATCCGCGGATCTACCTCGCGACACGGTTTGCCGCCTGGGGCGATATCCTCAAGGCGCCGCCGGACAAGGCCGGGCGCACCCTGCTGCCGCCGCCGCAAAAACCAAGGCTTGCGGAACTTGCCGCCCTGAAGGCAGCCGGAAACCATCAGGGTCTACTGTTATCCGCCGAGAGCGTGTTCGTTTCCTCGCCCTTCTATTTCGACGCACAACTGTTGATCGCCAACGCCATGCAAGCGCTCGGCGGCGACTATGACGCGGCGCTCAGCGTTGTTACTGGTCAGCTTTCCGCATTTCTCAAACGGATGCCGGAACTGACGCAGCTTTCCTTCAGCGACGGTAGCCCGTTTGCCGACGGCGAGACCCAGAACTGGATTGCCAGCCAGATCATGACCGACGGCGACGGACAGGCGACGGGTTCGGAACGCGACAAAGTAAAGGCAGCCGCGGGCCAGCTTGCCCAGCAGGGTCAGGTCCTGGCGGGATTGAAACTGCTCTCCGATTATAGCGAGCGCTGCCCGAGTGGGCGGGAACGGTTCTGCGCCAAGCTGGAAATCGGCAAATTCTGCCTGCGTTACGAACTGCTGCAGCCGCTGTTCGCACTCATTCCGGCGCTAGAGCAGATGGTCGAGGATCAGGCGCTGGCCAGCTGGGAGCCAGCGCTGGCGACGGCTCTGGCCGCCCTGTCCTGGCGTGGTTATTCCCACCGAAATGCCGTCCGTCATCTCGAAGAGCGGGACATCGTCCTTCGCAAGGCGCGCATCGCCGAAACGCTGAGCGCACTCGACATCGTCCAGGCGGTTCGGCTGACGTCACCACAAATTGCATAAAGATGCGCAATACATCGCTGCCGTTATAAAACCTACATATACAGGCGCAATTATGCAGGCGTCCGGGCAAGGGCAGTCCGGACGAGCTATTGCGCGTTATTCGCTGCAGACACATGTTTTCTGCTTTGAATTTTAAGAATTGCATCTGGGGTTTTACGGGGGAAACCGAACATGACGAAAGACTCGTCTGTGGCGCCTAAAGAGCGCGTCAATATTCGCTACAAGCCAGCGACCGGCGACGCCAAGGAAGAGGTGGAACTGCCTCTGAAGATGGTCTTCCTCGGCGATTACACGCTGAAGGGCGACGACACGCCCGTAGAGGATCGCGAACTCATCAACGTCAACAAGGACAATTTCAACGACGTGATGAAGGGCCATAACCTGAGCCTTGATATCGCCGTCGACGACAAGCTTTCCGAAGAGGCCGATGCCGGGCAGATGAACCTCTCCCTGAAGCTGGAAAGCCTCAACGACTTCACGCCCGAGGCGATCGTGCGCCAGACCCCCGAGCTCAACAAGCTGCTCGAACTGCGGGAAGCCCTGGTGGCGCTCAAGGGACCGCTTGGCAACGTCCCGGCCTTCCGCAAGGCGATCCAGGGCGTTCTTGGCGACGACGAAGCCCGCGAGAAACTGCTGGCCGAGCTGACGGCCGCGGCCTCCAAAGACAAGTAATTTATCCCGACCCCTTCCGGGGAGCTGCGGCACGATCGATGCCTCGAACGAGTGCGTCCGAATTCGAAAGAAGGCTTTTTCATGGCTGAGAGAGAATCCGCCCAACAACAGGTTACCGTCGAGCATGCCGAAAGCTCCCTGCTGGACCAGATCCTGCAGGAAACCCGGCTGGTGCCGAGCGACGACGGCTACGATGTGGCCCGCAAGGGCGTCAGCGCCTTTATCGCCGAGCTGCTGAAACCGACCCGTTCGGACAGCACCGTCAACAGCAACGCGATCGACCAGATGATTGCGGAAATCGACCGCAAGCTGTCGGCCCAGGTCGACGAGGTGCTGCACAACGAAGAATTCCGGACGCTGGAATCCGCCTGGCGCGGCCTGAAATTCGCGGTCGACCGCACCGATTTCCGCCAGAATATCAAGATCGAGATCATGAACGTCTCGAAGGACGAACTGCTTGCGGATTTCGAGGACAGCCCCGAAGTCGCAAAGTCCGGTCTCTACAAGCACATCTACACGGCGGAATACGGCCAGTTCGGCGGCCAGCCGGTTGGCGCAGTCGTCTGCAACTACGCCTTCAGCCCGAACGCCCCGGACGTCAAGCTTGCGCAGTATTGCGCCAGCGTCGGCGCCATGGCCCATGCGCCGGTCATTGCCGGTGCCGCTCCGGCCATGTTCGGTGTCGATACGTTCGAGGAAATCCCGAACCTCAAGGACATGGAATCGATCTTCGAAGGCCCGAAATATGCCAAGTGGAACTCGTTCCGCGAAAGCGAAGACTCGCGCTATTTCGCACTCGCCATGCCGCGTTTCATGCTCCGCTCGCCCTATGGAGCAGAGACCGTCCCGGTCAAGGCCTTCAACTATGAAGAGCGTTCCTCCGGCGAGACCGAGAACTATCTCTGGGGCAACGCGTCGATCGCGCTTGCAACCCGCCTCACCGACAGCTTCGCCAAGTTCCGCTGGTGCCCGAACATCATCGGGCCGCAGTCGGGCGGCGCCGTCGAAGACCTGCCGGTTCACAGCTTCGAGGCGATGGGCCAGCTGCAGAGCAAGATTCCGACCGAAGTGCTCGTTTCCGATCGCAAGGAATACGAACTCGCCGAGCAGGGCTTCATTGCGCTGACCATGCGCAAGGGCAGCGACAATGCGGCCTTCTTCTCGGCCAACTCGGTGCAGAAGCCGAAGTCCTTCGGAAACACCACCGAAGGCAAGGCCGCCGAGCTTAACTACCGGCTCGGAACGCAGCTTCCCTACATGATGATCGTCAACCGCCTGGCCCACTACATCAAGGTTCTGCAGCGCGAGAACATCGGCAGCTGGAAAAACCGCGGCGAGCTGGAAAGCGAACTCAACAACTGGATCCGCCAGTATGTCTCGGACCAGGACAATCCGTCTGCCGATGTGCGCTCCCGCCGGCCGCTGCGCAAGGCGCAGATCACGGTGTCCGACGTTGAAGGCGAACCAGGCTGGTACAGTGTCGGCATGGCAGTGCAGCCGCACTTCAAATACATGGGCGCCGACTTCACGCTTTCGCTCAAGGGCAAGCTCGACAAGGCCTGATACGGGCCTGAAGCGCGGTCGTCGCGGCCATGATGGCGCAGATGTACCTAATGGCCGGGCATTCGCTGTCCGGCCAATGGCTTTTGAGAGTGAGTAAGCAATGGTATCGGTAAGCTTGCTGCAGCGCCTGGAACTTGACGGGGTCGGAGCCGAAAGGGCCGGCCGGCAGGATGATTCCGCCGTGTTCGACAGTATCCTTGCCAATCTTCTGATGATCCTCAACAGCCGCAAGGGCTGCTGTGAAACCCGGCCCGATTTCGGCCTTTCGGATTTCAATGCGACGTCCGACTATCGCAGCCTGATCTCTTCGATCGCCCGCGATGTCGAAAGGCAGTTGCGCAGTTTCGAGCCGCGCCTGCGCAACGTCGCGGTACGGCCGATCGAGGACAAGACGCGACCGCTCGAATTCATCTTTCACGTGGATGGTGAATTGGCCGATGACGATCGCACCATCAAGGTTGCTTTCGACTCGGTCCTCGGCAGCGACGGACGCATGCGGTTCAACGGCTAGTCGAGGGTTGGACCGATGGCGATCAACAACTACTACCGGGACGAGCTCTCCTATCTGCGCGAGATGGGTGCGCTGTTTGCCAAGGCCAATCCGCGGCTGGCGCGCCATCTCGGCAAGGACGCCACCGACCCGGACGTGGAGCGACTGCTCGAAGGCATGGCCTTCATGGTCGGGCGGCTGCGCCAGCGGCTCGATGCGGAAATGCCGGAACTGGCGCTCAGCCTCCTGCAGCTGGTCTGGCCCCATTACCTGCGGCCCGTCGCCCCGATCACCATGGTGCGCTTCGGTTTTGCCGAAGGTGCGAGCGGCGTGTCGATCGACGTGCCGCGCGGCACAAGGGTGCAGTCGCGGCCGATCGACGGCGAGGCCATTTCGTTCCAGACCAGTTTCGACCTGAAGGTCCTGCCCTTCGAGATCGTCGGCGCCGAACTCGAAAACCGCAAGAACAGCAGCCGGATCGTGATTTCGTTCCGCCAGACCGGCGGCGCCGGCCTGCAGGCGCTGGCAGCCGGGCCGCTGACCTTGTTCATCAACAGCGCCAAGGACACGGCAACGGCTCGCCAGCTCTATCTCTTTTTCCGCGAGCGGGTGCGCGGCGTTCAGCTCATTGTGCCGGATGAGCGGCCGGCCGCCGCCAACCTCACCGTCGAACCGATGGGCTTTGCGCCCACAGAGGCGGCCCTGCCCTATCCCGAAGGCGCCTTCGACGGTTTCCGGATCATGCAGGAATATTTCTCCTGCCCGGAAAAATTCATGTTCCTGCGGCTGAAGGGCCTGGAGAACTTCGCCGACTCCCGCGCCGACCGCTTCAGTCTGGCTTTCGAAATGTCGCAGGCCTTTCCGGAATCGACCCGCATCAGCGCCGATCTCTTCGCGCTCAACACCACGCCGGCGATCAACCTGTTCGAGGCCGAAGGCCGACCGCTGACGGTTTCCCACGAGCGCTCCGAATATCCGGTCCGGTCGGCCGGCGATTCCAGCCATTTCAGCGTTCATACCGTCGAGGGCGTGGAAGGCTGGGTTCAGGGCAGCGGCCGTCGCATCGTCTATGAGCCGTTCGAGAGTTTTCGCCACGATCTCTCCGAGGACGGTAAGCCGAAGCTCTACTACCGCACTCAGGTGAAGCCCGGCGTAATCACCAACGGCGTCGATCATTCGCTGTCCTTCGTTACCCGCCTCGGCAAGGTGGGCCTGCCGGAAACCGAGATGGTGTCGATGCGGCTCAGATGTTCGAACGGGTCGCTGGCAAGCCGCCTCGGGGTCGGCAGCGTCAACCAGCCGACATCATCGACGCCGGCCAAGCTGGAATTTTCCAACATCACGCCGGTATTGAGCGAAGTGCCTCCGCCGCTCGAGGAAGACATTCTCTGGACACTGATCGCCAATCTGGCCCGCAACTTCTCGTCGATCATCGATGTTGAGGCGCTGCGGACAGTGGTCGGCGCCTATGACTTCCGCGCCCGGACCGACCGGCAGGCGGCAATGCAGCGCGACATGCTGCTGCAGAGTTTCCGAAGCTTCGAGCGCAGGAGCGTCGATGTCATCAGCCGCGGCCGGCCGGTGCGCAGTTTCGAGCTGGCGCTTTCGGTCTCCGAAAACATGATGGGCGGCGAAGGCGAAATGTATCTTTTCGGCTCCATCCTCGACCACTTCCTGAAATCCTATTCGAGCATCAACAGCCTGCACCGGTTTTCCATGACCGGGCTCGATTCCAACATCGTGTTTCGTTGGGCCGCCAAATGGGGTGAGGCCGCGACGCTATGAGTGGCAACGAGGCAATGGCGGTGGAGGCGGTTTCCGGCCGGATGGCCGGAGCGCTCGGGGATGCGCAGCTTTCGGAACTCGCTCATTTCCGTTTCCACCAGCTTGTCGCGCTGATGGAACTCAGGCGCGGCGACGCGCTGCCCGTCGGGAGCCTGGGTGATCCCTCGAGCGAATATCTGCGATTTCGCGCCACCCGCTCCTTGAGTTTCGGGGCGTCCGATGTCAGTGCCGTCGCCTATGACACGGCGGCCGACCGGCTTGATATCCGGGTCAATTTCTTCGGTCTCTATGGCCCGGCTTCGCCGCTGCCGCCTTGGTTCACCGAGCGGATCATCGAGTCGGATACCGTTCCGACCCCGGTCGAGGATTTCCTCGATCTTTTCAATCACCGGCTGATCTCGCTGCTGCATGTGATCTGGCGAAAGCACCGCTATTATCTGCGCTATGAAAGCGGCGGCGCCGACCCCTTGTCGAAGCGCTTCCTGGCGCTGTGCGGTTTCCCGATCGAGGATCGCGACCGGATCGGCGAGATTTCCCGCTCGGCGCTTCTGCCGCATCTGGGATTGATTTCGCTCTTTTCCAATTCGGCCGATGTGGTCGGCGCGACACTCTCCAACTTCTTTGCGATCCCCTGCCGGATCGAAGAGTTCATTCCGCGCAAGGTGGCGATCGGCGAAGAGTCTCGGCTGGCGCTTGGCCGAACGAACAACATCCTCGGCGAGGACGCGATCCTCGGCTTCGAACTCGACGACGATTTCGGCAAGTACCGCATCTGCGCCGGCCGGGCGAGCTTCGCCGTGCTCGAACCTTTCCTGCCGCATGGCGCCAAACATCGCCAGTTCTGCGAACTGCTGTTGATGGTGACACGCGAGCCGCTGGAATGGGAGCTGCAATTTTCGTTCGAGCCGGAGACCATCCCGATGGCGAAGCTCGGCGAATGCCGCCTCGGCTGGACGAGCTGGCTTCATGCCGACACGCCGGAACCGCTCGAGGACACGGTCCTCCTGTCGACCGACAGCACCGTGTCGTCCTTCGATATGCCGCCTGCCGCCATGGCGGGCTTTGAGGGCATCGGAGGGCGGCCATGAGGGTCAGGCTTTCCCTGATCGGCGGGACACAGCCGAGCGAACATGTCTTCGAAGTTCAGGGCGGCACATTCGGCCGTTCGTTGAAATGCGATTGGGTTCTCTCCGATGAGGAGCGCATCCTTTCGTCCATCCACGGCCGCGTCGTCTTCGAGAACAACAAGTTCATGTTGGTCGACGAAAGCACCAACGGCATTTTCCTCGATGGCCGACAGCAGCCACTCGGACGCGGCAACGGCGTGGCGCTGGTGGGCGGCTTCAGGTTCCGCGCCGCCAAACACCTGATCGAGGCGCAGCTCCTGGCCGCCGCCGCCTTTTCACCGGCACCAACATCAGGCCCTGCCTTGCCGCAGGCCTACCAGCCCGTCTGGCAGAATGCTGCGCCATCGGCCGAGCAGGCGTTGCGCGAACGTGGCGACATGGGTGATGTCTGGGCCAAGAATTCCCAAGATCCGCTCGCCTATCTCGGATCGGCACCATGGCCGGAGGCTGCATCGCCAGATCCGGCCGCCTCTGCCATTTCCTATGTCGACCCGCTTTTCTCGCCTCCTCCACGTCAGACGGATCCGTTTGCGGGCATGATCGCCAACGGCCAGCCGGCAATGCCGGCGCCACAGCCGATACCGGCCCATTTCATGCCGGGGCCGGATCCGCGCGAACAGTTCCTGTCGCCGGCTTCCCCGCCTCAACCGGCTTTTTCGCATCAGCCCGCCACCGGCTTGCCAATGGGTTTCGAGCCTTTGCAGTCGTGGCCGCCGGTTGCTTCGCAGCCAAGCGTCGCGGCTCCTCCCTCATCCGCGCCGCAACCGATGCCGGCTGCCGGCCCCCAAAAACTCATTCCCGACGATTTCGATCCGCTTTCCATCCTTGCCAGCCCGGCGCGACGTAACCGGGAGCTGCGGCAGGAGCCCGGGAACACCGCGGCCTCACCGTTCGGTCATCAGCCTTTGGCGGCCAACCCACCCGCTCAATCGGCCCCTACTCCGCCCTTACTTGGGCCTGTGCCACTGCCGCCTGCCCGCGAGCCGCTCAGCCCGTCGCTGATGGCCGATCTGGCGCGATTGAGCGAGCCGGCTGCGACACGCCCGGCGGGACCGGAGCAGCCTGCCGGCGAATTCGACGCCATAGAGGCCATGAAGGCCCGCCGCGAAGAACGCAAGGCGCGACTGATCGAGAAGGCGGCCGGAGACGGTCACCCTCGGCCGGTAGTTCCCGCATCTGCTCAGATACCAGCTTCGATACCGGGCGTGCCGTTGCCGTCCATTGCGCCCATATTTCCCGGTCCACTTGAGCCGCAACCACCTCTGGCTGCGGCTCCCGGCGAGCCCTTTGGCGCGGTTTCAGACCAGCCGCTCCAGCCGATCGGCCGGACCGGTGCCGACGGCACCGCGCTGGTCGCACTGTTCACCGGCATGGGCCTGCCGGGCGCCGACATTTCACCGGACAGGCAGAAGCAGGTGATGCAGGAAGTCGGCGAGATGGTGCGGGCCTTTTCCGACGGCCTCATCCTGCTCTTGTCAGCCCGCCGTATGGTGAAATCCGAATTCCGCATGGACGAAACACAGGTGCAGCCGGAAGAGAACAATCCTTTCAAGCATTTCAAGATGGCAGAGCTCGCGCTGGACGAACTGTTCGTCACCCGCTCTGGTGGTTTCCAGGCACCCGGCGAAGCCGCCCAATCGGCATTGGAGGACCTCAAGCAGCACGTCATGCTGACCATGGCGGCGATGCAGCGGGCGATCAAACTGCTGATGGAGCGGCTGAGCCCGGAACATGCGGCGCGCGACAACGAAGCCGAAGGCACCCATCGCATCCGGGGCTTGGGCGCGCGCAAGGGCAAGTGGGAGACCTATGTCGACATGCATCAGCGCATGAGCAGCAATTTCGATGGCGTGGCGCGCCAACTGATCGCCGAAGCCTTTGCTCAGGTTCAGGAGGAACAGGCAAGGCGGATCGCTTCGCAATATTGGGAGAACAAGAAATGAGCTTCAAGAGGCTGACATTCCTCGGTATCGCGCTGCTGGTTTTGGCAGGCGTGCTCTCGGCTTGCGGCGGCGTGCCGGAGCCGACGCCTGCCGCTTTCACCATCAATGCCGATGCGGCCGTCAATCCGGGCGAAACCAAGCTCGCTTCTCCCGTAGTGATCCGCATTTATGAACTGAAGTCGCTCAAGGCCTTCAACAACGCCACCTATTTCGAGTTCGACGACGAGGCCAAGCTGCTCGGCGCGGACCTGATTTCGAGCCGCGAATTCGAGATGCTGCCGGGGACCGAGAAGAAATACGATCGCGAGATCTCCAGCGAGGCTGCCTATATCGGCGTCGTCGCGAGCTTCCGCGACATGCAGTCGGCGCAGTGGCGGGATTCCATCGAATTGGAGAAGGGCTCGCAGAACCGTTTCACCATCTACGTCACGAGCCTGGCGGTTCGGATCCAGAAATATTCGCGTTTTTCGTTCGGCAAGTGATCCAGCCTGCCGGGCGAAACCTTGAATTTGAATGCGCAATCGGGGCCTTGGCCCAGGGGGTATGATTGACATCGATGGGCAAGCCACTCTGGCTGGAAGGCATGTTTCTTCGGCCGCAGCACCTGCAGCAATATGACCGCTGGATCGAAAGCAATCTCGACCAGCGCGTGGCGGGGCTCGCTCCCTATCCATGGGGCGTGCGGCAGCTCGAATTCGACAAGGAAGCGTTGAAGACCGGGCAGATCCGCGTCAGTGCCGTCGATATCGTCTTTCCCGACGGCACCCTCTTCATCGCGCCTGGCCCGCAGCCCCTGCCGCAGGCTGTCCACGTACCGCCGGGCAGCCAGGGCAAACGTGTGTTTCTGGCCTTGCCGATCCGCGCCCCGGGGGCGAGCGAGGTCGCCGAAGGCGCCGGCATGACGCAACGTTTCCGCAACACCGCGGTTCGTGTGATCGACAACGCGCAGGCCAACCGACCGTCGGCCGAAATCGGCGTCGGCACGCTGAATGTGCGCATCGTGCTTGAGGGCGAGAAACTCGACGAGCTCACCTATCTGCCGATCGGCGAAATCGAGACGGTCGGCGCACTTGGTCAGGTAACCCTCACCGAAACCTATATCCCCCCGGTGGTCGCGATCGGGGCAAGTCTCAGGCTGATCTCGATCCTGGAGCAGATCCGCGGCCTGCTGCGCAGCAGGGCGGCGTCGCTGACGGCGGGTGCGACCGGGCAGGCGAACGATACCCGTTCCGGCATGCTCGACGTCATGCTGCTCGGGATTGCCAACCGCGCCGAGGCGATCATCGGTCATCTGATCGCGACCGGCCTTCATTCCGCCGAGAGCGCCTATCGCGAGGTGATCGCGCTCGCCGCCGAGATATCGGCCTATGCCTCGCCGACCCGGCGACCGCCGGACATGCCGCCCTACAACCATCTCGACCTGCGCATGAGCTTCGACGGGCTGCTTGCCATCCTGCGCGAGATGCTAAGCGTCATCGTCGAGCGCAATGCGCTCAGCATTCCGTTGACAGAACGTGATTTCGGCATCTGGCTCGGCGAGATCAAGGATCGGATGGCGTTCAACAGCCGCCGTTTCGTGCTGATCGCCCGCGCCGACCTGGCGCTCGAAAACATCCGCCAGCAATTGCCGGCCCATATCAAGATCGGCCCGGTCGAGCAGATCCGCGACCTCGTCAACCTTCAGCTTCCGGGCATCGCGATCCAGCCGCTTTCGGTGGCGCCGCGCGAAATCCCGTTCATCCAGAACGCCGTCTATTTCGAGGTCGACACCACCAATCCGCTCTGGCCGAAGCTTAAGGATTCCGCCGCCTTCGCCCTGCATGTGAGCGGTAATTATCCCGGGCTCGACCTGGAGCTCTGGGCGATCCAGCGTGAGGCCGGCAGATGAGCAATTTCGGCGACGATAACGACGCCCCGACGGTTGTGCGTCACTTAAGCCCCCGGGCGAGAACGGCGCTCGGCGGTGAGATGGGCGACGATCCGACCGTCGTCGTGCGCCAGTCGTTGCCGCCGTCCGCCAATGCCGGCGACGCGTCGTCGCTGCAAAGCGCCATCAACCTGGTGCAACAGCTCGACACCGCGCCGGAGCGCAAGCTGGTGCGGGCCGCAGCGCCGCTGCTCCTGATCGTCGCGCAGCTGCGCAATTCGACGGAACGGGCCGATGTCACGGCCCTGCGCCGCCAGGTCGTCGAGGAAATGGACCGCTTCCAGCAGATCGCCCAGAAGAGCGGCGTCGAGGCCGGCGATATCGTCGCGGCCCGCTACGTGCTCTGCGCGACCATCGACGAGACCGTGCTGATGACGCCCTGGGGAAGCCGCAGCGAATGGAGCTCGAACTCCCTGCTCAACCAGTATCACAACGAGACCTGGGGCGGCGAAAAGGTGTTCGTGATCCTCGACCGGGTGAAACAGAGCCCGTCGCAGCGTCTGCCGCTGCTGCTCCTCATCCACGCCTGCCTGATGCTCGGCTTCGAAGGTCGGTACCGGATCGTGGAGCGTGGCCGCGACCAGCTCGAGGACCTGCGCAACGAGCTGTCGCGGGTCATCAAAAAGGCAGGCGATACCGGCGCCGAAGAACCGCTTTCGAAGATTTCCAAGGGCGAACGGGGTGGCAAGAAGATCCGTGCCGTGTTTCCGCTGTGGATGGCGGCGGCGATCGCCGGCCTGTCGCTTGTCGTCGTCTACGTCTACCTGGAATTCTATCTCTCCGGAGCCCTGAAACCTGTTCTCACCAAGATTTCGGCGCTGACCAGCGGGTTAGGATACCGTCGATGATCAGAACCTATCTCGTCAGCATTCTTAGACCGTCCAGCCTGATCATCCTCCTGATGATCATCCTGCTGGCGGCGCTGTTCTGGCTGTTCGGCGGTCAAGTCACGGTCGGCGGCATCACACCCTTCGCCACCGTTCCGAGCCGGACGCTGGTGGCCACCGGCGCGGTGCTGCTGTTCTTCGTCGTCACCTTCCTCAGGTTTTTCCTGGCGCGGCGCGCCAACGCCCGGCTGATCAATTCGATGCTCGTCAATGACGAGCTGATCTCGATGGGCAGCGATCTGTCCTCCGACGAAGTGGAACTCATCCGCGAGCGCTTCGAAAAGACGCTGAAGACGCTGCGCGACAGTCCGCTCGACGGGCGCAAACGGCGTGAATACCTGTTCGACCTCCCCTGGTACATCATCATCGGCCCGCCGGGGACCGGCAAGACCACCATCCTGCAGAATTCTGGCCTCGACTTTCCGCTGGCCGAAACCGGGCATACGGCTGCTCTGCAGGGCATGGGCGGCACCCGCCATTGCGACTGGTGGATCTCCAACGACGCGGTGCTGATCGATACCGCCGGACGCTACACGACTCAGGACGTCAACCAGGGCATAGATGCCGCAGCCTGGGGCGGGTTTCTGAACATCCTCAAGGAAAACCGCAGAAGGCGGCCGGTCAACGGCGTGTTGCTGGCGATCAGCGTCGCCGATGTCGCGCTCGCCAGCGAGGCCGAACGGCAGCGCCATGCCGAAATCCTCCGGCAGCGGCTGCGCGAATTGCATCGCAGCTTCGAAATGCGGCTGCCGGTCTATGTGCTTTTCACCAAATGCGACCTGATCGCCGGTTTCGAGGAATATTTCGACGACTCGACCGAAGCCGATCGCGACCAGGTCTGGGGCATCACTTTCCCGCGCGACGACGATCAGGCAAGCTTCGGCCCGACATTCGAGAGCGGTTTTCAGGATCTCGTCAGCCGCATCGAACGGCGCCTGCCATCGAAACTCGAGACCGAGCGCAACAACGGCCGCCGTTGCCGCATCTACGGTTTTCCGCATGAATTCGCCTCGCTTTCGGCGGTGCTGCGCGGCTTCGTCACCGATGTCTTCCGGGTCAACCGCTATGAGGCGCAACCGCTCTTGCGCGGCGTCTATTTCACCTCCGGCACCCAGGAGGGAACACCGTTCGACAGGCTTCTCGGCGCCATGGGCCGCAGTTTCGCGCTGGCGCCGAGCCACCAGCCGCCGACAAGCGGCCAGGGCAAGGCGTTCTTCATCAAAAATCTGCTGACGGATATCATCTTTGCCGAACAGAACCTCGTCGGACGCAATACCAAGGTCGAACGGCAGTTCGCCGCCGCCCGAAGTGCCGCCTATGCGGGCCTTGCTGCGGTCGCCGTGCTGTTCTGCGGCTATTGGCTGGCGGGGCTCGACAGCTCGCTTTCGCTGATCAAACAGGCCGACGCCTCCGCCGACAAATTGAAGATCGGCATCGAGCAGGCGGGCAACAACCGGTCGCTGGAAAGCCTGCTGCCGATCCTCGACGAGGCACGCCGGCTGCGCGAGATCGCGGAATCGGGCTGGCCGCTGCCGGATATCCTGTCGATCGACGCGCGGCCCGAACTGCGCGGCGTCTCGCTGCAAACCTACGACGCGCTGCTCAGGACCTTCCTTCTTCCGTCCGTCGTGGCCCGGCTGCAGACCCAGATCCAGCTGCTGTCGACAACCGCAGACCCGAACAACCTGCTGCTGCGCGGCCAGCTCGAAACCTATTTGATGCTGACCACCGGCCAGAAATACGAAAGAGGCCGGGTCGAAAGCGAATTTTCGCGGCAGAACGAGGCGGCCTTTGCGCTGCGGCCCGACGCCAAATTGCGCATGGACGAACACGCGGAGAGCCTCGCCGCCCTCCTGCCGGCGGGGACTGCGACCGACCAGTCGACCGTGCAGGCGGCGCGCACCCGCCTCGCCGACGTGCCGCAGGCGTCCGACATCTATACGCGCATGGTCCAGGATGCACAGCGGCGCTATCAACTGCCGCCGATCAGCATCATCAACGTTCTCGGCCCCGGGGTACTGCAGGTCGACACAGCCGCCGGCGGCACGAGCGTGATCCCCGGCCTCTACACGAAGAATGGCTTCTACCAGTTCTTCCTGCCGCGGCTGCCCGAATATATTCGCAGCTCGACCGGGACCGATTGGGTTCTCGGCGAAAACGGCATCAGCAACGACGCCTATCAGAAACTCTCCGAAGAGATCGCCAAGGCCTACGTGCGCGACTACATCGCCATATGGAAAAGCGCGGTCAACCCGGTGCGGGTGATCGACTTCGATTCGCTGAGCCAGGGCCAGACGGTGCTGCGCGATCTTTCAAGTCCGCAATCGCCGCTGACCTCGCTGCTGACGACGCTGCGCGACAATACCGAACTGCCGCTGCCCGGCGCCAATGCCGAAAGCCAGGCGCCCGGGGGCGCGCTGTCCCAGGTCGCCGCCCCGCCCGGGATCGCGACGGCCGTCGCCGGCACCGTCACGGATGCGCTTGCCAAGACAGCGCTCGCAACAGCCTTCGGTTCCGCACCGTGGCCGGGGACGACGATCCGCAACGCCTTCCTGCCGCTGACATCGCTGGTCGATCCACAGAACGGCCAGGGCCTGGCGCAGATGCAGCAGTTGTTCGGGGAGCTTTTCGGCACCGCCGCGGGCATCGCATCCGCACCGAGCCCCGAGGCGGCCGCCTTCGATTTCGTGCTTCAGCGCGGCAAGAACCCGACCACCGACAGTTTTTCGCGGCTCAGGGCAAACGCGGCCACCAAGCCGACGCCAATCCGGCCGATGGTCGAATTCGTCTCCAACCGGACCTGGCAGGTGCTGCGCAGGCTTGCCTATACACATGTCAACCAGCGCTGGCAGGAGGAGGTTCTTCCGACCTGCAACGCGATGATGAACGACCGCTACCCGTTCTCGCCGGAATCGCAGCAGGAAATCTCGCTTCAGGATTTTGCCGACATCTTCAAGCCGGCTGGCATCATCGACCAGTTCTTCAAGGACAACCTGGCGCCCTTCGTCGTCGTCAAGGGCCGCCAGCTGGTGCCGATCGATCCGCAGCGCAGCGGCATCGGCCTGTCGCCCAATGCGCTCGGACAATTTGCCCGGGCGCTCGCCATCCGCGATGCGTTTTTCGGCGCGGCCGGCACGGCGCCGGAAGCGAAATTCACTGTCGAACCGATGTATCTCGATCCGAAAGCGCTCCGATCGTCCTTCGTTCTCGACGACGCCGATCTCGTCTACCGGCATGGTCCGATCAGGCCGCGCGACTTCGTCTGGCCGAGCAAGCGCGATGCGAGCACCGCGCAGCTGAGCATCACGCTTCTCGACGGCAAGACCGAGACCGTGCAACGCACCGGCAACTGGGCGATCTTCCGGATGCTGAGCGGCACCGGCATGGCGAGAACCAGCGGCCAGGACCAGTTCGAGTTCTCGATCGAGAAGGACAAGATCAGGGCCAGCTTCCGGCTGAGGGCATCGAGCGTCGCCAATCCGTTCAATGGTGAGCTCTACGCCTCGTTCCGCTGCCCTCCGGCGCTGTGAGGGAGGATGGCTCCCTTGGAATTGCTCGGTTATTTCGGCAAGGTTCCCGCGGCCAAGGATTTCGTGTTTCACGGTCTGCCCGTTCGCGTCACCGAAGCCTGGGCCGAGATCGCAGCCGGCTGGATGGCATCGGTGCGCAGCGAGGGCGACGAGAGTTTCCAGCGAAACGTGCTCTCCTCGCCGGTCTGGCGCTTCCTGATGCCAGCGGGTTTCGGCGGCAAGGCCGGTGTTAACGGCGCCGCGGGCCTGATGGCGGGCTCGATCGATGGGGCCGGCCGCGCCTTTCCGTTCGCGGTGTTGCTGGTCTCGCGCGAAACCGCCGGCATCCTGAGGCCGGACGCTCGGCTGGACAGGGCGCTCGATCGCATCGAAGCCGCCATGCTCGGCTTCATGGAAGACCAGATCGCCAGGCAAGAGTTCGTCGAAATGCTGAAGACGGTGGCGACCGATCTTTCGCTTGTCGCACGCGAGAAGGTGATAGCTAGCCCGCTTCTGGCGGATACCGAAAAAGCGGCCTGTTTCATCGGCGCCGATCCGGCCTGGTCGGGCGGCCGGGCGGCGCAAGCGACAAGCCTTCCCTCCGGTCCCGCCCCCTCGCCTGCCGGATCCCCCGAAAGCTATTGGTGGCACGACGGTCATGCGCCGCTCAGGCCGTCACAGTTTTATGTCGTTCGCGGCCTGCCGACGGAGGCCACCGCGCGGCACCTGTTTTTTGCCGACTGGCCGGCGGGATGGCAGCAGCGCCAGCCGCTCGGCACGGGCCTTGCCTGATGGAGCACCCCACGGCCGATCCCCATTTCCTCCGTTCACGCCGCATCGTCGAAGCCGAAGCGACGACCCGTCGCGGCTATTCCCATGTGCATAACGAGGACGCCTATATGGTCAGCCTCGACGAGCGCCTTTTCGCGATTGCCGACGGCATGGGCGGCCATCGCGACGGCCACATCGCCAGCCGGGCGGTGATCACGTCGCTTCAGCAACGGAGCGCCGCCACCTCCCTGGAGGAACGGATCGACAATGCCACGCACGCGCTCGAAGACGCGAATACAACCCTGTTCGGCGAGAGCCTTGCCAATCCGGCAGCCGGCATTTCCGGTTCGACCGCCGTGGCCTTGCTGGTTGGGGAAGATTACGCCTGCTGCCTCTGGGTCGGAGATTCCAGGCTCTACCTCATGCGCAACGAGAAGCTCTACCTGATCTCGGAGGATCATGCGGCGGAAGGCGGCGCGCTGACCCGTGCCATCGGTTCCTCGGCCAAGGTCGATGTGGACCGGCGGATCGTAGAGCTTGCCGACGGCGACTTGTTCGTGCTCTGCAGCGACGGCCTGCTCAAGGGCATGGGCGAGGACGAACTGGTCGGCATCCTGTGCGACAGACGCGAGAATGCCGCCGATCGGCTGCTCGCGAAATCGATCGCGGGCGGATCCGTCGACGATATCACGCTGGTGCTGGTCTGGGTGCTTGCCGATGAGTGAGGACCACAGATCGCAATCGACGGCGCTGGTTCTCATCGAGGACCAGCCCCCGATCGATCCCTCCCGCCTGCTGCGCGGGCGGTACCAACTGGTGGCGGAAATCGGCCGCGGCGGGCTGTCGCGGGTCTTCAAGGCCCGCGACATGGTGGCTTTGCGCGCCGGCCTCGCCGATCCTCATGTGGCCCTGAAGCTGATCGCCGCGGGCAAGAATACCGATCCCGACGTGATCGCGCTGATGCATCGGGAGGCGCGGCGGTTGCGCGATCTCGTCCATCCGAACATCGTCCGCGTCTACGATATGGATTCCGATCGGCGGCTTCATTTCATGATCATGGAATATCTCGAAGGACAGCCGCTGTCGCGCATGCTGCGGGAGGCACCGGGGCACCGGCTGGTACTGCCGGCGGTTGACCGGCTGGTCGGCAAAATCGCGGCCGCGCTCGAATTTGCCCATGGCAAAGGCATCATCCATGCCGATCTCAAGCCTGGTAACATATTCCTGGAAACATCCGGGCGGATCAAGCTGATCGATTTCAACATCGCCTATCCGGTGGCACGACCGAGGAAGACCCGCGAGGAGGATACGATCGCCATTCTCGGCCGCCTCGGCGCGCTGACGCCGGCCTATGCATCACCGCAACGGCTTGCCGGCGCCGAGCCCGGCACCGGCGACGACGTCTTTTCGCTCGGCATCATCACGTACCTCGCCTTGACCGGCATCCGCCCCTATGCCCCCGGCAATGCCCTCGAGGCCGCAGAAGCGGGCCATGTCCCTACCCGTCCCTATGGACTTTCGGCCAGCCGGTGGCGGGCGCTACGGCGAGCGATCTCGCTCGACGACGGGGAGAGGACCGTTTCGGCCGCCGAGTTTGCGCGCGATTTCACCGGCGGGCCGTTCGAGGCGATTTCCGGATGGTGGACGCATATCGCCCTGGCACGAGCAGGTGAGTAGCACACCGCTTACGCCAACCTGCGTGTCGATTGGACTGATCGGTAGGATGCTGAAGTAGCTATGGCGAACCGACAACCGGCAATAGAGCCTTTATCCCGGCTCACTGCCATAATGCAGGTTAACTTCGCCATGCTTTGATTGCGCATATCCATCGGCTCAGGCTCCCATGGCGGAAAGGTTTCTCCGCCTTCCGGCCGGCGCGCGCCTCTGCGCCCGACGCGTCAGGAAGCGGATATTGCAGATGCCGCCATCATCCTGCTCGATCTCGACATCGACGCCGAACACCGCGCGGATGCGCTCCTCCGTCAAAATGTCGCCCGGCTCACCCAGCGCTATAATCCGGCCTTCCTGCATCACCGCGATCCGGTCGCAGAACAGGGCCGCGTGATTGAGATCGTGCAGGGCCGCAACAACGGTCAGGTCCTGTTGATGCACCAGGTCGAGAAGGCTGATCTGATGGCCGATATCGAGATGGTTAGTCGGCTCGTCGAGCAGCAGGATTTCTGGCTGTTGCGCAAGCGCCCGGGCGATATGCAGCCGTTGTTTCCGAGGCACAGGCGTAGCTATGACTTTGACTCTCTCTGGATCATCTGGTTGCTGCAATCGTCTAGATGGTGCACGAATACTGCATTTCGATCGGAGGCAACCTAATGACCGAAACTGCGCCAAACCGCATTGAGTGTCTGGATGGATTGCGAGGTATCGCGGCGCTATGGGTTTTGATAGGTCATGCGCACCTCTTGACCCGGTTCCGGGTGCCTTTAATCGGTGATCCGGACCTTGGCGTAGATCTCTTCATTGTCCTTTCTGGCTTCTTGATGGTGTTTCATTATCGGCTGCGGGAAGCGAAGGAACCATGGGAGCTACCATCCACGTGGCGAACATTTTGGCTGCGCCGCTTTTTTAGGATCGCGCCGCTCTATTACATCATGTTGATTTTTGCGATGGCCCTTGGCCCCGCGATTTACGAAGCGCGGGTAATGATCGACGCTTACAACTCCGTTCCGGTGCAGCCGGCAGGGCGTTACCTCGATCAAAGCTTCTGGAATTGGGTGGCGCATCTGACATTCGCGTTCGGCGCCATGCCGGGATATGCATATCGAACTGCGCTCCCTGATTGGAGTATCGGCCTCGAAATGCAGTTCTACCTCGTGCTTCCGTTTGTGATGCTCGTCATCAAACGTTTGAACCTCTTTGTGGGCATGAGTGCTGTTGTGTTCGCCGGCCTGGCTGCTGCGGTGATTTCCTATGCGCTTGGATATCGATTCCCAATGCCGGCATTCTTGCCTTTGAAGATGCATGTCTTCGCGGTCGGAATTTTGATGGCAAGTGTTCTCGGCGCGGACGCGAAGCGTGTCTGGTTAGCCGCCGCTCTGTCGGCGGCGCTTATGTTGATCCCGATCGGCGGCGCAATGGGCATAATCCATCACGGTGCGCGGCTGGCGATTGTCGGAGTGTTCTTCCTTCTCCTTCATCATCGTGTGGTGTGGCAACCACTCAGGCCGCCGCTGTCGAAGATCAGCAGCTTACTTGGGAACAAGTTCTTCCATCTGCTCGGCGAGCTCTCGTTTGGCGCCTACCTCGCCCACCTTCTCGTGATGCAACCAGTTATCGCGTATCTTATCGCGAACCATCCGATGTCAAACCCGGCCCGATGGGCTACCGCGCTGGCGATCACCGTGCCGGTCACATATCTGATTGCTGCGATTGGATACAGATGGATTGAGATTCCCGGTCAGGCGCTAGGTAAAGCCCTAACGCGCAAGCGCGCGATGGCAGCCGCCTAGCCCACCGCCCCATCATCTTGTGGGGCAAAATTTGGAGACTTTGAAATCGCCATTGAAAGAGGCTTGAATTGGTATCGAAGAAGGGCTGAGTGCAGTCCGGTATCTGCTGCCAATTGATCTTGCGCGACGGGCCATTCGATTTTGCGCGCTACAGGTAGACGCCGCCGGATTCGGCTAGCGCCTGCGCCTTGGCGACAGAATACTGCGCGAATGCCTGGTCACGCAAAGTCGGGCGTCCCGAGTACCCGCGCTTGACGGCGGCGAGTTCCGCCAGCGCCTCGATCACACCATACGCGATGCCGACCGCCACCGTAGCAACAATGGCGCTGAAGAACGCGCCTGGCAGGCTGAATACCTGCGCCGAATGAAGTGGCTTGCCGATGAACATCTGAAAGGTCATCTCCGCCGACACAAACAGATCTTCAACCTCATACTCGCTGCTGCCAGTGCCGCGCATGCCGCTCACGTGCCAGGTGTCGAGGATTCGGAATGCCTCGCGAGGCGCGAGAGCCTGGCGGCCATCCACGCGGCCGCCCTCCGCCCACCGTGAAGCCTAACACCATCCAGCGCGCCTGATGGACGCTGCTGGCCCAGCCCCAATGCCCGCTCACTCGATATCCGCCGGGAACGGTTACGCCGCGCCCAATCGGCGCGTAGGCGCCTGCAATACAGCAATCCGGCTCCGCTACATGGTCCGGCTCCGCTCAGGCGGCAGATAACCCGCATAGAGACCAGAGCCGATTCCAAGGGCCAGGCACCACGCCGTCGATCCGTCGATGCGGGCGATGTCGTCGATGAGTTGCAGCTAGTCGAGCGGGTCGACCGCCGAGCCGGCGAGATCATGTGGCAGCAGCAGGCGATAAACGTCGTGCCTGACGAACGCCTCTGCCAATGGCACCGGTAGCCGGCGCATCGAGTCGCCTTCTGCCTTGTGCTCGGCGGCAAGGGTAGTGACCTCGTCGCGGATGGCATCAAGACGCCCGATTCCTGCGCGCGTGGAAGTTTTCGTAACTCGTTGCAGATGAAGCACGTGCAAGCATCCTCCGTGGCTTTCCCTGTGCCTTGGCACCCTACTCCGCATGCGGCGGAGTTTCGACAGCCCATCTCGGATCGGCGCCGGACGGATGATCTATGAAAAATACCCAAGTCCCATCGGCAAGCCGACGATGAACCTCCATGCCATGATGGTGCACTTCGATCGCGCGACCATTCTCATCGGCGCCCCTGATCAGCCACTGCGAGCGCGTCATGGCGAAGCCCCCGCAATCGTGGTGTGATGAGTGACGACATCCATATGGGGCTTAAGTCCGATATAGGCCGCCATGGTCAGGAGGATGCCTTCGGTGCCGCGCGCGATCGTAGTGTCACCGTGAACCTCATCGATCTGCACGATCGACGCCTCGGGGTACCGGTGGGATCGCCAGGGGCTGGTCGTTGATGCGCTGCCGCGCGGCGTCCGGGCCGTGTACGTCACGCCTTCCCATCAATATCCGCTTTCCGTAACGATGACGCTACCGCGCCGGCAGGCACTGCTGGCCTGGGTAGAAAGAAACAACGCGGCCATCATCGAGGATGACTACGACAGCGAGTTCCGTTTCGGGGGCCGTCCTCTCGAGCCGTTGCAGACACTCGACGCAAAAGGACTGGTCGTCTACGTCGGCTCCTTCTCAAAGACAATGCTGCCGACGCTTCGGCTAGGCTTCCTGATGACGCCGCCATCGCTGCGAGCGGCCTTGCACAAGGCGAAATTCGTCAGCGACTGGCACTCATCGACCCTCGCGCAAGCGGCACTCGGGAATTTCATCGATGAGGGCGAGTTTGCGCGTCATGTCCGACGAGTGGGCGCAATCTACCGGGAACGGCACCAGCTCCTCGCGGACGCTATCTCCCGTGAGTTTGCCGAACATCTCGAGCTCATCCCATCGACAACGGGGCTCCATCTTACCGCTCTCGCCCGCAGAATGTCGGTGGACCGGATCGCCGAGATCGCCCGCCATGCTGCCGATCGCGGCGTCGCCGTCCAGATACTACTGTCAAGGTTCGCTGTGAGCGCGACCCCCACGGGCCGGGGTTAGAGCTGTCCGGGATTTGCGAGAGAGATCTGCGGAGAGCGTTCACAGCCGGAATAAAGGCCGCGCTGGCAAAAAAGCATTCGCCGCAGGAGATCGTGAAGAGAACCACGAGGCGATCCCCTACTTTCAGGTTGGCATTGTCCCGGCCGACGTCCTTTCGTCAGTGGGCGTGCGCGCCGCCCGGGCGGGAAACCTTCTTCAATCCGGCTCCCGCGGCTGCGGCGTCCGCAAGGGCGGCATCCCCGAGCGAAATGACGCCCGTCAGGCGTTTGTCGCGGTTGACGACAGGAAGACGGCGGACCTGAACCTTGCCCATGTTGCGGGCCACGTCGTCGACATCATCGTCTTCGAAACAGTACTTTACGTCACGCGTCATCACTTCCCGGATTTTCGCATCGCCTCCGAGCCCGTCGGCAAGCCCGCGGATGACCAGATCGCGGTCGGTGATCGTTCCGACGAGCTTGTCGTTGTCACCGACCGGCAAAAAGCCGATCTGCCTGTCGGCCATGCACTTGGCGACTTCGGCGACGGTCTGGTGGGGACTGGCGATCTCGACATCGCGCGACATGATCTCTGACACTTTCATGGTCTTTCCTCCTTCGTTCAGTGGACGTCGAATGTTCCGGTGAGACTGGTCTCCGAGAGGATGTGGCTGCGCGCCTCCTTCCACATCGCCTCCACGCCCGCGCTGTCCGGCACCTTGAGGCTTGGGACGTCGAGGGCGGCGAGACGGAACCGGTAATGGTGCAGGCCGTGGCCTTTCGGCGGTTGAGGCCCGTCGTAACGGGCGTTGCCGAAGTCGTTCGCGGAGAAACGCGGACCGCCGCCGGGCGCCGTATCCGCGCTCTGGCCCAACTGGTTCCAGTCCTTCGGGATATTGAAGACACCGCAGTGGCGGAAGGTCCCGCTCGGTGCATCCGGGTCCTCCACGATCAGTGCGAAGCTTTTGGCCTCCTCAGGCGCATCGCCCCATTTCAAAGGCGGCATCAGGTTTTCCCCGAGGCGAGTATACTTGTCCGGCATGCGTTCGCCATCGGCGAAAGCCGGGCTGGTGAGGGTCATTGTCATTGGTCGCTCCTTCCGAACCCTTCAGTGCGGTTTTTGCGGATCCGGCCAGAGCGCCTGGACTTCCAACGGCAGTCCCTCGCGCACTTTGCGCACCTCGCCGGGATCGATATAATGGGAAAGCACCCGGAAAACCGACCGCACCGCCTCCTTCGCGTCCACCGGACGCGTCGATGAAAGCTCCGCCTTCACCGGTTCCAGGAATTCGTCCAGCGAGCGGGAACGGGTCGGCTGCCTGGAGGGATCGTAGCGGTCGTAATAGGCGCCGCGTACGAGAAGCGGCAGTTGTGCCGAAAGATGTGCGGCCAGTTCGATCGGCAGGCGATCCCTCAGCGTGTGGAGAACCGCGCCCAGCACATGCCAGGCAAGCTGCCGGTCAGGTCCCTGATCGGCCATCAGATCGTCCAGCCATATGTTGGTGGTTTGCAGCGTCTTGTCGAAGACGGTGAGACCCGAAGCACTCATGGCTTCACCTCCATGATGATGGTTCGAATCTTTCGAACCCCTCAGGGAGACGGAAGTTCCGAAGGCCGTCTTAAAAATGCACGGAGAGGTCGTTGCCCTCACTGGGTATCGGCAACGCCCTCCTCCTCGACGAATATTCCCCAGGCGGCGATGAACAGCGCGGCGACGAGCGGTCCGATGACGAACCCGTTGATACCCATCAGAGAAATGCCGCCAATGGTGGAAATCAGGACGACATAGTCGGGAAGCTTGGTTTCTCTGCCGACCAGGCGCGGCCTCAGAAGATTGTCGACCAGACCGATGACAAGTGCGCCGACCGCAACCAGCACGATGGCCTTCACCCAAAAGCCGGCAAGCGCCAGATAAACGGCAGTGGGCATCCAGATCAATGCAGCACCGACCGCCGGCAGCAGCGACAGGACGCTCATCAGAACGCCCCACAGCAAGGCCGGCTCCACGCCGAGCGCCCAGAAGGCGACGCCACCGATCGAACCCTGGATGATGGCAATGATGATATTGCCCCGCACCGTCGCGTGGATGACGGCGGTGAATTTGGAGGTGAAGCGACGGGTATGCGCGTTGCTGAGAGGCAGTGCCTTTCGGATCGTGCGGGCGAGCACCTGCCCGTCGCGGAACATGAAGAACAGCAGATAGAGCATGACGCCGAAAGTGACGAAGAACTGCAGGGTGTTCTGCCCGAGGCTCAAGGCGCGTCCGGCAAAGAAACCACCGCCCGGCATCAGCGCCGCAGAAATACGTTCCCGAAGCGTGTCGAAGCCTTCCAGCTCGATCCGCTCGATCCAGCCGCGGACGAACAGGGGCAGCGATGCCTGTAGTTCCTGGAAAAACCTCCGGACATCGATCTCGCCATTGTCGATGCGCCCATAGAGAAGATTGCCCTGCTGGACGAGCGAGCTGAGGACGATCAGCCCCGGAATGATGACGACGCAAAGGCAGATCAGGACGGAGAGCGCCGCGGCAACATTTCTGCGTCCACCCAGACGGGCCTCGATACGAGCATGGAGAGGAAAGAAGATGATGGCGAGGACGATTGCCCAGAATATCGCTGAATAAAACGGCAGGACGACTGCGACGAACGCAATGGTCACCAGGACCAGAAGCACATAAAAACTGACACGCTGAAGGGGCATTCGACCTTTCCGCTTTGAGACCGCTGGAATGGTAACACAAATACGGCTGCGGCGTGGCTCCGGTCTTTCCCCACTATCTTCGTTTGCGCACAGGCCTCGACGGCCGCCGCATAAGCCACAGCCGTCGACGCAAGCCCGTGCAATGGCGATTACTTGTTCAAATCCTCGGCCATCTTCAGATGATGTTCGAGCACAGGGACCGTCTTTGCCGCCCACGCCTTCAGATCGCCATTTTCACCTTCCTTGCCATATCGCTTGAACAGGTCGACGGCATCTTCATGGGCGTCTTCCTGATCCGAATGATATTGCTCGGTGAACTCCTTGCCCTTCAAGCCCTTGAGCTTGGCGATCGACTTCTTTTGCGCGTCGGTCATCGCCGTCGGCAACTTGACTTTCACCTTGCCGCCATCGACGAGCTGCTTCAGTTCGGTCGTGGTCTTCTGATGCTCCTGGATCATCTGCTGTGCGAACGTCTTCGTCGCCGCGTCGGCCCGTTCGGCGGCCAGCTTGCTGGATTCGATCTCGAACATGTCGCTCGTTGCAGCTTCGGTGACGAAATCCTGGGTCTTCGGAGGGATGCCCGCAAGCGAATTGACGCCTGATTTTTCCGCCGCGGACTGGGCGAATGCCGACGTCGTAACCATTGCCATGGCAGTCACTAGAATGATCTTGTTCATGCAATTCTCCTTTCGCATCAGCGCGAACAATGCATTCCTCGGGTTGTTCCAGGACCAGCAGAAAAACTCCTTTTCGGCCTCCGAGGGCCGCATGTCAGGGCACAAAACCGGCCGTCGATTGTTGGAAAGGTCCAAGGAGGCTGAAATGAGCACTGAAAAACAGACCGAGGGCCTGAATGACAGGCCGAAGAACGCGCCGATAGGCCAGACCGCCGACGGCCTGCCGGATGACAGCGGGCGACCGGTCGAGGTTGACGACGAGACCGTCGAAAGGACGCGTCGCAAGCTCTCCGGCAAGCCTCGCGAAAAGCTTCTGAAGGAAGTGCGGGAGCGGGAGAACGCTTCCCGACTGGGATCCGAATGAACCGTCCGCCGCCGGCTTTGCCTGAGACAAGCCGGCCGGCTTGTTCTGATGCGCCAGAAGAGAAGGCCCGGACACCGGAACGTGTTCCCGGATGAGCACCTCACCCACGGACCTAGCCGATCCCCATCCGCCGGCTGGGCCACTTGGAAAGCCTAGACGCGGCGTCTTTTCGGTCTTGAGGTCATTGTGAATGGGATGGTTGGATTGAGCACTTCCAACTTGGGTCAGCCATCGTAGTTCCATGGCGCCGGAACTTAGTTCGGCATCGGCCCTAACTCCGGCCAGAGGCCCATCGCCGGACGCGACGACGCCAACCCGTCACCGCCCGTTCCGGTGGCGTTTATCCGCCTTCACGTGAGGCAAAACCTCGCGTCCGAAGCGATCGATGAATTCGCGCTGGTTGCGTCCGACATTGTGGACGTAGATTTCTGCAAAGCCCATGGCGGCGTCGGCTTCCAGCCATTCGACATGCCGGCGCGGGTCAGCGGAAATCCGCACATGCTGATCCATGTCTTCCGGCCGCACATTGGCGCACGCCTGGTCGAATTCCTCGGGCAGGCGCAGCGTTTCGGAGACCGCCGCCGTCACTGCATTGCTCCGCCACTGGTCGAATGCGTTTGCTCTCGCCTCGTCATCGGAGCCGGCGATGGACACATGGGTCTGCAGGTAAAGCGGTTTGCCCTCGCCGCCGCCGCGCCGGAAACCGTCGATGATCTTGCGCAGATTATCCTTCGGCTGATTGATGGTGATCAGCGCGTCGGCCCAGCTTCCGGCCCATTGCGCCGTCTCGGGCGACAAGGCGCCGGCAACGAGGCGGGGCGGCTCTTCGGGAAGGGTATGGACACGCGCCTCGTCCACCCTGATCGGCTGCTCCCGGCTGACCAGCTTGCCCGACCACAGATCGCGGATGATCTCGACCGCCGCCTGTAGCCGTTCGTTCCGTTCCCGCTTCGAAGGCCAGCGCTCGCCGGTGACATGTTCGTTCATGGCCTGCCCGCTGCCGACCGCAATCCACGGCAGCCTTCCGGGAAACATTTCGGCGATCGTCGCGGCGGCCTGCGCCGTGATGGCCGGGTGGTAGCGCCAGCCCATGGGAATGGTGATGAGCCCGAACGGGATCGACCGTGTCGCCTGGAGCGCCGCGCCCAGCCACGCCCAGGCAAAACCAGACTGCCCCTGCCGCTCGCTCCATGGGGTCAGATGATCGGAGGACATCACCGCTCCGAAGCCCGCTGCCTCCGCAGCCTGGGCATGCCCGATAAGCTCGCTTGGTGAAAACTGTTCATGGGAGGCGTGATAACCGAAAAGCGTCATGATCCGTTTCCCTCGGAGATCCGCCAACGCCGGGCATCGGGCTCAAGTTCCAGACGGGTATTTCTCTTGAAGAATGTTGCCACCCGCACGCTCACCCGAAAGCGATTTCTTCGGCCGAGCGTTCGATATCCTGCCGGCGATGCCTCTTGGGACGCCCCTTCCCGGCCAGAATGAAATCGAGCTCCGCCGCGGAGGCTCCGAACCGGTCGATGAGACGCTGCGCTTCCTGCGCACTCAGGCCATAGTTCTTCACGAGATCCTCGGGCGTATATTTCGGCTTCGCGTCGTTCTGCTGCGGATGGGGACTGGGGCCCTCGTCCGGCAGGCGATCTGATTGCGCTTCGGAGGCCGGGGAGACCGGATTGGATCGCGGCGGCACGGGAGGCTGCCGGTCGGTAGAGGATGCTGTCGGTGGCTGTTGCATGACTTCCTTCTCTTTCGGAAGGTCAACAAGACAGGCCCGCGATTGTTCCCGCAGGCAACTGCTTCCCGTACCGGATCGCGAAAGTCACCAACGCGAACCGGTCCCGGGCTTGCGCCGTCATGATAGATTATTCCTTGATCTCGGGCTCGACGACCCTTGCCAGGTTTCGCAGCGACTCCTGCCAGCCGAGATAGCAGGCTTCGGGCGGGATGAGGTCCGGCACTCCTGCCTGGGTTATATTCACCTCGGTTCCGACCGAAACCTTCTTCAACGTCACCGTGACTTCCATTTCGCCCGGCAGGTTGGGATCGTCGAATTTGTCCGTGTAGCGGACAAGTTCGCCTGGGACGAGCTCAACAAATTCGCCGCCGAAGGCATGGCTGTTGCCGGTCGTGAAGTTGCGGAAGGACATTCTGAACTGGCCGCCGACTTTCGGTTCCAAGTGATGCACAGTGCACAAAAAGCCGTTGGGCGGAAGCCATTTGGCAAGCGCGTCAGCCTCGATGAACGCGCGATAGATCTTTTCCGGGCTGGTTGCCAGAACGCGATGCAGGCGTATGGTGTTCGGCATGGTCGTGATCCTTTTGAAATGTGGAATGGACGACTCTAAGGACGAACCAGACTTTGCCAACCCGACACCCCCTCGTCTCAAAAAAATCTCCCGCTTTCCGGGCAATGCCGGATGGTAGACCCCCAATACCTACCGGTCAGACCTCAGCCTTGAAAAAGCAATAGATCCCGGCAACTATGTTAGCTGGCTAACATCTTGCGCTGCCGGTGCGATTCTCCATCCGGCTGATTACTTACGGAAATGCCATGCCCTTCATCATTGCAATCATCACCATTGCCGGACACATAGCCCTCCTTCTATGGGGGACGCGGATGGTGCAGACGGGCATCCAGCGCGCTTTCGGCCCCAATCTCAGGTCTTTTCTCGGCCGCGCGCTGAACAATAGGATAAAGGCGTTTTTTTCCGGATTGGGCGTCACGGCAATTCTTCAGAGCAGCACGGCGACCGGGCTGATGGCGTCGGGGTTCGCGGCCGACGGGCTGGTCGACCTTGTCCCGGCCCTTGCCGTCATGCTCGGCGCCAATGTCGGCAGCACGCTCATCGTGCAAGTCCTGTCCTTCGACGTGGCCGCCGCATCACCGGCTCTGATACTGCTCGGCGTCCTGATGTTCCGCCGTACGCAAAATCCGCAGGTCCATGACCTCGGTCGCGTGTTTATCGGGCTCGGCTTCATGCTGCTCGCCCTGCATCAACTGCTCGATGTGCTGACGGAATATGCCGATACACCGGTCTTCGCTGCGGTTCTTTCAGCCATTTCGACGACACCGCTCCTCAGCCTTCTGCTCGCGGCCGCGCTGACCTGGGCAGCCCATTCCAGCGTCGCGGTGGTCCTGCTCATTATGTCACTTGCAAGCCAGGGGCTGATCGATCCCTACCAGGCCTTCGCATTGACCCTCGGCGCCAACCTGGGAACGGCGATCAATCCGGTTGTCGAGGGGCAGTCCGGGAAGGATCTTGCGGCCAGACGGCTTCCGATCGGCAATCTGGTTACCAGGATCCTCGGTGTTCTGGCGGCGTTTGCGCTTCTCTCTCCGATTACGGCGCTGATGATCCAGATCGAGGGCGATGGTGCCCGGTTGGTCGCGAATTTCCACACGGCATTCAATCTCGTGGTCGCGGTCGTCTTCATGCCGTTCCTCTCGCCCTTCGCAAACGCCCTCGTCAGGCTGCTGCCGCGGCGGATCGACGAAAGCGATCCCGGCCATCCGCGATATCTCGATCCCTCCGCCAAGGAAACGCCGGTCGTCGCGCTGCAGGGAGCGGCACGCGAAGTCCTGCGGCTGGTCGACGTGCTGGAGGAAATGCTGGCGGGGACGAAGGCTGCCCTGACGAGCACCGATCGCCGCGCCCTGGCGGAACTGCGGCGGAAGGACAACGTCCTCGACCGCCTGAATACGGCAGTCAAACGGTACCTCACGTCCATCGACCCGGAAGAACTCAGCGATATCGATCGGAGGCGCCTTGACGAGATTCTGCTGTTCTCGACCGGCCTGGAACACGCGGGCGACGTCGTCGACCAAAACGTGCTTCCCCACCTTGTCAAAAGACTGCGCCGAGGCATGACCTTTTCGAAGGAAGGGCAGCATGAGCTTAGCGGTCTGCTGGACCGCCTCTCGACCAATCTGCGCACCGCCGCTGCGCTTTTCATGTCGCAGGACGAGCGCGTCGCACGCATGCTCGCCGACGAAAAAATCGTCTTCCGGCGGGCGGAGCGCGACGGAACCAACGCTCATTTCCAGCGGCTGCGCGAGGGCGATTTCGATACGGCGGAAACCAGCTCGCTGCACCTGGACCTGTTGCGGGATTTCAAGCAGATCAATTCGCACCTCGTCGCAGCCACGGCCTATCCGGTTCTGGAAAGGCAAGGCGAGCTGCTGCAAAGCAGGACCACCTACCAAAGCGCCGGCGATCAGGTTCAGAATTAGCCGCGATTGCGCTTCTTGCGACCCCGCGGCTCAAATTCGACGAGCAGCGACTTGAGTTCGATCTCGCGAACGCGTCGTGCCGCTTCATCAGGGCTGACCCATTCGAGAATACGCTGCCCCTGTTCCTTGAAGTCACCCGTGACCTCCGTGACTTCGATCTGGAACACGTCGACGATACAGGGGGCCACATCGCCGTTGTCGAGTTCTTTCAGGTAGGTATAGCGGCCCACCGGCTTCTTCTTCACCGTACCGCTCACGCCTGCTTCTTCCCAGGCTTCGGTGGCCGCGGCCTCGAATGGCTTTTTTTCCTTCATCGGCCAGCCTTTCGGGATGACCCACCGCCCGGCCTCGCGCGAGGTGATCACCAGGATCTCAACTTGAGGACCGTCCCCCCGATATCGAAAACACAGGGCGCCATATTGTTGGTGAAACGCGCCGGCGAATAACCTTCCCGGAACTGCCGCAAGTTGCTTGAGCAGCGTCTGGGACCTGTCCGGTCGCGGCTTGCTGCGCTTTTTTGTGGATTTCATGCGGATCAAACTGTCGATTTTGCGTGTTGCTTCAATTGCCCGAGCATGTTTATGACACATTTATGACAGTCAGCCGCATGGAAGGTCGCACGGTATGATGAGTATTTTTCGGAAGCTGATGCCGCGTGAAGACAGTTTCTTTGAAATGTTTTCCCAGCATTCGAAAGCTGTCGTTGCAGCAGCCCACGCGCTTGACCAGCTCCTCAAGGGCAACGAGATCGAGAAGAACTGCGAGCTGATCGTCGCATTGGAGAATGAGGCCGATGACATCACGCGGGAGGTTCTTCTCGCCGTCCGGCGGAGTTTTATCACGCCCTTCGACCGCGGCGACATCAAGGACCTCATCCAGTCGATGGATGACGCGATCGACATGATGCATAAAACGGTCAAGACGATCCGGCTGTTCGAGCAGTCCGGCTTCGATCCGCTGATGCAGCAGATGGGTGGCGAAATCGTCAAGGCGGCGGACCTCATTTCGGAAGCAATCCCCCTCCTCAACAAGGTGGGCTCCAATGCTCACCGCCTTGCCGCGATCGCCGAGGAGATTACCCGCGTGGAAGGCCGGTCGGACGACCTTCATGACCAGGGCCTGAAAGACCTGTACCGGCGTCATGGCGCAAGCGGCGACGCGATGGCCTACATGATCGGCAGCGAGATCTACGGCGAACTGGAAAAGGTCGTCGACCGTTTCGAGGATGTCGCCAACGAGATCAGCGGCATCGTTATCGAGAACGTTTGATGGATATCTCTCTCGCCTTGCCACTTCTCTTCGGGCTGATCGCACTCGCTCTGTTCTTCGATTTCCTCAACGGTCTCCATGATGCGGCCAATTCCATCGCGACGATCGTCTCGACCCGCGTCTTGCGGCCGCAATATGCGGTCGCCTGGGCGGCGTTCTTCAATTTCATCGCCTTCCTTTTCTTCGGCCTGCACGTGGCGGAAACGCTGGGCACAGGCATCATCGATCCGGGGATCGTTTCACCCCAGGTGATTTTCGCCGCCCTCATGGGGGCAATCATCTGGAATATTCTCACCTGGATTTTCGGAATTCCGTCCAGTTCCTCGCATGCGCTCGTCGGCGGGCTGGTGGGCGCCGGCCTGGCAAAGGTCGGCTTCAGTTCGATTGTCTGGAGCGGTCTCGGGAAGACGGTAGGTGCGATTTTCCTCTCGCCGGCCATCGGCTTCCTGCTTGCCCTGGTGCTCGTGCTCCTGGTTTCCTGGCTCTTCGTCCGGCAAACGCCGTTCGCGGTGGACCGGACATTTCGCGTGATGCAGTTCATCTCCGCGTCGCTTTACTCCCTCGGCCACGGCGGCAATGACGCGCAGAAAACGATGGGCATCATCGCGGTGCTTCTGTTCAGCCAGGGATATCTCGGCTCGACGTTCTACGTCCCCTTCTGGGTGGTGATCTCCTGCCAATCGGCAATGGCGCTCGGTACGCTCTTCGGCGGATGGCGGATCGTTCATACCATGGGCTCGAAGATCACGAGGCTCAACCCCATGCAGGGTTTCTGTGCCGAGACTGGCGGCGCGCTGACCCTGTTCGGAGCGACCTGGCTCGGCATTCCCGTCTCGACGACCCACACGATCACAGGAGCGATCGTCGGCGTCGGCGCCGCGCGACGGGTTTCGGCGGTACGTTGGGGGCTCGCCGGCAACATCGTGATCGCCTGGATCGTGACCATGCCGGCAACTGCCGCGATATCGGCGGCGTTCTACGGCTTGACGGAGCTGCTGCAATAAATGCAACCTCGGGTCAGCGACCGGCTCGCCGCGGAAGGGCCTCCGCGGCGAGCCGGTTCGTGGGGCTTGAAAGATAGTTGGCGCCAGTGTCAGCCAGCCAGTGTCAGCCGGCCAGTGCCACGGCGTCGGCGCCGGCAGGAATGCGAGCCGGCGACGACGGATCGGTCGCCGCAAGCCAGACTGCCTCGGCCACGTCAAGTGGCCGGGTGACGGCCGAGTGCTCCGGCTCCCATTCGGCGAACACCCTTTGTACCAGACCGGCATAGGCCTCGAGGAAGCCGCCCTGAGCCTGCATGCGGGACCGCGCGTTATCCCCGAAACGGGTGTCGGGCGCCCTTCCCGGCTGTACCAGGCGCACCCGCACGTCGAACTGCTGGAGTTCCAGCGCCAGCACCTCGGTGAAAGCATCCACCGCAGCCTTGCTTGCCGTATAGACGGAAAGCAGCGGAATCGGCTTCAACGTCACGCTCGACGCAACATTCACCACGACGCCGGTTCTCCGTTGCCGGAATTGAGGCAGGACCGCCTGTGTCACGGCCATCGTCCCGAGAGTGTTCGTCTCGAAGATCTCGCGGACGATATCCATCGATGTGCCTTCAAGGGCATTCAGCCAGCCGATGCCCGCATTGTTGACCAGCACGTCGATTGGTCCGGCGGCGTCGACGGCTTGGCGAATGCTTTCCGGATCGGTGACGTCGAGGGCGAGTATCCCGAGGTGCTCGGAGGAAGGCAGAATATCCTCGCGCGGCGAACGCATCGTCGCGATAACCTTCCAATTGCGGTCGAGGAAATACCTGGCGATCTCCAGACCGAATCCGGACGAGCAACCGGTGATGAGAACGGTTTTCATGGCGGCTCCTTCATGTGTTTTGCAGCACCTGAAACCTAGACCGCGGAGGCTGGACTGACTACAATCAGAAGTCCGGTTCTCATTCGCGAAAGTCCTGATATGGTCGATCCATTCGCCGAAGTGGTTACATTGCTCCAACCCAGCGTCCCCTCGACGAAACTCGTCAGCGGCGCAGGCGCCTGGTGTGTTCAGCGCCTGGAAACGGGACAGCCCTTCTACTGCGTGATCCTCGAAGGTTCGTCCCGCCTGACCGTCGACGGACAGGAACCGATCGACCTGCGGGAGGGTGACTTCGTTCTGATCCCGTCGGCCTATGGCTTCAGCATGTCGAACCTGGAACCGATGCCGTCGGAGGGCTTCGATCCCTTGACCGTCACCCAGTTCGCGGACGAAATAAGACATGGCAATCCGGATGGGCCGCCCGACGTCCGGCTGATGGTCGGCCGATTTGTCTTTGGGTCGCCGGACGCTGCCCTGCTGGTGTCGCTCCTGCCCCAACTCGTGCACGTTCGCGGCGAGAGACGGCTTGCGACCCTTGTAAAGCTGGTGCGCGAAGAGGCTCGCGAACAGCGGCCTGCGCGGGACATGATCCTGGCGCGCCTGTTGGAAGTTCTGCTCATCGAGGCGCTCCGATCCACGGCAGGCACCGCAGCGCCGCCCGGGCTTCTGCGCGGACTGGCCGATGGACGGCTGGCGGTCGCGATCCGTCGGATGCACGAAGATCCGACCAAGGACTGGACGGTGGAGCAACTGGCCCAGGAAGCCGCCCTCTCCCGCTCCGCCTTCTTCGATCGATTCCGTCGCGCCATGGGCGTCACCCCGATGGAGTACCTGCTTTCGTGGCGCATGGCTCTGGCGAAGAACCTTCTGCGGCGTGGCGACGGTGGCATGAAGGAGATTGCCGAACGTGTCGGATACAGTTCCGCAAGCGCGTTCAGCGTCGCATTCACCCGCGTTGTCGGATTGCCACCGACGCGTTATGCGCGAGAAGCGAGCCAGACATGAAGTCCGCACAACGGCGCTTCGATCGGAGCCCCCGGCAATCGTCGGGGTGTATACTCTCTGGCGTCCGGGATCGTTGCCCGAAGGGCGCAAGCTTTTCCTGCGGTCTTGAAAAAGCGCTAGGATTAATCAACGAATTGGGAGACAAAGGGCGCCGTCTTTATCGCTCTGTGCCCACAGTTTTCCCAGGATGTCTTCCATGCTTGCGACCGTGATCCCCATGCCCGAAACCGTTCTTCTGCCGGTCGAGGGAGTGGCGGAGCGCTTTCCGGTTCGCCGGGTCTATTGCGTCGGTCGCAACTATGCCGACCACGCGATCGAAATGGGGGGCGATCCGACCCGCGAGCCGCCGTTCTTTTTCCAGAAGAATGCCGACAACATCTATAACGGCGAGACCTTCCCCTACCCGCCGCTCTCCTCCAACGTCCATCACGAAGTGGAACTGGTCGTGGCGCTCTCGGGCGGCGGCGCCGATATTTCGGTCGAGGACGCGCTGTCCAAGGTCTATGGCTACGCGGTCGGCATCGACTTCACCCGCCGCGACCTGCAGGATGTCGCCAAGAAGATGAGCCGTCCGTGGGAGGCCGCCAAGGCCTTCGAGAAGTCGGCGCCCGTCTCGGCCCTCGTCCCGGCCGAAAAAATCGGCCATCCCTCGGCGGGCAGCGTCTGGCTTGACGTCAACGGCGCGCGAAAACAGTCCGGCGACCTCAATCAGCTGATCTGGAAACTGCCGGAGATCATCGCCGAACTGTCGAAACTGTTCGTCCTCGCCCCCGGTGACGTGATCATGACGGGCACGCCGGCCGGCGTTGGCGCTGTGGTGCGCGGCGACAAGGTCACCTGCGGCATCGATGGCGTCGGAGCGCTGTCGCTGACAGTCGCCTGACGAAACCGCGACAGGGAGGAAACCATGCCGATCTATGCACTCGGAGAATTCGAACCGAAAACGCCCGGTCCCGACCGTTTCTGGCTGGCGCCCGATGCGACCATCATCGGCAAGGTTGAACTCGGCGAGGATGTCGGCATCTGGTTCGGTTCGGTGCTTCGCGGCGACAACGAACCGATCGTCGTCGGCAAGGGTTCGAACATCCAGGAAGGCGTGATGATCCACACCGATCCGCGCTATCCGGTAACGATCGGCGAAAACTGCACGATCGGCCACCATGCGATCATCCATGGCTGCGTGATCGGCGACAATTCGTTGATCGGCATGGGCGCGACGATCCTGAATGGCGCGAAGATCGGCCGGAATTCACTGGTCGGTGCCAATGCCCTGGTCACCGAGGGCAAGGAATTTCCCGACAACTCCCTGATCGTGGGTTCGCCGGCGAAAATGATGCGGGTGCTGGACGACGAAGCGGTCGAGAAGCTGAAACAGTCGGCTGTCCGTTATGTCGCCAACTGGAAGCGCTTTGCGCGCGATCTCCGGCTTCTCTAGGCCGCGCAGGCGCCGCAAAGCCCGCGGATTTCAATCGTCGTCTTGGCAGGCTTGAAGTTCTTGGCCTTGGCCCAGGCGCCGAGGCGGTGATCGACCTCGTGGTCGTGGAATTCCGAAACGTGGCCGCAGCTCTCGCAGATCGCAAACGCGACCGTGCCGTGCCCGTGGCCATGCCCCTTGCCGCAGCATTCGCTTTCCGGATGGGCGCAGGCGACGAAGGCGTTGAGGCTTTCCAGCCGATGCACCATGCCGAATTCGAGGAGCTTGTCGAGCGCCCGGTAGACCTGCAGAGGCGCACGAAAACCATGGTCACGCAGCCGATCGAGGATCGTATAGGCGCTCATCGGCGCATCGGACCGGTCGAGAACGTCGAAGACGAGCGACTGGTTCTTGGTCAGCGCCGGAGCGGATGTCGGTGTCGAAACTGGTGCGTTCATCATCGCACTCCTTGGTTGCCGGCCTTCTCGGCCGTGTTTTTACCCGCTGCGGGAAGCAGGCTTAAAATGAAAAGTAAGAGCGCCGCGACCACAATGGAAGGGCCGGACGGCGTATCGTAGTGCAGCGAGCCGAACAGGCCGCCGACCACGGCCAGCGCGCCGATCAGCGAGGCGAGCACCGCCATCAGCTCAGGGCTTGCGGAAAACCGCCGGGCCGTAGCCGCAGGGATGATCAGAAGCGCGGTGATCAGCATGATACCGACGATCTTCATGGCGATGGCGATGACGAGCGCCATCAGAAGCATGAAGAGCAGCCGCGTCTGCGCCGGCTTCATGCCCTCGGCTTCGGCCACATCCTCGCTGACCGTGGACGCGATCAGCGGCCGCCAGAGCCAGGCGAGCGCCGCCAGCACCAGCACGCCGCCGCCCCAGATCAGCGCGATATCGGTGCGCGTCACGGCGAGGATATCGCCGAACAGGAAGGCGATGAGGTCGATCCTGACCCAGGTCATGAAGGCGACGAGCACGAGGCCGATCGCCAACGCCGAATGGGAGAGAATGCCGAGCAGCGCATCCGCCGACAGCGACTGGCGCCGCTGCAGCGCCAGAAGCAGCAGCGACACGACGACCGCGACGCCGAAGACGGCGACCAGCAGGTTGATCTGGAAGAACAGCGACAGCGCTACGCCGAGCAGCGCCGAATGGGCCATCGTATCGCCGAAATAGGCCATCCGCCGCCAGACGACGAAACAGCCGAGCGGCCCGGCCGTCAATGCGACGCCGATGCCGGCGACGAGCGCGCGGGTGAAGAAGTCGTCAAGCACGGCCCTCTCCCTTCGCCTCGGCATGATCGCCGTGATGGTGGCCGCCATGATGGTCATGGTGAGAATGGTCGTGATCATGCCCATCGTGATGATGATGCCCGTCATCGGGATGGCAGTGATCGGTCACCGAACCGTCGCCATGCATGACCCGGCCGTCCGGCAGATGGGTGTGATCGTGATGATGGTTGTAGACCGCCAGCGAACGAGAATTGCCGAAGAGTTTCAGGTAATCGGCGCTCTGGCTCACCACTTCCGGCGTGCCGCGGCAGCAGACGTGGCCGTTGAGGCAGATGACGGTGTCGGTGCCGGCCATCACCATATGCAGGTCGTGCGAGATCATCAGGATGCCACAGCCGGTGGAATTGCGGATCGAGCGGATCAGGTCGTAAAGCGCACTCTCGCCGGCAAAGTCGACACCCTGCACCGGCTCGTCGAGCACCATCAGGTCCGGCTTGCGGGCGATCGCCCGGGCCAACAGCGCCCGCTGGAATTCGCCGCCGGAGAGGTACCGGACCTCGGCATCGATGAGATGGGAAATGCCGGTCGACGCCAGCGCCGCCAGAAGATCGGCGTCATTAAGCGGGCCGGTCAGCCGCATCAGCCGGCGCACGGAAAGCGGCATGGTCCAGTCGATCGACAGTTTCTGCGGGACATAGCCCACGCGCAGGCCGGATAATCTTGCGACCGATCCTTCGTCCGGGCGCAGCACGCCGATGGCAAGCTTTGCGGTCGTCGACTTGCCTGCGCCGTTCGGGCCAATCAGCGTCACCACCTCGCCGCGGCGGATCGAGAAATCGACGCCCCGCACCAGCCATCGGCCATCCCGGCGAATGCCGGCATTGGCAAGCGATACCAATTGGCTTTCGATTTTGGGGGCGCGAGCCCGATTGGACATCAGCATGTTTTTCCGAATTCCCAGTTGTCAATGGCTATGACACACGTTATAGCATAACGCAATTGATGTAATAACATTACGCCACAATGCAAGGACACAGCATGAAGCCGGCTTCGATCTCCCTCCTCTCCGCCGCGGTGTTCTCCATCGGTGCCGGCCCCGGCGTTGCGGCCCCGGACGTGGTGGTTTCGATCAAACCGATCCATTCGCTCGTCGCCTCGATCATGAAGGGTGTCGGCGAGCCGAAACTTATCGTCGATGGCGCCGCTTCGCCGCACACTTTCGCACTGAAGCCCTCCAATGCAGCCGCCATCGAAGGCGCCGACGTGATCTTCTGGATCGGCCCCGGCATCGAGGCCTTCCTCGAAAAGCCGCTGGATGCGCTGGCGAGTTCGGCAACTGTGATCGAGCTGGAGGATGCACCTGGACTGCAAAAACTGCCTTTCCGCGAAAGCGGCGCCTTCGAGGCCCATGACGACGGGCATGAAGGGGGTGAAGCGGAGCATGACGACCATCAACATGGCGACCATGCAAAGCCCGCCGACGGCCATGCCGACCACGACGATGATCATCACGACCACGGCGGCTTCGACACGCATCTCTGGCTCGATGCGATGAATGCCAAGGCGATGGCGGCGGAAATCGAAAAGACGCTGGTCAGTGCCGACCCGGCGAATGCTGCCGCCTATCAGGCAAACGGCGCCAGGCTGATGAAGGACATCGATGCGCTCGATACCGAGATCAAGGCGACGGTCGCGCCGGTCAAGAACAAGCCTTTCATCGTCTTCCACGATGCCTATCAATATTTCGAGCATCGTTATGGGGTGAGCGTCGCGGGTTCGATCACCGTCAGCCCGGAGACCATGCCCGGCGCCGAACGCGTCGACCAGATCCAGAAGAAGGTGAAGGAACTGGGCGCCACCTGCGTCTTCGCCGAACCGCAGTTCGAGCCGAAGCTGGTGGCGGTCGTGACCGAAAGCACGCCCGCCCGCTCAGGGACGCTCGATCCGGAAGCGGCGACGCTGAAATCGGGTTCCGGCCTTTATTTCGAGCTGATGCGCGGACTTGCCCGCTCGATGAAGGAATGCCTGTCCGAAAGGACCTGAGACCAGCCACCGAAAAGCACGATCACCGGTCGCATAGCGGCGAATATGTGAGACCTGCGGGAGGGAAGGCGAAATACCCCCGCAGGCCGATCTTTCTCAGCGAGCCGCGATGAAGCTCGAAATCACGCCGCTTGCGACGCCGACCAGCAGGAAATCGTTATCGACCTTGACCCAGTGATAACCGCGCGGCGGAGCCGACAGGCGGTAACGGCGGTAATCGCGGATTTCCGCCATGCGACGACGTTCGGCAGCCGTCATGCGATGACCCTTGGACCAGCGCGGCTTCACCACCACGACCTTCTTCTGAACCGTCACCGTGCGGGTCACGGTCCTGGTCCGATCCGGACCGGAATGACGATCCTGCGCCTGGGCGGCAAGCGGAGCGGCAAGCACGGTTGCGGAAAGAAGGATTGCAAAGAACTTTTTCATCTGGTGTCTCCTCGTGTTGACCACGCCCGGAAACTAGGACCCGAATGATGAACCGTATCTGAATTGATGCATTACATTTTTGTAATGAAATTAATGTGTTCCGCTGAATTCCTAAGATTTAGAATTTACTGTTTAAGGGCGGTCTCAATTTAGGCAACTCTCAGAGAAATGGATTGATGATCGTTAGCCGGTCGATCTGCTGGCGGTGGGACAAGTCCTCGGAGACCAGTTCATCGCATTCACCGACAAATGCGGCAGCTACGACCATACTGTCCCAAAAAGAAAATTTGGTGCGCTCCCGTACCTCAAGGGCGGCTTTCAATACCGCAGTGGTATTTTCGATCACCTTGAAATGAAGCCAGGTCTCGATGAAGTTGACAGCCAGCTCGTGCGACAATGGATGCGCCCGGCTGCTGCGCGTCGCCTGAACATAGAACTCCTGCAACACCTGGATAGACAGCACACAATCGCTTCGTCCGAGATATTCCTGAGCTATCGACCTTTTGCGATTCTCGGCGGGGTCACGAGATACGGAATAAAGTAGGATATTCGTATCGAGAAAGACCGCCATGCCAACTACAGGGACCGGTCGTGGAGTTCATCCCGGCTAATATTCTCGCTCGCACTGAAATATCCAACCCGCTTGCGCAACTCCTCCTCGCGCTCCAGGCTTCTCTGGAATTCCTCGGGACTGAGCGACCGCTTCCCTTCCATCTGACGGATCAGGGAAGCGATCAGCGAAGACACGGATGTATTCTTCTCGGCGGCACGGGCTGCTGCGAGTTCATAGACCTCGTCATCGAGAGCGATCGTCACATTCTTCATGGCATCAAAATAACACGAATTGCATTGGGCTCAAACTACAGCGCCTCATAAACGAAATAGTCGAAATCCGCAGTCTTCGCACGACCCGACGTGTCGAAAGCGAAGAGGCCAACAAATGCGCCGGTGAAGGAGCCGTGTTCGCCGCGGCCGCCCTCGTCCGAGATGACGCCGGCGTCGAGCCTCGGGCCAAGCTCCTGCCACTCGTTGGAACCGCCGGCGCGCCAGAGGAACTGCAGGTCGTTGTCACGGATCTCCATCGCGAGATGCATCGGCCCCTCGGGTACGGAAACGCCGCTCCCCACCGGAAAACTCATGCGCCCATGCGGGAAATCACCCGGGCAGGAGAAGATCGTCACCACGCGGCCAAGCTTTTCATGCAGCGTCACCACCAGCGAATGGAACTTGTGGCGATTGTAATAATGCGTCAGGCCCGCGACCTGCTGGTAGGTCTCGGGCGAGAACTCGACCACGGTCTCGGCGCGGAAGGAATGGTGTTCCTGCCGGCGGGCGACGAGCGATTGTTCGAACCAGGATCCGATGCTTTCGCGGCCGAAAAGGCGCAGGTGACCGGGGTGCTCTGTCAGGCTGAACAGGCGCTCCGGATGGGGCGTGCGCAGCCACTGGAATTCCGGCGGCAGGGCCTTGTCGTCGAATGAACGCTCGATGCGGGCAGGCTGTTCGATATGCCTCGCGTCGCCCGGTGCGGGCACGTCGACATCCGGGACGACGCCGCCCTGGGCGAGATAGAGCCAGTCGTCCTCCCATATGCATTTCTGGATCGCGGTTTCGCGGCCGAGCGTGCAGCGACGTTGCGGGGCGAGCGGCCGGCCGCAGAGATGGGTGTGGTATGCTTCGCCTTCAGGCGTTTCGACGTACTGGCCATGGCCGGCGCGTTGCAGAACGGCTTTCGGATGGTCCTTCGAGGTAATGAGGTGCGTCTGCGGATGCATCTCGTACGGGCCGTCGATCGAACGCGCGCGCGCCATTGTGACCGCATGGTCGTAACCCGTACCGCCCTCGGCAGTCGTCAGGTAATACCAGCCGTTACGCTTGAACACATGCGGTCCCTCGACCAGCCCGAGCGAACTGCCGGCAAAGATGTTCCTGATCGGGCCTTTCAGCGCCCTCGTCTCGAAATCCCACTCCTGCAACAGGATGCCGTCAAAGGCCGGATGTTTCGGCGCGCCGCCGTAACTCTCCGTGCGGTGGTTCCATTGCATGTTGAGGAACCACTTGCGTCCGTCGTCGTCATGGAAGAGCGAGGGGTCGAACCCGGAGGAATTGACATAGATCGGATCGGACCATTCGCCCTCGATCGTCGGCGATGTCACGATGTAATTGTGCGCATCCTTGAAGTTGCCGTCGAAGCGTTTGACGTCCGTGTAGACCAGGAAAAACAACCCGTCGGAATAAGAGAGGCACGGCGCCCAGATGCCGCAGCTGTCGGGATTGCCGCGCATGTCAAGCTGGCTCGCGCGCTCCAGGGGCCGACGCACCAGCGTCCAGTTCACCAGGTCGCGCGAATGATGGATCTGCACACCCGGGTACCATTCGAAGGTCGAGGTGGCGATATAATAGTCCTCACCGACGCGGCAGATGGACGGATCGGGATTGAAGCCCGGCAGGATGGGGTTGTGGATCATGTCCTGTCTTCCTCCCAATGACACATGAAATTCCCGGCGGCCGGGGCCGCCGGGCAGTGGGATCAGCGTTGCGGCCCTGCCCGCTCGGCCGACTTGGCCCAGAGGTTGATGTCGGCATCGTTGGCATAGGTATCGATCTCGGCAAGTTCGGCCGCCGTGAACTCCAGATTGTCGAGCGACCTGACGCAGTCCTCGACCTGTTCCGGGCGGCTGGCGCCGATCAGTGCCGTGGTCACGCGGCCGCCGCGCAGGACCCATGCGAGCGCCATCTGCGCCAGCGTCTGGCCACGCTTTTCCGCAATTGCGTTAAGCGCCTTGAGGTTGGCGATGTTCCGGTCGTTCAGGAAGGCCGGCCGCAGCGACTTGCCCTGCGCGGCACGGCTGTCTTCCGGAATGCCGCCGAGATATTTCGAGGTCAGCATGCCTTGCGCCAGTGGCGAAAAGACAATCGAGCCGATGCCGAGATCTTCCAGCGTATCGAGCAGGCCATCTTCCTCGACCCAGCGGTTGATCATCGAGTAGCTCGGTTGGTGGATGAGAACCGGCGTGCCGAGTTCCTTCAGGATCGCGGTTGCTTCCTGGGTGCGCTTCGAATTGTAGGACGAGATGCCGACGTAAAGCGCCCTGCCCGAGCGGACGATATGGTCGAGCGCGCCGCAGGTCTCCTCGAGCGGCGTGTCGGGGTCGAAGCGGTGCGAATAGAAGATGTCGACATAATCGAGGCCCATGCGCTTCAAGCTTTGGTCGCACGAAGAGATCAGGTATTTGCGGCTGCCCCATTCGCCATAAGGACCCGGCCACATGTTGTAGCCGGCCTTCGAGGAGATGATCAGCTCGTCGCGATAGCCCTTGAAATCCTCGCGGAGAATTTGACCGAAGGCGGTTTCGGCGCTGCCGGGCAGCGGGCCATAGTTGTTGGCGAGATCGAAATGGGTGATGCCGAGGTCGAAGGCCCGGCGGGCAATCGCGACCTTGCGTTCATGCGGTGTGTCGTCGCCGAAATTGTGCCAGAGGCCAAGCGAGATCGCCGGGAGCTTCAGTCCCGAACGGCCGCAGCGGTTGTACTTCATGGTTTCGTAGCGGTTGGACGCGGGTTGCCAGGTCATGATCGAAATCCTCCGAATGAAATGCGGCGCGCCGGTGTCTCAGGCGGTGCGCGCCGCATTCATAGCCGATCAGCGCAGAAGCGCCAGCGCCTCGTCGATGCCGAGCGCTGCCGGCTGGGTGCAGGTGGTCGAAAGGTCGATGAACCGCCCTTCCTCGCCGGACTTCAGGATCGAGGTCATGACGTCGACGCCGTGGAGCGTGCGCTCCAGCGAGCAGCGGGCATCGCGACCCTCGATCAGCGCTATCGCCATGTCCGCAAGACCGGCCGTGCGATAGTTGGCGCGCGGCCCCTGCGGATGTTCCTGGTTGTCGATGCCGAACGGGTGATCCCAGGGTTTCAGCGGCTGGATATCCTTGTTGCGGCCGCTCGCCTCGACAGTGCCGCCGAAGAAGTTCGGGTCTGGCACGAAGATCGACCCTTCGGTGCCGTAGAGCTCCATATTGGCGTGACGGTGCGACCAGACATCCCAACTTGCCGAGAGCGTGATCGTCGCGCCGTTGACGAATTCGAGCAGCGCGTGGATGTTGGTCGGCGTCTCGACCGGGATCACCTGGCCCTTCAGCGGCTCGCTGGTGACGAGACGCGTCGGGTTCGCCATCGACGTCAGTGCCGCGACCCGTTTCACCGGACCGAGGAAATTGATGAGGTTGGCGATGTAATAAGGCCCGAGATCGAGGATCGGTCCGCCGCCTTCGAGGAAGAAGAAGCCGGGATTGGGATGCCACATTTCCATGCCCGGGCTCATCACGTGGCAGGTGCCTGACGTGATGCGCCCGACACCGCCCTCGTCGATATATTTTCGCGCGAGCTGGTGCGCGCCGCCGAGGAAGGTGTCCGGCGCGCAACCCACCGACAAGCCCTTCTCCTTGGCAAGCGCCTGCAGCGCCTTGCCTTCCTCCAGCGTGATCACGAGGGGCTTTTCCGAGTAGACGTGCTTGCCGGCTTCGAGAATTGCTTTCGAGACCGCGAAATGCGCCGCCGGGATAGTCAGGTTGACGATCACGTCGAGCTCGTCATTGGCGAGCATCTGCTCGATCGACTGTGCCTTGACGCCGTATTCCTCGGCGCGCATTTGGGCTGCCTGCGCGTTGAGATCCGCGCAGGCGAGAACCTTCAGGCCTTTGAAGAGCGGCGACAGCTTGAAGTAGGTCGTGGAAATATTGCCGCATCCCATGATGCCGACGCCAAGTTCCTTGGGCATGGAAAACTCCGAAAATTCTGTGATCAATAGGTCTTGAAGGAAGCGATCGAGCGCGTCAGCAGCCGGTCGAGGTCCTTCGGGTTGTCGTGTTCGAGGACGTAATGTTTTGCGGACGTCTTCTTCAGCGCCGCCATCAGGTCCTTCCACGGAACGGTGCCGTGGCCGACGTCGGCCCAGCCGTCCTCGTCCGCGTTTTCGCCGGCCGGCGCGATGTCCTTGACGTGAACGGCGGTGATCCGCTTGGCGTAGCTCTCGATCCAGGCGAACGGATCGGCGCCGCCGCGGATGACCCAGGCGATATCCGCTTCCCAGGCGAGATCGGGACCGCCGGCAAGGATCTGTTCCTGCGGCGTCGAGCCATCCGGCAGGGTCTTGAACTCGAAGTCGTGGTTATGCCAGCCGAACGTATAGCCGGCATCCCAATAACGTTTGCCGACGTTCTGCAGCCGCTGGCCGAAGGCGAACCATCCGGCGGCATCGGTCGGGCGCTGGTCGGCAAGCAGATGCGGGCAATAGATCGCCTCGACGCCGAGCGTCCTGGCGATCAGCAGCGCCTGTTCCGGCTCCTTTTCGAGAAGGTCGATGCCGAAATGACCGGTCGGCATGGTCAGGCCGTTGGCATCAAGATCACCTTTGAGCGCCTTCAGCGACAACTCGTCGAGATTGGCGTAAATTCCGCCATATCCTTCCACCTCGGTATAACCCGCCTGCGCAACCTTCTTCAGGACATCTGCGAGCGGCGGAAAGTTGCGGGCGCAATAAAGCTGAAAACCGAGTTTCGTCATAGTGATCCTCCCTTGATAATACCCTTGCCTGCTGCGTGGCAGGAATAGAGGTCGTAGATGCGGAATTGCGGGATCGCGTCCGTCGGCGCGGCGGGCGTGAAGCGGATGCTGCGGCTTTCGCCGCTGGCAAGATCGAAAGCATTGTCGGAATAACGGCCGGTCGTGCCGCTCTCGATCAGCACGAAAAGCGCGAGGCCCTCGGCCTTGAGGACGAGGTCAAAAGCTCCGTCACCGGATGGAGACACCGTAAGCTCAAGCCTTGCCGGTTCGAGCTCCAGGGCCTTGTAGCTGCCCGGCACATGATGCCCCTCGCCGGCCATGCCATTCGATGCGGAAAAGCTCCAGGCAAGGATCGACCCGTCGGGAATATCCGCGCTCGGCAAGGTGAGCACGGTGACGGCCGCATCGGGTGTGCAGACGGCTTCGATGCTCCGAAGCGAGTTGCGCTCGCCTTGGAGCGTCAGGAACGACAGATTGAGGGTCACCGTCACGTCGACGGCTGTGTCATTGACGAGCGAGAAACGGATCTCCTGGCCGTCGTCCGACGGGATCGCCGCAACCGTGACCGGCTGGAAGAAGCGTTTCGCCATGTAGTGCAGCACTTTCCAGCTGCCGCCATAGTCGAGGCTCGACCAGGAGGCGACTGGCCAGGTGTCGTTGAGCTGCCAGTAAAGCGCACCCATCGTATGCGGCTTCAGCGACCGCCAGAAATCGACGGCCGTCTTGATCGCCAATCCCTGCTGCACCTGGCTCAGATAGACAAAATTGGCAAAGTCCGTCGGAAAGCGGAAGTTGCGGAACATCGTGCCAGCAATGCGCTCGTTGCCGCCGGCATTCTTCTGGTGATGCTCCATGACCGGCGAGGCGATGTTCATGTCCTTCAGCGCGGCATAGGTCTCGATGACCGGCAGCGACGTATAGGACTGGAAGCCGAATTCCGAGCAGAAGCGCGGGCGAACGGAGCGGTAGTCGGCGAACGGTTTGTTCTCGTGCCAGACGGACCAGTAATGCATGTCGCCCGATCCGTCCGCATGCCAGGCGTCGCCGTAATCGAGATAGCCGGATGCGGGGCTGGACGGCCACCAGATGGCGTCGGGCGCGGCCTTTTCGAGCGCCTGCTCGATGACGCGATTCAAGCGGTCGTAGGAGACGAGGTAGCGATCGCGGTTTGCCCGGGATTCCGGAAACCATGTCAGCGCGCCGACCAGCTCGTTATCGCCGCACCAGAGCACGATGGAGGGATGCGAGATCAGCCTGCGGGCCTGGTACTCGACTTCCGCCGCGACGTTTTCGAGGAAATCCGAGGTTGAGGGATAGAGGTTGCAGGCGAACTGAAAATCCTGCCAGACCATCAGGCCGAGTTCGTCGCAGAGGTCGTAGAACCAGTCCGGCTCATAAAAACCGCCGCCCCAGACCCGGATCATGTTCATGTTGGCATCGACGGCGGAGCGCAGCAGGTCCTCTGTTTTCTCCCGGCTCGAGAGAGAAAACAGCGCGTCGGCGGGAATCCAGTTCGCGCCGCGGCAGAAGATCTCGCGGCCGTTGATGCGGAAGGCGAAACGGCTGCCCGCTTCGTCCGGATCGGTCAGCAGTTCGGCCGTCCTGATGCCGATCCGGCGGGCGATGGCTTCGGTGGGGGTGCCGACTGTCAATTCGTAGAGCGCCTGCTCGCCACTGCCGGACGGCCACCAGAATTCCGGCTCTTCGATATGAAAAACGTGCGTTACTGCGATTTCGCCGGCGCGCACGCCGCAATCGAGCCGAACCCGTTCTTCGCCGAGCGAAAGGAAGACCGGCAGGACACCCTGCCCTTCGGCGTAAAGCGTCACCGTCACGATGAGATCGACCGCGCCCGCCTCATGTCTCTGGCTGGTGACGATGTGTTCGATACGGGCGGTTTCGAGCCGCTTCAGCGCGATTTCGCCGTAGAGGCCGAGCGGTGCCAGCGCGACATTCCAGTCCCAGCCGAAATGGCATTGCGGTTTGCGCAGCATATTGCCGTTCGGGATCGGCGAATTGGCCGTGGAATAGGGAATGTAGAAGGGCTGCCGCGCCTGCCGCTCTGCCCCTTCCGCGATGCTGGAATGGAAAAGGATGCGGATCGTGTTCTCGCCGGCCTTCAGCGCCTTCGACACGTCCGGCCGGTAACGGCGGAAACAGTTGTCTGCCTGAAGCACCGGGACATCGTTGACGAAGACGGTCGCGATCGTATCGAGATAGGTGATGTCGAGATACCAGGAGCCCGTGGGGTCATCGAGCGCGAAGCGCCTCTCGATCGTCCAGTCTGCATTTGCGACCCATTGCACGTCGTTCTCGTTGCGCCCGAAATACGGGTCGGGAATGATGCCGGTGGTCTTTAGCGCAGTGTGAACATCGCCCGGGATCGGCATCTGCGTGCGATGCGTTCCGTCGGCAGATGCGAGCTGCCAAGGGCCAGATAGGTCGATATCCACTATGATGCCCGCCCAAAAAATTCATGGCGTGCCGTGCCAGCCCCCCTCTGTCCTGCCGGACATCTCCCCCACAGGTGGGGAGATTGGCTAGGGGCCTGCTCATCAGTCCCACTATAAGCGCCGGGGATGGCGAGACGTTGCAGCGAGTCGATCTCCCCCCTTGTGGGGGAGATGGCCGGCAGGCCAGAGGGGGGTGCCTCCTGGCTCAAAGCGAATAGGCCCAACTGCAACTGGCTGCACGCAAACATCAGATCCGCTCTTCCGTTCCAGCGTCGAACAGCGAAGCCATGGTCATGTCGAAGGCGAGGCGCACCTTGGCGCCGACGGCATAACGCCGAGCGCCGCCGATGCGAACCGACATCACGTGGCCTGCATGTTTCAGCCAAAGCAGGTTATCGGCGCCCATGGGCTCCTCGATATCGACCACCGCCTCATGCACTTCGCCGCCGGCGATATCGCCGTCCACCTTGATGTGCTCCGGACGGACGCCGAGAATGACCTTGCGCCCGCCCTTCAGCGGCTCGTAAGCATCATAACCGTCGAGCGAGAAGCTGACGCCATTGGTCTTGAAGACGGTATGGCCGCCCTCACCCACGAGTTCGCCGGTCAGGAAATTCATGGATGGCGAACCGATGAAGCCCGCGACGAAGCGGTTTTTCGGCCGATTGTAGATCGTCACCGGATCGTCGAGCTGCTGGATGACGCCGCTCTTCATGATGGCGATGCGGTCGGCCAGCGTCAGCGCCTCGATCTGGTCGTGGGTGACGTAGATCATCGTGTTCTTGAGCGCCTGATGAAGGCGCTTGATCTCGACGCGCAGTTCGGAGCGCAGTTTTGCGTCGAGGTTCGACAAGGGCTCATCGAACAGGAAGACGTCGACATCGCGCACCAGCGCCCGGCCGATCGCGACGCGCTGGCGCTGGCCGCCGGAGAGCTCCGAGGGCTTGCGCTTCAAGAGCGGTTCGATCTGCAGGATGCCTGATGCGCGTGCCACGCGGCGATCGATCTCGTCCTTCGGAACCTTTGCGACGCGAAGGCCGAACGAGAGGTTCTTCTCGACCGTCATCTGCGGATAGAGCGCGTAGGATTGGAACACCATGCCGATGCCGCGGTCCTTGGGCTCTTCCCAGGTGACGTTCTTGTCCTTGATGAAGATCTGGCCTTCGGTCGGCTCGAGAAGTCCGGCAATGCAGTTCAGCAGAGTGGACTTGCCGCAGCCGGACGAGCCGAGAAGGACCAGGAACTCGCCATCATGGATGTCGAGGTTGAGATTTTCGAGCACCGTCACCGAGCCGAAGGACAGCGACAGTTCGCGGATGGAAACGCTGCTCTGAGTGCGCGCGGAAACATTGTTGAGCATCAGGCTTACCCTTTGACTGCGCCGGCCGCGATACCGCGGACGAAAAGCCGGCCGGAAACGAAATAGACGATCAGCGGAACCGCACCCGTCAACAGCGTCGCCGCCATGTTGACGTTGTATTCCTTCACGCCCTGGACGGAATTGACGATGTTGTTGAGCTGAACGGTCATCGGATAGGTATCCGGCCGGGTGAACACCACGCCGAACAGGAAGTCGTTCCAGATGCCGGTGGTCTGCAGGATCATCGAGACGACGAAGATCGGCAGCGACATGGGCAGCATGATCCGGAAATAGATCTGCCAGAACCCCGCCCCGTCGATGCGGGCCGCCTTGAACAGTTCCTCCGGCAGCGAGACGAAATAGTTGCGGAACAGCAGTGTCTGGATCGGCATGCCGAAAATCGAATGCACCAGGATGAGGCCGTAGAGCGAGCCGTAGAGGCCCATTTCGCGCAGTATGATAACGATCGGATAGATCATCACCTGATAGGGGATGAAGGCACCGACGATCAGGATCGTGAAGAAGATCTCCGACCCCTTGAACCGCCAATTGGCGAGCGCATAACCGTTCACCGAAGCGATTGCGATCGACACGATCACCGACGGCACGGTGATCCGGACCGAATTCCAGAAGCCGCGCGAAAGGCCGTCGCAGTTGAGGCCCGTGCAGGCCTCCGCCCAGGCCTTCACCCAGGGCTCGAAGGTGATCTCCATCGGCGGCGAAAAGATATTGCCGAGACGGATTTCCGGCATGCCCTTCAGCGAGGTGACGACCATCACATAGAGAGGAATAAGGTAATAAATTGCCGCAAGGCCGAGCGCGCCGTAGACGATGATATTGCGCGACGAGAGCACCTTGCGAGGGCGTTTTCCCTGCGGCCCGGTTTCCAGCCGGGAACCGGCCGGAGCGGAAATGCCGGGCCCTGAAACGGGCATCGTGAGCGATTTATCCACGCTTGCGTCCTCCGAATTCGAGATAGGCCCAGGGAACGATGATGATGGCGACGGCGAGCAGCATCATGGTGGATGCCGCAAAGCCCTGGCCGAGGTTCTGGGCGAAGAACATATAGTCGTAGACGTATTTGGCAGGCACATCGGAGGCGATGCCGGGGCCGCCGCTCGTCTGCGCCACGACAAGGTCGTAGATCCTGACGATGCCGCTGGCGATGATGACGAGCGTGGTGACGAAGACCGGCCGCATCATCGGGATGATGATGAAGAGATAGGTCTTCCACATCGGGATGCCGTCGACGCGCGCGGCCTTCCAGATGTCCTCGTCGATGCCGCGAAGGCCGGCGAGCATCAGGCACATGACGAGCCCCGTCCCCTGCCAGAGCGCGGCGATCAGGATGCCGTAGATGACGATGTCGGAATTGTAGAGTGGATCGAAGGTGAAGCTCGTCCAGCCGAGCGAGCGGACGACGGACTGCACGCCGAATTCGGGATTCAGGATCCATTGCCAGACAAGGCCGGTGACGATGAAGGACAGCGCGAACGGATAGAGGAAGATCGTCCGGAACGTGTTTTCGAAACGGATCTTCTGGTCCATCAGGGCCGCCAGCAGGAAACCGATCGTCAGGCTGAAAATCAGCGACAGGCATCCGTAGGTCGCCAGATTCTGGATCGAGACGATCCAGCGCGGCGTATCCCAGAGCCGCTCATACTGTTCCAGACCGACGAAGGACAGGCGCGGCAGGAGCTTGGAATTGGTGAAGGAATAAACGACGGTCCAGATCGTGCCGCCGAGGAAAATCACCACGGCTGTCAGCATCATCGGGATCGAGGCAATCTTCGAATTGAGATTGCGGAATAACTGGTTGGGTCGGCCGGGCTGAGTGTGCGCCGCCATGGTCAACTCCTCTGGATAGCAAAGGCTGCAGGAAGCAAGCCACCACCGGCCCCGCCCCTCTCGGACGCGGAGCCGGCTGTTGGGTCGCTGTCTGTCGGATCAACCGGCCTTGGAGAAAATAGCCACGAAGCGCTTCTGGGCTTCCTCGGCAGTGATCGACGTGTTGGCGAAGAACTGCGACATCAGGTCTTCCAGCTGCTTCTGCGTATCCTGCGTGATGAGCTGGTCGGTGCTGGTGACGACATTGCCCTTGGCAAGGATCTCAAGACCCTTCTTCATGCAGTCGTTGGCGGCCGCAAGATCGACGTCGCCACGCACCGGCAGCGAGCCCTTCTTGAGGTTGAAGGCAACCTGGGTCTTGGCGTCGAGAAGCGTCGAGGCGAGCGCTTCCTGTGCCTTCGTCTTCGCCGCATCCTTGAGGACCGGGAAGTAGAAGGCGTCGCCGGCCGTCGAGATCACCTCGTTCACGCCGAGGCCAGGCAGGCAGGTATAGTCGACGCCGGCCTTTTTGCCGGCCAGCTGGAATTCGCCCTGCGCCCAGTCACCCATGATCTGACCGCCGGCCTTGCCGGTGATCACCATGTTGGTCGCCTGGTTCCAGTCCTGGACGTTGGTGCCCTTCGACATCTTGCGGGCATCATCGGCTGCCTTGAAGACCTTGGCCATTTCCGGACCGGCCGCGACCTTTGCGTCCTTGTCGCCATAGACCTTCTGGTAGATGTCCTTGCCGCCGATCGCGACCGTCAGAACGGCGAACAAGCCGGTCGACTGCCAGGCCTGGCCGCCGACGGCGAGCGGCACGATGCCAGCCTTTTCAAGCGCCGGAGCCGCTGCGACGTATTCGTCCCAGTTCTTCGGAACCGCAACGCCCGCCTTCTTGAAGGCGTCGTTGGAAAGCCACAGCCACTGCCAGGAATGGATGTTGAGCGGCACGCAATAGATCTTGCCCTCGAAAGTGCAGGATTTCAGCAGCCCCGCAGGGCGGACGATCTTGTCCCAGCCTTCCTTCTTAGCGAGATCGGTGAAATCGCGCATCAGGCCTGCCTGGACCAGTTCCTCGGCCTGACGGCCATGGTTGAACTGGGTGGCCGACATCGGATCGCCGCCGGTGATACGGCTGATCATGATCGGACGGGCGGTGCCGCCGGAACCTGCAATCGCGCCGTCAACCCACTTGTTGCCGGTGGCGTTGAAAGCCTTGGCGAGTTCCGCGACTGCGGCAGCTTCGCCTCCGGATGTCCACCAATGGGTGACTTCGAGATCTGTGGCATGAGCCGCGCCTAACGGCAGCATCACGGTTGCGGCAAGAACAGCCGCCATAGAACGAATATTCATGAGTCTCCTCCCTCACTGAAACGTTGCCGTAAAAACGTAAGGCAATCACCGATATGACGCAACCGGTTTTGTCCGAAAAAATTCGCGAGTCGAGAAAATACAACCGTAAGAGGATGTGCGGGAAATTTGCTGGCTTGTTCATTCGCCTCTCAGGGAGGTTAAAAAGGCAGGATACAGGCGACTAACGGGCAATATCAGGAAGTCTGATTTTCGCATCTGCAAAAAGTCATTTCGCATCTGCGTTGTACAACTAACAGGAATGGGAGTTTCCCCCTCGGCAAAATTCCTCTCGACATTTTACCTGTATCGTTTCAGTTATTAATTTCGTATTGGAGGACAGGGAGGTGTCGCGACGTTTCCGGGCAAGCTTCGGCCCTTTATAGTGGCCACCTGACTCGGGGGCAGCGACGGCAAATCATGGATGATAGCGGAAGACCAAGGACGGGCGGAACGCAGACGGCGGTCCGTGAACGTCCTACCTTGAAAACGATCGCCTATATGACGGGCCTCGGCATCACCACCGTTTCGCGGGCGCTGAAGGATGCGCCGGATATCGGGGCCGACACCAAGGAGCGCGTTCGCCTCGTCGCCAACCAGCTCGGCTACCAGCCGAACCGCGCCGGCGTGCGTCTCAGAACCGGCAAGACCAATGTCATCGCCCTGGTGCTTAGCATCGACGAGGAACTGATGGGCTTCACCAGCCAGATGGTGCACGGCATTTCGGAAGTGCTGGGCGGCACGCAATATCACCTCGTGGTGACGCCGCATTCCTTCCAGAAGGACCCGATGGTGCCGGTACGCTATATCCTCGACACCGGCTCGGCGGACGGAGTGATCATCTCGCGGATTGAGCCCGATGACGCGCGAGTACGGCTGATGACGGAGCGGAACCTGCCCTTCGTCACCCACGGCCGCACCGACATGGGAATAATCCATCCCTACCACGACTATGACAACGAGGCTTATGCCTATAAGGCCGTTCAGAAACTGGTCGAAAAAGGCCGCCGGAGGATCGCGTTCCTGTCGCCGGGAAGCCGCTTCTCGTTCTACGTCCACAGCCGCGTGGGCTTCGAACGCGGGCTTGCCGATTTCGGTGCAACCGAAGTGCCTATGGGCCGGGTGACCAGCGAGACGCCACTTGAAGAAACCCGCGCCTATGCGGAACGCATGATGCGCGCTGCCGAGCCTCCGGACGGCATCATCTCGATCAGCGGATCGGCGACGATCGCGCTGGTGGCCGGGCTTGAGGCCGCCGGCAAGAAACTGGGCCACGACGTCGACATGGTATCGAAGCAGTCAGCCGATTTTCTCAACTGGATTCGGCCGGAGATCTATACGGTGAGCGAGGATATCCGCCAGGCCGGGCGGGAACTCGCCAAAGCCCTGATGGCGCGCATCGACGGCGTCGGGCCGGAACTGCTGCAGAGCGTCGCCAGTCCCGTCTGGTCGAAGATGGCGCCCAAGGACTAGGCACCAGGGACTGAAACGAAAACGCCCGCCGGATTGGCGGGCGTTTTGCGTTGTGTGGATCAATGATCAGGCAAATTCGCTAAGGCCGCTGCCCCACGGGCCGTGATGCTTGTCGACGCCGTCGAGGCGGTCGAAGCCATGGGCGCCGAAGAAGTCGCGCTGCGCCTGGATGAGGTTCGCGGTGCCGCGACCGCGACGATAGGCGTCGAAATAGGAGAGCGCCGAGGAGAGCGCCGGAACCGGCAGGCCGGAGAGCGCGGCGTAGGACACGACGCGACGCAGCGGAGCATCGGTGTCCTTGACCATCTGGGCGAAGGCCGGCGTGACGATCAGGTTCGCCACATGCGGATCCTTGGTGAAGGCCGACGTGATCTCGTCGAGGAAGGCCGAGCGGATGATGCAGCCAGCGCGCCAGATCTTGGCGATCGTCGGCATTGGCAGGTTCCAGTTATATTCGGCGGACGCTGCAGACATGACGGCAAAACCCTGCGCATAGGCGGCGATCTTGGCGGCGAGCAGCGCGCTTTCGAGGTCGGCGATGAAGGCAGCCTTATCCTTCGGCGCTTCCGCGACCTTCGGCAGGCCGAAGATCTTTTCGGCAACCAGGCGTTCCGTTCTCTGGGACGAGAGGACACGGCCGGCGACGGCAGCTTCGATGGCGGTCGCGGCAACGCCCATGTTCTGGGCTTCGATGACCGACCACTTGCCGGTGCCCTTCTGGCCGGCGGCATCGACGATGATGTCGACCATCGGCTTGCCGGAAATCGGATCGGCGGCGGTCAGGACCGTCTGGCTGATCTCGATCAGGTAGGAGTTGAGGCGACCCTCGTTCCACTTGCCGAATACGTCGCCGATTTCGGTCGCGCTCATACCGAGGCCGTCGCGCAGGATGCCGTAGATTTCGGCGATCATCTGCATGTCGGCATATTCGATGCCGTTATGGATGGTCTTGACGAAATGGCCGGCGCCGTTTTCGCCGAGCCAGGCGACGCAGGGCTCGTCGTTGAATTTTGCCGAGATCGAGGTCAGCACCTTCTCGACGCGCTTCCAGCTGTCCTCGGTGCCGCCGACCATGATCGACGGGCCGTGGCGCGCACCTTCTTCACCGCCGGAAACGCCCATGCCGATGAAGGTCAGGCCGCTGTCCTTCAGATTGTCGAAGCGACGCATCGTGTCGCGGAAATTCGCATTGCCGGCATCGATCATGATGTCGCCGGCCGAAAGGTAAGGCTTCAGAAGCTCCATCTGCTGATCGACCGGATCGCCGGCCTTGATCATGATGATGATCGGCCGCGGCGGACGGATGGCGGCGACGAATTCCTCGAGCGTCTCGCAGGGGACAAGCTGGCCCTGCAGTTCGCCGGCCTCGGCGTAGAACTTGCGGGTCGCTTCCGGAGATCGGTTGAAGACGGCGATCTTATTGCCTTTTTCGGCAATGTTGAGCGAGAGGTTAGAGCCCATGACGCCGAGCCCGATAAGGCCGATTTCTGCCTGTTCCACGGATGTGCCTCCATATTGAGATTCGAGGGTGTTGTCGCATTCATATAGGGAAACGGCAAGGCAATGGCGACGCTAAACGATTAAATTTCCATGACACTCCGTCCTCGTCGCGGCGACGCAGCGACCTGTCTTCCCCGAGGCGGGCGGCGTCTTGCGGCTGCCAAATTCGGATGCCACAAGGAGGTATGAATACGGCCAAAGATACGCGCAAAGATACGCCGATACTGGCAATGCGCGCCGGCACTTACCGAGAGCGACCGGCGCACGGGCCGCTTTCGAGGCTGTTTTGCCGTGTCTGGTCGCACCGCCTGCCGCAGGAATTCGAGGGCCAGATTGCCGTCGTGCCGGACGGCTGCTCCGACCTGATCTGGGCCGGCGGTCAACTGATGGTGATCGGCCCCGACCGCACAGCCGCCTTCCCTGCCCTCGCCCCCGGTGAAACCATCCTCGGCCTGCGCTTCAGGCCGGGTGCTGCCCTGCACTGGCTCGACGTGCCGCTCCGCGAGCTGGTCGGACGAGCCGTGCCGCTCCGCGAGCTCCGGGACGACGTCCGGACGATGGAAGACCGGCTTGCCGAAGCAAACTGCCCGATCGTAAGGCGGCGGCTGTTCGATGCTTGGGCTGCAGGAGAGGCATCACTGGCCGCCGAGCCCCAAAGCGCGATGGGAATGCTCTTCGATGAGCTACGAAGCGGTGTGCTGGATGGCTCCTTGGCGACGCAGGCGCTCGGCGAACGCACGTTGCGCCGCCGGAGCCACGATCACTTCGGATATGGCCCAAAAACGCTCGAGCGCATCTTACGCCTACAGCGTTTTCTCCACATGGTCCGCCAGCCCGCATCCGGAAATCTCGCCATTCTCGCCCTTGAAGCCGGTTATGCCGATCAGGCACACATGACGCGCGATGTGAAGGAGCTGACGACCTTTACGCCCTGGGAAATCCGCAGACAGCTTTGCGGCTGATTGTCCGTTTTGTTCAAGAACCGCTGTTTCTCATCGGCTAGACCGAGGGAAAATCGAGGATTCCACCATGACCACCCTCCCCGCCCGTATTATTCATATCGGCATCGAGAGACCTTGGCAGCACGTTTACGCCTTCGCAAGCCAGCCTGAAAACATGCCACTCTGGGCATCCGGCCTTGCTGCCGGGCTTACCCGGGACGGTGACGACTGGATCGGCGACGGCGGACCGGTCGGCCTGGTGCGCGTGCGGTTCTCGCCCGACAATCCATTCGGCATCCTCGACCACACGGTGACGATGGAAAACGGCCTCTTCGTCGAAAACCCGCTGCGCGTCGTGCCGAACGGCGACGGCGCGGAAGTCATGTTCACGCTGTTCCAGCGCCCGGACCTTGACGACTCGGCTTTCGAGGCAGATGCCGCCCATGTGCGGAAGGATCTCGGGGCGCTGAAAAATCTGCTGGAAGAAACTAAATAGGAGGACCCGATGGGAACCAAGGGAGCGGATCGCAAGATCGACTATATCGAATTCAATGTGAAGGACGTCGAAGCTGCCAAGGCCTTTTACGGCTCAGCCTTCGGCTGGACTTTCACGGACTACGGACCGGATTACTGCGAGTTCCAGGACGGAAGGCTGACGGGTGGATTTGCGAAATCGGCGGATGTAACAGCCAAGGGCGGCCCACTCGTCATTCTCTTCGCGGACGATCTGGAAGACGCCCTTCGGCGGACCGAAAAAGCCGGCGGCAGCATCGTCAAGCCGATCTTCTCATTTCCCGGCGGACGGCGTTTCCACTTTGCCGATCCGGAAGGCTACGAGTTGGCCATCTGGTCCGACAGGTAAAGGTCAGGCTGCAGGGCGCCGGCGTCGGTCGGCGGTTTCCTGCATCACCAGAAGCGCGCCGATCAGCTGTGACGATCCCGAAACGCAGGGAGACATGCGGCAACGAACGACGACCGTCTGGCCGTCGGTCTGATCGGCGTAAGTCAACGATATGCTCTCGCCCGCAAAGCAGCGATCGAGGTTCGGCTTGAAATCGTTCTTGAAACGGTGGAGGCCGACGAATTCAGCAAAATGCCGGCCGATCAGCGCATCGCGCGCCAGATCGAGACGGCGTGCGTTGGTCTCGTTGGAATAGAAGATCCGATAGCCCGGCGCGATCACCACGATACGGTCGGAAATGCGGTTCAGCAGTGCGTCGTCGAGAAAACCGTCTGCCGTCGCATCGGCGATCACCGCATGCTCGTGCGGTTCCGGCTCCGGACGGCGATTGGCCGACAGCCCGGTTTCGGGAACGACGTAGCGTTCCACCAGCATCTGCAGCAGATGACCGTTGCGACGGACGCAGCCGCGATCGTCGGCCTCTTCGTTCAGGAGATCGAGTGCGAAGCGGAATTGCGCCTGGATACTGGCAGGATCCTTGCTCTGGCTCGAAAACACCGCGAGCAGAAGCGGATCGAGTTCACGATCGAGCGAGGCGGTTGCATCATCGTCGTTGCGTTCGACGGCCTGCCGCAGATCGGCATATTTTGACCAGAACAGATCGATCAACGCTTCCAAAATGCCCTCCCCCTCGTGCCGGAGATTATCGCCGATTCTTCCCCAAGATCGGCGCCTCCCAATATTCAATGCGATTCAGATTAATTTATCCCTCAAAAGCAAACCCAATTTTTGGCCGATGACTTAAAACAGAAACCGCAGCAACGCGGCCCGAAAAGTCTCAAAATCTGCTTACAGATAGCGCTTTATATGCCACCGGTCGTGGTACCAGAGCCATTGTTCGGGATATTCGCGAACCCAGCTCTCCACCTTGTCGTTGAGCAGCTGCCCGGTCGCCTGGAGATCGAGTTTGCCGTTGGCGTCCCGCGGCAGTTCTACCTTCGGTTCGATTTCGAGCCGGAAACGATTGCCCGGCAGTCGGATGCAGCGAGCCGGATAAACTTCGGCATCGAACTGCCGAACCAGCTTTGCGAGCAATGGGCTCGTCTGGACGGGCTGGCCGAAAAAGCTGGTCTTGAGGCCCTTGCGGAACTTCTGATCCACCAGAACGCCGACACCGCCCCCCGTTTCGAGCTTGCGCGCCAGAGCAAAGGACGAGCCGGCATGCGAAGGCACGAGCTGGCCCATGCGGGCGCTGCGGAAGGCGAAGACCTTGTCGGCGATATAAGGATTGTTCGGCGGCCGGAAGAGAACCGTCACTTCGAGGCCGAACGCATTGCCGGCGACCGGCAGCAGTTCGAAGTTGCCCGTGTGGGCCGTGAAGACGATGAACGGCCGCGGATTGTCGCGCAGGTCGGCGAAGATCGGAATACCGGAGACTTCCACCCTGCCCGGCTTGTCCTGTTCCGGATCGAAATCAAACAGCCGGTCTAGGAAGACGTACTCGGCGGCGAGCCGGCCCATATGGCCCCAGCTCGCTATGGCGATCTCCTCAAGTTCCTCGTCGGTCTTTTCCGGATAGGCGTTGCGCAGGTTGACGAGCATCAGCTTGTGGCGGCCGAGCTTCGGCCCGATGCGACGCGCCATCCGGTCGGCGAACCGGATGCCCGGATCCGCGGGAAAGATCTTCAGGAAATTCAGGAGCCCGAACGCGCTCTGCGCCACCAGCCATTGCTGGAAGTGGATGAGCGCCAGAGCGATCCGGGTAAGGAACATCTTCACGGGGGGACGCCTCAGTCCATCCGGAGCACGATCTTGCCGAACACCTGGCGGGTTTCCATCCGCTCCAGCGCCTTGTCGATCTCGGCGAAGGTGACTTCCGTGTCGATCACCGGATGAACGATGCCCTGGGCCATTTTCTGCATGGCATTTGCCATGTTCTCCATGCGGCAGCCGAACGAGCCGAACAGCTTCAGCTGCTGCTGGAACAGCATCATCAGGTTCATGTCGGTCGAAACGCCTGACGTGGAGCCGCAGGTGACGAGCCGCCCGCCGCGCTTCATGCACAGCATCGAGCCGGCCCAGGTGTCCTTGCCGACATGTTCGAAGACGACGTCGACGCCCTTTTTCTTGGTGAGCTTGCGCACCACCCCTTCAAACCGGTCGGTGCGGTAGTTGATGACGTGATCGGCGCCGAGCGCCTTGGCCCGTTCGATCTTGTCGTCCGAACCGACCGTGGTGATCACCGTGCAGCCGATCTTCTTGGCGAGCTGGATGGCCGCGGTGCCGATGCCCGAGCCGCCGGCATGGACCAGAATGGTTTCACCCGGCTGCAGCTTGGCATTGTCGAACAGCATGTGCTCGACGGTCCCGAAGGTGACCGGTGCAAGCGCTGCGGCAACCGCATCGACGCCCGGAGGTGCAGGCACGAGCAGGCGGGCCGGCAGGTTGGCTTTTTCCTGCGCGAAACCGTCGAGGTGGAAGCCGTGCACGCCGGACACGTGTTCGCAGAGATTGTCGCGCTTCTCGCGGCAGGGCTTGCAGAGGCCGCAGGTGCGCGCGCCGTAGATCGACACGAGCTGGCCCGGCAGGACGTTCGAAACGCCTGGCCCGATCGCCTCGACGACGCCGGAGGCTTCCGCTCCGATCGTCAGCGGCATCTTACGCTTGGCGAACGCCATGCCGCGCCAGCCCCAGACGTCGATATGGTTGAGCGCGACGGCCTTGACCCGCAGCGTTACCTCGCCTGGGCCGGGGGCCTCGGGCTCGGGAATGTCCACCGCTTCGAGCTTCCGGTCATCGATCAGTTGCAGAGCGCGCATAATAGGTCTTCCTTCGCCCGGAGGCGTCCCAATTCGTCAAACGTGATTGGCGACGGTCTCTAAGCCGGTTCCAGCGCCATGACAAGGCTGGCGTTCTGTCCGCCGAAGCCGAATGAGTTGGAAAGGACCGCTGTCGGCTGTCCGTCCCGCTTTTTGTTCGGCACGACATCGAGCACGATCGTCGGATCGGGGTTGGTGTAGTTGATGGTCGGCGGCAGCGTACCGGTCAGCATCGTCTGGATCGAGAAGACGGCTTCGACGGCGCCGGCCGCAGTCAACGTATGGCCGATCATCGACTTGTTGGAGGAAACCGGGATTTCCTTCAGCCGATCGCCGAAGACGGCGAGCATCGCGCCATATTCCATCTTGTCGTTTTCAGGCGTCGAGGTGCCGTGCGCATTGATATAGCCGATGCTGCCCTCATCCATGCCGGCGTCTGCCAGCGCCGCGCGGATCGTCGCAATCGCCGGGCCGCCGTCCGGCGAGGAACGGGTGCGGTGGAAATGGTCGGCCTTTTCGCCGCAGCCCTTCATGATGCCGAGCACCTTGGCACCGCGGGCGATTGCCGATTCGAGCGATTCGAGCACCAGCGTCGCCGCGCCTTCGGCGATGACGAACCCGTCGCGGTCTTTGCTGAACGGCTTGGAAGCCTTTTCCGGCGGGTCGTTCTGGGTGGAGAGTGCGGAAAGGAGCGAGAAGCGGATCAGCGACTCGGCGCTGACCGAACCGTCGGTCGCAACCACCAGCGAACGGTCGGTACGGCCCTGGCGGATCGCTTCGACGCCGAGCTGGATGGCCGTCACGCCTGAGGCGCAGGCCGTCGAGAGGGTCACGGGCAATCCCCGGGTGCCGAACTTGTCGGCAAGGCGTTCGGAGATCGAGCCGAACTGCACGGCTTCGAGGAAGACCGGGTCCGGGCGTTCGCGCATGGCGGCGAGGAAACGGTCATAGGCGTCGCCTTCGACCTTCGACGGCGGAGCGCGGTCGGCAAGCGCGAAACGATCGCTCCATTCCGGCTCGACCGGCGGTGCTGCAAGAAAGAGCGGCCCGTCGAAATCGCCGGAAAGGCCAGATTGGGCGAGCGCCTCGGTGGTGGTCTCGCGCGCAAAGGCGAAGGAACGTTCCACGGAATTTTCGGCCGGAACGGCGATGAAATCCACCGTGCCGCTGATCCTGGTGGACAGACCCTCGGTCGGGAAACGGGTCACCTTGTGGATGCCGGAGGTGCCAGACGTCAGCGCCGCCCAGTTGTCGGCAAGACCCTGGCCGAGCGAGGTGATGACGCCCATGCCGGTGATCGCGATGATCGGCCGGCCGAGATGATCCTTGAAGCGGTTGTCGCTCATCAAAATCTCCTTTACGCGGCCGAGAGGACCGCAAGGCCCTCGCCGCGCGTATAACCGACGGTCGTCACCACTGCGTGTTTCGCAGGCGCCGTCATCGGCTTCTCGTTTTCGGCGTCAAATGTGGGTACTGTGGCTGCGCCGTCCAAGGTCAGTGCCGCAAGCGCCAGACCCAATGGGAACTGCGCCTCCATGCCGTGGCCGGTGATACCGCCAAATCCGCGGATCGCGGCGCCGGGGAATTCGGTCTCCAGTAGCTCTTTCTCCCGCGTCGCGAGATCGACGACGCCGCTTGCGCCCGAAAACACGATCGTATCGGCCTTCGAAATACCCGAAGCGTGGCCGGCGAGACGGGTGATGCGCTTTTCGAGCCTGCCTTCATCGCGATTGCCGCGATCGCCCTCGATCGCGTCGATGACGGCGTAGATATGGGCGCCGCGCGCTTGCGCATGGGCGCGCGATTCGAGCACCAGGAAGGCCCCGACCGTACCCATGATCATGCCGCCGCCATTGTCGGCCGAGCGTGACCAGAGCGGATGCCAGCCGCCCGTCGCATGCGCCTGGATGCCTTCGACCAGAAGAATGATGTCGGCCCGTTCGGCGACGAAGGCGCCGCCGACGAGGCTGTGGGTCGATTGGCCCGCCTTGATGCGGTGGAAGGCGGTCTCGACGGCCGAAATGCCGGCCGCTTCTTCGCCCATGAACGTACGCGAGGAACCGGTGACCTTGTGGACGATCGAGATATTGCCGGCGACCAGGTTGGAAAGCTGGGCCAGAAACAGCGTCGGGCGGAGCTCGGTGGTCAGCTTCTCGTTCAAGAGCATTTCGCGGTCGTTGCGCTTCAGCGCTTCGTCGACGATCAGCGAATCGACCTTGATGTCGCGCTCGCCGCCACCGGCGGCCACGATCATGTCCATGGAGGCGCAGGCGTCCGCATCGGTCTTCAGGCCGGCGTCGTCGAGCGCAAGGCCTGCGGAAAACACGCCGAGCCGCTGCCAGTTCTCCATCTGGCGCTGGTCGCCGCGCTTGGCGATCTGCGCCGACCAGTCGATCTCCGGCATCGGATGCACCGGATACGGCGCGAAACGATCGGTCTCGACTTTCGGGGCACCCGCTTCCGGCGACGACAGGAGCGCGATATGCGGCTCCTTGCCCACGCCCTGGCTGGTGACGATCCCGATACCAGTGATCACGACATCATTGTCAGACTTCATAATGTCCTCTTTGACCCACCGGACTGAACGGGCGGGCTTTTATGCGCTTGCGGCAATCGCATCCATCAGGCCGACCTCTTCCGCACGCTTGCGGATGACCGGCGCCAGCGGGATTTCGCTGAACGGCATGGTGCGCAGTTTGAGCTGTGCATCGCAGACCTTCTTGCCGTTACACGTGATCTTTGCCTTGGTCACCGCGTAACCGGACCCCTCATGCTCCAGAAACGCCTCGATGTCGAGAACCGCGTCGGGCTCCACAAAAGCACGCATCTTGGCGCCGTCGACCGACATCAGGAACGGCATGGCGGCGAAATCGGTGGCGGCAAGCACCAGGAAACCGGAGGCCTGCGCCATAGTCTCGATCAAGAGCACGCCCGGCACCAGCGGCATTCCGGGAAAATGGCCTTCGAAGACAGGGCTTTTGGAAGGCACGACAGATCGCGCCTTCAACACTTTGGCCCCAAGATCGACCGCTTCGACGCGGTCGATCATCTGGAAATATTCGAGCAGCATGAGTTTGCCGGCCCGGGATGATCAGTGACGATCAGCCCTTGGCCGCCTTCAGCTCGTCGATCTTGGCACACAGGTTCTTCAGCACGAAGTACTCTTCGGTCGAAACCTTGCCCTCGTTGACTTCCTGCGTCCACTGTTCCAGCGGAATCTTGATCCCGAATTCCTTGTCGATGGCGAACACGATATCCAGGAAATCCAGGCTATCGATGCCCAGGTCGTCGATCGTGTGGCTTTCCGGCGTGATCGTCTCGCGATCGATTTCGCTGGTCTCAGCGATGATGTCGGCAACTTTATCGAATGTAGCTGTCACGCCCATGTCCTTTGTCGAATATCCAAATCAAGGTTCCACATAGGGAAATCGATCACAAATGCCAATGGCTTCGTCTTCCCGCATGAAAATTTGCACCGGAACTGTTGCCTAAACAGCAATCGCCTAGGCGCCGGAGGCCCGGCTGTCGACCAGCGCAGCCCGGATCACCTCCAGAACCTCGCCCGATCGGACGTCGGTGCACACCCACTGGCTCGGCTGGCCGTCCCAGGCCGTACCGACGAACTTGCGGCCGCTGTCGGGCGCCTGGATCGTTTCGCCGTCGGCAATGCCGCCGCAGACGACTCGCACCGCGCCGCTGCGGAGAATGAAGAGGTCCGGCCGTACCAGATAGACGCAGGCCGTGCTGTCATGCACCGCCATGCCGGCGATGCCGACCCGGCTCTTGTAGAACTCGATGTAATATTGCGACAGGTCGGATAGCAGCTGCACAGCCTTTTCGCCCGACTTGGCCATGTCGGCAAGATACTCCCCGGTCATGATCGTCTTCAGCGTCACGTCGAGCCCGACGATGGTGACCTTCCAGGGCGTGGTGAAGATGATGTCGGCGGCTTCCGGATCGCCATGGATGTTGGCTTCCGCTGCCGGCGTGACGTTGCCGTTCACATCGAAGGCGCCGCCCATGACGACGACTTCCTTGACGAGACCGGCGAAATCCGGATCGGCCTGCAGCGCCAGCGCCAGGTTTGTCATGCGGCCGACGGCGATCAGCGTCACCTCGCCCGGATTGTCGCGGACGGTATCGATGATGAACTGGTAGGCGGGACGCGGATCGAGCGGCCAGTCGATAGTCTCAGGCAGGCCGATATTGCCGAGACCGTCGAGCCCGTGCACGACGGAAGCGGCGCGATCGTCGCTGCGCAGCGGATCGATCGTCCTGTCGGCGCCTTTGGCGATGGGGGCTGAAATTCCCCATTCCTGATGCAGGAACTGCGCATTACGGGTGGTGAGATCGAGCGACACATTGCCGAAAACGGTCGTCACGCCGAGAAGATCGATTTCCGGGTGCCGGTGCAGAAAGAGCAGCGCCATCGCATCGTCAACGCCGGGGTCCGTATCGAAAATGACCTTGTGCATAAGCTTTTCCTCGTTCGGCTCTTCGAAAGCCGCGCACAATAACGCCAAACCGATGATGCGCAATCCCGGAAGCAACATGGCTGGGGTCCCGCTGGAGGCGGTTGCAGTCGCGACGGTTCGATGCGAGAAGCACGCCGCACCCGTCCGGATGCGCTTCCGCCGACAGAGTCTCCTTCCCTTGACCGACCTTGCATTCCAACTCCTCTTCCTGCTGTTTCTTGCTGCGATTTTTGCCGGTTTCGTCGATTCGATCGCCGGCGGTGGCGGGCTCATCACCATTCCGGTCATGCTGATCGCCGGCATCCCGCCGCTCGAATCGCTTGCTACGAACAAACTGCAGTCGCAGTTTGGGTCGGCATCCGCGACGATCGCCTATGCGCGCCGTGGCCATGTGAACTTGAAAAGCCAGTTGCCAATGGCGGCCATGTCGATGGTCGGCGGGGCCGTCGGTGCCGTGCTCGCGTCGCTGGTGCCGGCGGGCTGGCTTGCCGCGGCAATCCCGTTCCTGCTGATCGCCATCGCGCTGTTCTTCGCCATCAAGCCCAATCTCAACGATATCGACAGTCACCGTCGGGTGACGCCCTTCGTGTTCGGGGTGACGATCGTCCCGTTGGTCGGCCTGTATGACGGCATATTCGGGCCTGGCGCCGGCTCGTTCTACATGCTGGGTTTCGTGCTGCTCGCCGGCTTTGGCATGCTAAAGGCGACCGCCCATACCAAGCTCATCAATCTCGGCTCGAATTTCGGCTCGTTCCTGGTCTTTGCGGCAACCGGGTCCGTGCTTTGGAAGATTGGCCTGATCATGGGCGTCGGCCAGTTCCTCGGCGCCCAGGTCGGCTCACGGCTGGCCATGAAGAACGGTGCGAAGCTGATCAAGCCGCTGCTCGTCATCTCCTGCCTGGCGCTCGCCCTGAAACTGCTCGCCGACCCGACCCATCCCGTCCGCGTCTGGCTCGGCTTCTAGCCCTTCATCCTCAGCGGCAGACCGGCGGCGACGAAGAAGACCTCGTCGGCAGATGCCGCGATCCGCTGATGCAGCCTTCCGGCATGGTCCCTGAACTCCCGCGCCATTCTGTTGTCCGGCACGATGCCGAGGCCGACCTCGTTGGAGACGACGATCAGTTTCGCCGAGAGGCTTTCGAACCGGCGCACGAATGCGGCGGCGGCAGTGTCGATATCGCGCTCGTCCATCATCAGGTTGGTGAGCCAGAGCGTCAGGCAATCGACAAGGATGACCCTCCCCCGCGCATCGATGTCGGTCAGTCTCTCCACCAGGTCGAGCGGCACTTCATGCGTGGTCCAGCCGTCTCCGCGATCGACACGATGCCGGGCGATGCGCTCGCGCATCTCGTCGTCATAGGCACGACCGGTGGCAACGTAGTGCCGTTCCAGGCCGCTCTCCCGGGCAAGCCTTTCCGAAAACCCGGATTTGCCCGAGCGGGCGCCGCCGAGGACAAGGGTGACGTGACCGATGCGTGTCATGGAGAAAAGGGCCTGAACCAGAGGGGACCGGACGATTCGTAGACAGGAGGCGTCCGGTCCTGTTGGTGATGATGTCTCTGGATTCGCATTACGGTCAAATGGTGCAGCTATATACGCGAAGTGTCAACCAACACCCGCTTGCCGTTGCTCGGCTTCATCGCCGCAGGCAGCCACGGCTGGCCGCGTCCGGCCAGCCGATTTCGGCCACAAATCCGCACATTTGGCAAAGGAGGCCGTGGCCCCGTATTTGACAATCGCGAATTCGACAACGATCGGAAGATGAAGTATCCGCGGGCCAACAAAACGGGGCCTGCCATCGGACGGCAAGGGCGACCGGTACGCACTACCTGATCCGGCGCCAAGCGCGAGCTAACCGCCCGCATGAAAAGCAATAACGCGACATTCTTACCGGATGGTTAGTGAACTCCGTAAGTCGCGCGTTTTTCTCAATTTTCTGTTCTTTCCGCAAGAATGACGACGTGAATAGCGGCGGCTACCGGAAAAAGGCCCAGCCTGACACGACACTGTTTCGCGCTCGCGGGTCTGCGAATGTTGCTTTCTCATGAGGAAGACGTACCGTGATTTGAACTGACATAATAAATGCACAGTATCCGTGGAAAGCTATCGCAGATGCGAACGAGACCTATACTCTCATCGGCCTGCTCGGACTGAATCCAACAGTATGCACCACCTCGCGCTCGATTGAAGTGAACAGTGAAAGGAAAGACCGGGAGGTCCCAAAATGAAAAAAATCCTCGCTTCCATGGTCTTCGCCGGCGGTCTCTATGCTTTTGCAGGTTCGGCACAAGCTGATTGTGGTTCAGTCTCGATCGCCGAAATGAACTGGGCTTCGGCCGGCATTGCAGCCAATCTCGACAAGATCATCCTCGAACAAGGTTTCGGCTGCACGGTCCAGCTCGTTCCGGGCGACACGCTTCCGACCTTCACGTCCATGAACGAAAGAGGCCAGCCGGATCTGGCACCGGAGTTCTGGATCAACTCGGTGCGCACCACACTCGACAAGGCCGTTGCCGAGGGCCGCATGATCGTCGGCGCGGAGATCCTCTCCGACGGGGCCGTCGAAGGCTGGTGGATCCCGAAATTCCTCGCCGACGCCCATCCCGATATCAAGACCGTGCAGCAGGCGCTGATGCATCCGGATCTTTTCCCGGCACAGCAGAAGCCCGGAAGGGGTGCCATCTATAACTGCCCGTCCGGCTGGAGCTGCCAGGTTTCGACCGCCAACCTTTTCCGGGCGCTTGGCGCCGAGGAAAAGAAGTTCGATCTGATCGATACCGGCACTGCCGCCGGCCTTGACGGTTCGATCACCAACGCCTTCGAGAAAAAGACCGGCTGGCTCGGCTACTACTGGGCGCCGACCGCCTTCCTCGGCAAATACGAGATGGTGAAGCTCTCCTTCAACGTCCCGCACGACAAGGCCGATTGGGACGCCTGCACCGCCGTGCCGAACTGCCCGAACCCGAAGGTCAACTCCTATCCGACCTCCCAGGCCTTCACTCTGGTCACCAAACAGTTCGCCCAGAAGGCCGAGGTGGCGATGGACTATATCAAGAGGCGCAAGTGGACCAATACGACGGTCAACAGCGCGCTCGCCTGGCAGGAAGCGAACAAGAGCACCAACGAAGCCGCCGCCAAACATTTCCTGCAAAGCAGTCCGGACATCTGGACCAAGTGGGTCGCTCCCGACGTCGCCGACAAGATCAAGGCAGCGCTCTGAGGCGATTGTTTGAACCGGCGCTGCTGAAGCCGCCAGCGTCGCGAAGAGGCATGCGGCAGCGAGTTGCAATCATATAAAGGATTCTTTATATGATATTTCCATTGCAAGGAGCGCCGCCATGCCGACCGCCAACGCACTGACCGAACTTCTGGCCGAAAAGGGCGTGCTGCTGGCCGACGGCGCGACCGGCACCAATCTCTTCGCCATGGGCCTGGAAGCCGGCGAAGCGCCGGAACTGTGGAATGAGGCCGCGCCTGAAAAGATCGAGAAGCTGCATCAGGATTTCGTCGATGCGGGCGCCGACATCATCCTCACCAATTCCTTCGGCGGCACGCGCCAGCGGCTGAAGCTGCACAAGGCTGAAGGCCGGGTGCACGAACTCAACCGGCTTGCGGCCGAGATTGCCCGCAAGGTGGCAGACGGAGCGGGCCGCAAGGTGATCGTCGCGGGTTCGGTCGGACCGACCGGCGAATTGTTCGTTCCGCTCGGAGCCCTGACCTACGAGGATGCGGTCGCCGCCTTCGCGGAACAGATCGAGGGCCTGAAGGCCGGCGGCGCCGATATCGCCTGGATCGAGACGATGTCCGCGCCGGAAGAAATCCGCGCGGCGGCCGAAGCTGCCGTCAGGGCCGGGTTGCCCTATACCTACACCGGCTCTTTCGACACGGCCGGCAGGACGATGATGGGCCTCGATCCCAAGCAGATCCACGGCGTGGCGAAGGATGTCGGCGAAGGCCCGGTCGCGGCCGGTGCCAATTGCGGCGTCGGCGCCTCCGATATCCTGTCGAGCCTGCTCGACATCACCGCCGCCGATCCTGACGCCGTCACCATCGTCAAGGGCAATTGCGGCATTCCGGAATTTCGCGGCGCCGAGATCTTCTATTCGGGCACGCCGCCGCTGATGGCCGAATATGCGAGGCTCGCCCGCGATGCCGGCGCAAAGATCATCGGTGGATGCTGCGGCACGTCCTGCGAACATCTTGCCGCCATGCGCGCCGCACTCGACGATTATACCCCTCGGCCGCGACCGACGATCGAGGAAATCGTCGACAAGATCGGCCCGCTGCGCAATAAGACAGCCAGTGAATCGGGCGGAGATTCCGGCCGGGAAAGACGCCGCCGCCGCGGCTGACCGTTGGGCTGAAGGACACAGACATGGCAAACATATCCCCGATCGGCAGCCGGGAAACGGTAGCGGAAAGCCTTTCCACCTTCTCGGCCGAAAATCAGTCCTGGCTGATGCTGTTGATGGACAATCCGACGTCCGACGACCTGCTGCTCGATGGTTTGCACCTCTACCTGCATAACGCGTCGGAAGCGAAGTTCCTGAATTCTCTTAAGCTGCAGAAATGCGGCGAGTGGATCGGCGACATCGCCCCTGCCCGGCTACAGATCCGGCTGATGGAAGCGGCAAAATCCAGCCAGCACCCGGCCTATTCGGCGTTTCGCGACGGGCTCGCCCGCTCCGGTGGGCTGGAGCGGGCATACCCCAAGGTTTGAGTGCCGCCTAACGACGGTCGAGGGTTTCGGCGAGCCGCACCAGGTCGAGGAACCCGCCCCGATATCCAAACGCATCCTCGCCGCGGGCATTGCGCGCCATGTCGAGGATCAGGCGGTAGGGATAGGCATCGAGCGCATCGGTGCCGCGCAGTTTCTGACCGAAGGCGGCGACGGCCGTGGCGAAACGCACGTCCTGAGGTGCCGCCGAGAAGTCGCGCACCGCATTCATCTCCGTGACAACAGTGGTGATCAGCTTGCTGGTGTCGCCATCCGGCTGCTTGTAGCGGATTTTGACGAAGGCCATTTCATCGGAGACCGGGATGGGCGCCGACGCCGCGGCCGGGCCGTAACGGAGCGGGTCGTTGAGCGCCGAGGCACTGCCTTTCGGCGTCACCTCGTAGATCGCCGTCACCGCATGGCCGGAGCCGATATCGCCGGCATCCACCCGGTCATTGTTGAAATCCTCGCGCTTCAGCGCCCGGGTCTCGTAACCAACCAGACGATATTCGCCGATCTGTTGCGGATTGAACTCCACCTGGATCTTGACGTCCTTGGCGATCGGGAAAAGCGTCGAGCCGGCCTCGTCGACAAGTGCCTTCTGCGCCTCGGCGAGCGTATCGATATAGGCGGCCGTGCCATTGCCGTTCTGAGCGAGCGTCTGCATCAAGCTGTCGTTGAGATTGCCCTTTCCGAAACCGAGAACCGACAGGAAGATGCCGTCCTTGCGGCGCTGCTCGATGATCCGCTTGAGCTCTTCGTCGCTCGAAACGCCCACGTTGAAATCGCCGTCGGTCGCCAGCATCACCCGGTTGACGCCGCCCTGGATGAAGGCCTGGCGGGCCAGGCGATAGGCCGCATCGATGCCTTCCGCGCCGGCCGTCGAGCCGCCGGGCCGCAGATTGTCGATAGCAGCGAGAATCTTGTCCCGCTCACGGGCGGACGTCGGCTCAAGCACCGTCCCGGCGTTGCCTGCATAGGTGACGATCGAGACCTTGTCCTCCGGCTTCAGCTTGCCGACCAGCAGCCGGAAAGCGCTTTTCAGCAAAGGCAGCCTGTCCGGCGCGTTCATCGAGCCTGAGACGTCGATCAGGAAAACGAGATTGGCGGCAGGCTGCGCGGCCGGCGCGGTCTCGAAACCCTTGATCGCCACATGCATCAGCCGCGTGCCGCTATTCCACGGCGTCGGCGTGACGGTGACGGTGGTGCGGAACGGTTCGTCGACCGTCTGCGGCCGTGGCCAGTCATAGGGGAAATAATTGATCATCTCCTCGACACGCACACTGTCGGGATCAGGCAGATGTCCCTCCAGCAGCGAGCGTCGGACGAAGGCGTAGGACGCGGTATCGACGTCGACGGAGAAGGTCGAGACAGGATCGGTCACGACGCTCTTTACCGGATTGGTGTTCGCATTGGCGAAACGGTCGCGGCTTTCTTCGAGTGTCGGCAGGATTTCGCGCTCGGTTGGCGCATAACCGGGAGCGGCGGCCAATGGTACCGCACGCTCAGCCATGACCGGCGGCGGTGCAATGGGAGCCGGCGTAACCGCTTGAGCGGGCGCCACGCTTCGTTTGGCCGCGCCACCGCTGGCCTCCTGCTTATTCAGCAGCCCGGCAATATCCGAGGCGAAAGAATCGCTTTGCCGGAAGGGTTGATCTGATTGTGCAGCGTCACTTCCCCGTACCGCTTCCTGCTGCCGCGGTTCAGCCGGCTTCGCGACCGGCGGCACCGGACCTCTTTCCACAGTGGGCTTCGGCGCGTCCAGGACTTGCGGCAGGGCAACCCGGCCTGAGTTCGGCAGGTTTCCGCGCGTCAGTTCGAATGTCAGCAGTGCGGCTGTGGGAATGATCAGCATCGTCGCAAGCGCAGAGCCGGCGAGATAACGGTGTTGGGTGACCATGCGAGTGCTCCAGATCCGGTTGAGAACGGAGCTTTGACGCTGCCACCAGGAACTTCCTTTGCCGGGTGCGGCATTTTTTTCCGTCTCGTCGAACGCCTGCATGGCGGCGGCAAGCGCACGGGCGCGTGCCGCATCGGAAGCGCGGGGCGCCGGCGCAAGGTTGCCGAGCTGGTCGAATTCGTCCGTCATGGTCAAACCGCCTCCTTCTTCAGAAGGTCCTTCAATCGTTTGCGAGCCTCGTGCAGATGCCAGGAGACCGTGTTTTCGCTGCAGTCGAGAACGCCCGCCGCAGCCGCATGGGAGAGCCCTTCGCTATGGACCAGCAGGACCGCATCCCGCTGCTTTTCCGGCAGGCGGCGCACCGCGGCCCACAGCCAGTTGCCGCGATCATCCTCCTCCGGCTCCAGATGCGAAAAGAAGATCGGGTCGTTTGCAAGCCGGTCCTGGTCCCGTCGCCGGCGGGAGGACTGGCGCTGATGGTCGCGCACCGCATTCAGTGTCAGCGTGTAGAGCCAGGTGCGGAACGCCGACTGCCCCTTGAAGCTGCGGATCGCCTTGCCCAGGCGGATACAGACATCCTGGGCGATGTCTTCCGCATCGCTTTGCGAGCCGCACCAGCGCCAGGCGACGGCATGAATGAAATCGTAATGCGCCGCGATGAGCGCTGAAAACGCATTGCGGTCGCCCTGGCATGCCTTATCGAGGATTTCCGCGCTCACTTATCCGCCCGCTTTTCCGTCGCTTGAGAGCTTAGACGTTTCGCTCCGGAAATTCCTTGGGTACCCAAGAAAAACTTTTTTCGCTCATCGCACCAACGCTTCCATATGGAACCGGAGCTGCTCCAGCGGGTAGCGATGTTGCACACCGACCGGACAGGAATTGCGGGCAACACAGCCGGAGACCATGCAGGTCACCCTGCCCGCATCGCTTTCAAGATAGGCGCTGCATCGGGGAATGTCGAAGCCCGACAGGCCGACCGCATTGACGGGACAGGCCGACAGGCAGGGTTTTTCGGCGCAGCTCTCGCAAGGATGCTCGGCCGCACCAGGCGAATACTCCATCGCAAACGGAAAACCGAGAGCGCCTCGATAACCGTGCCAGAGCCCGAACTGCGGATGGATGAGGATGCCGAGCGGCGACGACTTCAGACCTTCGGCCTTCATCGCCCATTGCTGGAACGGCTGCCAGGGCGGATCGGACGGGAAATAGGCAGCGGCTCCGAGCTGCTCGGCGAGCGGCCAGATCAGGGACTTCGACCACGTGTCGAGGGGATCGGGACCGTCATGGCCTTTTCGCCATTCCGTGAACGACGGCCAGATCGAACCGCCGACATTGCCGAGCAATACGACGGACCTGGCAAGTGCGCCGTCACCCAGCAACGGCCCCTCGCCCGTTCCGAAATTCACCACCCCGCGGATCAGGATGCCGTGGGGTTCGAGCCCCGCGGCAATCTCGTCGAGAGCTGGTGAAGGCGGCCTCACCGAGGCCCCTGGTATCGGTAGTGCGGTCGCCAGACACCCTCCTGGATGAAATCGGCGACCAGCCTGGCACCGCCTAGCTCCCTGGCGGCATCGGGCTCTCTTCAGGTGAAGGCGTCGGGCATCGAATCCTTGCGATCCTTGATGAACGCCAGCAGCGCTTCGTCGATCGCGGGATCGAGCGGCGGTGCTTCGTAGCTGTCGAGCCAGGAGCGGCAGAGCGCATTGGCGCGCTGCTCGATCCGCTTCTCGCCCTCGATCTCCCACTGTTCGAAGGAATTGTTGTCCATCAGCGCCGAACGGTAGAAGGCCGTCTGGAAATGCGCTTGGGTATGGGCGCAGCCGAGATAATGGCTTCCGGGGCCGACTTCGCGGATCGCGTCGAGGGCCTGGCCCTCTTCGGACAAATCGACGCCCTGCGCCATCTTCTGCATCATGCCGAGCTGATCCTGGTCGATCATGAATTTCTCGTAGGACGACACCAGACCGCCTTCCAGCCAGCCGGCGGCATGCAGCACGAAGTTTGTGCCGGCGAGCAGCGTCGTGTTCAGCGTATTGGCCGATTCGTGCGCCGCCTGGGCATCGGGCACTTTCGAGCCGCAGAGCGAACCGCCTGTGCGGAACGGCAGGCCGAGGCGGCGGGCAAGCTGGGCGGCACCGTAAGAGACCAGCGACGGCTCCGGGGTCCCGAAAGTCGGCGCACCGGACTGCATCGAGATCGATGCCGCGAACGTACCGAACAGCACCGGCGAGCCCTTGCGGATCAGCTGCGTCAGTGCAGCACCGGCCAGCACCTCGGCAAGGATCTGCGTCAGCGTGCCGGTCACCGTTACCGGGCTCATGGCGCCCGAGAGAATGAACGGCGACACGACCGAGGCCTGGTTATGCCGCGCATAGACCTTCAGTGCGCCGAGCATGGTCCCGTCGAACACCATCGGAGAGTTGGCGTTGATAAGGTTCAGGGTGACGCAATTGTTCTCGACGAACTCGTCGCCGAAGACCAGCTTCGCCATGGCGACGGTGTCCTCGGCGCGTTCCGGTGCGGTGACCGATCCCATGAACGGCTTGTCGGAATACTTGATATGGCTGTAGATCATATCGAGATGCCGCTTGTTGACCGGCACGTCGACCGGCTCGCAGACAGTGCCGCCCGACGAATGCATCGACGGCGCCATATAGGCGAGCTTCACGAAATTGCGGAAATCCTCGATCGTCGCATAACGGCGCTTGCCGTCGAGGTCGCGCACGAAGGGAGGTCCGTAGACCGGCGCGAACACGGTCGCCTTGCCGCCGATCTGGACATTGCGCTCCGGGTTACGCGCATGCCAGGTGAATTCGCTCGGTGCGGTCTTCAGAAGTTCGCGGCAGAGGCCCTTGGGAAAATGCACTCGGTGGCCCCGGACGTCGGCACCCGCCTGCGCCCAGAGTTCGAGCGCTTCCTCGTCTTCGCGGAATTCGATGCCGATCTCTTCGAGGATGAGATCCGCATTGCGCTCGATGAGAGCAAGACCCTCCTCGTCCAGCACCTCGTAGACACCGATCTTGCGGGTGATATAGGGCAAGGAGAGGCCGGGACCGTGGCCTGCGCGGGCTGCGCGGCGGCCTGCCGCTCCCCGCTCGCCGCGGCCGCGTCTGGCCCCGCTGCCTGCCGGTTCCGTCTCTTGGGTCAAATCGTCCATGATGTTCCTCGCCTCCGCTTTGAAAAGCGCCTCAAGCCTTTTTGATGCGCCATGCTAGGCTCATGCGCAAGCCGAGCCCCGCCTTTCTGCGTCACGGGTTTGTACAGGACAGACATCACGCCGTGATCTTCCGTCGTTTTTCCGACGCGCCGCTGTCGCATACGAAAGAAATTGCCAAGCAAATTAAAGGTACAGATAGTCGGGACGGTAAACGTCTGATTTGCCGGCCTTCGAGCCGGCCCCTCGAACGAAGGGAAGCATTGCATGTCCGACGACGAAATCATCCTGGCGGAACTTTCCGACGAGGAACTCGTGCAGCAGATGCACGACGATCTTTACGACGGCTTGAAGGAGGAGATCGAGGAGGCGACCAACATCCTGCTCGCGCGCGGCTGGACGCCCTATGACGTCCTCACAAAGGCCTTGGTCGAGGGCATGCGCATCGTCGGCATCGACTTCCGCGACGGCATTCTTTTCGTGCCGGAAGTGCTGCTATCGGCGAGTGCCATGAAGGCGGGCATGTTCATCCTGCGGCCGCTTCTGGTCGAGACCGGCGCTCCGAAACTCGGCAAGATGGTGATCGGCACCGTCAAGGGCGACATCCACGACATCGGCAAGAACCTTGTCGGCATGATGATGGAGGGAGCGGGCTTCGACGTGGTCGATCTTGGCATCAACAACCCCGTCGAGAACTATCTCGATGCGATCGAGCGGGAACAGCCGGATATTCTCGGAATGTCGGCGCTTTTGACCACGACCATGCCCTATATGAAGGTCGTCATCGACACCCTGAAGGAAAAGGGCATGCGCGACGACTATATCGTGCTTGTCGGCGGCGCGCCGCTCAACGAGGAATTCGGCAAGGCGGTCGGTGCCGATGCCTATTGCCGCGATGCGGCGGTCGCTGTCGAAACGGCAAAGGAATACATCCGCCGCAAGCACAACAGCCTTGCCGCCGGCGCCTGAGGCGCCGAACGGCTTGCTGACGGCGACGCCTTAGCGCGCAGCGCGATCGACCCGGCGTCCCGCATCCTGCGTGGCATTGACGGTATTGGCCGCATCCTGGCCCATGCCGCGAATGGTATTGCCGCAGGAAGTGAGAGAAACCATCGTCGCGAAAAGAGCGGCGATCACCGTGACTGTCTTGGCCGTCATGTTAGAATACTCCGATGGAGAGAGATGAAATCGTGGCGGAAATGGAATTTCCGGCAAAGGAACGTTCAACTCGCGAAAAAGTTCACGTGATCGCGTGCGGAGCGATCGCGCGGGAAATCCTCGCTGTTTCCAGGCAGCAAGGCCTCGGTCACATCGACCTCAACTGCCTGCCGGCGATCTGGCATGCCTATCCGCAGAAGATCGTTCCGGGTCTCGAAAAAGCCGTCGCCGAGGCGCGGGAAGCGGGTTTCGAAAAGATCTTTTTCGCCTATGCGGATTGCGGAACCGGCGGCGACATCGACCGTCTCTGCGCACGCGAGGGCATCGCCCGCATCGAAGGCCCGCACTGTTATTCCTTCTTCGCCGGAAACGACGCTTTTGCCGCAAAAGCGGACGAAGACCTGTTCTCGTTCTTTCTGACCGACTTTCTCGCCCGCCAGTTCGAGGCCTTCGTCATCGAGCCGCTCGGCCTCAACCGCCACCCGGAGCTGAAGGACATGTATTTCGGCAATTACCGAAAACTCGTCTATCTGAGCCAGGAGGAAGACGAGGTCCTTCAGGAAAAGGCGCGCGGGGCCGCCGATTATCTCGGCCTGGAATACGAATACCGCTTCACGGGCTACGGCGACCTCACGCAGGCATTACGTTCGGTTTAACCGTTTCTTCGGGCCTTCGGCGGAAGAGTGCGGCCCTGCGCTTTTTGCGGGGGGATCGATGCAGGACGGGAATTCTCGGATCGTGGTGATGACATCAGGCGGGGTGAACCCGCAGGTGATGATCAACGCATTGGCAAAACACTTTCCCGACCTGCATGTCGTCGAGGAACAGCCGGAATCGAAGGGCACGCTGCTGAAACGCCGCGCCCGGCGGTTCGGCTGGTTTACCGCGCTTGGCCAACTGGCGACGATGATCGCATCGCGGCTCACCAAGAGCGTGGCGGCAAGGCGCTCCGCCGAGATCATCCGCGACTACGGCCATTCCGTCGAACCGAACCCGGCGATCCCCGCGACGCACGTGCCCTCCCTCAACGATCCGGCCTGTCACGCAGCGGTGATAGCCCTGAATCCCGCCGCGATCTTCACCATATCCTGCCGCATCCTGTCGCCGGAGACGCTTGCCGCTGTCCCCTGCCCGGTGATCAACTTCCACGCCGGCATCAACCCGATGTACCGCGGCCAGATGGGCGGTTACTGGTCGCGCGTCGAAGGCGACGAGAAGAACTTTGGCGCCACCGTGCATCTGGTCGACAAGGGCATCGATACCGGCGGGACGCTCTACGAGAAGCGGGTGGAGCCGGCGGGCTCGGATTCGCTCGCCACCTATCCGCTGCTGATGACCGCCTTTTCCGTCGATATCAGCGTCCGCGCACTTCAGGATGCCATCGACGGAACGCTGAAGCCGTACCAGCCGCAAGGCCCCTCCGCACTGCGTTTTCCACCGCCGATCTGGACCTGGCTCTATCACGGGCTGACCCGGAAGATCTGGTAACCGGCATCCGGCCCGGCATCCCGCAAGGCAATCCCATCGCCGCGTCGTATTTTGCTGGGTGCGACGTCGTCGCAAGCGCAGTCTTGTCGCCCGCACCCGTGCATGCTGCACCTCAACACGGAGGAATTCATGGCCGACCGCATCGTCGTCTTCTGGCGGGATATTCCGGCGCAGGTGATCATCAAGAAGGGCCGCCAGACCGCCAAGCGGGAATTGTCGCTGCGCTTCACCGAGGCGATCGACATGTGCGCGATGCGCAGCGGCGCCTCCGGCACCGACGACTATCTCGCAGAATGGCGCAAGGCCGAACCGATCGCCGTGTCCGACGATCTTGAAGCCGAAGCCGACAAGGCGGCGGCCGAGCTCGAAGCAGCCTATGACAGGGAAAAACTCGTCGCGCTGGTGAAGACCGGCGGCCGCGAAACCGCCTGACGTTCAGACAATTACATCGTTTCTGCGCCGCATCGCGCGCCTGGAGGAAGAAATGACCCGCACCATCGTCGCATCCGCAACCCGGGAGATCGTGATCGGCTTCGACCAGCCCTTTTGCGTGATCGGCGAACGTATCAACCCGACGGGCCGCAAGAAGCTCGCGGCCGAGATGATCGAGGGCAATTTCGACACGGTCATCAGGGACGCGCTGGAACAGGTGGCGGCGGGCGCCACTATGCTCGATGTCAATGCGGGGGTCACCTCGGTCAATCCCAACGAGACCGAACCTGGCCTGCTCGTCCGGACGCTGGAGATCGTCCAGGGCCTCGTCGACGTGCCGCTGTCGATCGACAGTTCGGTGACAGCCGCAATCGAAGCAGCGCTGAAAGTCGCCAAGGGCCGGCCACTGGTCAATTCGGTGACCGGCGAGGAGGAAAAGCTCGAGGCGATCCTGCCGCTCTGCAAGAAATACGACGTACCGGTCGTGGCGATCTCCAACGACGAGACCGGCATTTCGATGGATCCGGACGTTCGCTTCGCGGTCGCCAAGAAGATCGTCGAACGGGCGGCCGACTACGGCATCAAGCCGCATGACATCGTTGTCGATCCGCTGGTCATGCCGATCGGCGCGCTCGGAACCGCGGGTCTGCAGGTCTTTGCGCTGCTGCGGCGCCTGCGCGAGGAGCTGAAGGTCAATACGACCTGCGGGCTTTCCAACATTTCCTTCGGCCTGCCGCATCGCCATGGCATCAATGCCGGCTTCATTCCGATGGTGATCGGCGCCGGAATGACGTCGGCGATCATGAACCCCTGCCGGCCGCAGGAGATGGAAGCGGTGCGCGCAGCCAATGTGCTCAACGGCACGGATCAGAATTGCGGTAACTGGATCATGACCTATCGGGACTATAAGCCGGTCGAAGGCGGTGGAACTGCTGCGACGGCTGCACCTTCGGCTGCCAGCGGCCGACGCGGCGGCCGGGCCGCACGGGCTGGCGCCGGAGCGCGGACGGAGTAAATACAGGTATCATGGCGGATATTTCCAAGAGAGATCCCCTCGTCCTCTTCATGCCGTCCGGCAAACGCGGCCGGTTTCCGGTCGGCACGCCGGTGCTCGATGCCGCGCGCCAGCTTGGCGTCTATGTGGAGAGCGTCTGCGGCGGGCGGGCGACCTGCGGGCGCTGCCAGGTCTCGGTCCAGGAAGGACATTTCGCCAAGCACGGCATTACCTCGGCAAACGACCACCTGTCGCCGCTCGGCCCGAAGGAAGAGCGCTACGACCGCGTGCGCGGGCTTCCCGAGGGGCGCCGCCTCTCCTGCTCGACCCAGATCCTCGGCGATCTCGTCGTCGACGTGCCGCAGGATACGGTGATCAACGCGCAGGTGGTCCGCAAGGCCGCCGACGAGCGTGTCTTCGACCGCAATCCGGCGATCCGCATGTGTTATGTCGAGGTGGAAGAGCCCGACATGGAAAAACCGCTCGGCGATCTCGACCGCCTGAAGGCGGCGCTTGCCGCCGAGTGGCATTTCGACGATCTGGATGTTGATTTCCATCTGATTCCCAAGGTCCAGCAGATCCTGCGCAAGGGCGAATGGAAGGTCACGGCGGCCATTCACAAGGACCGGGACGACGATCGCGCCCGCCTCGTCGCGCTCTATCCCGGCCTGAAGAACGAGGCCTACGGGATAGCCTGCGACATCGGCTCGACGACGATCGCCATGCATCTGTCGTCGCTGCTGTCGGGTCGCACCGTGGCGTCGGCGGGCACATCGAACCCACAGATCCGCTTCGGCGAGGATCTGATGAGCCGCGTTTCCTATGTGATGATGAACCCGGACGGGCGCGAGGCGATGACGTTAGCCGTGCGCGAGGCGCTGAACGGACTGATCGGCAAGGTCTGCGCCGACGGCGGCGTGTCCCGCGCCGACATTCTCGACAGCGTCTTCGTCGGTAATCCGATCATGCACCATCTGTTCCTCGGGATCGATCCCACAGAACTTGGCGGAGCTCCCTTTGCGCTTGCCGTTTCCGGAGCGGTAAAGGTCAGATCCTCCGAGATCGGCTTGCCGATGAACGACGGCACCCGCACCTATCTCCTGCCCTGCATTGCCGGCCATGTCGGTGCCGATGCCGCGGCGGCAACCCTGTCGGAAGGTCCGCACCGGCAGGAGGAGATGATGCTGCTGGTCGACATCGGCACCAATGCGGAAATCGTGCTCGGAAATTCGACCCGTGTCGTCGCGGCCTCCTCGCCGACCGGTCCGGCCTTCGAAGGTGCCGAAATCTCGTCGGGCCAGCGGGCAGCACCCGGCGCCATCGAGCGTATCCGCATCGACGCCGAAACCCTCGATCCGCGCTTCCGGGTGATCGGCATCGAGCCCTGGTCGGACGAGCCGGGTTTTGCCGATGCAGCCGCTGCGACCGGGATCACCGGCATCTGCGGTTCGGCGATCATCGAAGTGATTGCCGAAATGTATCTCGCCGGATTGATCTCGGAAGACGGCGTGGTGGACGGCACGATGGCGGAGCGCAGCCCGCGCATCCTCCAGAATGGCCGGACCTTCTCCTATCTCGTGCATGACGGCGAGCAGCGCATCACAGTGACCCAGAACGACGTGCGCGCCATCCAGCTCGCCAAGGCGGCGCTTTATGCCGGCGTCAAGCTGTTGATGGACAAGCAGGGTGTCGACCATGTCGACCGCATCGGGCTCGCCGGCGCCTTCGGCACGTTCATCGATCCGAAATACGCGATGGTGCTGGGCCTCATCCCGGATTGCGATCTGGGCCGCGTCAAATCGGTCGGCAATGCCGCCGGCACGGGAGCGCGGATGTGCCTGCTAAACCGCGGCTACCGCCGCGAGATCGAGGAAACCGTGCGCAGGATCGAGAAGATCGAAACAGCCCTGGAGCCGAAATTCCAGGAGCATTTCGTTTATGCCATGGCCCTGCCGAACAAGGTCGATGCCTTCCCGCACCTGGCGGCAGTCATCACCCTGCCGGAGCGCAAGGCGCCGGCCGAGGCTTCGGGAGAAGGCGGCCGCAGACGTCGCCGCGGCCGCGAGTAGGATCAGGCAGCAGCGGCGACCAGCGAGCCGAAAGCTTCGCGGATGCTTTCGGCCACGGCCTTGCCGGGCACGGAAAGCTGCGGTGCCGTCAACAGTCGGATATCGAAGTTGATGAGCTCCGGCAGGCCCTCCTTCGCTCCGAGTATCTGCATGTCGTCGGTGACATAGGAGCGCGGGAACGGCGCGATCGCCAGATCGGACAGCACGGCGGCGCGCTGCGCCATCGTATGGGCGCTGGCATAGGCGATGCGATAGCTCCGCTTGTGCTTCTCGAGCTGAGAGATTGCATCATGTCGCCACACGCATCCGTCTTCCCAGACGGAGATCGGCAGCGGATCGCGCAGATAGGCGGTGCCGCATTTGGCGCCGGCCCAGACCAGTCGTTCCGTATGAATCATCTCTCCGGCCGTCGAGAAAGGCCGGGTGGCGCAGTTGATCAGCGCCAGGTCCAGCCGCTGCTCGTCCATGCGCTTCTTGAGCGCAACGCTCATATCGACCGTGACATCGACCATGATGCCCGGAAAGCTTTCGCCAAAATCCTTGAGCACCTTCGGCAGAAGGCGTTCGGCGATATCGTCCGGCGCGCCGAGACGCACCACGCCGGAGAGTTCCGGCATGACGAAACGTGACACTGCCTCGTTGGAGAGCGCCAGCATGCGCCGCGCATAGGAAAGCAGCATCTCGCCATGCTGCGTCAGCGACACCGAGCGAGCGTCGCGCAGGAAGAGCGTCGTCTTCAACTGCTCTTCCAGTTTCTTGATCTGCATCGAGACCGCTGACGGCGTACGCAGAACTGCATCGGCCGCGGTCGAGAAATTGCCGGTTTCGGCAATCGCCACGAACGTGCGCAATACGTCATTATCGAGCAGCGGAAGCGGCGGGCGGAATGGGACAGTCATGTCAGCCTCTATCAATAATTCTGAACTTAAGCACCATATCATTTCGTTTGATTGAATGTCAAACCGGCGGCATACTCAAAAACATCGGAAGCAAGCGTCGATACCAAACAGAATTTCATGAGACGCATAACTTGCATCCGATTGATTGATGGATTGATGGCGTTCATTGTCCCGACTGAGCGTTGTCCCATGAGACACTCAAGGAGAACTGACATGACTATGATCACCTATCAGGAGAGCGATCGCTCCCGGTCCCGGCCGTCATCGTTCGCCTCGCTCATCCGCCCTGCCCTGGACGCGGTTATCAGCCTTCGCGATCAATGGCGTCGTCGCCAGACCGAAAGAATGCTGGAAGGTCTGCCGGCAGAAATCCGCAAGGACATCGGATGGCCGACGACCAATGCCGCACCGCATCGCCGATAACCCTCCCGCTCCATGGCCCGCCGACGCGAACAGCGAAGCGGGCCATGTAGTCTGAGACACGCTTTGAGCCTATCGCCTTTGGCAATTACGTCTGCGACCCGCTTATGTCGCAAAAATGTTATCAGCCTGTCGTCCAAAGCCCTTCTCCGCCGCCTTTCCCCGTGCCAATGTCGCTTTTGAAGAAAAGCGGGCCGCAATGTACGGCCACGAACAAGGGGAATGACGGCATGAATGTGATGACCAAAAACCCGGCAGCAAAGCGCTCTCTCGTCTTTTTTCTTGTTCCCCATTTCACCATGCTGCCTTTTGCTGCAGCGGTGGAGACGCTGCGAATCGCCAATCGCATGCTCGGATACTCGGCCTATACCTGGCGGCTCTGTTCCGCCGACGGCGAAAAGGTCTATTCCTCGAGCGGCATCGGGATCGAAGTAAACTCTTCTCTCGCCGACGAACGTCGCAACCTCTCCGGTGAAAACCGTCCAAACATGGTTCTGGTCTGCTCGGGCGTCTACGTGGAGGAATTCAACAACAAGTCGGTCAACGCCTGGCTGCGCGAGACCTATAACCGCGGCATTGCCGTTGGAAGCCTCTGCACCGGAGCGCATGTCCTCGCCCAGGCCGGGCTGCTGAACGGCAAGCGCTGTGCGATCCACTGGGAGAACCTGCCGGGCTTTGCCGAGGCATTCCCGCAGGCGGAAGTCTATGCGGATCTCTACGAGGTCGATTCGAACCTCTATACCTGCGCCGGCGGCACCGCCTCGCTCGACATGATGCTGAACCTGATCAGCCAGGATTTCGGCGAGAACCTCGTCAACCGCGTCTGCGAGCAGCAGTTGACGGACCGTGTCCGCAACCCGCACGACCGCCAGCGCCTGCCGCTGCGGGCGCGCCTCGGCGTCCAGAACGCCAAGGTTCTGACGATCATCGAGGTCATGGAAAACAACCTCTCCGAACCGCTGTCGCTGGTCGAGATCGCCGACGACGCCGGCCTCTCCCGGCGCCAGATCGAACGCCTGTTCCGCCAGGAAATGGGCCGCTCGCCGGCGCGCTATTATCTGGAGATCCGGCTCGACCGGGCAAGGCACCTGCTCGTGCAATCCTCGATGCCCGTGGTCGAGGTGGCGGTTGCCTGCGGGTTCGTGTCCGCGTCGCATTTCTCGAAATGTTATCGGGAGGTCTATAACCGTTCGCCGCAGCAGGAGCGGGCCGAGCGCAAGCTCAACATGAATACGTCGCGCACCGGCGTCGTGGCCTGAGCCGTGGGATTGCGGCGGGTCAGCCTGCCGCCTGCAGCGCTATTGTATAATCCGAAAACACCCGATTCCGGCCATGGCTTTTCGCCATGAACAGGAATTGTTCTGCGGCGTTGAGATAATTGTCGAACGTTTCCGGGCCGCAGACCTCCGCCAGTCCGATCGAAACGGTCATCGAAAAATCGACATCGCCGGAAACGATCCTGATGCCGGCAATATCAAGCCTCAGTTTCTCGCAGAATTCCGTCGCAGCGGCTACGTCGAGGCCGACCAGCAGCATGCCGAACTCTTCGTCACCCAGCCGCGCAAGAAAATGTCGGTTGTCGCGACACGCGGAACCAAGCCTGGCGGCGGTGGTCTTGACGACCTGGGCGACGATTTCTTCGCAATGGACAGCGTTCAACCGCCGGAAATGGTCGATGTCCACGATCGCGACGGCGCAGGATATCCCCTCGGAAAGACATTCCCCGACCAACGGTTCGCCAAGCCGGTAAAATTCCTTCAGGTTGGCAAAACCGGTCAACGGATCGGCAGTCGGACGAGCCGCCTCCATCTCGATGCGCGACGGCGGCGCCAAACCGTAGGTCAGACGCTCCTTCTCCCGGGAATGCTGGCTTAGAAGGTACGGCATACGGAGTTCCTCGGGGATCAGGCGACGTTCTTCACCGCCGTTTCCTGGCGTCTTGCCTGCATCGACCGGATCTGGATGAGCGTATCCAGGTTCTGGTTGACGCGGCAGTAAAATTCCTCGTCGATGAAGGGGCGCAGCATGAAGTCATTGCCGCCGGCCTTCAGGAAGCGGGCCGAAAGCAGCCGGTTCGAAGAGGACGACACGCCGATGATCCTGAGCTCGTGCGAGCCGCGCACCGAACGGATGCGTCGGGTGAGTTCGAAGCCGTCGATATCGGGCATGTTGTAGTCGGTGACCACGAGGCCGATATCCGGGTTCTTCTTGAGAATATCCAAGGCCTTGGCACCGTTCTCCGCAACGCTGACCCGAAAATTGTAGCGCTTCAGGCGGCTTGAGAGCAGCGCTCTTGCGGTCGGGCTGTCGTCGACGATCAGGACGTGGTGGCGATGATTGGTAAGGAACCGGCAGACCGATTCGGCCAGCATTTCAACCGCGAAGACATTGTCCTTGAGGATATAGTCGACGATATCCTTGGTCAGCAGCTTGTCGCGGGTTTCTTCATGGAAGGTCCCGGTAAAGACGATGGTTGGGATCGACAGATCGACGAGATACTCCAGCGCTTCCCCGTTTTCCGCGCCTGGCAGATTGATATTGGAAATCGCCAGCATCACCGGCTCGGCGGAGCGGTCATAGGCGAACTGCAATTCCTCGAAGTTGCGGCAGATCTCGACCTCGATGCCGAACAGCTCCCTGAGCCGGGTCCCGATCATCGACGTAAAGACGTTCGAATCCTCCGCAAGCAGGATGCGGGAGTTTGCCAGTGATTGGCCGGAATACTGCATCCCGGAGATGCCGAGGAATGTCATGGTGCCCCTATCGAATAAGATATTATCCCCTCTGATAACATCCCTAGTGGAAACGCTTTGCAGAACCGTTAATCAGGGCAGCACTACGGTATCAAAACGGTACGGGCGGCCCGAAGACCGCCCGCTAACGTCAATGACTTCTTACTTTTAGCCGGTTTTCAGGCCCGCAGCGCAGTGTTGTCCATGTCGAACGGACTTTCCGGCACAACACTGGCGTTGTAGAGGCTGCCGAGAATCTTGATCTTGAGCCTGGTGCCGGTCTCTGCATAGCCCGGTTTGACCATCGCAAGCGCCAACGACTTGCCGATACGCCAGCCGTAGGCGCCGTTGGTGGCGCGGCCGATCAATTCGCCGTCTTCGTTGTAGATCGCCTCCGAACCGCGGGCATCGACATCATTGGCGCCTTCGATGACCAGCGTGCAGAAATTCCACCGCAGCCCCTTTTCCTTGTAGGAAAGCAGGCCTTGCTTGCCGAGAAATTCCTTGTCGGTCTTGATGAACCGGTCGAGGCCGGACTCGTAGGCATTGTACTCGATCGACATTTCGCGCGGGATGAGCCGGTAGGATTTCTCGACCGACATCGAGAGCATGGCTCGGATGCCGAAAGGCTTGATACCGAATTCGGCGCCGGCTTCCATCAGCTTGTCGAAGATATAGTTCTGCATCTCGATCGGGTGATGCAGTTCCCAGCCAAGCTCGCCGACGAAGTTGACGCGAAGCGCATGGGCGGAGGCCATGCCGACGGAAATCTCCTTGCCGGACAGCCAGGGGAAATCCTTGTTGTCGAGGCTGGTGCGGGTGAGCTTCTTCAGAACCTGGCGGGACTTCGGGCCTGCCAGAACCAGCACGCCGAGCCTCTGGGTGATCTGGGTCAGTTTGACCGAGCCATCTGTCGGGGCGAGCTTACGCAGGTAATCCTGGTCATGCGCCTCATAGGCGCCCGCCGACACGAGATAGAAACGATCCGGTGCCCATTCGTAGACCGTGAACTCGGAACGCACCCCACCCTGTTTGGTCAGAAGGTGGCAGAGCGCGATGCGGCCGCGCTTCTTCGGGATCGCATTGGCAAAGATAGAGTCGAGGAAAGCGCGCGCACCCGGGCCGGACACTTCCATCTTGGCGAAGGCCGACATGTCGAGCACGCCGACATTCTCGTGGACATTCTTGACCTCGTTGCCGACGTGGTCGAAATAGTTCGAGCGGCGGAAAGACCATTTTTCGACGATCCGGCCATCTTCCAGTGCCGGCGCATGATTGTGGCCGGTCAGCACGTCGACGCCGACGCCGAGGTCTTCCGCAGGCACTTCATAACCTTCAGGCGCGAACCAGTTGGCGCGTTCCCAGCCGTAGACGGAGCCGAACACGGCACCCATCTTCTTCAGCCGGTCATAGACCGGCGTCGTCTTCAACGGACGCGCGGCAGAACGCTCCTCGTCAGGATAATGCATCGTGAAAACATTGGCATAGGCCTCTTCGTTCTTCTCGATGAGGTAGCCTTCCGTTGCGTAAGGCCCGAAGCGGCGCGGATCGACGCCCATCATGTCGACGGTGGGTTCGCCATCGACGATCCATTCCGCCAGCTGCCAGCCGGCGCCGCCAGCGGCGGTGATGCCGAAGGAATGGCCCTCGTTCAGCCAGAAGTTCTTGAGGCCGGGCGCCGGACCGACGATCGGCGAGCCGTCCGGCGTATAGGCGATCGCGCCGTTATAGACCTTCTTGATACCCACTTCGCCGAAGGCCGGCACGCGCACGATGGCGGTCTCGATATGGGGCATCAGCCGGTCGAGTTCCTCGTTGAAGAGCTCGTATTCGCTCTCGTCGGACGGACCGTCGACGTAACAGACGGGTGCTCCGACCTCGTAAGGCCCGAGCAGCAGGCCGCCATTCTCCTCGCGCATGTACCAGGAGGAGTCCGATTCGCGCAGGACCCCCATTTCCGGCAGGCCCTTGGCCTTGCGCTCCTGGATCGCCGGATGCGGTTCGGTGACGATGTACTGGTGTTCGACCGGTATGACCGGAATGTTGATGCCGACCATCTCGCCGGTCTTGCGGGCGAAGTTGCCGGTGCAGGAAATGACGTGTTCGGCGGTGATCTCGCCCTTGTCGGTCGTCACTTTCCAGAGCCCGTCCGGCTGTTGTTCGATGGCGGTGACGGTCGTGTTGCGATAGATCGTGGCGCCGAGGTCGCGCGCGCCCTTGGCAAGCGCCTGGGTGAGGTCCGCCGGCTGGATATAGCCGTCGTCCGGATGCTGGATGGCGCCGAGGATTCCATCCATCTCGCAGAGCGGCCAGATCTCCTTCACCTGTTCGGGCGTCAGGACGTTGACCGTGACACCGATCGTCTCGGCGATCCCGGCATAATACATGTACTCTTCCCAGCGGTCTTTGGTGCGGGCGAGACGGATGTTCGAGACTTTCGAGAAACCGACATTCATGCCGGTCTCTTCCTGCAGTTCCTGATAGAAACGCACCGAATATTTGTGCAGCTGGCCGACCGAATAGGAGAGGTTGAAAAGCGGCAGAAGGCCCGCCGCATGCCAGGTCGAACCGGAGGTCAATTCCTTGCGTTCGATCAGGACGGCATCGCTCCAGCCCTTTTTCGCCAGATGATAAAGCGTCGAAACACCGACCACGCCGCCGCCGATCACCACCGCCCGTGCATGTGTCTTCATGGAATGAACCCCTCTTCGGCCTCGTGCGGCCTTTTCGCAAACTGCAGGGACTATGCAATTCCGACAGGCGGGCCAAACGCCTGTTTACGACATGCCAGGAGCCCGCCCGCGACGATCATCAGAATGGCCGCGCGGGGCTCGGGGAGAGGGCCGTTACGCGCCCCCTCTTGCATCGTTCTCCTCCGGCAGGATCGGCCGGCCCCGATGAAAGATGATCTCCTGCTGCGGGAACGGAATATCGATCCCCTCCTCCTTGAACCGCCTGAGGATGGCGATCCGCAGATTGTTGCGGATCCTCAAACCCTCGCCCATGTCGGCCAGATGGAACCTCAGTTCGAAATTGAGCGAGGAAGGCCCGAAGCTCAGAAACTCCACATGCGGTTCCGGATTGCGCAGCACTTCCGGCACCTGATCGACCAGTTCCAGAAGGATATCCATCACCTTCTGCGGATCGGTGTGGTGGCTCACCGCGACCGGCACCTCGGAACGCCCGATCTTGTTGCGATGCGTCCAGTTGCCGACCGGCGAATTGATGAGGTCGGAATTCGGCACGATGATCGACTGCTTGCGGAACGTCTCGATCTCCGTGGCGCGCACCGAAATGCGCTTGACGATACCTTCTGTCGCCCCGGTCACCACATGGTCGCCGACCTTGAAGGGCCGCTCGACGAGCAGGATCAGACCGGAGACGAAGTTCGAGACGATATTCTGGAGACCGAAACCGATGCCGACCGACAGCGCGGATGCCACCAGCGCGAAGCTCGAGAGATCGATGCCCGCGGCCGAGACGCCGACGATCACCGCAAGCCCGATGCCGAGGTAACCGATACCGGTCTTGACCGAGTTGCGGACCCCGAGATCCACCTGGCTGCGCGCCAGCACATTGCCGTCGATCCACTTCTGTACCCAGCGGGTGACGACGAAACCGAGGCCGAAAAGCAGGATGCCGCCGAGGATGCCGACGATCGAGATCGAGATGTTGCCGATCCGGATCTGCGTGAAGAAACTGTAGATCCAGGCTTCGATATCGGCGATCTGGAAGCCCCAGGTCAGCAGGATGAGGGGGATGCCGAGGATCAGCGCAAAGGCGTAGATGCCAAGTCCAGCAACGAGCCCTGCCTGGTCGAGGGAGACCTCGCCGAAACTGAAGCTTTCGGCGAGCCGGCGGCCGACCGCCGTATCCGTGAACGATCCCTGTTTCGAAACCGCCCTGCCCGACAGGAGCCCGATATAGATCAGCACGATCACCGCACCTGTCAGCACGATCTGGGTCGAAGCGAACCGGGCAAGCCCCACATATCCCGTCAGAACCGACAGGATCAGGAGCAGACCCATGACACGGAGGAACAGCGGAAAGTACCGCGGCCACCGATGTCCCGGCCCATCGGGATCTTCACCCTCGACAAGCCGCGGCTGGACGAAGGAGATGGCAATCAGGATCAGGCCGATGATCACCGAAGCGAGCAGGCTTTTGACGATGGTCAGAACCAGCGGCGAATTCAGCGCCTCGCTGATCGCGCCGAGCAGATAGTCGAGCCCGTTGACGATCGCCATGGCGAGCACGGCAAGGGTCAGCAGGCGGGCGCCGCGATTGGTGATGCGGACGAGCCGCCACTCCGGCTCGCCCGGCGCCAATACGCCATAGGTGAGCTTCCAGACGAAATTGACGAACCAGACGAAGCCGAAGAAGGTCACCACGATCGGCGTGATATCCGTCCGCAGCACGTTGAAGCCGTCGAGGAACAGGAAGGAAGCGAGCAGAAAGGCCGCCAGCGCCACGGTCTGGATCACCGTCGACCAGAAGGCCACCGACAATCTCCTTATGTAGGAAGGATGCTCGTGGTCGTTTCGCCGGATGAAGCGCCCGAACAGCCGGTATCCTCCGGACAGGAAGAGCATGGCCGCGCCAAGTGACAGCGCCAGAGCGCCCAGCAGCTGCAGCTTCTTGAATTTCCAGACGAAACTGATCCAGCCGCTGAAGGTGGAGCCGAAATTCCCGACTTCGGCGACGAACGCGTGGCCGGCATCGGCGAACAATTCGCCCGATAGCTCGGTGTGGCGGAACAGCGTCTGGGTAAACAGCGTACGGCGCAGATTGGTGATCGTGTTGGCGACCTGGGTCGCGCTGTTGGAAAGCTGGCCGGCGTCGTCGACGATCAGATTGAGCTCGGAGCGCTCGTTCAACAGCCGATTGCGCTCTTCAACGACCGCGGGCGCTTCCGGAGGCTGGCCGGCCGCAGGCGGCTCGCCGAGGCTCTTAAGCCGGGCCTGGATCTGTTCGACGCGAGTGCGCATGGCATCCGAGGCCGAGCGCATTTCGCCGACGATCGTTTCCGCCTGAACCCTGAGTTCCGCAAGGCGCGCATCGTCATCGGCGTCGCTTTGGATCCGGTTGCGGAAGCTATCGAGCCGCTGACGGATCGTGTCTATCTTGCCCTTCATGTCCGAATTGATCGAATCGAGGGTGACGTCGGGTGGCACCTGCTCCTGGCGCTGTCCCTGCGCCTGCTGTTGCGTCTGGGCAAACACATGCGACGACGAGCCCAGCTGGACGGCGGCGATCATGAGTGCGGCGAACAGCACGCGGGTTATGCGCTGAACGGTTGAAGGGCCGGTCGTGGGAAGTTCTGTCAAATGTCTGCTCTTTTGTCTTTCGATCGGATTCGTCGGCGAAAATAGAGTGACTTCTGGGCGAAGAAAAGGAATGCTGTAGTCCAGGTTCCAGGAATTGTTCCAATTCCTGGAACCTGGAACATTTCTTCGCGTTTCCCCGTCCCAACAATCATTGAGGGTAAGTCATGGAACAGGCAGGTATCGGCTGGATCGCAGCCATCATCATCGGCGGCATTGCCGGCTGGCTCGCCGAAAAGTTCATGAAAAGCGACATGGGCTTGATCATGAACATCATCCTGGGCATTGTCGGCGCCATCATCGCCAATGCCATTCTCGGCGTCTTCGGCGTCGTGCTCGGCGGCTGGATCGGCTACCTGATCGCCGGCTTCATCGGTGCATGCATCCTGATTGCCGTCGCACGCATGTTCCGCCGATAATTACTTCGAGATCAGAAACCGGCGCCGGGCTTGGCAAGATATTCGAGTTCGGCGGCGGTCGATTCCCGGCCGAGCAGCGCATTGCGATGCGGGAAACGACCAAATTCGCGGATCACCGCACGGTGACGTTCCGCATAGTCCAGATATTCCGCATCACCCAGCAAGGCGAAGAGTTCAACCGACCGATCCTGATCGGCGAGCGTCTCCGAATGCTCGAAGGGAAGATAGAAGAAGCCGCGCTGCTCGGGCAGGACCGCCATATCCGCGCCAGCCTCGATCGCCAGCCTGGCCTCCCGCAAGGCCAGCCAATCCGTTGCGAAGGCAAGCGGGGTGCCGCGATAGAGGTTGCGGGAAAGCTGGTCGAGCACGATCACCGCCGCCAGCCGGTTTTCCGGCGACGTCCGCCAGGCGTCGAGGTCGCCGCGGGCAAGCGAAAGATGAGTGGCCGCGAAATGCCGGCGCATTGCCTCGTCGAGCGCCTCATTCTTCTCGAACCAGTCCTTGCGGGTCAGCTCCTTGAACCAGAAGGTGAAAACTTCCCCGGGGGTCTTTATGTCGGCCTGCGCCATGGCATATCTCCTTAGTCGAGACGGAGTGTGGAGATATCCTTGCCGGTCATTCGGGCAAGGGCTTCGACGACCATGTTATGATCCTCGCGCTGCGGCAGGCCCGACACCGTCACCGCCCCGATGCAGCCGACACCGGCGACCTTGATCGGAAAGCTGCCGCCATGCGGCGCGTGGTCCGCTGCGGGAATACCGTATCGGCTTTCCACCGTATCACCCTGGAGCTCGAGCTTCCGCCCGATTGCATAACTCGACTGGAAAAAGCGGAACACCAGATTGCGCTTGCGGCGTACCCAGTTTTCGTTGTCTGCGGTGGTGCCCGGCAATGCCGTGTAGAAGGCCGACATCGAATGCAGCCGCACGTCGATGACGACGCTCAGGCCCCGTTCGACGGCCATGTGGCGAAGCAGCGATCCGAGGTCCCAGGCAGTGGTCAGGTCGAACCGGTCGAAGACAAGTGCCTTCTCCTGTTCCGCGATCTTCGCCATGTCTTCTTCGATCGTCATGCGTTCCCCTCCGGATTGCGATGCCGGGGATTGATGACGACAAATCCGGCGAAAGTAAAGTTACTCGGCGGCAGCGAGTTCCCGGACGGGGAAGAAGGCGGCAAGCTCGTCGACGGCAAAGCCGATCCGTTGCTGCAGGGACTCCGAGACGATCCGATAGTCGGTGAAATCGCGATCGGAGGCGTAGACGGCCGTCGGCAATGTATGGGCCATGAAGAAGCCGAACAGCGGCCGAAGCTGATGTTCGACCATCAGTGCATGCCGGTCGCCGCCGCCGGTTGCGGTGATCAGGATCGGCTTGGCGCGCAGTTGTTCCGGATCGATCAGATCGATGAAATGTTTGAAGAGGCCAGGATAGCTGCCCTTGTAGGTCGGCGAGCCGACGATCAGGAAATCGGCCTCCACGACATCGGCGAGCACCCTGGTGGCTGCTTCGTCAAGATCGCCCTGGCGTTGTGCCTGACCGAGAGACGGCCCGACATCGGTAAGGTCGTGGAGCCGGACGTCGAATCCATAACGCTCGGCCGCCACGGAAGCGATGTGTTCGACCAGCGCAAAGGTCTTGGATGGGCGGTTATAGCTACCCGCAAGACCGACGAGTTTCAGGGCCATGGAAATTCCTCTCTGCGCAATGAGTTTCTCCAGATTAGCGTGGGTACCGCAGCATGAAAGCAAGGAACCTGCCGCAGATATCCCGTCAGGAGAAAATCATGCTCAGAGAATGCCTGATCACGCGATGCGGGCCGTCCGCGGCGCAGCGCGGGCGATCTGGGTCGTAATCTCTTCGGCAAGCGCCTTCGCCTGGACACGGATATCCGGCACCGCCGTGATCTCCCAGAACTGGCCGGCGGTGAGCGCTCCGGCTGCAAACAGGCCCGGCTGCGGCCGGCCGTCCGGGTCGAGAACCCGAGACTGCCGATCGACGCAAATGCCAAGTCCAAGCTCGTCCATGGAGATCATTTGTCGATTGCGCATCTCGGTCAGCAACGGCGAATGGCCGATGCCGGCGCGCTCCATACCTGTGCAGTTGACGATCCAGTCGGCATGGAGAGAGAGGATGTCCGGCGTGCCGCGCTGCCTGAACTGGACACGCGGACCCTCGCCATCCCGGTCGATCGAGCGGAGGAAGCCTGCATGCACGGTAACCGTGCCGTCCTTCATAAGCGCATCGAAGCGCGCAAATACCTCAGGCGCGATACGATGGCGGTGGACATTCCACCAGGCCAGCGCGTGCCGAAGGAAACGGGACCGCTGAACAGCACTGAGGCTCTGCCACAAAGCCTGTGTCTGGGGTCGCAGGCCGTCGACGACGCCCCGCCAGTCGGCACCGTTCTCCACCTGCCGGCGCAAAGCGTGAAGCAGCGCGCTGATCTCCCGGGTATCGGGCAGGTCGGGCGTGACCGGAGCGGCGCGCCGGGTCGGATGCGGGTGCGGCACCAATCCGCGCCGCGACAGGACATGGATGCGGCCGCGATGGCCCTGGGCCCGCAGCGACAGGACCTGGTCGATCATCGTTAGCCCAGAGCCGAAGATACAGAGTTCGTCGGTACGGCCCACGCGCGAAAGCCACCCGAGCCGCCAAGCATTGTCGATGGTTCGGGCGCCGACGGCCGAATCGATGCGATCCTTCGGCAGAGGCAGATCGGCATTGCCGACGCCGAGTGCCAGGATAACGGTACGGGCGCGCAATTCGCCGCCATTGTCGAGATGGAAGACGAGCCCGTCCTGTTCGCAGTGGACGCAGGCGGTGGCCTTGGCCCGGATGAAATCCACATGCGCGCGCCGCTCGCGGGGCCTCAGCAGCGAGGCCAGCGTGTCGCGCAGGTAGAGGCCGTAGTCGCCGCGAGAGGCGAAATCCTCAGGAAAGGCCGCCCTGCCCTGGCGGCGCAGCCATTCGACGAAATCGTCCGGCCGATCCGGAAACACGCTCATCCGCGCCGCCGGCACATTGAGGCGGTGCAGGTAAAATTCGGTGCGGTAGGCGGTGCCCCGCCCGAAGCCGGGATCGTCGCCGACCACAGCGATCGAGGCTGAGGACGGCAGGAAGCGAAGGAGATTGACGGTAAGGGCGATTGCGGAAAAACCGGAACCGACGACGGCGACATCATAAGTCATCAAGCACACTCCTCGTCCTTGGTTGCTCTGGGCGAAAGGCTGTCTTGGGGACCACGCGAAGACGGTTTTGGATCCGCTTCCGTGGCCGCTTCAATGTCTACCAACTTAATAGAGATTGACGAAGAGTAAAGGCGTTTTCGTCTCTCTATCAGTTGCACGCCTGTTCAGGCCGCGGCACCGTCAGGGCTTCGGCGCTTGGATTGGTATTGCTCGGCGTCCCCGGCGGCTGGCAGTGATCTTCCTGATCGACAGTGCCGGTCGTGCTGTTGGTGGTCGTCGGATCGGTAACGCCGGGAAGCGTCGTGACCCTCGAGGCGCCGGAATTGGCATCGGGTGTGGTCGCTGTCGCGCCGGGCAAGGCGGGAGTTGCGCCAGGGCCGGATGTCTGGGCCAAGACGGGTGCCGCAAGCGACAGCGAAAGGGCGGAAAACGCGATGAACCTCTTCAGCATCTGAAATTCCTCCGGTTGATCGAAGGAGGTAACCGGAAGCCATGCCACTTGGTTCCGGCGGCCCGTCTTCAGCCCGGCATCATCTCGTGGATCGAGGACAGCAGCAGGTCGTGCTGATAGGGTTTCGGCAGGAACACCGTATTGGTCGGCAGAAGCATCGGATCGAGGCTGACAACGCCCGACGTGATGATGATGCCGATGCTCGGGCGGATGGCGCGGATACGCTGAGCAAGCTGAATGCCATCCATGGACCCGGCCATGTTGACGTCGGTGAAGACAATGTCGATATCGTCGCGGTTGCGGAACAGCACCATCGCCTCGTCGGCATTGCCGGCTTCCAATACGTAATGTCCGACCTCTTCCAGCGCATCGAGCGTGGTAAAGCGGATCAGCGGTTCATCCTCGACGACAAGCACAACGGCCTTCTGCGCCATCAACGTCTCCTTCATTCCTTGGACGCTTGCCCCCACAGCTTCCCGAGGCGAAAAACTCCGCGCCTTGAGTGGCAGGTTGGGGACCTGTTCCGCCGTGAGGCCATATAGGGGGCAGGTGAGTCGCGGCAAGTGGAGGTAGAGCGCGGTAAAAAACTGCTGCTCGGATCGTCTGCCTTCTTCCCGGGCGAAATCCGCTTCGATAGCGGACGATGCCGTTTGACAAAACGCAAAATGCGCTTGCCAAGCGCTTGGAAATATTCTGTACCAGTCCGCATAAAAGCATGACTAGAAGATCAGCATAACCTCACACCCTCGATCTATTCCCGATTCAGGTTCACGCTTCATGATGGAACTCTTCACCGCAGGCGGCCTTGCGGCGCTTCTCGAGGTCATTGCCATCAACCTCGTTCTTTCCGGCGACAATGCCATCGTCATCGGCCTTGCTGCCGCCGGTCTTCCAGCCGCACTCCGCAAGAAAGCGATCATCTTCGGCATTTCCGCCGCCACCGTGCTGCGCCTCGTGTTTGCGGTCGTCGCCACCTATCTTCTGGCGATCAAGGGGCTTCAGCTCGCGGGCGGCCTGCTGCTCGGCTGGGTCTGCTGGAAGATGTGGAACGAACTGCGCGAAGGCCAGAGCGACGATGCACATGCCGCCGCCACCACGAAGGAAAAGGCTGCCAACAAGACCTTTTTCCAGGCCGCCACCCAGATCGTCGTCGCCGACGTCTCGATGTCGCTCGACAATGTGCTTGCCGTCGCCGGTGCCGCCAAGGAACATTCCATAGTGCTGATCGTCGGCCTGATCATCTCGATCGCGCTGATGGGCGTGGCGGCCAACTTCGTCGCCAAACTCCTGTCCCGCTTCCGCTGGATCGCCTATGTCGGCCTGGCCGTCATCGTCTATGTGGCCCTCGACATGATCTACCAGGGCTCCATTGAAGTCCTGCCGCTCATCCAGGGCGTTTGAGCCTCCTTCACCCACGAACCCCGCCGTGTTCACGACGCGATCCGCGCTGCAACCGGCAAGCGGCGGTTCGATCTGCCGTTCGCGCTGGAGAGGCCAAAGGGGCTATCGGCGCGTGACAGTGCGTTGATTTGAAACAGGAAAGTTATTCTTTCCTTACCAAGTCTTTGACATTTGGGATGTTCCCATTGATCATGTTCCTCGAGCAAAGCTACGTGGCCTCCAGCCGGCATGACGCCGGTCAGGGGCTCGCGGACCCCCTACTCGCAAGAGTTGGTGAGCCCCGTCCTAGTCAATGAGAACGATCTTGAGCCATAGCCACGACGATCATCACCACCCTCATGACGATGACCATGACGGTCATTCCAACGTCGATTGGCGCGAGCACGGCGTGAAAGTCATTCCCGGCAATTCGCTCGATCCCAACACCGCCCAGACTCCCGGCATGAACCGCGCGACCGCGATCAACAACGCCCGCGCGGGCGCCGAGAAGATCTGGGCTGGCACGGTGACGATCCATGCCAACGCCAAGACCGGCGCCCATCACCACGGCGATCTCGAAAGCATCATCTATGTGCTCAAGGGAAAAGCGCGGATGCGCTGGGGCGACAACCTGGAATTCGTGGCGGAGGCCGGCCCCGGCGATTTCATCTACGTGCCGCCCTATGTACCGCACCAGGAGATCAACGCCAGTCCGGACGAAACGCTGGAATGCGTGCTATGCCGCTCCGGCCAGGACCCGATCGTCGTCAATCTCGATATCGAACCCATCGAGAAGCCGGAAGAAGTCCTGTGGAAGGACCCGATCCACAAATAGAGGCGGCTCTTCATGGTCTCATGCAGGCAGATCGGCAAAAGCGCCGGTTCCGACCCGCAATGCCGTGATCGGCGCAAATGCCGCCGCAATCTGCCGTTACGCTCCCGGCCGACTGGAGATTGACCGCCTCCAACCTCTCCTTTAGAAGGCGGCATTCCGTTCCGAAGCCGAGACTTCGGGATTTTTAACGCTCCGGAGCTGATGCGGATGGCGCTGTTTCCGCAGGACAAGCGGACGAGAAACGGACGTGAACAGGAAAGCCACCTGTCGCGCTGGCCGGTCTTTGCCGCCGCTCTGCTGATCGCTGCGCTGTTCGGCCTGCTGTCGAGTGTCGTCAAGGACGTGCAATTCCCCCGCGGCATTCTTTCGGCCGACAGGACCAGCGACACTCCGCACCTGACCAAGCGCGAACCTTTGCGCGCACTGGCAGCCATGGACCGCAAGGACGGAACGGGCGCCCATTGGCACGCGGGCGGCGGTGCGCTGGAAGCCCGCGCCATCGAGATCACTTTCCCGATTTTCGTCCCGGCCTTCGCCTCGAAGCCGTCTTCCCATCCGGCGGCCTCGCCGTTCTGGCATGGTTCGCTGGCGCGCGCGCCGCCGGCCCGTGTCTGAGATATCGCGCGCCAAGCGCTTGAACGGCATCAGCATTCTGCCCTAACCGCTCGACAGAGCGTGGCCCGGGCTCAGCAGGATTAAACATATGAGAAATTCCCCATGGTTGGTGGCGAGCTATGCCGTCATCATCATTCTCGGTATTCTGGTCGCTCTACCGAACGTGATACCCCAGTCGGCGCTCGACCGCATGCCGTCGTGGCTGCCGCATAGCCGCGTGGCACTCGGCCTCGACCTGCGTGGCGGCTCGCATCTCGTGCTCGAGGTGGACCGTCCCGACCTGATCAACGAACGCGTCCAGAGCCTGCTGCAGGACGCCCGCCGCGTGCTGCGCGACAAGAACATCAACACTTCTGCGATCCGCCGGTCCGGCGATACGATCACCGTTGCAGTGCGCGACGCGGCCCAGCGCGCTGCAGCCGTGACGGAACTCCAGACGCTCGCCAACCCGATCGGCCTCGGCACGAGCGTCGGCGGCAGCGATCTCGCGATCACCACGCCGACCGACAACACGATTTCGATCGCCCAGACGGAAGCCGGCATCAACTCGCACATCACCGCGGCTGTCGAGCAGAGCCTTGAAATTATCCGCCAGCGCGTCGACCAGGTCGGCGTCGCCGAGCCGACCATCCAGCGAGTCGGTTCGGACCGCGTCCTCGTGCAGCTTCCGGGCGAACAGGATCCGTCCCGCCTTCGCCAGCTCCTCGGCTCGACCGCCAAGATGAGTTTCCATCTGCTCGGCCAGCAGGGCGAGGCCGGCGTCACCATGCTCGCCGACGAGGGCGGCAACCAGTATCCGGTCCTCGACCGCGTCGAACTGTCCGGCGACCGCCTGACGGATGCCCGCGCCGCCTTCGACCAGCAGACCAACGAACCCGTCGTCAACTTCCGCTTCGACAGCGCCGGCGCCAACCGCTTCGCGCAGATCACCCAGCAGAATGTCGGCCGTCCCTTCGCGATCGTGCTCGACAACAAGGTTCTCAGCGCGCCGGTCATCCGCACGCCGATCACCGGCGGTTCGGGCCAGATTTCGGGCGGCTTCTCGGTTTCCGAAGCCAACACGCTGTCTGCGCTGCTGCGCGCCGGCGCCCTGCCCGCCAAGCTGACCGTCATCGAGGAACGCACCGTCGGTGCCGACCTCGGCGCCGACGCCATCGAAATGGGCATTTTCACCGGCCTCATCGGCTTCGGCCTGGTCGTCGCCTTCATGCTGTTTCTCTACGGCACCTGGGGCATCCTCGCGAACGTCGCGCTGTTCATCAACGTCATCCTGACCTTCGCCGGCCTGACGCTGATCGGCTCGACGCTGACCTTGCCGGGCATCGCCGGCGTCGTGCTCGGCATCGGCCTTGCTGTTGACGCCAACGTCCTTATCAACGAACGCATCAAGGAAGAGTCGCGCAAGGGTCGCAGCGCCTTTGCAGCGATCGATGCGGGCTTCAAGCGCGCCTATTCGACCATCGTCGACAGTAACGTCACCAGCTTGATCGCCACGGTCCTGCTCTTCTGGTTCGGCTCCGGCCCCGTGCGCGGCTTCGCCGTCACCATGGGCCTCGGCATCATGATCTCGATGTTCACGGCCGTATCCGTCGTTCGCGTCGCGATGGTGTTCATCACCGCCCGCAGGAAGCTGAAGAAGATCGACATCAGGCCGCTGCTGCCGATCAAGCTCGTTCCGGACGGCACCCATATCCACTTCATGAAGGGCCGCTTCCTCGGCATCGGCGTCTCGGTGATCCTGTCGATCGCCTCGGTCGTGCTGTTCTTCACGCCAGGCCTCAACTACGGCGTCGACTTCCGCGGCGGTATCCAGATGGAAGTCACCACCACGCAGCAGACCGATCTTGCAGCCTTCCGCTCCGGCCTCGGAGAGCTCGGCCTGGGCGAAGTGGCCCTGCAGGAATTCGGCGGCAAAAACCGCGTACTTGTCCGCGTCGAGCGCCAGCCCGGCGGCGAGCAGGCCCAGACGGTCGCCGTCGAGAAGCTGAAGGCGGAGATCACCAAGATCGACCAGACCGCCAAGGTGGAACGCACCGAAGTCGTCGGCCCGAAGGTCAGCGGCGAGCTTGCCACCGCCGGCTTCCTGTCGGTCGGTCTCGCCTCGATCGCCATGATGATCTACATCTGGGCGCGGTTCGAATGGCCGTTCGCCGTCGGCGCGATCGCGACGCTCGTGCTCGACGTGACGAAGACGATCGGCTTCTTCGCGCTGACCGGTCTCGACTTCAACCTGACGGCCATCGCGGCGTTGCTGACGCTGGTCGGTTATTCCGTCAACGACAAGGTCGTGGTCTACGACCGCATGCGTGAAAACATGCGGCTCTACAAGAAGATGTCGCTGCGCGACGTGATCGACCTGTCGATCAACGAAACGCTCGCCCGAAGCCTCTATACTTCGGCGACCGCCTTCCTGGCCCTGCTGCCGATGGCGATCTGGGGTGGTAGCGCTGTGGAAAGCTTCGCGGTGCCGATGGTCTTCGGTATCGCCGTCGCAGCGCTTTCGTCCGTCTTCATCGCGGCGCCGATCCTGCTCTTCCTTGGCGACTGGCGCACCCGCCACAAGGCGCAGACCGAAACCGCCGGCGAAAAGGCGGTCGGCGACGGCGAGCGTCCCAGCCAGGCCTGAGCCTTCTTGGTGTGAAAACAGAAAGGGCGGACTTTCATCCGCCCTTTTTCATTTGGCTCGGCTATAGCTCCATCATGTTCGATTTCGCCGCCTATGCAGGTCTATTCTCCGCCGCCTTCATCGCCGCCACGATCTTTCCGATGCAGTCGGAAGCGATCCTGATCGGGCTTATCCTGGCCGACCGGTATTCGCTCGTCGGTCTGCTGCTGGTTGCTTCGGTCGGCAATACGGCGGGCGCTGCAGTCAACTGGCTGCTCGGGCGGGGCGTCGAGCGGTTTCGCGACAGCCGCTGGTTTCCGGTCAGCGATGACAAGCTGGACAAGGCGCAGGCCTGGTACCGGAAATACGGAAAATGGTCGCTGTTGCTGAGCTGGCTGCCGATCGGCGGTGACGCGATCACGGTCGCGGCCGGCGTGCTCAAGGAGCCGCTGCCGACCTTCCTGATCCTGGTGTTCGTCGGCAAGGCGCTGCGCTACGTGGTGCTCGCGGCCGCGACGCTCAGCCTGATCTGATCAGCGCCCCTGCCCCTCATTGCCGAAATCGGCAAGCGTCTTCCAGAAATCGCCGAAGAACTGATGCGCGAAGGTTTCGAGCGAGGCGCCCGGCGGCTGTTCGTTCCAGAGTTCTCCGGCCGCCCGCAAGGCGCCTATGACGACAGCGGCGAGCAGGCGCACGCGCAGCCGCTCCTCGTCGCTCCGGCTGCGAGCCTTCAGCGCTTCCGTGAGCTTCAGCTCGAGCTTGGCATATTTGAGCTGGTCGCGGGCCTTCAGCGCCGGTGTGCGACGGATCAGTTCTCCGAGCGCCATCGCCCTTTCGTCCGCAGCCGAGACGATGGCGCTGACGAGGCCGTGTTGCACGGCCTTGACCGCCGGCTCGTCCGCTGGCCTGGACGCGATCGCCGCCATCAGATGGTCGGCAAAACCGTCCTGCCAGGCGAACACGACCTCTTCCTTGGACGGAAAATAATCGAAGAAACTGCGTTTCGAGACCTCGGCGCGTTCGGCAATCTCCTCGATCGTCGTGGCGTCGAAACCGCGCTCGAGGAACAGGCTCATCGCCGCTTCCTCGATGCGTTCGCGGGTCTGCCGGCGCTTGATTTCCCGCCGCCCCTCCTTGGCGCCATCAGTCGTCCTGGTCATTGCATCCGATTTTGTTCAGCCGCCCGCTTCGTCGGGATTGTGGACCGGACCGGCCTCTGCCTCGGCACGATATCTGGAACGCTCCCGCGTCAGGTCCAGCGGCTTGCGGCGGGAAATCCGGTAGACGGCAGCCGGCGGCAGGTTGCGCACGGTGTGGCCGATATGCACGGCCTTCAAACCCAGCCGGTCGAGGATCGGCCGCGGCACGGGGCAGCGCGGGCCGTAGGTGAACTGATAGAAGGAACCGCCCGGGCGCATATAGGTAAAGGCACCGCCGAGGATCGCGGTAATCTTGCGCGGCGACATCGAGAGAAGCGGCAAGCCGCTGATGACCGCGCCGACCGGTTCGCCCTCGAAAATATCTTCATGGGCGAGCTTTGCCGCGTCCATCTGCAGAACCCGCGCTTCCGGAAACCGCCGCTGCAGGCCGGGAACGAATTCCGGACCGTATTCGATCAGGGTAAGGTCGGATTGAGCAACGCCGCGCGCCAAGAGCGCACGGGTGAACACGCCGGTGCCCGGACCGAGTTCGATGACCGGACCGTCGAGGGGAGCGATCTCCTGGGTCATCAGCCGCGCGAGCGAATCCCCCGAAGGCGCCACCGCCGCAACCCGCAATGGGTTGCTGATCCACGAACGGAAGAAATGCAGGAAATCGGAGAATGCGGCATCTGCTGTCATGGTCAGAGACTCACCGGTTTGAAAATGCAATCGAGTATTCCGCCGACCTTGACAGCCCGCATGGCAATTCCAAGGCATCGGAACCTCCGCTCGAGAAAAATACTCATATCGGCCGCAGATTTGTGCAGTGCAGCGCCTACACCGTCACATTTAGGAGATATTTGCACCGAGTGCAAGATTCTAACGGGAATTTTTTAATTACGTGTTCGGGCTGGAGACGGAACGGCCTGAAACCTCTATATTTTTTTCGGGAACAACCGGCGTTTGTTCCCATTGAACAATCTCCCGGAGGGAATCGATAACATCAGGAGGAGTTTATGAAAAAGCCGGCCGCTGAATTGGGCGAACAGAAGACGGAACTCCAACGGGTGATGGGACCCGGATTGCTGCTGCTGTTCATCGTCGGGGATATTCTCGGGACGGGCATCTATGCCCTGACCGGCCAGGTGGCCAAGCAGGTCGGAGGGGTGGTCTGGCTGCCCTTTCTGATCGCCTTCGTCGTCGCCCTCCTTACCGCCTTCAGCTATCTCGAATTGGTCACCAAATATCCGCGCGCGGCCGGTGCCGCGCTCTATACCCACAAGGCCTTCGGCATCCACTTCGTCACCTTCCTGGTGGCCTTTGCGGTGATGTCGTCGGGCATCACTTCTGCGGCAACCGCATCGCGCGCCTTCGCCTCGAACTTCGCGACCTCGCTCAGCCTCGATCTCGGCGCCTGGGGCGTACCGCTGATCGCGGTCGGCTTCATCGCCCTGGTTGCCGCCATCAATTTCCGGGGCGTCGGGGAAAGCGTCAAGATGAACGTGCTGCTGACCGTGGTCGAACTGACCGGCCTGCTGATCATCATCGGCATCGGCTTCTGGGCGATCGCCGGCGGCCAAGGTGACGTTTCCCGCGCCTGGACCTTTGCGGCGCCTAACAATGGCGGTGTCTTCTGGCCGGTGATCGCGGCCACCACCCTCGCCTTTTTCGCCATGGTCGGCTTCGAGGACTCGGTCAACATGGCCGAGGAATGCAAGGAGCCGAGCCGGATGTTCCCCAAAGTGCTGCTGACCGGCCTCGCCCTCACCGGCCTCATCTACGTGCTGGTGGCGATCTCGGCGATCACGCTGGTACCGGCCGATGAACTCGGACAGGGCGAAACGCCGCTGCTGAAGGTCGTGCAGGCCGGTGCCCCCGGCTTTCCGATCGGCATCTTTGCGGTCATCACCATGTTCGCGGTGGCCAATTCCGCGCTGATCAACATGATGATGGCGAGCCGCCTGATCTACGGCATGAGCCGCGAAGGGGTTCTGCCGCAGGTGCTCGGCAAGGTCCATCGGGGCCGTCGCACGCCCTATATCGCGATCGGTTTCACGTCGCTGCTGGCGGTCGCGCTGATCCTGTTTGCCGGCGGCGTTCCGGCGCTCGGCGGCACCACGGCGCTGCTGCTTCTCTGCGTCTTTGCGATCGTCAACGTCGCGGTGCTGGTGCTGCGCAAGGACACCGTCGAGCACAAGCATTTTCGCACGCCGACCATCCTGCCGGTATTCGGTGCAATCTCCTGTGCCTTCCTTGCCGGCCCATGGACCGGCCGGGATCCGGTTCAATATCTGATCGCCGCCTGCCTGCTCGGCCTCGGCGTCGTGCTTTGGCTCGCGACGATCAGCATCATGCGGGCGTCGGCCCAGCCCGCCTGAGACTCAGTCCTTGCGGCGGACCGAAAGCCGGCCGTCCTCACCGATATGCGGCACCACATCGAGATAGCCGGGTATTTTCGAATGCCCGGTTTCGATCGGATGGGAATGGGTGGCCGTGATGACCATGACGTCGGCCCCTGCCGCCTCGCCCGCCTGGATGCCGGCAGGCACGTCCTCGAATACCAGCACGTCCGACGGGCTGACGCCGAGCCGTTCAGCACCGAGGATATAACCTTGCGGATTGGGCTTGCCGACAGTGACGTCTTCAGCGGTCACCATGTAGCGCGGCTGCGGAATGCCGGCGGCGGCAAGCCGGACCTTGGCGAGTTCGATCGGCGACGACGTGACGATCGCCCAGCGCTCCGGAGGCAGCGCGGAGAGGAATTCCACCGCGCCGGGGATCGGTACGACCCCTTCGACATCCTCGATCTCGCCGCGCAGGATGCCCTCGGCCTCGGCGACCGGATCGATGCCCGGCAGGTTCAGTGCGCTGATCGTGTCGATCCCGCGCTTGCCATGCATGGTCGGCAGGAATGCCTCCACGTCAAAACCCATCTTCGCCGCCCAGCGTCCCCAGACGCGTTCGGCGGATGCTATCGAATTCAGGATCGTGCCGTCCATGTCGAACAGGAAAGCAGCATAGGTTTTTTCGGGAAGGGAGAAGTCGGCGGCGGGAAGAGGCACGGAAAGTTCCTTTAGCGTCGGATTCCGACTCGGGGATATGGTCGGAACTGCCGCATTCCGCGTAAATGCAATGATCTCGAAAGGCAATCGCCGGCAAGAACCCGCAATCTCGTTCGGGCTATTTCGATCGCGAACGCAGGAATTGAGACAGGGCAACGCCGATCGCGATGCCTACGGCAATACCGATGCCGATATTGTCGAAAACGGCTGTCCCGAGCACCGTGCCAAGCCCGACGCCGACGGCTATTCCTGTTGCAATGGTCATCGTCAGACCATTGCGCGCCCAGATGGCGAGAGTTTGTCGTGCATCCTTGTCTTCCCGCATCGAAGCGATAGAACTTGGCGACCAAGCCGGACAAGGAGGGTGTTTTGGCCAATATTTCTGTACGGCATGCGGACCTGGCCGATCGCGGCGTGCTGATCACCGGTGGCGGTTCCGGCATCGGCGCCGCCCTGGTGGAAGGTTTTGCGGCACAGGGCGCCAAGGTCGCGTTCATTGATATCGCGGACGAACCGAGCCAAGAACTGGTCGAGCGTCTGTCCCAGACCGCCCGGCATCCGGTCCTCTACCTGAAGGCCGATCTGCGCAACGTCGCGGAAACGAAAGCCGCCGTCGACAGGGCCGCGCAGGAACTCGGGTCGCTGTCGGTGCTGGTCAACAATGCCGGCTGGGACGACCGCCACGAATTCGAGACGGTCACCGAGGAATATTGGGACAACGCCCAGGCGATCAACCTCAAGCAGATGTTCTTCGTCTCGCAGGCGGCGGTCCCGCACCTGCGCAAGGCCGGCAGCGGCGCGATCGTCAATTTTTCCTCGATCGCCTATCTGCTCAACATGGGCGGGCTGCCCGCCTATGCGACCGCCAAGGCCGGGATCATCGGCCTGACCAAGAGCCTCGCCGGAAAGCTCGGACCGGAAAACATCCGCGTCAACGCCATCCTGCCGGGCATGATCGTCACCGAACGGCAGAAGAAACTCTGGCTGAATGACGACAGCATCACGGCGATGGTCGCGCGCCAGTCCTTGAAGCGGGTGCTGGTGGCTGAAGACCTTGTCGGCCCCTGCCTGTTCCTCGCCTCGAATGCCTCCGCCGCCATGACGGCCCAGACAATCATTGTCGACGGCGGTGCCCTCTAGACATAAAAATACCGCGCGGGTTCCCGGTGGAAAGAACCCGCGCGGCGCCGGAGGTAGACCTTACTCCGCTGGAGAGAGAGCGGGAGCCGCCTCCTCCGTACCGTGCTGCCGCAGAGGACGGCTGCCGGTAAGCAAACGTGCCAGCATGTAGAAGACCGGTGTCATGAAGATGCCGAAGAACGTCACTCCGATCATGCCGGAGAACACCGCGATACCCATGGCGGAGCGCATTTCAGCACCCGCACCGGTCGAGACGACCAGCGGCACGACACCCATGATGAAGGCCATGGACGTCATCAGGATCGGACGCAGGCGCAACCGGCTGGCCTCGACCGCCGCCTGGAACGGCGTCCGACCCTGGAACTCCAGTTCTCGGGCGAATTCCACGATCAGGATCGCGTTCTTCGCCGAGAGACCCACAAGGACCACGAGCCCGATCTGCGTGAAGATGTTGTTGTCTCCACCGGTGAGCCAGACGCCGCTCAAGGCCGCAAGCACACCCATCGGCACGATCATGATGATCGCGATCGGCAGCGTCAGGCTTTCATACTGGGCTGCGAGCACGAGATAGACGAGCAGCAGCGCCAGCGGAAAGACCACGATGCTGGAATTGCCGGCGAGGATCTGCTGGTAGGTCAGGTCCGTCCATTCGTAGTCGATCCCGGAAGGCAACGTCTCCGCGACGATCTTTTCGATCGCGGCCTGAGCCTGGCCCGACGAGAAGCCCGGTGCCGGACCGCCGTTGACATCGGCGGAGAGGAAGCCGTTGTAGCGCGTCGTGCGTTCCGGACCGGTCTGCGCGTCCACCTTCAGGAGGGCCGAAAGCGGGATCATCTGGCCGGACTGCGAACGAACCTTCAACTGGCCGATATCTTCCGGCTTGGCGCGGAATTGCGCATCCGCCTGAACCCGGACGCTATAGGTGCGGCCAAAGGCGTTGAAGTCGTTGACATAGAGCGAGCCCAGATAGACCTGCAGTGTTTCGAAGACGTCGGTCACCGACACTCCAAGCTGCTCGGCCTTGGCGCGGTCGAGATCGGCGTAGAGCTGCGGCACGTTGATCTGGAAGCTCGAGAAGATGCCGGCAAGTTCCGGCGCCTGGTAGGCCTTGGCGATGACCGCCTTGGCCGCCTCGTCCAGAGCCTGGTTGCCCAGGCCGGCACGATCCTCGATCTGCAGCTTGAAACCGCCCGTCTGACCGAGGCCGTTGACCGGCGGCGGCGGGAACATGGCGATGAACGCATCCTGGATGCCAGAGTATTTCTGGTTCAGCGCCATGGCGATGGCACCACCCGAAAGCTCCGGCGTCTCGCGCTTCTCGAAATCGTCGAGCACCGCGAAGACGATGCCGGCGTTCGAGCCGATCGTGAAGCCGTTGATCGACAGGCCCGGGAACGCGATGGCGTGCTCGACGCCGGGCTGCTCCAGGGCGATGTCGCTCATCCGCTTGATCACCTCTTCCGTACGGTCGAGGGTTGCGCCGTCCGGAAGCTGAGCGAAACCGATCAGGTACTGCTTGTCCTGCGCCGGCACGAAACCGCCCGGCACCGCGTTGAACATGCTGTAGGTCATCGCCACAAGCGCGAAGTAGATGATCATCACCAGGCTCTTGCGGGAAAGCAGGCCGCCGACCGTGCGGCCGTAGCCGTTCGAGGCGGCCCCGAATGCGCGGTTGAAGCCACGGAAGAACCAGCCCAGGATCGCATCCATGAACCGCGTCAGCCAGTCCTTCTTGGCGTGATGGTCCTTCAGCAGAAGGGCTGCCAGCGCCGGCGACAGGGTGAGCGAATTGATCGCCGAAATGACGGTCGAAATGGCGATCGTCAGCGCGAACTGCCGGTAGAACTGACCGGACAGGCCGCTGATGAAGGCGAGCGGCACGAAGACCGCGACCAGCACGAGCGCGATCGCAATGATCGGGCCGGAGACTTCCTTCATGGCCTTGTAGGTCGCATCACGCGGACTTAGGCCGTTCTCGATATTGCGCTCGACGTTTTCGACCACCACGATCGCGTCGTCGACGACGATACCAATCGCCAGCACCAACCCGAACAGCGTCAGCGCGTTGATCGAGAATCCGAAGGCGTACATGACCGCAAACGTGCCGATGATCGAGACGGGAACGGCAATCAGCGGGATGATCGACGCCCGCCAGGTCTGCAGGAAGAGGATGACGACGAGCACGACGAGCGCGATCGCTTCAAGCAAGGTCTCGATGACCTTCTCGATCGAAGCGCGCACGAACTTGGTCGTATCGTAGACGATCTCGTATTTGACGCCTTCCGGCATCACCTTCTGGAGTTCGTCCATCGTCGAACGGACGTTATCGGCGATTTCGATCGCGTTGGAACCGGGCGCCTGAAGAACGGCGACTGCGACTGCCGGCTGACCATCAAGCAGCGAGCGCAAGGTATAATCTGCCGCGCCGAGCTCGATACGGGCAACGTCGCGCAACCGCGTGATCTCGCCGTTTTCGCCGCTCTTGACGATGATGTTGCCGAATTCCTCCGGGGTGCGCAGGCGCCCCTGGGCATTCACGTTGAGCTGCAGGTCGACACCCGGCCGGCTGGGTGATGCGCCGATAATGCCGGCGGCCGCCTGGACGTTTTGGCTACGGATCGCGTTCGAGATATCGCTTGCGGCAAGCGAATGTTCGGCCGCCTTCTGGGGATCGATCCAGACGCGCATCGAATAGTCGCCGGCGCCGAACACCTGAACCTGGCCGACACCCTGAATGCGGGTGAGCCTGTCCTTGACGTTCAATGTCGCATAGTTGCGCAGATAGGTGATGTCATAACGGTCGGAGACGAGATTGACGACCATGATGAAGTCGGGCGAGCTCTTGACGGTCGTGACACCGAGCGCACGCACTTCCGCCGGCAGGCGCGGTTCCGCCTGACTGACGCGGTTCTGCACCAGCTGCTGCGCCTTGTCTGGGTCGGTGCCCAGCTTGAAGGTGACGGTGAGCGTCAGCACGCCATCAGACGTCGCCTGGCTCGACATGTAGAGCATGTCCTCGACGCCGTTCACCTGCTCCTCGAGCGGTGTTGCGACGGTCTCGGCGATGACGGTCGGGTTGGCGCCTGGATAAGTGGCACGCACGACGATCGATGGCGGCACGACTTCCGGATATTCGGAAATCGGCAGGGACCGCATGCCGATCAGGCCTGCGACCACGATGAGGATCGACAGCACGGCCGCAAAGACCGGTCTGTCGATGAAAAACCTGGAAATATTCATGTCAAAGCCCTCTCTCCGGGGTTGAACAAGAGGCGAAACGGCCCCGGCTCGCGGCCAACAAGGCCGCAAGCTCCACGAACCGGAACTGGATGAGTGTTGGAGAGCGGCGGACTAACCGCCGCTCAGAGCATTACTTGTTGGCGACTTTCGCCTCTTCCTGGGGCTGGACAACCGCGCCCGGACGGATGCGCTGCAGGCCGTTGACGACGATCCGGTCGCCCGGATTGAGGCCCTTCTCGACGATCCGCATGCCATCGACCGCCGTGCCCAGCTCCACCTGCCGGTACGCAACGGTATTGGCCGCATCGACCACGAAGACGAACTTCTTGTCCTGATCGGTGCCGACGGCCTTTTCGCTGACCATCAGGTGATCCTGCGCCTTCGGCTGGCCCATGCGGACCCGCACGAACTGGCCCGGGATCAGCTTGCCGCCCGGATTGTCGAAGACGGCGCGCACGCGGATCGTGCCGCTCGAGGCATTCACCTCGTTGTCGATGAGCTGCAGCTTGCCGCGGATCGGCGTGCCGTTGGTGGCGAGCGTGCTCACCTCGACCGGCACCTGTTCGATCGCCGGTACGCCGTCGACGAGCGGAAGGTCGGCGAGCGTGCGGGACACCAGCTCTTCACCGGCATCGAAGCTCGCATAGATCGGATCGGAGGAAACCAGCGTCGTCAGCGGGGCGGAGGCGGAACCTGCCGCTACCAGGTTGCCAACGGTAATTTCCAACTTGCCGACCCGGCCGGCGATCGGTGCCCGGATCTCGGTATAGTCGAGATTAAGCTGCGCCGTCTTCAACGCCGCCTTGGCGGACTGGAGATTGGCCAGCGCCTCACTCTGAGCGCTCTGGCGCTGGGCGAGATCGCTCTGGGAGATGGTGCTCTTGGAGACGAGGTTCTTGCCACGCTCCAGTTCTGTGTTGGCAAGTTCCACCCTCGCCTGCGCCGAGGCCACCTGACCTTCGGCCTGAGCGACCGCCGCCTGGTAGGGCTCCGGATCGATGCTGACGAGCAGGTCGCCCTGCTTCACCAGTCCGCCTTCGCGGAAATGCACCGACTGGATGGCGCCGGTGACGCGCGGCCGGATCTGGACGCGGTCGACAGCTTCAAACCGGCCGGAAAATTCCTGCCAGGTGGAAACGTTGCGCGGCTCGACGGTGGCGACCGTCACGGGGACGGCCGGAGCAGCAGCAGCCGTCGCGGGCGCGGCATGAGCGCCCTGCGGCAGATCGAGATAAACGGAGGCACCGGCAATCAGTGCAGCCGTGCTCAGTCCAGTGCCCCACAGGGCCCAGCTTTTGATCTTCGAGGTCATTGGTAGTCTCCTTACGGCCTTGGGAAGGGGCCGTTATTTGCCTTCAAAATAAATCATGCTACTAACTTAACTCTTTGGCAAAGCTCGTGAATTCGGCACAAAGCGCTGTCATCCACTCGCCGTCGCCTTCTCTGTAAATGCCCGTCCAGCCGCAGCTGGCCGGGAAAATCTTCCGCCTGACCGAAACGCCGGCCTCACTCAGGCGCGCCGCATAACCGAGCGTTTCATCGCGCAACGGATCGTCTTCCGATGTCACGATGAGAGCCGGCGCGACACCCGAAAGCCGCGAACAGAGGCAGGGTGCCGCATAAGGATGCTGGAACCCGCAATGGGAGCCGAGATAATGGCTCCAGCCCTCAGCCCAGCGTTCGCCCATGCCGATCTCGTCCGCTTTGCGGAAGGATTGCGTCGTCATCATCGGGTCGATCATCGGCGACAGCAGGATCTGCCCGCTCAGTTCGCCCGGCATCAGATCGCGCGCCTTCAGCGCCACGCCGGCCGCGACATTGCCGCCAGCCTCGTCACCCGCAACGAAAAGCAGGGACTTCGCGCTGCCGAACTGCTTGCGCCGGCCGGCCAGGCATTGAAGCGCCGCAAAAGCGCATTCCATCGCCTGCGGAAACATGTTCTGCGAGACGCTGCTGTAATCGGCTTCGAGTACCACGGCCCCGGACTCGGCCAGTGCTTTTGCAACTGGACGTTCGTTTTCGCCGCGTTGCTCATTGAGAAACGCCCCACCTCGCAGATATAGAACCAGCGGCGGAGCCTTGGCCTTGGCGGCTCCTTCATAGACACGCATCGGCACAGCCGGTATGGCCGACTTCTCAAATGCGATGTTTTCCCACTGCGCGGTCATTGAAAAATCCTCCGACAAACCCCTAGTAAAAGCGGGGTACTTGCCGTCAATCTTGAACCTGATATTATTATTCGGGTGCAAACACACAAGCTCACGGCATTCGACAACACTATTCCATATTTCGGAACAATGTTGCGGCGCAGCAGGAATCAGCACGATGGATCAGCTTTCGGCAATGCGCGTATTCGTTCGCGTCGTGGAAACCGGTAATTTTACCCGGGCTGCGGCGACCCTCAATATGCCTAAAACGACGGTGACCAATCTCGTCCAGAGCCTCGAGAGCCATCTGCGCACGACGCTGCTCAACCGGACGACCCGCAAGGTGATGGTGACGACCGACGGCGCGCTCTATTACGAGCGGGCGATGCAGATAATCTCCGAGCTCGACGAACTCGACGGCAGCATCTCGAATTCGCAGAGGCAGCCGTCCGGGCGGCTGCGGGTGGAAATGGCCGGCGCCTTTGCCGATCTGCTGGTCATTCCGAATTTATGCGATTTCCATACGCGGTTTCCGCAGATCAGGCTCGATATCGGCGTCGGCGACCGGCTGGTCGATTATATCGCCGAAAACGTCGATTGCGCGTTGCGCGCCGGCACCCCGACCGACCAGTCGCTGATTGCCCGCAAGGTCGGCGAGATCAGCATGTCCGCCTATGCGGCACCGCTCTACATCCACAAATTCGGGGCGCCCGAACGCCCGCAGGACCTGCAGGAAGACCATTTGGCCGTCGGCTACCTGAGTGCCCAGTCCGGCCGGGTGAGATCCATGGAATTCCACCGCGACGACGAAAACGTGGAAATCACCCCCCGTTACGTGGTCTCTGTCAACGATGCCCGGACCTACGTAAACGCGGCCATATCCGGCATGGGCATCGTGCAATCGCCGCGCTTCATGGTCAGGGAGGCGGTGGAGAAGGGCGACCTTGTCGAAGTGCTCTCCGACTGGCGCTGCGGATCCCTGCCCCTCTACATCGTCTATCCGCAGACCCGCCACCTCTCCAACAAGGTGCGGGTCTTCGTCGACTGGCTCGCCAAGCTGGTTCAGAACCTCAAGGTCGAGGAAAGCCGCGAGCAGATGCGCAAGGCGAGTTAGGCTTTACTTATGATGCGGCGACGGCGGCCTGACTGGCGGCCGGCGTCTTGCGACTGAGTATCACCGTCCCGGCGAGGCGTCGCCCGAGAAGGCGAGCCCTTTCATCGTCCACTGCGCAAGCCGAGAAATCATGCCCTCCGCGAAGGAATTTATGCCTCGGAACGTACGGGGATGATAAAGCGCCCGGACGTTTGTTCGATGAATGGAATACCGACCGCATGACTCGTTGGGGACATGTCACAATCGCTGTTCTGGCAGGTATCGCCGCTGCCCTGCATGTGGGCAAGGTGCCGCCCGCCATCCCGCTGCTGCGCTCCGAGCTCGGCATCGACCTCGTGGCCGCCGGCTGGCTGATGGGGCTTTCAAGCGCCCTCGGCGCCGCCTGCGGCATCCTGATCGGCCGTTTCACCGATTACCTGACCCATCGCCGCGCCATGATCCTCGGTCTTGCCCTGCTGATCGCCGGCAGCCTGATCGGCGCCCTCACCCAGTCGGAAACCGTCATCTTCGCCAGCCGCGTGCTCGAAAGCGTCGGTCTCATCATGGTCTCGGTTGCCGCCCCCGGCCTGATTGCTGCTTCAGTCGCGCTACGCGATACCGGCCTTGCCTTTGCGGTCTGGGGTATCTGGATGCCGGTCGGCGTCGCGGTGATGATGATGATCTCGCCCTTCCTGCTGCCAAGCTTCGGCTGGCAGGGTTCGTGGATTTTTGCCGCCATGCTCAGCGTCATCCCGATGGTTGCGCTGCTGACGATGAAGGTGCCGAAACCGCAGGCTACGGGACATCCTGCAACCTCGCTGCTGACGGCCGTCAGCCTCACGGCCTCCCGACCGATGTCCTGGATACTGTCGGGTATTTTTGCCGCTTACAGCGCCAGCTTCATGTCCGTCTTCGGTTTCCTTCCGACACTGCTGATCGAGGAAATGGGAACAGGCCTGACGGCTGCATCCATCATGACCGCACTCGCAGTGCTCGCGAACGGCGTCGGCAACGTGGTCGGCGGCATCTTCGCCCGTTGGGGCGCCCCGCGCTGGGTGCTGATCGCCGGCCCCTGCGTGATGCTGACACTGACCGCCTTCGTCGTCTTCGGCCATGGTTTTCCCCTCTGGATGCGCTACGGAGCCTCGGTGCTCTACGCGGTGTCGGGCGGTGTCCTGCCGGCGACCATCATGGGCTCGCTGCCCGTCTATGCGCCGCGCCGCGACCTCGTCGGGACATTCAGCGGCTTCGTCATGCAGGGGTCCAATATCGGCCAGGTCTTCGGACCGATGCTGCTCGCCTCGATCGTTGCGGCATCCGGCTGGCAGGGCGCGCCGTTCTACATTGCCGCGGCAACGGGCCTCGGCCTAGTCCTGGCGCTCTGCCTGCGCCAGACCGAACGCCGCATCGCAGCGACGAGGCCGGAAACCGCCGGAACGATGTGAGCGAGAAGGGTTCGAGAACGGCTCATGCGCCAAAGCGCGGCGAGGAAGCCGGGCTCGATTTGCGGACTGGCGTGCAAAGTAAAATCGGCTAGTCTCTCCCCGGATCAGACAAGCGAGCCCGGCCATGCAACATCACGTCTCCGCCTCTTCCAAAACCTGCGCCTGGGGGTATTTCGACGCCGCCCGCGAGCCGGTGCTGACGATCGACAGCGGTGACACGGTGGTGATCGACACGGTCTCCGGTCCTGCGGAAGTTCTGCCCAAGGAAGGGTTCACCATCCTTCCCGAACATCTCGAAATTCACGAGAACTGCCGGCCGATCATGCAGGGCCATATCCTCACCGGACCGGTCGCTGTGCGCGGCGCCAGGCCCGGCCAGGTGCTGGAGGTTAAGATCCTCGATGTCGAGCTGCGCCAGGACTGGGGTTATAACGTCATCCGTCCGCTTGCCGGCACGCTCCCTTATGATTTCGAGACGCCGCGGATGATCACCATCCCGCTCGACAAGCAGAGGAATGTCGGCCGCCTGCCCTGGGGTCTCGACCTGCCGCTGGCGCCCTTCTTCGGAGTGATGGGCGTCGCTCCGCCGCCGAACTGGGGTCGCATCACCTCGATCATGCCGCGTTCGCACGCCGGCAATATCGACAACAAGGAACTGGTCGCCGGCACCACGCTCTATCTGCCGATCTTCAACGAGGGCGCGCTGTTTTCCTGCGGGGATGGACATGGTGCGCAGGGCGACGGCGAGGTCTGCATCACCGCCATCGAGACGGCACTGCGCGGCACCTTCCAGCTTACCGTGCGCGACGATCTCGATTTCGTCTATCCACGGGCTGAAACGCCGACGCATTACATCACCATGGGCATGGATCCGGATCTCGACCAATGCGCCGTCATGGCGCTGCGCGACATGATCGTGCTGCTCGGCGAAAAAGGCGGCCTGTCGCGGGAAGATGCCTACACGCTCTGCAGCCTTGCCGGCGACCTGCGCATCACCCAGACCGTCAACGGCTGCAAGGGCGTGCATATGATGATGGCGAAGACCCTCGTCGACCGCGCGGTCTGAAGCTGATGGTCAGCCGAAAGGCGATTGGCACTGGCGGCGCGGGCCGCCGGCGAAGGGCTGATAGCTGTTGTCCTCGGCCTGGTAGGACCGGTAACGGGCAAAACACCATTCCTCATGGGATCCGGTCGGAACGTCGGCATCGATCGCCTGCGACTGTGCATAGCCCGCCGCACCGTCCTCGGCTCGCTGGTTGGCGCGGGCAGCCGGCATCTCCGGAAGCGGCTGCAATTCGTCCTGCATCGGCGGGGCTTGCGGCCGGCTAGGCACCGGTGCGGCGGCAACAGTCCCCGTCGCGGCAGCGCCTGGTGCCCGGCACTGCCGCCGGGGGCCGCCGCTCAAGGGCTGGTAGCTGTTGTCTTCGATGCGATAGGACCTGTATCGCGCGAAGCACCAGTCCGCCTGCGCGGGGTCGACCATGGCTTTGCGCTCTTCCTGCGGCTGCGGCAAGGTGGCCTGCGGCTGCGGCACGGAGGCCGGCTGCTGCGGATTGATGGACCCGGTCACTGTATTGTCGACGACTACCCCCGCGGCGGTCTGCTGGACGGCGGGCGTTTCCCGCGTGTCGGCTGCAACCGAAGCCGGAGGCGTCGCGGTGGGCAGGCGCTTATATTCCTGGCCGGCGGTGTCCACGGCCTTCGGTTTTGAGGTCCACAGGTCCGGCGTATCCATATTGGCGAACTTATGGGGTTCGGGCACGGCGATCACGTTTGCGGTGATGATCACGCCGCTCAGGAACACCAGAACGAGCAGGACAAGGCTGCCCAAAAGCAAAAGGATTGGCTTCATGACCGCGCTCCCATTTCGTCTTTCAGACCAAATGCCGATCAGGCGCCGGAGTTCCCGCCCCAACGCGGACTATTCAGACACTACGCAGAAATTGTTGCCTTCGGGGTCGTTCAAGACCGTATATCCATCCGCCTCCCGGACGAAAGTCGCGCCGAGGGACAAAAGGCGTTGCACTTCGCTCGCCCTATCGGGGGTGGCGATATCGAGATGAAGTCGGTTGCGGGCGGGGCGTTCCCCTTGGCGAAGTTGGAAGCAAAGGCGGGTTCCCGGACCTTCGACCATCACGGTAGGGTCGGTCTCGGGTGTCAATCCGAGAGCGGCAAGGCGGGCCAGTTCCTCGTCGTCGTAGGGCATCACCTCGTAGCCATCGAGTGCCTCCGCCCAGAACCGGGCGACACGCGAGGGAACGTCGCAATCAATGACTATTTCTTTCAGCCTTGCCATGGAGCCATTCAAGAATTGTTGGGCCGGTGATTGCAGACGCGTTCGGCGACCGCGCCACGCCGACTGCCGGCAGTAATGGCAAAAATCACGAGCTGCCGCGTCTCCGTCGGCGAACATAAGCGGAATTGTGATATAGAGACCTTCGCAGTATCGGCAATGACTGGCGTTGGTGATATCCTGATCGAACGCGAATGGGTCGAGCGTCCGCCATCCGACTTTTTCGGTCGGAAAAGTCGGATGAAATATCAGACAAAAAATCTGAAAATCGCTGGAGGCCATATTGGCCAAGGAAATAGTGGTGGGTGATGTAGGGCTCGAACCTACGACCCGCTGATTAAGAGTCAGCTGCTCTACCAACTGAGCTAATCACCCAAGAACCATCTGTGCGAGGCGTGCTCGCCAGCGGTGTGAGGGGCGTATAAAGGGGATTTTTCGGCTTGTCCAGCGGCTCGGTGAAAATTATTCGCCTGACCGGGCAAAAAATCCATCTGGTCTGATTTTGTGCCTGATGGAAACCTCTCCGCAGCTCAATAGCGACGCAAAAACGAAAAATTTCAAAGTCTTACTGCGTCACAATATCGCAATCATCGACAAGCGAAGAAATTCAAAGATAGAGCGTGCCTTCCGCAACCTTGATCGCCTGGCCGCCGATGCGGGCCCTGGCGATCTCTCCCTCCTTCACGTCGATATGCAGATGGATCAGGGACGGACGCCCCATCTCCACCCCCTGCTCTACCAGCACCGGGTGATGGCCGTCCGGGAGCGCATCGAAATGTCGGATCGCGCCGGAGAGTGCGGCAACGGCAGCGCCCGTGGCCGGATCCTCGGAAATCCCCATGTCCGGCGAGAACATCCGGGCGTGGAATTTTGCCTGATGGTTCACGCCGCTGCGGCAATAGACGTATGCCGATGCAAGCGCGCCCTCGACGAACGGCGCTGACTTTTCCCACAATGCGGTGTCGAATTCGAGGTTCTGCACCGTCGCCAGATTGTGCAGCGGAATCATCAGGAAGGGCACGCCGGCGCTCCAGATGGAGGCGACATGGTTCTCGAAACCGATATCCGTCGATTTGACGCTCAGCGCATCGGCAAGCCCCTGCCGGTCGAGCGGAAGCTCGATCTGCACCGGCTTTCTCGGCAGGTCGAATTCGGCAAATCCGGCCTCGCCGGCCCGAAGCCGTACGGCGCAGCGCACCGGGCCGACATTTTCCTCCAGCACGCAGACAAGATCCATGTCGGGCTGTCCGGCGCCGTGCCCCGACCTATGATTGAGTTCGGCGAGCGCCACGGCCGTTCCGATCGTCGGATGCCCCGCAAAAGGCAATTCCCGGCCCGGCGTGAAGATGCGCAGACGGGCTGCATAGGCTGCATTCGCGGAAGACTGGACGAACACCGTCTCGGAGAGATTCATCTCCCTTGCGATCGCCTGCATTTTGTCGTCGGCAAGGTCGTCTCCGTCGAGAATCACCGCCAGCGGATTGCCGGCGAGTCGTCTGTCGGTGAAGACGTCATAGATGCTGTAGCGACGGGCCAACCACACCTCCCCGTGTTTCGATGGCGCCAAACTGCCCGACCGGTCGGCTCAAAGCAACCCTGTTCAGCCCTTCGAATGACCGAAAAACAGGTCGAGAATCGGGAACATCAAAGGGCTGTAGGGATGCGCGCCGCGATCGGCCGAGCGGATCGCCACGGCTCCGGCAATCTCCTTTTCCTCGTCATGGACCATATGGTCGGCAATGCGCGCCAGCATCTCCTGCGCCGTAAGGTCGAAGCGATAGAAGCGGAAGCCGACGACCCGGTGTCCGCCGTAGCAGGCGAAGAGCCGCCGGTCGGCCGCTGCTTCGGCGAGATCGAGGCCGGTTTCTTCCCGCACTTCACGGCGCATATTGGCCTCGAGATCCAGCTTGCCGTCGACGATGTCCAGAAGATCGAGCGAACCGGCAGCGCAATAGACCTGGCCGGGATTTGCGGTCCTTTCGCTCATCCGGACGGCGATGATCGCCCCATCGGACGAGACGGGCACGGCGAAGCCGAAGAGGTGAAAGGCGCCGGTCGGATCAGGCTGTCTCCGCCACCATAAGAGCGTCGAATAGGGGATGACATGCGCCTCGCCGATAATCACGCCATCGCGGAACGAAAGTCTGTTCTGCAGCACCATCTGGCCGTTGAAGAGATGCGGATTGGCCGCCGCTTCCCCCGCCCAGTTCTCCTCGATCTCGTCCCGGTGCGCGACATAGACGGGATGTGCTCCGGGCAGCACCGAAAGATCGAAAGCCTCGATCTCGAAGACGGTATTTTCAGGCGGCCAGCCGCTAATCGTCTGGATGGTCATCGAATCTCCAGCGACATCACGACGGGGCAGTGGTCGGATGCCTTCGGCCGATCCCAGCCGATGCGCGGAAACCGTTCCACTTCCTGTCCCGGCGGAAAGACGGTGCGATAGGGTTGGCCGCCGCGGATGATTTCCGGCACGCTGTTGGCATTGTGCTCGGCGAGCGCCGGCGACAGCCAGATGTAATCGAGCTGGCAGAGGTGCTGCTCCTCCGGCCCGCGCGCGTGGTAGAGCGTCCAGCGATCCATCACGTCGCGGCGCGTAGTCGGGTTCACCACGAAGCCGTCGTCGGTGAAGACGTTCAACGCACTTGCCTCTTCGCGCCGCGGTTCGAACCGGTATCCTTCGCGGCGGGTGCCGATCACCTGCACCTTTTCCTGATAATCGTTCATGTCGCCGCAGATGGCGAAGTTCTTGTCCGCCGTCCGCCCCTCGCCGAAACGGCGCTCGACGATCTGGCGCACCGCTTTCGCCTCCGCCATGCGGACCGCCATCGTGCCGGTGCGGCCGTCCTGGCCGTCGCGGGCATTGCCCATGGATTTGAAATGCACGACGAAGAGCGAGAACGGCTTGGACCCGATCGTCAGCTCCAGTTCGAGGCAGTCGCGCTTGAAGATCTTGTCATGCGCCTGGTTGCTGAGCGCCAGTTCGTCGTTGAAGAGGCCGAGGTCCTGATAGGTCAGCATGGCGTGGCTGCGCACGTCCCGCACCTCGATCTTCTCGCCGCTGCGGGTCTCCTCGCGCATCAATACGGCAACATCGATGCCGCGCGAATCATTGCCCTCGACCAGATATTTCTGGCGATAGCCGTTGCCGACCATGCGGTAGAGATAGCCGTATTCGAAGGCTTGCAGGGCGGGCATGCTGTCGACCTCCTGCAGGCAGAGGATGTCGGCGTCCGCGTCCGCGATCGCCAGCGCCGAAAGCTGTCGCGTGTCGTCGGTCTCGGCGATCATTCGGGCCTGTTCGAGCTGCTGATAGACCGCCTTGTCCTGCACATCGTAGAGCCGAAGCACCCGGTCCTGCCGGAGCTGATTGCGCCAGCCGGAGAAATCGAAGCGCGTCATCAGGTTTTCAATATTGAAGGTGCCGAGACGCAGCGACATGAGAGGGATTCCTTTTCTTGGCGAACACCATAACCACGGCGACGCCTGGCTACAATCTCCAGGCCGCGCGGATCACGATCGACAGGCGATCGCCAACCTTGACCGGCTGGCGGCTGAAGGCGCGCAATGCCTGTCCGTCCGGCAGGGCAAGACGCAGCGCATAACGTTCGCCCTCGAACAACACCGAGAGGACTGTGGCCGCCTGTCCTTCCGCCGCAATCTCGACGTCCTGCGGACGGACGAGGATGTCGGCACGCGGCTCCTGCGCCGGCCCGGCGAGGATCTCCTGCATGGCGGGCCAGTCGAAAAGCCGCCTATCACCGAACGGTGATGGTAGCGAGAGGATCGCCCCCTGCCCCACGAGGCCGCCGACCAACCGGCCCTCCGGGCGCGCATAGATTTCCTCCGGCGTCGCCACCTGCAGCAGCCGGCCCTCGGACATCACCGCAACGTCGGTCGCAAGCGCCATCGCTTCCGACTGGTCATGGGTGACATAGATCATCGTCGCACCGGATCGGGCATGGAACTCGCGAAACGTCTCTTCCATCTCCTGGCGCAAGTGCCGGTCCAGATTGGCGAGCGGCTCATCGAGCAGCACGACGTCCGGCTCGGTGACAAGGCAGCGGGCGAGCGCAACGCGCTGCCGCTGGCCGCCGGAAAGATCCGCCGGACGGCGGTCCGCGTAGGCATCGAGGCGGACGGCGGCAAGCGCCTCCCTCACCTTGCGTGCACGTTTTTCGCCCGAAACGCCGCGCACCTTCAAAGGGTAGCCGACATTTTCCGCAACGCTCATATGCGGCCAGAGCGCATAGGACTGGAAGACCATCGCCATGTTGCGATGTTCGGGCGACACCATCTCGGCTGCGTCCGCCAGAACGCGCTCGCCGAGCAGGATGGAGCCGTCGCTCGGCTGTTCGAAACCGGCGATCATCCGGAGCACCGTCGTCTTGCCGCAACCGGAAGGCCCGAGCAGCGCCAGGAAGCCGCCTTCGCGTACCGTCAGGGACACGTCGTTGACGGCTGCACGGCCGCCGGTGTCGAACGTCTTGGAGAGGCGGTTGAGGATCAGCTTCGCCACGGTACTACACCTTTCGGCAGTCGTTTCGCCATCAGTTCCAGCACCACCATCATCGCGATCACCATGATGACGACGAGGACGGAGAGTGCAGCCGCAATGTTGAAGCTGCCGCTATCATCGAGATTGTAGATCAGCACGCCAAGGGTCTGGGTGCCAGCCGACCAGAGGAGCGCCGAGACGGTCAGTTCGTTGCAGGCAATCAGGAACACCAGGATCACCGAGGCGCCTGCGGCCGGTGCCACCAGGGGCACGAGAATATCGACGAGCCGGCGCGCGAACCCTGCTCCGGAAAGCCGCGCCGCCTCCTCGAGCGACGGATCGAGCTGACGGAAGGCGCTAACTACGGGCTTCAGGCTGACGGCGAAGAAACTCGAGAAATAGGCGATCAGAATGATCCAGATCGTCCCGTAGATGGAGATGCCGATTACCGGAATTGGCGCCGCGAACAGCAGGATGAAGGCGACAGCCAGCACGATGCCCGGCAGCGCATAGGGGATTTCCGCGAGCGCCGAAATGAGGCCCACGAACCGGCTCTTGCTGCGCACCAGGAAATAGCCGGTCAGCACCGTCACCACCAGGAGACCGAAGGCGGTGGCGAGCGACAGCGAAAGGGAATTGGTGAACGCAATGCGCGTCGCGGCCTGGCGGTACAGGATTTCCTCATAGGCCTTGATGGTGACGGTCGCCGGGCTGAGCGGCACGCCGTAGGCAGGCGCCAGCGAGCTTGCGACGAGAGCGATGAGCGGCATGGCGAGTATCAGGAAGATCGTCAGCCAGAGCAGGAGTTCGGCAAACCAGCGCCAGGCGCCAAGTCGGAACACGGCCACCTGCCCCGACAAGCCGATGACGCGATAATCGCGACCGCGCAGTACGCGTGCCTCGACCATCAGCCCGATCACCGACAGGATCGCAATCAGGCCGGACAGGACGGAGATATCCGCGAACGTGCGGGGACCGAAAGCCGCAAATTTCGAATAGATCAAGGTCGGAAGCGTATAGATCCCGGCGGGAATGCCGAGGATTGCCGGAATGCCAAAATTGCCGACGCAGGAAACGAAGGCAATAGCCGCGCCCGCGGCGAGACCCGGCAGCGACAAAGGCAGGATGACATCCTTCAGCACCTGAAAGGACGATGCGCCGGAAAGCCTCGCCGCCTCCACCGCGTCGCGCGGTAGCGCCAGGAGCCCGGCACGGAGCGACAGGTAGACGAGGGCCGCATTCTGTACGCCGTAGAGCAGCGCGATGCCTCCGATCGAATAAAGCGGCTGCGGTGAACCGAGCGGCGGCGCGAGCCCCAGCGCCTTCAGGAGCGCGCTGGAGGGCCCGGTCATGCCGATCCAGGCAAGCGCCGTCACCTGCGGCGGGATCATCGTCGGCAGCATGAACAGGAAACCGAGGACAGCCTTGCCGCGGATGTCAAACAACGTCAGCAGCAGCGCGAAGCCGCCCCCGAGAACGACGGCGGCGATCATGCCGAAGAAGGAGGTGGACAGCGTGTCATAGACCGACCGCCACAGGCCCGGGTCGGACAGAAGTTCGCTCGCCCCGCCGCGAAAGGCGGAGATGATTCCGGTCGCGGCAAGCCGACCGAGCGGCAGCACGCTCAGGCAGAAGATCACGGTTACGACAAAAGGAAACAGCCAGCGTGGCTGGCTGTTTCCTTGTTTTTGAGGTCGCGTCATATGGCGCTTATATCAGCCTTTGATGCCGAAGATATCCGCGAAGCCCTTGACGTCCTTCTCTGAGTTCTTGAGCGCCTCGGGAGCATTGATCGGCAGGACCTTGATCGTCTCGCGCGCCGGGAAGCCGGCCGGTACGGCCATGCCGTTGCGGGCCGGGATGTAGCCGAGCTTCAGGAAGCCTTCCTGGCCCTTCTGCGAGAGCACGTAGTCGATGAACTTCTTGGCATTGTCCGCATGTTTGGTGGAGGCAAGGATCGCTGCCGGCTCGGTAACTGCGGACACGCCTTCCTTCGGGAAGACGAACTCGACGGGAGCGCCCTTCGCCTTTTCGCGGATCGGCAGGTAGTCGACGACGAAGCCGTAGGCCTTTTCGCCCGAAGCGACGGACTTCAGGATCGCGCCGTTGCCGCCGGCTGCAATCGCGCCGTTTGCCTTGAGGTTCTTGTAATAGTCCCAGCCGAGGCCGGGGATGCCGGAAAGCGTCTGTGCGTGGATGAGGGCGGCACCCGAGGCGAGCGGGCTCGGCATGGTGACGAGACCTTTGGCTTCCGGCTTGGCAAGGTCTGACCAGCTGGTCGGCTTCATCGCGGCCTGGGTGTTGTAGATGATGCCGGTGGTGATCAGCTTGGTCGAATGGTAGAAGCCGTCGGCGTCATAGAGGGCCTTGTCGTAATTGGCGGCTTCCGGGGACTTGTAGGCCATCAGCTGGCCTGCCTGCTTCATGCGCTCGAGCGTCACCGTGTCGGCGATCAGGAGAACGTCGGCCGCCGGATTGCCGGCCTGGATCTCGGCATTGAGCTTGGCCATGATCTGAGGCGTCCCGTCACGCACCCACTGCACGTCGAGCCCCGGATTGGCAGCCTTGAAACCGTCGACGGTCGCCTGGGCGTCCTCGTTCGGCTGGCTGGTATAGAGCACGAGATCGGCGGCCTCAGCGGCGCCGGCAATCATGCCGAAAGCCACGAGGGCGGTGAAAGCGGAAAGAAGGTTCTTCATCGGAGCGTCCCTGTTCGAACATAAGCTGCGGACGATAAGCATTCCTGCTTGACAGCCATGTGACAGGCTGGGGGCAACGCCGATCTTCCAGCATGTTTTACCAGCGGCGACCGAAATACGAAGACTAAATTTACTGTTATTCGATCATTCCGGCACAACGGCACTGCCGGACCCCGCTACTTCAATTGTTTCGCAACCAAATCCTGCCATCTCGTGCTCCAGGGTATATTTCGGGGGCACTGAATGAAAAGCCGGGACAACTGGGGCGCACGACTGCGCTATGGGTTCGACAAGAGCATGGCGGGCGGCGCGATCGCGCTGATCGGCTGGCTGGCGCTGATATCGCTGATCGTGATCATGATCGCCGGCGCGATACTCGCCGTAACCGGCATCGCGCCGGAAGGCGCAGAATCGCTCGGCTTCATCGAAGGCACGTGGGAATCGCTGATGCGCACCTTCGATGCCGGCACCATGGGCGCCGACCAGGGCTGGAGTTTCCGCATCATCATGCTGCTGGTCACGCTCGCCGGCATCTTCGTCTTCTCGGCGTTGATCGGCGTCATCTCGTCCGGCCTCGAGGAAAAGCTCGACGAGCTGCGCAAGGGGCGCTCGCGGGTACTCGAAACAGAACACACGATCATTCTCAACTGGTCGCCCTCGATCTTCGACGTCATCTCGGAACTCATCATAGCCAACCAGAGCCGCCGCAATCCTCGCATCGTCATCATGGCGAACAAGGACAAGGTGGAGATGGAAGACGAGATCGCCACCAAGGTCGTCGATCGCAAGAACACCAAGATCATCTGCCGCAGCGGTGATCCGACCGACCTCTACGATCTCGGTATCGTCAACCCGCAGACGTCGCGGTCGATCATCGTGCTGTCACCGGAAGGTGAGGACGCGGACCCGCAGGTTATCAAGACGGTGCTTGCACTGGTCAACGACCCCAACCGGCGGCCCGAGAAATACATGATCGCTGCGGAAATCCGCGACGCCGACAATGCCGAAGTGGCAAGGATCGTCGGCGGCGGCGAAATGCAGCTGGTGCTGGCCGACGATCTGATCGCCCGCATCGTCGTCCATACCAGCCGGCAGGCGGGTCTGAGCGCGGTCTATTCCGAGCTGCTCGATTTCGACGGCTGCGAGATCTACACGCTCGAACAGCCAGGCCTCGTCGGAAAGTCCTTCGGCAATGCGGTGCTCGCTTACGAGAACAGCACGCTGATCGGCCTCTGCGACAAAGACGGCGCAATCCGCCTCAACCCGGACCCGAACCAGGTGATCGTCGCCGGTGATCGCGCAGTCATCATCGCCGAGGACGACGACTCAATCAAAACCTGGTCCGGCGACATGGGCATCGACAAGAATGCCATCAAGGCCATCGTCAAACGCGGCAAGACTGCCGAGCGCACGCTGATCCTTGGCTGGAACCGCCGTGGCCCGATCATCGCGACCGAACTCGTCCGTTACGTGGCCGCCGGCTCGCGGCTGATGATCGCCGCAGACACGCCGGAATTCGAAGACGAGATTGCAGCACTTCACCTCGACAAGGCACTGCTTGCCGTCGATCATCGGGTGATTGACACCAGCAGCCGTTCGGCACTCGATGCACTCGATATCCCGTCCTACGACCACGTCCTGGTTCTCGGCTACAGCGACAGCATGATGGCGCAATCGGCCGACACCCGCACGCTGATCACCCTGCTGCAGCTCCGCAAGATCGGCGAAAAGGCCGGCAAGCATATCAGCGTGGTCAGCGAGATGATCGACGTGCGCAACCGCGAGCTGGCGGAAGTGACCCGCGCCGAGGATTTCGTCGTCAGCAACAAGCTGGTCAGCCTGATGCTGGCCCAGGCATCCGAAAACGAATCCATGGCGGCAATCTTCAACGAACTTCTGGATGAGGCCGGCTCCGAGATATACATGCGGCCGATGAGCGACTATGTCGACATCTCGAAGCCGGTGAATTTCTTCACGGTAGCGCTCGCAGCCCTTCGCCGCGGCGAAATTGCCATCGGCCACCGCCGTCAGCGGCCAGGCGACGCCGACCTCAGGAATCTCGGCGGCGTGGTGGTCAATCCGCCCCGGTCCGAGGTGACCACCTATTCGGACAGCGACATGCTGATCGTGCTTGCCGCCGACTAACCGGACAGCGGAAAGCGTTATGCACCAACAAAAAAGCCTGCCGTTCTGCGGCAGGCTTTTTCCGTCAAAGGCTTCGAAGGCTCAGGCAGCAGCGCGGATCGCGTTGGAGATCAGGCGGCCTAGCCGCTTGATACCTTCGTCGATCATCGCCTCGTCAGCGCAGGAGAAGCTCATGCGCAGCGTATTGGCGTTGCTGCCGTCCGCGTAGAACGCCCTGCCCGGAACGAAGGCGACTTTTTCCGTGGCAATCGATTTCGCCAGCAGCTCTGCACCGTCCATGCCTTCCGGCAAGGTCACCCATACGAACATGCCGCCCTCGGGGCGCGTCCAGGTGGCGTTCTTCGGCATGTATTTGTCGAGAGCCGCCAACATCGCATCGCGCCGCTTGCTGTAGACGGACCTGATCTTGGCGACCTGGGCGTCGAAGCCGCGCGAGGCGACGTGCTCGATGGCGATCTGGTTGATCGTCGAAGAATGCAGGTCGGCTGCCTGCTTCATCAGCACCAGCTTGCGGATAACCGGCATCGCCGCGACCACGAAGCCGACGCGCAGGCCCGGCGCCAGCGTCTTCGAAAAGCTGCCGCTGTAGATCGTGCGGGTGTTTTCGATGCCGCCCCGGCGGGCAATGTCGAGCGCCATGATCGGCGGAATGGCCTCGCCGTCATACCGCAGGTGCTGATAGGCGGCGTCCTCGAGGATTGCGATGTCGAGTTCGTCGGCAAGCGCCAGCAGCCTTTCGCGGGCTGCCAGGTCGATCGTCTCGCCGGTCGGATTGGAGAAGTCGGCCGAAAGGTAAGCGAACTTGACGGCGCCGCCGGTCTTGGCCGCGGTGTCGCGATAGGCCTCCGGCGTGCGGTTGCCGTTCAGCGACAGCTGGTCGTAATTCGGCTCATAGGCATTGAAGGCCGAAAGCGCGCCGAGATAGGTCGGCCAGGTGACCAGCGCCGTGTCGTTCGGCGACAGGAACAGCTTGCCAAGATAATCGAGCGCCTGCTGCGATCCGGAGGTTATGAAGACGTTGTCGGGCGTGCAGTCGATGCCGATCTTGGCGACGTCGCGGGCTATCCATTCGCGCAGCGGCTTGTACCCTTCGCTGACGGAATACTGTAGCGCCGCATTCACCTGTGCGCCGGAAAAAATATCCGAATAGGCTTCCTTGAAGGCCACGTCCGGAAACAGCGCCGGATCGGGAATGCCGCCTGCGAAGGAGATGATATCGGGCTGGTCGAGCAGCTTCAGCAGTTCGCGGATTTCAGAGGCGCGCATGCGGCTGGAGCGCGTCGCAAAGATTTGTTCCCAATCAAGCACGGGATGTTTCCTCTTATTTCAATTTTCTTTGTCCGAACTTTACACAAATACCGATAGGTCAGCAAGACTGACCTATCGAGGTAGCTGCGATTTTTTTGGACCATTGTGCTTTACCACGAACCGACCTATCTTACCAATAAGCGATCGATACGCCGGAGGTAAGATCATGGCAGTTGCGACCTTGTCATCCAAATTCCAGATTTCCATACCCAAGGAAATCCGTGAAAGGCATAACTGGCAAGCTGGGCAGCAATTTGCTTTCATTCCAAAAGGCAAGAGTGTCGTTCTCGTCCCGGTGCCGACACGAGACGAATTGCGAGGAATAGCAAAGGGCGCCGACACGAGCAATTACCGGGACAGGGACGATCGGTACTGATGCGCGTGGTCGACAGCTCGGCATGGATCGAATGGCTGATCGACAGTCCTCTGGCTTCACGTCTGGCAGACGAGATTCCCGAAGTGCACGAAATAGTCGTGCCGACGATCGTTCAAATGGAAATGTGCAAATGGCTGATGCGGGAGAAGGGCGAGGAATCTGCCGACCGCTTCATTTCCTATACAACCGAATGCCTCGTTGTTGAACTCGGCACCGAAATTGCCTTGGATGCGGCCGAAGTTTCCCGCCGTTTTCAGCTCTCGGCCGCCGATGCCATCATCTACGCGACGGCAAGGCTCCTCGATGCCGATCTTCTGACCTGCGACCGGCATTTCGAACATCTGCCGCATGTCACCTATGTTCAGAAACCGGGGGCGGAACGTTAAGCTCCACCCCCGAACTTGAAAGCTTAGTTGACGCTCTTGTCGACCAGCTTGTTCTTGCCGATCCAGGGCATCATGCCGCGCAGCTTGGCGCCGACTTCCTCGATCTGGTGGCTGTCATTCATGCGGCGGATGCCCTTGAAGCGCGAGCCGCCCGCACGGTATTCCTGCATCCAGTCCGAGGTGAACTTGCCGGTCTGAATGTCCTTCAGGACACGCTTCATCTCGGCCTTGGTTTCTTCGGTGATGATGCGCGGACCGGTGACGTATTCGCCCCACTCGGCCGTGTTGGAGATCGAGTAGTTCATGTTGGCGATGCCGCCTTCATAGATCAGGTCGACGATCAGCTTCACTTCGTGCAGGCATTCGAAATAGGCCATTTCCGGTGCATAGCCGGCTTCGGTCAGGGTTTCGAAACCGGCGCGGATCAACTCGACGAGACCGCCGCAGAGAACGACCTGTTCGCCGAAGAGATCGGTTTCGCATTCTTCGCGGAAATTGGTTTCGATGATGCCCGAACGGCCGCCGCCGACGCCGCAGGCGTAGGAGAGAGCCAGTTCAAGCGCGTTGCCGGAAGCGTTCTGGTGAACGGCAACGAGGCAGGGAACGCCGCCGCCCTTCTGATATTCGCCGCGAACGGTGTGGCCCGGGCCCTTCGGCGCGATCATGACCACGTCGACCGAGGTCTTCGGCTCGATCAGGCCGAAATGGATGTTGAGGCCGTGCGCAAAGGCGATTGCGGCGCCGTCGCGGATGTTGCCGGCAATTTCGGCCTTGTAGATGTCGGCCTGGAGTTCGTCCGGGGTCGCCATCATCATCAGGTCGGCCCACTTGGCGGCTTCGGCAACGGTCATCACCTTGAAGCCGTCGGCTTCCGCCTTCTTGATGGTCCCAGAACCGGCCTTGAGTGCGATCACGACGTTCTTGGCGCCCGAGTCCTTGAGGTTCAGCGCATGCGCGCGACCCTGGCTACCGTAGCCGATGATGGCGACGTTCTTGGACTTGATGAGGTTGATATCGGCATCCCGATCATAATAAACGCGCATCGATTTTTCCTTCCCTATGCGTGAGGTCTGTTGATGATTGTCATCGTCCAGCGGAGACGCCGAGCGCGTCCGCCGATTGTTTCTGCGTGCCGTGCAGCGTGAGAAAGGCTGCGACCGCCCTCTCCGCCTGGCGCGCATTGTCCTTGAGGCCGGGCTCGCCGAGCAGCATGCGCACATGCAGGTCGGAAACGATCAGGCCGTAAAGCGTGTGATAGGCGGCATCCGCGTTGTCGAAGCGCAGCAGCCCTGCCCTTTTCCCCTGGTCGATCAGCGCCATGGCGCGGCGGTCGATCTGCCGGCGGCCGTGTTCGAGCAGAAGCTTCCCGAGCTTCGATCCTTCACGGGTCGCCTGGCCGATCGCCAGCCGGTTCAGCGCCAGCGAAACGTCGCCGGCCAGGACGACCAGCAGATCGCGGGCAAAAAGTTCGAGATGGTCACGCAGGAGATCGGCGGTCAGCCGTTCGCCGGAACGTTCGAAGGTGCGCACCTTGCTCGCCTGATGGGCGATCATAGCCGCCAGCAGGCCTTCGCGGTCGCCGAACCACTTGTAGAGGCTTTCCTTGGAGCAATTGGCGGCGCGGGCAAGACCAGACGTGGTCAGCGCCTTCTCGCCGCCTTCCACGAGCAGCCGAAGCGCCTGTTCCAGAACGGCGTTCTGGCGCGGCGAAAATTCGGGCATGTCGGAGGTATCGGCTCTCACGGTTTTAAATCCTTTTGCGTACCGTACGGTACGGTTCTGCCCGTATAAAGCATCCGCCGCCGCCGTCAAGTCCGTTCTTTCAAGGTCCGATCATCAACGATGAAGGTTTTTAAGCTAGACGTTCCCGGAGCCGATACAATCGCCCGAACGATCAGGAGGACATTCATGAACCGGGTATACTGCGCCATCGCCGCCTTCGCTTTTCTTGCCCTTGCCGCTGTTGCCCATGCCGCCGACAACCGTTGCGGCTGGATCCAGAATCCGACGCCCGGCAACTGGTGGCTGGACGACGCCGAGGACACCTGGACGATTCGCACCCAGGGAAGCGAAGACGAGCCCGAAGGCATGGATCTCATCCCGGACATTTCGGAACGCGACTATGTCCGCACCAACGGCAGCTACGGTTACGCCTGCGCCTGCATGAAGGTCGATACGGGCGGCGACGGACAGATCACCAAAATCTATTCGTTCAAGCAGCTCAAGCTTGCCCAGTGCCGCAACGACAAGGCGCTGAAATTCCCTGGTTGATCACCAAGGGTTTTAAGCCTCGCTATTCCGCGGCGGCCAGGATCGCACCCACGTCACGCAGCGGTGATATGCCGTAGAGCCGGCTGTATTCGCGGCTGAACTGCGACGGGCTCTGGTAGCCGACCCGGTGGCCGGCGCTGCCGACATCGAGGCCCTCCAGCAGCATCAGCCGCCGCGCCTCGTGCAGGCGCAGCTTCTTCTGGAACTGCACCGGCGTCATCGCCGTCACCGACTTGAAATGATGGTGCAGCGAGGACGGGCTCATGCCGACATGGTCCGCAAGGTCCTCGATCCGCAGCGTGCGGTGGAAATTGGCGCGCAGCCAGGCGACGGCGCGGGCGATGCGGTTGCTGCGGCTTTCGGCGGTCGCGATATGAACAAGCCGTGCGCCGTCAGGCCCGCAAAGCACGCGATAGAGGATTTCCTGCTCGATGAGCGGCGCCATGGCGGCTATGTCAGCCGGCCGGTCCAGGAGGCGAAGCAGCCGCGTGGCTGCATCGAGCAATTCCGGAGGCGCGACGTTGGAGACGATGCCGCGCATGGCATCCGTGTCGGAACCAGGCCGTGGAACGTCTACCCGCTCCAGCAGCGCGGACAGGCGGTCCGTATCGATGGCAAGCGCGAAACATAGGTGCGGCACCTCCGGGCTTGCGACAGTGACGCGCGAGGTCACCGGCAATTCGATCGAGGTGAGAAGATAATCGCCAACGCCGTAGGCGATCATCTCGTCCCCCAGCTTGACGCTCTTGGTGCCTTGCAGGACCAAACCGAGGCAGGGCCGGTAGTCCATATAGAGCGGTGCGGTTGGGACCGTCCGCCGGCTGAGCATCAGATTTCCAACGGCTGTGAACACTTCCCCATCCTTCTGAACGTGCCGCGCGGCAATCGAGGCCGCCTCGTGATAGGGATTGAAGGGCAGTGTCATGGAGCCTCCGGAATGAGCAGGTGACCGCTTTTCCTATGCCGACTTGCTCCTGAAACCAACAGGCGGGCGATCACTTTTGCAGGATCGTGCAAAAAGCTCGCAGGATCGCTCTAACGCCGTTGCGAGGTCCGGAGGCATAGTCCGCGCGTCCAATTCCCTCCCAACCCCAACAGATGAATGGAGCTCCCATGGCTATTGCAAAAGGCTATGCCGCGACCGACGCGTCGAAACCATTGACGCCTTTCACCTTCGAGCGCCGCGAACCCAATGACGACGACGTCGTCATCTCGGTGCAGTATTGCGGCGTCTGCCATTCGGACATCCACCAGGCCCGCAACGAATGGGGCAATTCCCGCTTTCCGATGGTGCCGGGTCATGAAGTGGCCGGCGTCGTTTCGGCCGTCGGCGCTGGTGTCACCAAGTTCAAAGTCGGCGACCGTGTCGGCGTCGGCTGCTTCGTGAATTCCTGCATCGGCTGCGCCACCCGCGATCTCGACTACGAACATTTCCTGCCCGGACTCACCCAGACCTATAACGACGTCGAGGCCGACGGCACGACGCCGACCTATGGCGGTTATTCGGATTCGATCGTCGTCAAGGAAGGTTATGTCCTCTCCTTCCCGGACAATATCCCGCTCGACGCCGGCGCCCCGCTGCTTTGCGCCGGTATCACGCTCTACTCGCCGCTGCGCCACTGGAAGGCCGGTCCCGGCATGAAGGTCGCGATCGTCGGTATGGGCGGCCTCGGCCACATGGGCGTCAAGCTCGGTGCGGCCATGGGCGCCGACATCACCGTGCTCAGCCAGACGCTGTCGAAAAAGGAAGACGGCATGAGGCTCGGGGCCAAGGACTATTACGCCACCAGCGACGCCGAGACCTTCACCAAGCTCGCCGGCACGTTCGACCTGATCATCTGCACGGTCGGTACGGCGATCGACTGGAATGCCTATCTCGGCCTCTTGAAGTTCGACGGCTCGATGGTGCTGGTCGGCGTCCCGGAACATGCGGTCCCGGTCCATGCCTTCTCGGTCATCGGCGGCCGCAAGAGCCTTTCGGGCTCGATGATCGGCTCCATCAAGGAAACCCAGGAAATGCTGGATTTCTGCGGCGAGCACGGCATCACGTCCGAGATCGAGAAGATCAATATCCAGGATATCAACGAAGCCTATGAACGCGTCATCAAGAGCGACGTGCGCTACCGCTTCGTCATCGACATCGCCTCGCTGGCTGCCTGACAGCCCAAAAGGTCGAAACAGAAAGGGCGGTCCGCGGACCGCCCTTTTTTATTACGCCAACTATTCCCGGTCGCTGAGATGAGCACGCCGTTCGAAACGATGCGGTGATCGTTTCCGGCCGCTTTTCCCTACTTCGGCAGCTTGTCATCCACGCCTTCGACGTAGAAATTCATGCCGAGCAGGACGCCGTCCTGCGCCTTTTCGCCGGCAGGCAGCCACGCGGTGCCGTCCTGCTTGTTGATCGGGCCGGTGAACGGATGCAGTTCGCCCGACTTGATCTTGGCTTCCGTCTCTTCCGCCATCGCCTTCACGTCGTCCGGCATGTTGGTATAGGGCGCCATGGTCAGGATGCCGTCCTTCAGGCCATCCCAGATCTGCTCGGACTTCCAGGTGCCGTCAAGCAGTGCCTGGGCGCGCTTGATGTAATAGGCGCCCCAGGTGTCGACGATGGCGGTCAGCTGCGTCTTCGGGCCGGCCGCGATCATGTCGGAGGCCTGGCCGAAGGCGAGGATGCCTCGCTCGGCAGCGACCTGCATCGGAGCGGTGGTGTCCGTGTGCTGGGTCAGGATGTCGACGCCCTGGTCGATCAGCGCCTTGGCGGCATCGGCTTCCTTACCCGGGTCGAACCAGGTATTGGCCCAGACGACCTTCAGCTTGAAGTTCGGGTTGATCGACTTGGCGCCCAGTTCGAAGGCGTTGATGCCCATCACCACTTCCGGGATCGGGAAGGAGGCGATGTAGCCGGCGACGCCCTTCTTCGACATCTTCGCGGCGATCTGGCCCTGGATATAGCGGCCTTCGTAGAAGCGCGAATTGTAGGTCGCGAGGTTCGGACCAGCCTTGAAGCCGGTCGCATGCTCGAACTTCACATCGGGAAATTTCGCGGCGACCTTGACGGTGGCATCCATGAAGCCAAAGGACGTCGTGAAGACCAGCGAGCAGCCGGAGCGGGCCATGCGCTCGATGGCGCGTTCCGCATCCGGGCCTTCCGGCACGTTTTCGAGGAAGGGCGTTTCGATCTTGGCGCCGAGTGCCTTGTCGAGCTGCTGGCGACCGAGGTCATGGGCCTGGGTCCAGCCACCATCCGTCTTGGACCCGACGTAGATGAAGCAGACCTTCTTCTTCTCCTGAGCCACGGCGCCGGTCGAAAAACCGCCCATCAGGGCGGCCGATGCGGCAAGGGCGATAATCAGTTTCTTCATTTCCTAACCTCTATTGGCTTGAAGACGTTTTGTTTTTGGTTCCGCGGTCACCGGTCGGGGACAAAGGGTTTCCCGAGCGAGGCCGGCGTATTGATGAGCGTCGTGCGACGATTATGCGAAATGATGATCAGCACGACAATAGTCGCCGCATAAGGAAGTGCGGACAGGAACTGCGACGGGATGACGATGCCGAGGTTCTGCGCCACGATCTGCGCGTGCAACTGGCCGATCCCGACGGCGCCGAAGAGGTACCCGCCGGCCAGAACCCGCCATGGCCGCCAGGAGGCGAACACGACGAGCGCGAGCGCGATCCAGCCACGGCCGGCCGACATGTTCTCCACCCATTGCGGTGTATAGACAAGCGAAAGCTGGGCGCCGGCAAGTCCGGCGCAGGCGCCGCCGAACATGACCGCCAGGTATCGGGTGCGGATGACGTTGATGCCGAGCGCGTGGGCAGAGGCATGGCTGTCGCCGATCGCCCGCAGCTTCAATCCGGTCCGGCTCCTGAACAGGAACCAGTTGATGCCGACGACAAGCCCGATCGATACATAGAAGATCAGGTCCTGACGAAAGAGGACGCGACCGAAAAACGGGATGTCCGAAAGGAACAGAAAGACGATCGGCTGCAGCTTGATGCCCGGCTGGCCGACAAAGGCCTCGCCGATCTGTCCGGAGAGACCGAGACCGAGGATGGTCAGCGCAAGGCCGGTCGCGACCTGGTTGGCCACCAGCGTCAGCGTCAGGAAACCGAAGAGCAGCGAGAAGATCCCGCCGCCCAGAACGCCGGCGAGGATGCCGATATAGGGGGAGCCTGTCAGTTGCGCGGCCACGAAGGCGCAGGCCGCCCCCATGATCATCATGCCCTCGACGCCGAGGTTCAGCACGCCGGAGCGCTCGGTCACCAGTTCGCCGAGTGCGGCGAGAACCAGCGGGGTCGATGCGGTGATGACGGTGAGAAGGATCGCCTCGAACATCAGCCCTTCACCTCCACCGTTTTCGCGCCTGCAAAGATCAGCCGGATCCTGTAGTGGATCAGCGTATCGCAGGACAGCACGAAGAAGAGCAGCAACCCTTGAAAGACGCGGCTGACCTTGTCCGAAATGCCGATCGACAGCTGCGCCGCCTCACCGCCGAGATAGGTCAGCGCCAGCACGAGGCCAGAAGCGATGATCCCGAGCGGGTTGAGCCGCCCGAGGAAGGCGACGATGATCGCCGTGAAACCGTAGCCCGGCGAGATGACCGGCTGGACATGGCCGATCGAGCCGGAGACCTCCGAAATGCCGGCAAGCCCGGCAAGCGCACCCGACAGCAGCATCGAGAACCACACCATGCGGCGGGCGGAGAAGCCGGCAAAGCGCCCTGCCCGCTCCGACTGGCCAAGCACCGAGACCTCGAAGCCCTTCAGCATGAAGCGCATCATGAACCAGAGCGCCACGGCGGCGACGATCGCGAAGATGAAGGCCCAGTGAGCGCGGCCGGACGACAGTATCTCCGGCAGTACCGCTTCGATCTGGAAAGTCTTCGTGATCGGGAAATTATTGCCCTGCGGATCACGCCATGGTCCGCGGATCAGCCAGTCGAGATAAAGCTGAGCGATATAGACCAGCATCAGGCTGGTCAGGATTTCGTTGGTGTTGAAGCGGGTTTTCAGCAGCGCTGGTATGCCGGCATAAAGCGCGCCGCCGACCATGCCGAGGATCAGCATCAGCGGCAGGATCAACGGCGAGTGCCAGGCCGGATACATGACCGGCAGGATTGAACCGGTGATCGCACCGATGGTGAACTGGCCTTCGGCGCCGATATTCCAGTTGTTGGACCGGTAGCAAACCGACAGGCCGACCGCGATCAGGATCAGCGGCGCCGCCTTGATCGCCAGTTCGTGCAGCGACCACACTTCCAGCAACGGCTCGATAAAGAAGCTGTAAAGCGCGCTGACCGGGTTCTTGCCGAGCAGCCAGAACATGATGGCGCCGAAAAGCAGCGTCAGCGCGAGCGCCAGCAGCGGCGAGAGGACCGAGAACAGCGTCGAGACGCGGGTGCGCTTCTGGAGCTCAATGCGCATGCGCCGTCTCCGGAATGGGATGGCTTTCGTGGATACCGCCCATCAGCAGACCGACGCGTTCCAAGGTCAGCGTGCCGGCCGGGTAGGCCTTGGAGAGACTGCCTTCGGAGATGACGGCGATATTCGTCGCCACCTCGAAAATCTCGTCGAGATCCTGGCTGATCACCACAACCGCCGAGCCCGACCGGGCGAGATCGATCAGCGCCTGGCGGATGCGGCTTGCGGCACCGGCATCGACGCCCCAGGTCGGCTGGTTGACGACAAGCACGGAGGGCTGCCGGTCAAGCTCGCGCCCGACGATGAATTTCTGGAGGTTGCCGCCGGAGAGCGAGCCTGCCTGCGGATCCTCGCCACTCTTGCGGACATCCATCGCCTCGCAGATGCGGCGGGTGGCGGAACGGATGGCGTCGAAGCGGATGACGGAAAACGCGCCGCCGGACAGAAAGGCCTTCTTGTCCGACTGGCTGCGGGCGAGCAGGAGATTGTCCGAAAGCGCCATGGCGGAGACGGCGGCATGGCCGTGGCGCTCTTCCGGCACGAAGCCGGCGCCAAGCAGGCGGCGGCCATTGATGCCGGTGCGGCCGACCGCCTTGCCCCGGATGCGGATCGCCTCGTTTTCGGCGACCGGATATTCGCCCGAGAGCGCATCGAAGAGTTCGCCCTGTCCGTTGCCCGCAACGCCGGCAATCGCCAGCACCTCTCCGGCCCGGACCTTCATGGCGATGTTCTTCAGCGAGACCGCAAAGGGCGTGCGCGCCGGAACCGAAAGATTACTGACCTCAATGCGGATATCGCCGAGTGCCGCCGCATTGTCCCGATGGACTTCGGCGACGTCGGAGCCGACCATCATGCGGGCGAGCGAGGCCGGTGTTTCCTGGCTCGGATCGCAGGCACCGGTTACCTTGCCATGGCGCAGGACCGTGGCGCGATCACAGATGCGGCGCACTTCCTCCAGCCTGTGGCTGATATAAAGGACCGACCGGCCCTCGGCCTTCAGCTTGAACAGCGTCTCGAACAGCCGGTCGGCCTCCTGGGGGGTCAAGACCGAAGTCGGCTCGTCAAGGATGATCAGCTTGGGATTTTGAAGCAGCGCGCGGACGATCTCGATGCGCTGGCGTTCGCCGACGGACAGGTCGGCCACATGAGCCTGGGGATCAAGCGGCAGGCCATATGCCTTGGAAAGCGACGCCGCCTCGTCTGAAATCCTGGCGAGCGAAATCTTCGGGTCGAGCGACAGCGCGATGTTTTCCGCGACCGTCAGTGCCTCGAATAGCGAGAAATGTTGAAAGACCATGCCTATGCCCAGTTGGCGGGCCTCGCCCGGCGAGGCGATTGTCACCGGCGCGCCCTGCCAGAGGATCTGGCCGGCGCTTGGCTGCAGCACACCGAAGAGCATTTTTACCAGCGTCGATTTGCCGGCGCCGTTTTCACCGAGCAATGCGTGGATTTCGCCGGGAGCGATATCCAAATCGATCGCGTTGCAAGCCGCGAAGCTGCCGAAAAGCTTGGTCAAACCTCGAACCGACAGAAGCGGAACGGTCGCCGGACCCTCGGATAACGTCACTGAACCCCCTCGTTCACCGCGTACCTACCTTCTTCGAGGTTTTTCAGGGCAACGCGACGTATTGACTTTGACGACATCCGGCGATCCCTCCGGACATTCGACTGATATTGATACCGTTTTTGTTGCTTCGCACAACACTAAAGAAAAGGGCGTTTCCGGAACGCCCAACTATTTTCCGAGACTGGGGAAAAGCTGCAGAACGCCGCCAATGCAATAGAGGTAGATGCCGCTCAATACGACGCCGTAGACGACCCAGTCGGGTGTATCGAAATGCAGGAGCAGCGAATAGCCGCCGAGCGCGCACCAGATGAGGCCGACGGCCATATTGAGCGGGCGGAGCCGCTTAACGCGGACGGGATGCAGAAAGTTGATCGGCAGGAAGGTGAGGACAACCGATACGGAGACCACGACCAGAGCGGCCGTGGCGCTTGCATCTATGACGAATAGCGTAAACACGACCATGTTCCAGACGACCGGAAAGCCGGAAAAAAAGTACTCGTCCGTCTTCATGCCCATGTCGGCATAATAAACAGCGCTCGAGACGACGATCGCACCGGCGGCCACGAAGGACCACGGCTCGCCGATCATGCCGCTCTGGTAAAGCGCAAACGCCGGCAACAGCACGTAGGTCACGTAGTCGATGATGTTGTCGAGCGTATCGCCGGACCAGTTGGGCAGGACTTCCTTGACCCGCACCTTGCGGGCGATCGGTCCGTCGATGCCGTCGACGAGGAGTGCCAGCCCCAGCCACCAGAACATGTCGACGAAGCGATGCTCGGCTGCCGCGACGACGCCGAGGAAAGCGAGGAACGAACCGGATGCCGTCAGGAGGTGAACCGAGAAGGCGCGGATTTCGGCATACGGAACTTTTTTGTAATTGAAGATTCGTCTAATCACGCGTCAGTCCCGCCTTTCCCTTATCCGGCGAGATATGCGGCCAATCACCGCGCATTGCAACCGGCTTGGCCGCGCCCTAGGACATAGAGCATTGCTTTTTCCATGCTGCGCTGCCGTGCCCCATGGATATGCCCGCCGCGAAGCTCTAGATAATCGAGAGTACATTTTGCAGAGCAGGACGACGGACATGCAGCATTTCGAGATCGCCGTGGTGGGTGGGGGACTGGCCGGATCGGTTGCAGCACTGGCGCTCGCGCGTGCCGGCCGCAAGGTGGCGATGATCGCGCCCTCCTCCGAGAAAACCGACGAGCGTACGACCGCACTGATGGACCACTCCATTCGCTTTCTTGAACGACTTGGCGTCTGGGAGGAGATCGCGCCTTCCGCCGCGCCGCTTTCGGTCATGCAGATCGTCGACGGTACCAAGCGGCTGCTGCGCGCGCCGACGGCGCAGTTCCGGGCGCAGGATGTCGGCCTATACGCCTTCGGCTACAACATCCCGAACCAGGCGCTGTCGGAAACGCTGGATGCGGCGGTGGCAGCAGAACGCAATATTACCAAGGTCGCCCAAACCGTCGAGACCTTCGATTTCTCGGCCGAGAGAGCGATGCTGACACTGTCGGACGGCACGATTGCCAGCGCTGATTTCGTCGTGGGTGCGGACGGGCGTCAGTCTAAAGCGCGGGACACGGCCGGCATCGGCGTGCGCCGCTGGTCCTATCCCCAGTCGGCAGTGGTATTGAACTTCGCCCACAGCCTGCCGCACGGCAATGTCTCGACCGAAGTCCATACGGAAAGCGGACCGTTCACCCAGGTTCCCCTGCCCGGCCTGCGCTCCAGCCTCGTCTGGGTGGTGAAGCCGGATGAAGCCCGCCGTCTCGTCGAGCTTGCGGCCGAGGAACTGTCGCGGCTGGTCGAAGACCGCATGCAGTCGATGCTCGGCAAGGTGAAGGTCGAAGGCAAGGCACAGGCATGGCCACTCTCCAGCCTGATGGCGGAGCGGTTCGGCAAGGGTCGGCTGGCGCTGATCGGCGAGGCCGCACATGCCTTTCCGCCGATCGGAGCGCAGGGCCTCAACCTGTCGCTGCGCGACATCATCGCGCTTTCGGACCTGCTCGCCGCAACCGGCGACCGTCTGGTGCCTGCGGATGCGGGCGATCGCTTCAACCGGCGCCGCGGCCCGGACATCGTCAGCCGCACGGTCGGCGTCGATCTCCTCAACCGTTCGCTGCTGTCGGATTTCCTGCCCGTCCAGATGCTGCGTGCCGCCGGCCTGCACATCCTCAGCTACGCGCCGCCGCTCCGCAATCTGCTGATGCGCGAGGGGATCGAACCGGGTCGTGGGCTGCGGGCCGTCGTCGATGCCTTACGGAAAGAGATCCGGCGGTAACGCGCCTGAGTTGATGAGGTAAAGCAGCACCGGCAGCGTTGTCACCGATGCGACGGTAATGATCAGGATGCTCGCCGACGCCCTCTCCTGCCAGACGCCGTATTGCTGGCTGATGACAAAAACGTTGGTCGCCGTCGGCAGCGCCGAAAGCAAGGTCGTAGAATAGATCCAAACGGGATCGAAATTGCCGATCAGCGACAGGACCGCATAGGTGGTCATCGGCAGCACGATCAGCTTGGAGACCGCGATATAGCTGATCTCCACCGGCACGCGTTTGATCGGCCGGAGCGCCAGCGTCACCCCCATGGCAAAAAGCGCGCAAGGGGCCGCCGCCTGGGCGAGGTAGTCGATGAGCCGCTGGAAGGCAGCCGGCGGCTGAACGGCAAATGCCGCGAAGCAGAAACCGAACGCCGTCGAGATGATGAACGGGTGCAGCACGACTTTCCGGACGATATCGGCGACCACATGGCTGGCTGGGCGTTTGTCGCCCCCGGCTACCGCCATCATCGCAGGCGCGACAATGAAATGCGCGGCGTTCTCGAAGCAGACTATCAGCGCCACCGGCACCGCTGCCGCCTCACCGAAAGCCAGCAGCGCCAGGCCCGGCCCCATATAGCCGATATTGCCGTAGGCGCCGGCAAACGACTGGATGGTGCAATCAGCAAACGAATTGCGACGTAAAAAGAAGCCGATCAGGAAGAGAACGAAGAAGACCAGGTAGGTCGCGCCGATCTCGCCGAAGATGAAGTCGGCTCGGGTCAGCTGCTCGACCGGAGTGCGGGACACGAGCTTGAAGAACAGCGCCGGCAGAGCCGCGTAGATGATGAACGTATTCATCCAGCCGAGCGCTTCGGCCGGCTGTTTCGTCACCCTCGCGGCCAGATAACCGATGAAGATCAGGCCGAAGAAGGGCAACAGCAATGCAATGATATCGGCCATCGGTTCCCTGCCCGAACGAGCGGGCCGTATTGGAAGACGCTTTTCCGTTAGCCGATTTGCATCAGGATTGGAAAGGTCTGCTGGAACCAGATTGCGGCCGAAGTGACGAAACCGAAGATGAAAGCAAGCCCGGTCAAAATCAGGAAGACCCCCATGACCTTCTCGACCATGCCGAGATGGCGGCGGAAACGGGTGAGGAACCGCATGAACGCACCGGAGAAGCCGGCGGCGATCCAGAACGGCACGGCCAGGCCCAGCGAATAGATGGCAAGCAATGCCGCTCCCTCGCCGACGGTGTCGCGGGATGCGGCCACGCCGAGGATGGCGCCAAGCACCGGGCCGATGCAGGGCGTCCAGCCGAAAGCGAAGGCAAGCCCCATGACATAGGCGCCGGAGAGCGTCGCCGGCTGGCCGCCGCCCTGGAAGCGTGCCTCGCGGGCGAGAAGGCCTATCCGGAAAACCCCCAGAAAATTCAGCCCCATAAGGATAATGATCAGGCCGCCGAGCTTCGACAGGAGATCGAGATGCTGACGCAAGAGCACGCCGATCGTCGAGGCGCCGGCCCCGAGCGCCACGAAGACGGTGGCGAACCCGAGGGTGAAGAACAATGCCGACTTGAGCACCGCCCGCCGTGTCCCGCCCCCCGAATCGATAACCGCCACTCCGCCGCCGCGGAATTGCTCGACCGAAATGCCCGCCATATAACAGAGATAGGGCGGCACGAGCGGCAGCACGCAAGGAGAGAGAAACGACAATGCGCCGGCAAGAAGCGCGCTCAGCAGGGATATTTCGGCAATCGACACGTGTGGCTCCGGATGGCGGGCTTCAGGGAGCCCGCGTCTTACGCTTGAGGTAATGGCCGAACGCGGCGAATGCCAATCACCTTTTCGCAGCGCGACGGAAAAGCGTCAGATAGCCGCATTTTTGCTGTTTTTGCGGGTTGACCGCAAGGAGTCACCTGCCTATGTTCCGCGCACTTTCAAGGACGCGCCCATCCGCGGCCGCGGGAGAGCGTAGCTCAGCTGGTAGAGCAACTGACTTTTAATCAGTAGGTCAAGGGTTCGAACCCCTTCGCTCTCACCACCAAAATACAGCAAAATCAACGCTGTAACGGTGGTGACTTGCGGTAATCCGCTCCCGATCTTTCCCAGTTTTACGGCCCATATCCGGCATTTACGGCACACGGTCGGCACATGGCGACAGCATTCCAAGTCTACGGATTGCTTGGCGTCTCCTTTTGCGAGCCGACGACCAACTCTTCCGAAACCACTGATTGAATAGCGGCCCGAGATAGATGAGGATCGCTGCAACTCCGCGATTCTTGAGGCATGTTCATGCGTCGAATTTCACTCTCCACGATTTTGATCTCCACTTCCGTTCTCGCGGTTATCTGGGTGGCTTGGTTTTTCCTCGGAACTGAAATGCTGGGATTCGGCGACGACTACGCTAAAGCTGGCGTGTTCGGCGATTCTTTTGGCGCCGTTACGTCGCTCTTTTCAATGCTTGGCTTCGTGGGCATTCTCATTACCATCTGGCAGCAACAAGACGACCAGCACATCCAGCGGTTTGAGAGTTCGTTTTTTCAAATGCTCCAATTGCTCCGAGACCTTCGAAATGAGGTCGTCTTCAAGTTCAGCCCTGAATATCGCGCAGAGTTCGGGTGGGAGGCTGAGGGTGCGATAGTAGGCGTTGAAGCCTTTTCAGGCATATTGCGCGAATTCACCTGGATCCATTTTGTAGAAAAAAACAAACCAGAGGCCATAGACGACGATGCCCGGGGAGCAATCGAGCGCGCCTACAAATTGACTGTAGAGGAGCAACGCGGCTTTTCCGTTGAGCCATATTTCCGGGTGCTATACACAGTACTCAAAAGGATAGATGAAGATTCCGTTCTCAGCGTCGAGCAAAAATTGAACTACGGTAGACTAGTCAGATCGCAACTTACCGCCGATGAGGTCGCACTGTCAGGCATAAACGGACTTTATTTTCGATCCAAGAATTTTCAAGAGTATGTGATTAAGTTCCGCCTTCTCAAATATTTAACAGAAGCGAATGAAATTCGAAAACTAATCGAAGAATTCTACCCGATTCACACCTTCTTCTCCAGCACCGACATCCCAGAGTATAATAAGAAGGTTCGTCGAAGAGGGAAACTCAGGGGCCGCGGACAGTGAAGTTCCAACCGCGTCTCTCAGATTTCTGACGTGCCGGCGAACAGCCGGGCGGTCTAAGCTGGATCCCGAAGCCTTACGCCAGGACCATTGCCGTTCGAATCGATGAAGATGATTCCGGCAGCCTCTAGGGCGGATCGCACGGCCTGCATCGTGCTCATCCGCGAGTCGGTATCGCCGCGCTCGATGTTCTTTACGCTCATCTCAGACAGCTTCGCAGCGGCGGCTAAGTCCGTCTGCTTCCAATTTAGGAGCGCCCTTGCGGCGCGAATTTGTCCGTTTGTAATCATACCCTTAGATATCCCATGGCGCACCTAAGGGCAATGAAAATAACCGTTGCGGTTATTTATGTGCTTGACGGCGAGAAAGATAACCGCTAGGGTTACTTTCATCACCTTAACGGTTACGAGGACCAGCCTGATGAACATGCACATACCGTTTGCCGCCGACAGAACTTTGCTGCCACGCGCACTGATCAAGAGACCTCGCAGAACCTACACCGCCAGATACACCTTCAACATTGGCCAGTTGGTCACATTCGCCGGCACGACCTGGACAGTCGTCGATCGCCACCCCACCACAAACGGCCACCAGATTTACAGCCTGTTCAGACCTGGCGACATTCGCCCCTTTCGGGTGGTCCTCGGCCGCGCCCTTGCGGCAGCGCCGAGCGATCCAGCAGAAGCCGACCTCGCCGGGCTCTGCAAGCAGCGGCGAGAGGATAGAATTCGATCCCTGCTGGCAAGCCAGCGGGGTAGTGCCGGCGCTTGATAACGTCGGTGCGGCCGGGGCGCGTTGCTTGGACACAGCGCGTTCCGGTTCCCTTTCCGAACGGCGGCGACACCACCTTGAGGGCCACCGACCCGACGTCCCGTTCCCGCTGCCGGCATTAGCTGGCGCGATGCCCTTCCTCCTTGCCCAGGAGGGAGGGCTTTCTTGTTGTAAATGCTGACAAATTTGTCAAGGCATCTGTGGACGGAAGCAGATCGCGAGCGACCCCGGCGGAGCAACCATCTAACCTCCTTCAAGATGAAGAAAGGGATGTGTGATGACTGATGTCTCCGTTCGGGTTTACGTTGTAGAGCCAACCAGTGAACTTAACCTGTTGCTCGATGTCTCCACCTCCTACTTTGGAAACACCTGCCCAGCCATCGGCGACGTCATCAGCCTTTTCGATGACGATCGTCATTTCAAGGTGTCGCAACGCCAGTTCCTTCCCGCGAAAGAGCGAGACAAGGGATGGGCGGTGATGTGTTGGGAAGTAACCGAACCGATGTTCACCAATTCGGCCTGTACGTGGGCAATAGACAGCGATTGGGTTACGGAATGGCACATTGCTCAAGCGCAGGAACGGCTCCGTACCATGAGTAAGGAGTTTAAGGCGCGCAAGAGGAAGAAGCCATGACTGATTCCCTCTCGAAACTCCCGCTATTTGCAACCGACATCGAGATCGCCATAGCTGTTGTTGGGAAGGCTCGAGCCTCCGAGTGGAAGCGGAGCGTCCTGCCCGTCATCGAAGCTCGAGGGTTCCCAAAGTTCGACCCGTTGCATGGCGGGCGGCCCGTTCCGCTAATCCGGCATTATTACGATGCCTACTTGGGTCTGGCCCAACCTATCCATACGGCAGGTCCGGACGGCGAAGAGCGGTTAGGCGAATGGAAGAAATCACGCAGGAATCGGACCAAAACAAAATGGGGTGACCCATGACTGACGCCCCGCGACTGATCGGCCGCAAAGAGGCATCCGCCTATCTCGGCATCGCCGAATCCACCTTCTCTATGTGGGTAGCGACGCACAAGATGCCCCAGGCCGTGGCTGGAACACGCAAATGGGACAAGAAGGCGATCGACGCACGACTTGACGAGTTGAGCGGGCTGACGCCAGCAGATGCCGAAGACCCATATGAAAAGTGGATGCGCGAGAACTCAGACGATTAGGGTTTCGAACCAGTAATTCTGCGAGTTGCGCCCTCTGAATTCTGCGCTACCCTGTGGCGAATAGGAGGTAGCGATGAAGGTCATGCAGAGTTCTGAGATCCCCGCGTTTGTGGACGAAGTTGCCGCAACGGGGTGCGACATCACGGCGGTGCCTGGCGTCGGATACATCTTCGGAGACGCCGACCTGCCGAGGCCGGTATATCGAAAGGTGCTGCCCGAGATTCGGCGAATTTCGGAGCACTACGGTGAGCGCGATCACCTGCTCGAGGAGATCACCGATTATCTGATCTCTATCGGGCGTTCCTATCCGCGGCCAGCGCGGTACTGACGGACGGCGGTCAAGATAACAGTGAGCGCGTGCTCCGTAGTTGACAGCACGATAGGAATAATTGGGAACAAATAAAGAACAAATTTGCCTGTGGATTAAACATCGCGAAAGCCCCGTTTCAGCGGAGTTTCAGGCATATTGCTCTCGCCGCCAAGGAACGACCGTGCCTGGAAAACACGTTAAGGTCGCCCTCGACGGCTGGAGCTGTACCCGCAAAGGAGAGGAGATGGTTGCTGCCGTCTCCTCTCCGGATCACGGTAAATGTACCGTGCAACAAGTGGCCTTGTGGAGCAACCTCCAAAATGACGACGCCGTCAAATCGATGTGGATGACTTCCCGTGCGAGGGCTGAATGAAAAAACCAGAAGCCGAGAAAGCTATTCGATCCCTTAGCCACACTTGGTTCGGTACCCTAGCTGAGAAGGAGCAGGAGCATCCAAGCTTCGGCGATTTCACGAGGTGGCTAGACGACAATGGGTATGGTGGCTACTTGGACTTCAGGTCGACAATGGGCGCGAACGAAGCTGCCAAGATGTGGTTCGACCAAGAGCTAAAACAGACTTGGCGGCGTTAGGCGCGATCTTCGCCCGCTGTCGAATAGCCGATGAAATCATCTTCCGATTCTTGCTCGTTCTTCCAAGGGGAGTTTTCTGTGGTCCGATCAACCTCTACGTTGGCGCTGCTTGTCTCTCTCGCAGTCCCCACCGGCGCTCATGCCATGTTCGTCGCCAATTACGCGAGCTGGAGAAAAATGCCGCCGGCGTTGCAAGAGGGTTACCTGATCGGCGTGATGGATGGGTGGACACGCACCTCTACTCGCGGCGAGCAGCCTTGGATGAAGGCTCAGCGCACGGGAATTAACAAGTGCATGCGCGAACAGGAAATCAGTTCCGCTATGCTGGTGAACCTCGTGAACTCGCACTACAGCGCACACACGGCGGATTGGAGGGTTCCCCCGGCGATCGTCGTCAAAGACGTTATCATGGGAACGTGTTTGGCGGACGTAAACAGCGAACGAGAGAAAGCTGGCTATAGCGCGTGGGAGCGGCAACCCGCTCAGATCTCCAAGGATGATTGATCGGGGCCTTATCGACGCGGCCTTATGTAGCACTAGCACCAAGTTAAATTTGGCGTTTTCAGTCACTTAAGATTATGCTCCGTCCCTAAAAACGGAGCCGCAAATGAGTCAAACCACAAGCTGCGCCCACACCATTTCGGTCTTATCCAAAAGCGAAACGAGATTTTTCACGAATGCGAAACGGCGACGATCCGCATCGCCACTTTGAAGAACGACATTCTCGCTATCGACCGCGTCTTGAAGGTCATGGGTTTTGAGGGAGAGGCAAACTCAATGATGACGCGGCCCTATTTCCTTACCGTGCTTCGTCGCGGCGAAGTGCTTCAAACGATCAAGGACGAGCTACGTGAGGCATCGCAACCGCTGCACAGCAGAGACTTGGCGTGAGCAATCATTGCGCTGAGAGGAATGGATCACAAAGATCGCGATATGCTGAAAATGTGCGCCGCGCCGTGTCGAAGCACGCAAGGAACTTGAAGAAAGCTGGGAGGGTGCGGGAGATGATGAATGAACAAAAAGAAGCGGTGTGGGTCTGGGAGGGACCGGAGGCCTCGCGCATAGAAAGATAATGTCAGTATGGTTCTCGGTGAGCTGAGAAATGACGAATATTTGTCGACCCGTACCGACGCGAACGGGAGTTAACTTGGAGAAGAGGCGACTGCAATCAAATGCAGGAAAGCAATAGTTGGTGTAGAGCTTGCTTACTTCCGTTACGATAAGCCACAATAGCCCGCGTATAAGCAGGTTCATTTGGCCGGGGGTGGGTTTGGAATGAGGAATTGAAGTAAATATCATTCCTACCGAGGACGGCTTGCATAATAAATCGTCCCATATGACCATTTCCGTTCGCATAGGGATGAATTTCGAGAAAATAAACGAAAACCCCCGCAGCTAATTCAATCGCCCGAAACAGCTTATGAGCAGGAGGAAACATTTTCTCCGGAACGGCTTGGATCAGATGCAGCTCGTTGAATACTTCTTTCATTTTAGAAGCAAAATCGTACATTTTTGCCGGTGCGACGGAAGCTGCATGCCCCACTCTGCTGTCACCTGCTACGCCTACATTGTAAGTGTCAAGACAGCGAAAAGCCTCGCCTCTATAGTGCCCAGCATAATAGTCAAAGCTCTTTGGGGTAAGTCCCTCAAAGAAGACTGCATGTATCGGGCGGGTATCCTGAGCTGCCTTTAATTTTTGCTCTATACTAGACATGCGAAGACTATAGAGGAGATTTGCAGTCCGCTTGGATAGTATTTCATGCTTATAGTTCGGGTGATGTTCGTACTCCCAGTTGCCTGGGCACGGGATAAGCCAATCCTCCATCTGATAACCCGAATTAATCGCCGGAAGAGCTATATTTTTCGGCCAATTTTACAGACCATTCCTCGACGTTTTCGCCTCGGCGTCCTTGCAGACGCTCAAGCGCCTCTTCAGCAGCGCGAATTTCGTTTGAACTCGGCTTCCCAATGGTTGCGATAGTGTTGGCTAAATTTAGCTCTGCCCAACTCCGGTGCTGGATGATCAGATCCTGAGTGTGCACTTTGCTAGTAGACTTGATCGAAGCGCCTGAGACGACAGGCCATGACGAGACAGCGGTAATGTGTGGCATTTCAATTATGGCGCTTGCTGCACGCTGCAATATGTTCAACCCCGAACGTGGGATCGGTTGGTGAGTCATTCTTTGATTAATTGCCGCCATGATTTTCCCCCTGCTGTTGGTCGAGGAAGTTATTTAGCCAATCGCGAAGCTGTGATGCAGTGTCGAAATTGAGGTAAAAACCAACTTCCAAATTTCTTATGAGACCTGCTCTCGTATCTATCGGAACAGGTGGAACTGCCTCATCCAAAACAAATTGATCAACTCCATCCGTTTTCTTAAGCGCGTGCCTTACTACCCGGGGGACCGGAAGTCTCTCTGAATAGAGGCCTAACCACAGCTTGTTGCTTGGCGTAGGACCACCTACGAGCCCGTCGCACGCGATCTCGCGATACAACGCGGACTTGATATAGTGCACGTCAATTGTCGGCGTTGTCGACTCGTCGGTCATGATGTCTGTCAAGGATTAGCTCACAAATATCATATTCATCACAAGTTAATTATCAATCGCATTAGACGGAATTATGTTCCAAATTAGGTGGCCTGAGCCAATTAAAATAAGGAGTTTAATAACTTTCCGAAAAAAAGCCGCGATTCTTAGCTTTTCGCCATTTTTATCATGATCTGATATCGGCGGGACTAGGAATGCCCCAAGCCTTGCTTGATGTGACGCCTGTCACGCTGGCCGCTCTAGCTCAATCTTGAATAATAACATTCCAGATGTTGAAGCTACATATATCTATTTTGATTTGCGGTCGTGATCGTATTGCCCATTCCCACCGAACATACTACTTAAAATTGTTGACATTGAGGAGGATTGAATGCGCAACGGCTTATATAAAGTACAATTCCAGACACCTAATGACATCGGATACGGAGTTGTTTTTGCTCAAGACGGAAAAATGTGGGGAGGTGACTCTGCTATCTATTATGTCGGAAGTTATTCCCTTGATGGTGACACGCTCACAGCCACTGTCAAAACCGATGTCCACTCGAAATATCCGGGAAGCGGGTCGGTCTTTGGAAAAGATCAAGTCACAATCCAAATCACCGGCACGGTCAATGGTGACACCATAAATGCTCGTGGATCGTCACCTCAAGCGCCGGGCATTGGTTTCAATGCGACGATGACTCGTCTTGCCGACTGATTGAGCGCTCCAAAGCTAACGAAAGGCGATCCATAGCTTCAATTAGCCTGCTAATTTTCGTAGCTGCTTCGTCTTTTGATTTACACATATAATATATCTCCAGTTAATATTGGAGGTATATTATCACCATATCCATGCCGTGATGCTGAAGAAATACGTGAATCCGACCTTTGCGCTCAGTGGAAGGGGGCTGACGCCGGAAAGGAATCTGCCAACGCCGCTTGGTTTTTTGGCGTTGTAGGCACGGTAATTGGTGCGGGTACGTTCGTCGCCCCACGAACACGCTCTCGCGACGCCCTCCCCTTAGACGCGCTTATCCCAGTCGAGCTCTTCGCCTTGCCGACGTGGTTTGGGACTCTATTTCCTCCCGATGACCGACGTCCCCTCACCCGCCGTCCCTGCCGGCGACGAGAACCGCCACCTGTTCTGCCAGATGGCAATCGAGATCCCGCTGCAGGAGATAATCGAGGCTGCCGTGAGCGCTGGATGGGAAGAGACTGAGGTGCTGACGGCGATCATCGATGTGGCGGATAACCTCGTGCTCGCGCATGGGTCGAATGCTGAGCTCGACGCGCTTCTGAAAGCGCTGAAGCGGAACCTCGAATAGACTGAGAAGACTGACTTACGCCCGATCTGGAGCCACCATGCCCAAGCCTCTCAAGCGAATTGACGACGCAGATTTTTATGCGATGGTCGCCACGGCAACGACCTTCGAGGCTATAATAAAGGGTGCAATCGCAGTTGAAGTCGAAATAGAGGGAGTTTTCCGTCACGCTTTCGTCGACCCTGAAGCCCTTGCCGAGGTTGGTCTCACATACATTCAGAAGGCGCAATTGTTAATCGCGCTTGGACTTGAACCTCGGTTTCGCGCTCCTCTGCTTGCACTAGCCAAACTTCGGAATAAGTTTGCTCACACTCTCGATGCTGAGTTCTCAGTTTCCGACGCTGACAATTTTTACTCAAGCTTCGCCAAGCATGATCGAAACATTATCGCGAAGACGTTGGCGAATATGCCAGCAAACAAAGACGAACGAGGGAAGGCCAAAGCTTTTAGTGAGTTCCTGCCACGGGAAAAACTCAGCATATGCGTCGTCACCCTTAGAGCCGCTGTTATTTCTGCCCAGCGAGAAGTAGCGAGGGTAACACAGGCTAATATAGCCCTAACTGTTCAACCGTGAGTGAGAGAGAGGAAAGCGGGAGCGCAGCTGCCCGCCCTTTCAATTATGGTCAGGAGCAGATCGAAGCGGAGGATTGAAGCCGACCGGCTGAGCGGGAGCATATCTAAAAAGCACTTGACGGTAGCAATCGGCTAGTCCGGCAGCCGGAACGTCTCGGATAGATCCTCCGGATCGCGCAACCCCTTGAACGAAGGATGCCGCAGCTTCCCGTCATTCGTCCACGCCCGATACTCAATCTCGGCGACCAGCGCCGGAGCCGTCAGCACCAGGTTCTTGCCCGGCACCCTCACAGGCGGCAGCTTCGTCTTGAGCTTGTCGAGCTGCTTCTTCAGCGATCGGGCGACATCGTGTTTGAACCCGGTCCCGACACTGCCCACGTATTTGTAGCCATCGCGGTACCGCCCGCCCAAGAGCAGACTTGCGATCGCGCCAGGAAGCGCCGTCGACGGCTCATAACCGATGATCGCGAAGCTGTCGCTCTGGATGCACTTGATCTTCAGCCAGTCGCCAGTCCGGCCTGATCGGTACGGCCGGTCGCGATGCTTGGCAATGATGCCCTCCAAACCGAGCCGGCAGGCGTGGGCGAGAAAATCATCGGGGTCTGCCTCGAGCTCTTCCGAGATCCTGATGGCTCCAGTCTGCTCGTCCAGTGCGTCTTCCAGCAGATGCCGGCGGGCCGCGTACTCTAGGCCCCGCAGATCGTGGCCGTCGAGATAGAGCAGATCGAAGGCGTAGAGGATGGAGTTCCGTGACGGCAGCTTCCCGCCCGCCTTGCCGGATGCGCCAAGAGAGTTCTGTAGCAGGCCGAAATCTGACCGCCCCTGCTCATCGAGCACCACTGCCTCGCCGTCGAGTATCATTGTGGTCGGACCGAGGGCCTTAGCCGCATCGGCGATGGCCGGGAACCGGTGGGTCCAGTCATGGCCGCCTCGGGTGATGATCCGGACGCCAGTCGGCTCGATATGCACAGCCAGGCGATACCCGTCCCATTTGATCTCATAGGACCATTCATCACCCTGCGGCGGCTTGCTCTTCAGCAGCGCCAGGCACGGCTCCACTCGATCCGGCATGGGATCGAAGGGAAGATGGGGCTGCTTCGGATCTCGCCGCTTGACCGGCCGGCTTTGAAGCGGCGCATTCTCGTCGATCAGCAATGGCGTCGGAGGTTTTCGCGGGCGCTTTGTCATGCCCGTATTGCATCAGCAATTCCTTAAAAAGAATCCCTGTTGACTCATCCCGAGATGAGAACATAATTAGAACATCCGGCCGCCCGGTGTGGTGGCTATCCACATATTATCCACAGCTTGAGCACGCTTCGGCGTGAAGGTGTAACTATGCCTGAAACATTCGCACCCTCGCCTTCCGACGGCTCCGCAGGTGAACTTGAATACCTGTGGGCATTCGTTCGGCCGATCGATGATCCCAGCAAGGAGATGCTGGCGGCGTTGGGAGAGCGGGGCGACCAATCGTTTGAGTGTTTCCGGGCCGATATTTATGGCACCGGCCCTGAAAGCGAGTGGCCGACAATGTCCTGGCTCGAGGTGGGGTTCAGTAGATCGACGGGTGACTACCGCATCCTCTGGAAAAGCGGAATGGAGCCAACTCCGGAACTTCCGGACAATCTGCTCACCGATTGGGGCAACGGTACCGGCCCAGAAGATGCGCTGGAGCAACTCACACAACAAATGAAGGAGGAAGGTCGGCCGCTGCTGGGAGTATGCACGGTGGAGCGCGTTCGCGACGGCGTGCGCGGTTATCGGGATGCTCCCAAGATCATCGGCTTCGACTTCAATCCGGACCTGCAAAAGAGCCTTAAATGATCGAGTTCAAGCCAAAGCCAGCGACCAGATCACCCAACGAGCCGGCGCGATCCTCGCAGCCAAAATCTGCGGTTGAGGTTGAGCCCGTACCCGATGCGATCCCGGTCGAGGCCGACGGTAACGCTTGTTCCATTCCCGCACCACTGGAGCTTTCTTCCGATCTGCCGCCGAGGACCCGGGCGAAGCGCCGGGTCTCGGCGCCCAAGAAATCGCGCGCTATCGAACGGCTCGATGCCGACACAGCTCTCCTTATGCTCAATCTGGACCCATGACGATCATGCTGCCCGAACCACAGACGCAATCCGAGATCGACATCCAATGGGAAGTCGAGGCGGTGCTCGCCTGGCACGATGACGACGCCAAAGCGGCAATCGCGACATTGCTGGAGGATAACAGGCATTTGCGGAAGCAATTGGCGTTGGCGGAGTTCGCGGGGAGCCGAGGTTTCGCCCGGGGCTGGCGGCCGCGTTATGAGCGGTGATTCGTGCCCAGCGTAGAATACAAAGGCGGCGGCCATCCCTATTCTGAAGCCAAGATACCCCGGTTGCTCGACGCCCACCAGAACGGGCAGTTCGTCAAGGTGACCTGCAAATGGTGTCGTCCCCAGATTACAAGAAATTATCGTCCCATGGACATCGCCCAGCTTGTCGGCGACCGCCACGTGATGGAACTTCAACATCGCTTCCGTTGCGAAAAATGCAGGAGGAACGATTATATGGAAGTGTCCTTCGAAATGGTCATTGGCGACAGGATCAAGGGATTTCCTGTTCGTGAACTCGTCGAGATCAGGACAGTGAAGCGGCCGGTTTGGCGCGATATCAAATTGTAACGGTGAGAGCGAATGTGCAACCTCTACAATGTCACCACGAGCCGCGAGGCGGTCCTGCAGTTCACCAAATCCTTTCGCGATAAGGCTGGTTGGAACCAGCCCTCGCTTGATGTCTATCCTGGCTACCAAGCGCCGGTCGTGCGCGTCGGAGAGGACGGGCAGCGGGAAGTCGCCAGCCTGACGTGGGGTATGCCCTCGCCTCCGGCCTTCGTGAAGAACTACGACCCGGGCGTCACCAACATCCGCAACGTCAGCTCGCCGCATTGGAGACGATGGCTCGGCCCGACCAGCCGCTGCGTCGTCCCGTTCACTTCATTTGCCGAACCGGACCCTGCCAGGAAGGTCATGAGCGGCCGCGTGCCGAACGCCTGGTTCGCCGGCAGCGAGGAACATCCGCTGATGTTCTTCGCCGGGTTCTGGACCCCGTGGCGAGGCATTCGCAAGGTGCGCGACGGAGAGCGGGAATATGAGCTGTTCGGTTTCCTGACGACGGAGCCCAACGAGATCGTTTCTCCGATCCACCAGAAGGCGATGCCGACGATCCTCACTACCCCGGAAGAAGTCGACCTGTGGCTGACGGCACCATGGGATGAGGCCAAGCACCTGCAGCGGCCGCTACCAGGAAATATGCTGGTGATCGTGGAGCCGCCGGCGAAGCCGATCGAGGAGGTGCCGACATTGCTTTGAGCGACCTTTCCGCATGAGTGCCAGGGCACGTCAACTTGATGTTATATTCGGCGAACGCTACTCCTACCTAAACTAGAAAAAGGTCTATCAAGCGAATGCCCGCGCGCCACCTCTTTAATTCATCTGGAAAGTGGATCGCGTTCTCGGTGGGAAAGCACTTGTTTTCCACTAAAGGTACGTGGGTTGGCTGGTTTCCTTGGGATGACGATGAGGCCGTTGACAAACAGGGCAACTATTTAGGGCACATCGTTCAGAACAGGCTACTTAAAAGGTTGAACCGGCGATTTCGGGGCTATCCCGGCTATCCCGGCTACCCCGGCTATCCTGGTTACCCCGGATACCCTGGCTATGCCGGGTACTTCCGGATGCCTCTCGGATACACGGATGTTGACGAAGGCAGGATAAGCGCATGAGGAGAACATCGGAAAGAAAGAAGGTATTGCTTGAGCTTGCCGGATTTAATTCTGACACCGCTCATGAAGCGGTAAAGAGAGCCGCGTTCATCCACAAGGAAATGACGGAAGCGATTTCAAATTTCCATACCCTTTATGAAAGCGCTACTAGCCAGGAGAATGTAAATTCCCACGCGGCAGAAGATCTTCTTCGGGCAATGTTGTTGTTTGCGGGATCTGGGCTGGATGCAGTCTTTAAACAATTGATAAACGATGCACTTGCGCACGTCATCGAAAGAGACCCTGGAGCTCAGCGCGAATTTCAAAAATTTGCCGAGCGCCGCATCCGCAAAAGCTCAGCTTCTGACGATTCGAAAGGCGGGGCTCAAGCATCCACGGACTTTGCCTTGCTCGCAGAATTGCTGGTGAGCACCGAGCCGCGAAAGATAATGCTCAAGCAACTTACAAGATCACTGACTAGTGACAGCCTACAATCCAGAGATCAGCTCCTAAAGGCGGCCAGCTACTTCGCGATCGGCAGAGAGGATTTCATGCCAGCTCATGGGGTCACTGATGCTGCGTTTAAGGCGCGCAATCAGATTACCCACGAAATGGATGCTGACTTGGCGAGTCAGCAAGGACGACGCAAAAGAGAATATCATCAGATGATAGAGTGGTGTCAAAACATCGTAGCTATCTCCGAAGCCTTTCTTTCGCAGGTTGCCGCTCGACTGTCAGATAAAACTGGCTCGTCGGAGGAGAGCGATGAGGCGATATCGGCCGAAGCATTCCTGATCGAGGACGACGACACCATTTCGGCCCTAGCAGAAACCGTCGAGCGGTATGAATAAGCCTGAACAGGTTCTAATGGGTTGCAACGCTTAGGGCAGAGCAATGCAAAATGGTGCTTAGCGCCACTCCCCTCCGCCAGCGGTCGCGCTTGGATTATCCGCAAGTGACATCTGCGATAGCATAACCGCACTTATTGCCGCCGACCGAAACGCGCTGATGAAAGGCCGACTTGCCGTCTGGGTACCCCCGCTTTCTACACTCTTGGACCGCTACCCCGTCACCCCAAGCACTTCCGCATCCATAGAACACATCTGATTTCTCTGGGCAGTTCCCCAAATATTCCCCCAAGCAGGCCGTGATAATGATGCGAGGCATCGAGCTCGCGTTCGCAGTCGCTGCTGGCTCGCCCTTGTCCCGGTAGGTCGACACGCGGACCATGCCATCGGAATTGACTACCTTGACTGGATATTGCCAAGCCTCGGGTGCGGGGCTCTTATTGCAGATCGTAATCCATTTATAAAACGATCGGTCATCCACATCGACCTCCAGCTTTTCATTTGCAGGACGAGCCATGACAATATCGGAAGGTGGCTGGGCAATCGCAATCACATAGCGGCATTGGCCCCCGGGCACTGTGACTGGATATGGATATTCTTGATCCTTCTTAAGTAGCTTAGAGAGAGCATTTCCGGTCACTTCTTTTGAGCCGCTGAACTTCAGCGATATGGCTTCCGCCAAATCGGCCCAGGCGCCGGAGCCAAAGTAGGTTGAAAGGTTTAAAGATGCTTGGTCTAGCCTAGCCTTTTGTACGGCGCGGAAGAACTCGATCCCCCCACCGAACGCAATAATGAAGGCCGATAAGAGCGTCGCGACCATATACAGCCGAGGATTCGGACGGAACGTAAGAACGATAGCGGAGATCAAAGCCAAGGCTAGGCCAAGCCCAATGGTTCCAAAACTCAACCAACCTCCAACGGATTCTAGGAACACTGGATCTGTCAGGCTACCTGAAGGGTTCATGAAACACCTACAATACTGGTGGCAGGGCTTTTCGTTGCATAACACGTTGTAGTTGCCACACCAACAGACGACCAATACCTCAATATGAGAGTTTCGGGATACCAAAGGTCGTAACAAAGGCACTTCGCACACGCCAATGCACAAACAGACAAAGCCGCCTCTCCGATCAAGGAGAGGCGGCAAAAATTGCGCTATACCTAAGGTTGACTACTGCGACTAATGTGCCATTCTCGCGCAGTGGGTCAGTTGGAGGGGGCTATGCTTAATTTCAGGAAGATTGCAGTTTTTTTTCTCGCTGTGATGTGGGCAGGTTCTGGTTACGCGCAGGACTATTGCGGAGATGTCTTAAGGTACGCTGCCAAAGATTACTCTCTGGAAACGCAGCAAGACAGCATCGCCAAAGATATCTATGATCAGACGTGCACTGGGTCGCAGGCAAAAGATACGAAAAGTTTCTCTCTTGGTGCCGAGGCCGTAATCTATTCAGTGCCAGCAAAATTTAATCTCGGAAGCGGCTCTACCAAGGATCGGGTCGAACACTTCTGTCGAACTTTCGATTCTGATTACCGTGCAAACACCGCCCGCTACAGGGAAACTTCGCTTGTGTCGAAGGAGGCCGTAAGCGCCTGGTCAAACTGCGTGCAACTATCTGGCGAAGGGGTAAAGTTCAAACCTCTTATTACCACGACACAAGTTACTATAGAAATCAAAAAGACGGCTCCTGACGCTGTTGAGGTCGCGGGAATCCAATTTGATCCATCGCTCCTTGCTTGCTCGGTCCCTAACGACAACAACCAAGCGACCCGCGTCGACGCGACGATGAAAACAGTAAAAACCCTAAATAGTGGTGGCACATGGCAAGTGTCTTGCGACCGCAAATCTCGCTCTGACGATCACCAGCAAACCTACCGGGAAGCAGACCTGTCGGTCCACACATCAAAGGGATCATTTACAGTTCGCGTGCCGGCAGACGCCGCTATTGGCCCACAATCGGCCAGCGAGATAAACGAGAAACTCCGGCTGGTCCAAGCGGGCTTACAGCAACAAGCCGCTAAGATCCCCGAACTGCAGTGCGACCTCGTTTCAGTGGACAGTGGACCGTTCACTCGCTTTCCAACGGCGGAAGCGAAGATCCCTGCAGGCTACCAATTAATGGGCGGTGGCTGTGACCTCAGTGGTGCGGAGCCGGGGCAAGCCGGTGGACGTGCTCACAATGGCCCAATCACCGCCAGTCGCCCGAATTCGTCTCGCGACGGGTGGTATTGTAAGGCCATGGATCCGCCTGGGGTTCCTCTCGCTTATTCCGTTAGAGCGTGGGCGGTGTATTGCCGAGCCCAGATGAGGTAGGTGCGCGCCTTACCCCGCCCTCGCCCGCCGCTGCGGCTGATTTTCATAGAGCCGGTCGAGACGTTCATGGACACCGTCAATTCGGTTTCCCACCCCCTCGATCGCCCTCATGATCTGAGTCGTCTGCTCCTGCATGCCAGCCTTGGTGACGTAGGTCTCTGCGGTGTGGAGCTTGTGTTCGGCAAGTTCCTGCCGCGTCAGGGAGGCAAGGGCGTTCGCAGCGGAGGCCAGCAAGGATGCTTCAGTCTTCGCCTTTTCGACCTTGCCCTCGACGCGCCACCAGATACCCCAGAGGGCTCCGGACAGCATGACGAAGAAGCCTACCACGTACATTAGTTCTTGGCCGGTCATCTCCAACCCCGCAGCGCGTCATCCCGAGACACCACAAAGTTCCGCAGCGCCAAGTGGCGGCGGTAACAATCCAGCAGCGCCGATCGATCCGAGATCCACAGACCCTCTACCTGAGACTGCGTCAGCGGCTTGTTGCCTAGGTCAACCGGCAACCCGCACGCCTTCAGCAACTTGCTATCCGGAGCGGCCAGCACAGGCGGCTTCACCGGACTAACGGATCTTGTTGATACGCTGCACCCCAGCATCACCAATGGCAACGCGGTCAGCATCAGGATCTTGCTGAGCTTCACTGGCCAGCCTCCTTCGGAGTTCTAGGTTGTCGGCTTCGGCGGATTCGAGAGCGGCGATGGCTGCGGCCTCCCGCTGCTTGGCCGCATTGTTGGTGATCGTCTGCCGGCGCTGTTCGTTGGCGTCGGCTTCGGCGAGAGCGGCGGCGGTGGCGGCAATCTGCTGTTCGTAGTGAGCAGCGGCTCGCTGGTAGCCTTTGTGGTCGACATAGGTGTAGGCCCCAAGCAGCAGCGCAAGCGCAGCCACAGCGCCCGCCAGCCAGCGCCCCACGGGGCTTAGGAGGAAGGCAATCATGCGGGCAACCCCGTAACGCATACCTCGGCCTCGCCCGGGCGGGTGGCATCACCCATCTCGCGACGATTGACGAGTCCTCGGAGACGGACGCCGCCTGCCTTGTTGAAGGCCGTGGCAGCTTCGCAGCTTAGGCGATAGTTCGGTTCCGCCCTGAGACGCGCGGCGTCATTGACGATGCGGACAGCCGTCGAATTGCATGTCGCGCCGGCGCCTACGTTCCAGGCGAGCGTCAGCATGGAACCGCGCCAACTGAGCGGCGCCTTGTCCCAGTTGCGCACGCACTTAACGAGATGCGGCCGGTAATCTCGCTCGAGCTTGCCTGCTGTGCGCTTGTCACAGCCCACGGGCGTCTCGACCATGCCCTTACGGACGTCGGTCGTGTCGCCATCGCAGATCGTGTAGACAGGCTTCGTCGGAAGGGTGTCGAGGTAGGCGATGAGATGTCTGCCTTCCCATGGCTGCATGATCTTGATTGCGAGCGCCGTGTCATCGTGGACGTTGGGCTGGCCTGGGAATATCGCCACCATACCGGCGACGGCTGCCGCAGCCACGCCTGCAATCAGCTTGCCGGCCCGCTTCGTCGCCAAAATCTTATTCACTGGCAATGGTTTTCTCCTTTGGCTGCGCCACATGCCGCGCTATCCAGGCGCCGCCGAGCAGCGCCAGCGTCACCCACCACGGAATGAAATCCGCAATGAAGGGCACGAAGTTGAGGATGATGTCGGCGACGGCCGCGAGCTCAATGAGCCGCAGCGACCATGCGCGCTTGACGACCGACCCGGCATCCGGAATCAGCCAGGCGCGGACGGGCCGCCAGGCGCGCCGAAGTACCCGGCGCCAGTCAGGAATGAATTTCATTTTCTTGATCCTTTGGCCCGCTCATAGATGTCGCGGGCCGATAGCTCGTCGGCGCAATGATGCGGCTCTCCCATGACCTGTCCGACAAGACGGCAAAACAAGCAGTCGTCGCCCCACCGCATCGCAGCGCGCAAGCACAGTGTCTTGCCGGACGGCCCACCCGTTACGGAGCAAGCCATCCGGCTGAAGTTTGCAATCAAGTCGTGGAGCATGGCCGTTGCCCTAGTTGTCGTCTGTGCTGCCGTAGCGCCGCGTCTGATTCCACAGGTCAGGCGTTGCCGGCGTCCCTGCAGGCGCGTCCTTGGCAGGTGTGCTGCTGCCGCCGCCTTCGCCGTCGCCGCCGCCATTTCCAGACGACCCGTCCTTCTCTCCGCCGGACTTGCCGTCGTAGAGCTTGGCGCTGATGGCCGTGGTGTAGCCTGACTTGCTGAAGGCGTGCGTGACTGTGCTGATGACGTAAGGCACGCCATCAAGGCCGGGACGAACGCCCTGAAACAATAGCGGCGCACCAGCAACGATTGCCGTGTCGCCCACCACCGTGACCGAGGCAGAGCCCTCCCCGCGCTTCAGATCTTTGGCTTTGGATTGCGCGGCCTTATCGGCTTCCTCGACGCTTGAGAACGGTTCGGGGATGCGGTAGACGCTATCGCCATCTTCGTCGCTATCGGCTTCGATCTCGACGCGCTTGGCTTGGTCCTTGTCCTGATAATAGGCGACCACCTTGCTGTATTTGGTCCGGTCGTTGGCCTCGAATGTGCATGAGCCTTCGACGATCCGTGGTGGGCTGACGACCACCGAGCCGACGAAAGCGCCGGTCGATGCATTGCCGGACCCCTTGGCAGAGAACACCAAGCGGCCAGCCTTCACGGCAAACAGGGCGTTGTGGCGCTCCGCCAGTCGGCTTAGAAAGTGGATGTTCGATTCGTCCTGCTGCGCAAACCAGTCGTAGACATGGGCGCCAATGGATTTGTCCACGCTGGCCTGGAGATCGCTTTCTCTGGCCACATCATCGACGATCTCCTTGACGGTCTTGCCTTCCCAGCTTCGTTCCTGGCGTTCCTTCAGCTTGCCGCTGCGCAGGTCCGCGGACTTGCCAGAGATCGACATGCCGAACGGCAGGCACTTGCACGTCACCTTGTCGACCGTAAACTGGCCAAGGCTGCGCAGTGTGCCGTAGCCTATACGGATATCGACGACGGCTCCGGTGCGAGGAATTGCCAGCATCTGTGGCGGCCCGTCGTTCAGTTCCATTTCAAACGTGTCGGCCTCGCCGCCATCGTTGTCCGTGACGGACGCGGAAACCAGCCTCTCGTAGAAGCCGCCGGCGACGGACTGGCCGTCGATAGTGATTTCAATCTTCGGGCGCATTGGTTACTCCCAAAGTTGCACGAGTTCGCGCGCTGGCGGCATTGTCTGGATATCCGGCAAAACAATGATAGTGCCGTTGGGGAGATTCGGCCCCAGAGCAGCAAGGCCGGGGTTGGCGTCGAGCACCGTCTCTGTGACGCCGGCCGTCCGCCCGTAGTGGTCGAGGCAGACCAGATCGACCGTCTGGCCTTGCCTGGTCGTGTAGCGCGTTGCCATGGTTCATCACCCGAACAGATTGAGGATTGGCGAAAGAATGCCGCCGGTAGACCCGCCGCCACTGTCGTTTTGGCCGTATCGCTTCAGTGTGATGGTGTAGGAGTTACGCCTCGCCTCGCCGTAGGCGGTGAAAAAGCTCTTGTCCTCGTCGACGGACTGAATGGTGAATCGACCGTGGATCGTGCCGAGCGTGGCATCGCCAGACACCAGCATCAGGACTTGGCCCGCATTCGCTGCGGCAATGATGCCGTCCAGGGAAGACTGCCCTCCATTCTGCGCTGGAAAAAGCACGCCTTTGATGCTGACCTCTTCCGAGGTTGGCCCAACCCATTGCATCTGGTCGAGCGTCTGCGCCACCTTGACCTCTGCCCACGGAGTCTGCACCTTGCGGGACATGCCGTCGTAGCCGAAGCCGATCGCCTCGAATGCATAAGGCCCAAGAGCCATCGCGGTTGGTCCGGACATGGCGTCTCCTGTTGACAAATTTGTAAAGCCCGCCGAGGGTTGCCGGCAGGCTCTCATGACCAACTGTCATGAAGTTAGCATTGGCAGAATGGGTCCATCGCGCTTAGCGGCCAGCCGCACACAGGTCCCTCCGTGTTGCGAAGAGAAGTGGGTTCATCGCCTAATCGCTAAACGACGACTCGTAAGCATTCCGACTGATAGTGCCCAACTGGCTTGCAGCGGCACCCGCTGCTGCCTGCGGATCCGATACGCCGGTGATGGTGATTGGCGCGTGCACGGTGACGTTCGGTGGCACACGATTGACTTCCTGCACCTGCTGGACGCCCGATGGCTGCGTCATTGCGGCGATGCTGCCGCTGTCGATGCGCGTGTCGCCAATGTCGTCCGCAGTTTTACCCGGCAGTGTGTCTGTGGTGTTCCCACCTATGCCCATCGCACGCGCCGCCTTGGCAGCGTCCATGGCCATCTGCGCAACCACAGCGGCTTGCGGCGACTGCGCCGGCATGTTTGCAATTGCCGACCCGATTGCGTGCGCAAGGTCAGTCGGTGACGGCATGATAGATTGCCCGCGCGCATAGGAAGTATCGCCCGTGTATGACTCTTTGGCGACCGTGTAGGCTCCGCCAATGGCAGCACCAAACGTCCCAAGTCGACCGAGCCCGAGCAGGAGTGGCTTAAGGCCGCCGCCTCCAGCGGCGGGAGGTTGGCCACCTCCGCCTGGCTTTCCTGGTACACCGCCACCACCGACGATCGCAGCAAGAGTCCCTGCCGCCTTCAGCGCGCCAATGATGGTTGACGCCCCTGACAAGAACATCATCGCGGCGGCGAGCTTACGAATGGTGCCGGCCAGCATCAGGATGCCTGTCGACCACAGCATGATTTGAAACCCATACGGCGCAAGATCCGCGAAGAACCTGGCTATGGGGTTTTCAGCGATGGCCGACGTCAGCGACCTGATGTCCTCGCCCCATTTGCGGAACTTAACGAATATAAGGCCGATCTTATCCGCCGCGGCGGATCCGTCTTCAGCGCCAAACAGGAGGTCGCCAAGATCATTGATCAGATCGCGAATGCCACCGTCTACGCCGAAGCCCTTGAGGAATCCCTGCGTTGCCGCATCCATCTGCGCAAAGATGTGCGCCCGCGCGCCTAGCGAATCGATAACGTCGCCAATGCCAAGTGCCGCCTCCCTGATCTTGGGAAGCATCCGGTCACCCATGGACATCCCAAGTTCGGCGAACTTATTTTGAAGCAGTTGCAGCACGTTCGCCGTGGTGTTGGCGCGCGCCACGTATTCCTTGTAGGCTGACCCGGCGTATTTCGTCTTGTCGCCGACGCTGTTCAGCGCCTGGTCAAGCAGCCCGATGTTGCCGATCAGCGGTGCGAAGGCTTTCGCCTCGTCGCCAAAGAACTGACTGAGTAGCGCGATATGCTGGTCTTTGGGCGCCTTGCCGATTGCCTTAAGCACGGTTTTCAGCGCTTTCGGCGCATCCTTCTGCATCTGCTTCGCGATGGTCGGGAGATCCAGCCCAAGCGCCTTGGCGGCGTCTCGCTGCTCCTTCTTCGCGAACTTGCCGCGTGTCAGGGCCTTGACGACATTTTGCATAGCCGTGCCAGCCGTCTCAGACTGCGCACCAGCCGCGATCATGGCCGAGCCGATGGCCGCGATCTCTTCCTTGGCAAAGCCGCCCATCTCGGCGAGAGCGCCGACCCGGAGCATATAGTCCGTGACGTCCTTGGCCTTGGACGCCATGTTGTTCGATAGGTGGTTGATGGCGTCGGCCAGGTCGCCGGTCTCCGGAACCGTGAGACCAAGCTGTGTCTTCAGCTTGGCAAGCGCCTCGCCGGCCTCTCCAGCGCCAAGATCGAAGGCGATGCCCACGCGGGCCGCCATCTCGGAGAACGCCTTCAGATCCTGCGTGGCAACGCCGGACTCGCCGGCGGCTGCAAAGAGTGCCGCGATGTCCTTGGATGCGATCGGCAGTACCGTGGACATCTGGCGAATCGTCCGCGACATGTTTTCAAACTGCTCGTCGGTCGCGTCGACGACCTTGCGGACGTCAGCGAACGCGGACTCGAAATCCATTGCCGCACCGGCTGTGGTCTGAAGACCTTGCGTGATGCCGAGATAGGCACCGCCGAACGCAGCGATGCGCCCGAACGTGCCGAGCAACGCGCCTTGTGTTGCCCGGATGCCGTTCAGCGAACTGTTGATAGCCTTCGCCCGTCCAGTCACCTGGTCCAAAAGCGAGAGGCGGAGCGTGCTGTTGAGAATGGCCATTATGGGCTCCGCGTCTGCTTCAGAATTTCGGCGGCGGTGTCAAACCATGCCAGCGCCTCGTCGGGAGACAGGCGCTTGATTTCACTCAGGGGAGTCGAAAGTACATGCGCCACAACGCCGGCAACTATTCGCCAGTCGTGGGCTCCGGCTCGTTTCCCAGAAGGTCCGCGGTCGCCTTCATGATAGCCGTCAGGTCTTTGGCACGGATCTTCTTGAAGGCAGGAAGCGGCGTGTCGGAGATCGACGCCAGCACAGCCATGGTCTTCGTCAATTCGCCGGTCACAGCGTCGCCAACGATAAGGTCGCCGATGGTGGCTTCACGGAAGGTCAGTGCAGAATAGGTTGTGCCGTTGTGCTCAACGGGCTTTGAAAGCGTAATGGTGGTCATCTTTGTCTCCTCAAAAGAGCGTGGTGTGGGCGGCGGGTTGGTTGCCCGCCGTCGTGTTTGTCTCGCTGTTACAGCAGCAAAGCGTTGCGGATGCCCTGGCGCTGCGAGACGCCTCCGACCTTGATGTCGAAGTCATCGATCTCGTAGATTGGATCGCCATCGATCTCGAGCTTGTAGTAGTTGACGCTGACCGTGTAGTCGTTTTCGGCCTGGTCGCCGCCCTTCCATGTGCCGGCATCAGCCTGCTTCAGGAAGCCGCGAAGGGTCATGACTGCGGAGTGCTCCGAGCCATCCTCGTCGACGAGGGCGCCAGTGATCATGAACGGGTTTTCGGTCCCCGGTGCGAGACCGAAGAGCTTCAGCGTCTGCGGGTCAAGCCCGGGCATCTTGAAGCTGAATTCCAGCTTCTCGTAGCCCATGTGGACTTCGCGCGGCTTGATCATGCCGGCGTTGCGCATTTCGTCGACCTTGGCGGCCGGGACCGGGGGCGTGATGTCCCCGATCTGGCCAATCTTGAGCGTGCGGTCAGCCCATAGCATGCAGTCTCGCAGCAGGAAGCTGGGAAGGTTATTCGCCATAATTCAGGATTCCTTTAGGCTGCCAGCGTCAGCGGGCCGTTGTCGATCGCGCCGCGTACCTCGTCCAACAGAAGCTGGTAATACAGGATGTTGCGGTGGGTCGTAATCTTGATTTGTTCCATGATGCCGACAGGCTCGAACTCGACATTCAGGAAAATCTGGCCGTTGGCATTGGTGGTGGGCGCATTCTGATCGCCGAGCCATACACGTCCGCCGAGGATGTCATCGTTGGCGGCGAACACTCGCAGTGCGGCGTTGCCGTCTTCAATCATCATCTTCAGGTTGCCGAGCGTCAACTTCTTGTCGACCCACTGGAAGTAGATGTCTTCCAGAGCCTCATTGATCATGTCGGCCGTTGCCCTGACCGAGTCGAACTGCCAGATGGCTACGTCCGTCGCCAGGCGCGAACCCCATGTGCGAAGACCGCCACGCTCATTGATAACAGTCGAGACCTGATTTTCGTTCAGGTAGTTGCTGTCGGCAGGGTAAGCGATAGTGCGGGCAACGCCGTCGAGAGTACGGATGATCTTGTTGGAGACCGAGCCGGAGACGCCTTCAGCCGAGGCCACGACGCGAGCGCGGACGCCGGCAAAGACCGGGGCGATAGGAACGGTTACCGGAGTGCCGGCGACGTTCTTGATGCCCTTCGGGTCGATAACCAGGATGCGTCCGCCATTGACCGTGTTGCGGAAGCGGATTGCTTCTGCGTTGGTCGTGTTCGGGCCGCTGATGTAGGCGCGTGCGCGGATCTGCGGGCATACGACGTTGAGCGCAGAGATGAAGGGGCTGGCCGCATCGCCGATATTGGCAACAGCCGCACCGCCGGACCCGCCGCCACCGAATAAGGAAACCGTAGGTGCCGCGCCGTAACTGTCGCCGGGCTCGGAGACCGTCACGCCTGTGATGGGGCCACCAAGCACGGCGGTCAGGATTGCGCCAGAACCGCCGCCGCCGGAAACGGTGACCGCAGGTGCAGTGACGTAGCCGCTGCCCTTGTTGTTCATCGTGATGGCGGTAATCAGGCCACCGGAGACGGTAGCCGTCGCGGCTGCCTGTACACCACCGGCCGGAGGCGCTGCGATTGCAATCGTCGGTGCGGTTGCATAGTCGGCGCCCGCGTTGGTGATTGCGATCGACGACACCTTATGCTTGTTGATGGCGGCAGTCGCGGCAGCATCGCCGGAACCGGAGAACGTTACGGAGGGAACAGACGTGTAGTCCGCCCCGCCGTTCGTGACCGTTACCGAGATGACACCGTCTTCGATGTAAGCGCCCGTGTCGCCGGCAGTCACGATGACGCGCGGCTGAACGCCAAGCAGTGACTTCGCCTTCAGTGCGGCGTAAAGACCGGTGCGCGCGGCTGCGTCACCAATGAGGTTGGCCTGCGCCACGTCCGCATCTTCGTCGTCTTCGACGCGGTTGACAATAACGGCCGAGCCGCCCTCGCCAAACACCGTCGCGATGTCAGCAAGCAGCGTGCCTTCATCGCCAAGCAAACTGGCCTGCGCCATGCTGGTGACGTAGGTCGGGGTGTTGAGCGGAAATGCAGCAGCATCGGCATCTGGCGCCGTGCCGTTGATGAAGGTCAGGCCGAAGTTGCTGATACGCAGCAAGGAAGGCGAGTCCGCGCTTTCATTAAGCTGGACGCCATGGAAGTACGATAGGTCAGCCAATGCGGCCTCCTTCTTGTGTGGTGGTGGGGCGATTTAGGTGGTTGTTGCCCGCGCAGTGGAGGGCGGGGTCTGTGGCGGCGACAGGGATAGTGAAGCCTCCGGCGCGGAGGTGCCGGTCTTTTTGCTGGTCAGTAGCCAATCCAAACGTGAACCTCACCGGTCAACGTGGCCGTGCCCGCGGTGGTGGTAAAAGTAAGTGAGGTGAGATTTTGATTAAGGGTAACCTTGTCGGTAATTTGACTGAGGCCAACCGCTGTTCTTCCCTGCCCCACCGTAAACCAATCCGCTCCCGCACCACCGTCGTTTTCGCGGTAGAGGTCCAGAACACCGATGTATGGACCCGCAAGTGCCGTGCGGCTTAAATATATACCCGTAGTGTAAGCCGTCATTCCGACGGTGCTGGCCGCGATCGTAGCAGTGGCGCCATTATATCCAGAGAGGACCACGCCAACACCGGTTCCGAGCCGCATGAATAGCTCGGCGGCCGCGCTGGCCGTAATTTCATATAGCACCCGAACATGATTGACCTCAAAGGGGATGGTATTCAATCCTTGGAACGTCCCGCCGGTGAGCGTGGTTGTCCCCAAAAATTCCATTTCCTTGCCGGCCGGAAAGGCTCGGTTTGGCCAGGTAACGACCCGATCCGCCGTCAGGGATTCCGTATTGAACGTCAGCGCGCTCGGAGTGCCAGCCGCGTTGAACAGCTTGAAGGAAGAGGATGCAAACTGCGCGTTAGTAATCGTCCGCGCTGTCTTGAAAATGCTGCTGATCAGCCCTGCCAACGTCCCACGCTTTTGCGTGGTGGCGGTGACGTATGCCAGTTCATCAGCATCGTCGAAGGCGTTGTCGCTTGTACCAGAAGACAGCAGGGCTGCCTTATCAGCCAAAGCAGCAGTCGTAGCCGCAAAAGAAGCAGTCGTAGCCGCAGCATCTGCCTTGAGGGCAATGGCCGCCTCCAACAGGACGATTAGGTCGGCCAAGGCGGCGCTGACGAAGGCGGTATTGGCTATCTTGTTGCTGCCATCGCCAGGCGTAGCCGTTGGCGCTGTCGGCGTCCCCGTGAATGCAGGGGAAACCAGCCCGGCCTTGACAACGATCTGTGCGAAGGCGTCGGACACATCCGTGTCAATGTCGCGTAGGGCGGCGATGATCCGCCCTACGTCAGTTGCCAGATCATTTCCAACAAAGGGCTCCGGATACGCCCGGTTTGGCGTGGTGTTCAACGTCGGCATATCAATTCCCTTGAAGTTAGACCGTGAAGGCCCGCAGATCGGCCACGCTTGGTCGTGCCGCCGGCGTGCCGGTCAACGTCAGCTTGATGCGGCCACCCAAGGGCGCCGCCACACTCGCGTCGCTGTAAGTCCGCTCGATGAAGCCGAGGTCGATCGGCGCAGCCAAAGTCTGGCTGACCGCCCCCCACACGTCGTTCAGCGCATCCGTCTCCACGGTCAGCGAAGAGCCAACAGGAAGCTTGGTGGAGGCAATGACGTCGAGCCGCACATCTGCGCCGAAGGTGAAGCCGCGGCTGACGTAGACGCCCTCATCCTGCATCGTGCCGAGTACCAGCAGGATGTCGCGACCGACAACAGGCGATACCGTTGCGGCTCCCGTAAGGATGGCCCGAACAGTTAGGTTGCCCGTGAAGAACGATGTGCGCTCCCATACCTGGTCGGGAAGGACACGAACCGGGGGCTCGCCTCCAAAGACCAGTTCGAAGACAACCGAAGTCGCCTCCGTCGGAAGGAACACATCGGCGCGCACGAGGACGTCAGAGACGTCTGTTACGGCGTAGGTGCCTAGGGCGACTGTCAGCGTTGTTGGAGCAAACGCTGCGCAGTTCAGACGGAACGTGATGTCCGAATCCTGGTGGACCGTCCAACTAACCGCGTTACTCGAGCTAAACCGCGTGCCGACGGTGTACGGCTGCGCCGCAATCCACTGCTGGTTCAGGGCGTCGAACGCGCCACGATCCGCAACGGATATGCTGTGATCCGGGTCATTCGTCTTGACCACGAACGCGAACATCTGCCCCGCCGGAAGGAAGAACGGCACGGGAAATGGGAACTTCGTCCATGTGCCAGTCAGGACCGACTGCATGTCGATTTCGGTCTGCGCAATGATCTCCGTGGTCGGGAATCCGTTGTCGACCGTCACGAACTCTATGATTACAGGCTCGTCGCGGTCACCAATGGCGCAGAATTTGATTTCGACGCTGCTGACGTGGCGCCCTTCCGTGAGCACAAAAGACTGTGCTTGCGGGTCGGTGCTGCCACCAGTTCCATCGGTCGTGCCGCCGCCCGTGTCTACCCAGTTATTCCGCTCAGGCGGAACGCTCTGGAAGCGCTGAACGGTTGTGACCTGCTGAAGCTCTATCCGCTCCATCCGGCCTTCACCGGTAAAGCGCGCCGAGCAACGAGTGCCAGACCCGCCGACTGCCACGACAGCCTTCGCACCAGATGTCACATTCTCCGGAATGGAGAAAGTGCCAGACACCACGCCATCACCGTCTGCAACAAGGCTGCCCGGGTTGACGTCGATGCCGTCAAACGTCAGCTCGTCCAGCGTTTCGCCTGGGCCAAACTGCCTGATTGTGAAAGCCACCGAAATCTGGCGCAGGAAGCGCAGCGGTGCGGTTCTGGTGTTGCTCAAGACCTGCGAGTTGGTGACGCGCTCTGAATTGCCGGAACCGAAGATTTGAGTCTGAGCCGAAAGCCAAACGGTCTCCTGCTCAGTCCAAAAATCCTGCGCCGGAACGATCTGAAGAACGGCAGGAAGCGGCGCAAACGACATGTAAGGGTTGATTTTGACGCAGCCGGAAACAAGCTCCTGACCAATGGTCAAAACGTCCGTATAAGGTAGCGTCAGCGTCGCTCCGGCGTCGATCTCCTGAAACGTCGGGACAATCGGAATCTGGAACGAGCCATTGAAAACCGCCCCATTTTGAGCCTCACCCGCATCGCGGAAATCGTCGTTCAGCAACGGATCGCTGAAAATGCCGGTGCGCCCTGCGGGTGCCCGTGCATTGATGTCGACGGTCTGTTTTTGCAGGGATACCTGGTTGAACAGGTCAAGCACGTTGTTGTAGAGCCGGTCGATCTTCTCGAACGAGTAGGCGCGAATCCCGTCATTGGTGACAGTCGGCGTGCCGAACCAGTCGTTATTGATCGTAGCCAGCGACAGAAGCGTCTTCGGCACCTGTGGTGGCTGCGGCTGTGATGGAGCGGATAGCCCCTTCAGGTAAACCACGTTGCCGTCGCGGTCGAGGCAGAGCCTGTCGGCACGCGGCAGCTTGTTGGTGTAGCCAAGCAGCACGGTCGTGCCCGTAACGCCACCCGTCAGTGAGACAGTGGCGTCGGTGATAGCTGCTGGCGTCACTGCGTCCAGATAGCGGTAGGTGACGTCATAGGTCGATGAGGTGGCCGGCTCTGCACCGGCAGGTGCCCAGCTCACGGAGTCGCCACTACGGACGTAGTCGGTCGTGGCGACGTAGGTGGTCGCTCCCTGCACGACAGAGATGATGGCCGTGACCGAGTCGTCAGGCAAAGCGTCAAGGCTGTTCGTCACGCCCTTTGTGAGGGTAACCGTCCGCTGTTTTGTGACGATGGCCGAAACGATTGAAGAGATTGGCGCCCGACGAACGGTGATAACCGCCGTGCCTGTGCCGCCATCTTCAAAGGTGTGCGGCTCAGCGTCGACCGTGCCAGTGTCCGGCGCTTCCGTTTCGGAATAACGCGAGGACGTCGGGCGGTTGCGCTTGAAGCCCATGATGTTGGCAGTGCCCTCTCCGATGGAGAAGACCTGCTTGCCGCTATCCAGGCCAAGCGCCGAAACGATGCAGCCGCGAACGACGTAGTTTTCGTGCGCGTCGTAGTCGTAGATGGCGATCTGCTGTTGGACGCCAGAAAGGGTCGGTGGCGCGTCCTGCGAAATGATGACGCCGTCTCGCAACGTGACGTACTGGTAGAAGTCGCCCTCCCCTGCATCCGTGTCAAATGCCCACGCATACGTGACGACGGTGCGAACGCCGCCAGGCTCGCCGTAGCTTTCTTCTGCGGCTTCGACCAAGCCAAGATAGATGGCGTCGTCTTCTGCGGTCACAATGGTCGTGGCCGAGCGAACGCCAATCTTCACGTCGCCCGTCATCGGAACGCTGGTCAATACCGACTCGGCAACCAACCGGCGCGCGCCGTCGATATAAAGTTCGCCTCCAGTGACGGTAACCGTCTCCGCATCAACATCGACGATCACGTCAGCGCCTTCAATGCGATCGCCATCGCTGGCGATAAGGTTTGCGATCCCCTTGCGCTTGGCTGATTCGATGGAGAAGGCTTCATTCAGGTCGGCGCCTTGCGAAAGGTCGCCTTCACCGAAGTAAACGCGGTCATTGTTCGGGCGGTCGGCAAAGCGATCGCGCACGCGCGCGAGCTCCGGATTGACATCCGGATCAAAAACGTAGGTGCTCATACAGCCCTCGATGTGGATTTAAATGGTGAGGTGGATGACGACGTGCTCGCGTATCGTCCTCTGGAAAGAGAAAACCGCAGCGGTCGTGCCGACGTGGATGTCTCCGTCAGGAAAATCGATCTCAGCCGGGGATAGCCAGGGTTTCGCGGGCTTGTTCGCCGTTGACTGGCCACCGAAAACGACCGCAACAGATGCGGCATCGCCGGAAGCCGCACCAAATGCGATAGATGCCTCATAGACAAGCTCGACAGTGTCGGACACGTCTTCGTAGTCAGTGATGTCGCGCACCTCGCGCAAGACCGCGGCATAACCAATGGCGTCGCCGTCGGCGTCGAATACGCCAATATAGGCCGTCTTCTGACGCATCAGCCATGACTTCAGAACCCTGGCATCTGTGACGCCTTCCCATGTGACGCCGGGTGCGGCCCATGTGATTGTCGGCAACCATGTCAGCGGGTCGCCATCTGTATAAGAGACGGCAAGGTCAGCGGCTTTTCCGGCTTCGGCTGTGGCGTCAACGAGATGCGACCGCCCATGCGACCACTTCACCTTGCCGCCGGGCAGTCGGACGCCGCTTGAGTCGCCCCACATCGAACGTCCCCACCGGGACCGCCCGTAAACGTGGCCGCGGACGTCGTAGCCGTGATAGCCACGCCAGAAGTAGGAGCGCGCCGGGTCAGACAGGCCAGCAAGATATTCGGCGCTCATCAGCCGATTGACTTCGTCGGAGCCGGGCAGTTCACCCATGCCGATCTGATATAGATGCCAGCGGCGCCTGCCGCGGACTTGGTCTTCAATGAAGATTGAAGTGTAATCGAGCCAGCCAAGCGCGGTCGTGACGGCTGCTGGCGTGCCGCGTAGGCGTTGCCATGGCCTGCCTTCGTCGATCGTATCCTCGATCGTGGCGAAGAATTGCGAAATAGGACCGAGGCCGTATTCGTGGACAAGCCAAGGTGCGACAGTCACATTGAGCGGCCGCGCGTATTTGATGCCGTGGATCTCCTGAATTGCCGGCGAAACCTCGTCGGCAAAATCGGTAGCGTGCTCCAAGGTGTATTCAAAGACCGTCGTGCTGGTTGACGGCAGAACGGTCGAGAATGTCACCGCGATCTCCCCATGAAGGTCAGGCTTACCGTGCCCAGCGCCGCAGCGCTGAAGTTGTCCATAACCACGTCATTGGCTGGCGCCGTCAGGTTGACTTTCGAAACGCCGCCGGGGCTTAGCCTTGAGACCAGCCACGACCTGTTGACGTCGAACCCGATCCCGCCCTCGTCGGCCAACGCTGCGGCAAGGCCTGCGGACAGGCCCTCAAAAACAGTCATAGGCGCTTCCGGCAGAAGCCAGATTTCAGCGGCCACGTTCACCGTAGTCTTTACGGCAGGCACGACTGTAACAATGTCGTTTATGGACCGAACGGCTGGATTATCTACCGCCGCCGTGATCTCGGCCAATAATTCGGTCGTTGGCGTCCCGCCGCCGCTCGTTGTCAGGACTGCAATCTCAAGCTCGGGACCAGTGCCCGTGCGATAGACGGCCACGTCGCGAATGTCGGCATCAACCGAGCGAGCGTGGAATTCGTACCACTCTTCAGCTCCAGCGGTGGATCTGCCTTGGTCGGCAAGCACAATGCGCTCGCGAAGTGCCTTGTCGCTTTCGCCAGTCAGGCGCGTCACGCCGTGATCGGCCGCGACCGCGTCGAGGTCGGAACCCGTAGCGTATCCCAGCAGGTTGGCCCTCGCAGCATCATTGATGCGGGCTCGTTCGCCAAGTTCCCGGTATGCGTTTGCCTGTATGACAATCATAACCGGGTCTGTTTGTAGCATCGCCACGTCATATTGCGGCAAATCCAGATCCGGATTGGCAGCCCGAACAGCCGTCCAGAGCGTCTGAAACGTCTGTTTCTGGCGCGTCACCAGAGCTTCGTAGTCTAGATTCTGAATGACCTGCGGAGTCGGCAGCGTTGATAGGTCAACCAATGTCGGCCTCCATTATGGCGGCCCGAGGCCGGTTATATCGTGAAGGCCACCCGCGCCGTCTTGTCTTCGGCAACCGAATAGTCGCTGAGGTGTCCGCGCGGGAAATACGTGCCTTGGATGATCATTGCGATTCGCCCATCGGCGTCGACTGTGGTCACGCTTCCGCGCCGCATTCTGTAGCGCGGTTCCCACTTCTCAATGGCAGCGGCGACGGCGGAATAGGCGGCGAGGATGTTTTGTCGGATCATCTTGGTGTCGACCAGATCCGGAAGACCGGAGCCGAAGTCACGGTGCATCACGCGCGAGCCAATAGCGGTCTGAACAATCTTGCCGACGGACTGCTGCGTGTGTTCCCAGTCAGTCAGCGGTCTGCCGGTTACGGCGCTTATTCCTGCCGAGTCGGTCATGTGGTTCGCCCTTCGTGACTATCGTCGTCTTTGCTGGAGGCACCCACAGCGCCACGACGTTTCCGTGTGGCGGCGTTAGCTGGAAAGCTTGTGCGTCGGTCAACTCAAACGGAGAACCGGCCACGCGCCACTGTCCTGCGACTTCGCAGTCAATCCGTGTCGTGTACTGTTTCATGGTGGGTTCCCTATTCGGGTGGGCCGGTGTTTTGCAAGCCGCGGACCACTTCGATGTGCTCGTGATCGGACCCGATGTTCTTGCCGTTGTGGGTGAGGACGGGTCCTTCAATAACGACGGGGCCTTCAATCTTGACGTCACCAACGAGTTTGATGTTGGCCGCCGTGATCGTCACTTCACCGCCGCTGGCCGTAATAACCGTGTCGCCGATCTTGATGTGGAACGGGCTATCCGTGTTCACACGCTGGTTGTCGTCGCTGTAGGTCGAGAAGTCGATTTGCGCGTCCGTCAGGTCGCCGCTTTCGGAAACCACGTCGACCTGCTCGCCCTGGCTATAGAGGACGTCGATCTTGACGCCGGCGGCGGCAATCTGCCTTGGCTTGATCCAGTCAGACAGGTAAGGCGTTTCGCCCTGCTCCGAAAGTTGAACCTTGTATCGGCCAGCCTTGTCGCCCGTGCCGATCTCGGCGACCGTACCCTTACGCCGACGATTCCTGGCGCGCCGCTCTAGTTCGGCAATGCGGTACTTGGTGTCGAGTACAAACTCCTTGAAATCGCGAGGTATCACCCAACCACCTCCGCAGGAGCAGCGTCGATCTCAGTCACATTAACATCAGCCTCAGCACCCTCAGCCGGCGTTATCCGCAGGTTGTCGCCTTCAGACCGAGTTATGCCATAGCGACGCAGCAGCGTCTGCCAATCGTATTCCGCGCCGGCTAACTGCGCCTGCATCAGCGCGATCCATTCCGTCAACTCAGGAACGGTCTCAGCTTTTGCAAAGAAAAGTGCCAGAGGCGTATTGTCGCCCAAAGGCATGCCTCGCACTGGATCCGCGAACAGCGTCACGGTCAACTTCAACTGCTGTGCGGCAAGCTTTGCCCCGCCGCCCTCGTTGCTTGTGCGCGCACGCTCCACCATTTCGTTGCCGAAGTGGAACCTGCGGAAAATCTCTGCCCACTCATTGGCGGGATCGGTCAATGCGTCGCCGATTTGGCGCGCGACGATGTCCAGAAGGAATTCAAAAGAGGCGTCGGTCGCCGGAATGCCGGGATAAATAACGCTTTCGCCAGAGTCTGGGTCAGTCTCGACGTGTGCCGCCGTGACGCCCATCTCAAACAGGAATTCGGTCGAACCGTTCGCCACGAAACCCCGCAAGGGATTGTCTTGCGACTTCGCCGCGTCGGTGTAGACCGAGATGAACGGGCGGTCCTCATCAGTCCGCAACGTGCCGTCGGCTGCGATATCAAGCGCGCCAATCTGGCTGTCAAGGACGTTGTCACCAACCAGTGTCCGGCCCTTCAGGGCCTGCACCGCGGCAATGCGGGCTGCGATGCGGTTCAGGGACATGGTTGGCCTCTTGGTGTCAAACCTGATTAAGCGCCAGCACCAGGATCGACGAATATCGGTCATTGACCGACTTCACTTCCCAGAACGGCTGGCCCGGCAGGTCCATGCCTTTGATACGGTCCCCCTTGTGGAAGACAATCGCCGGATATTTCGACCGCTCGACCACAAGCGCGGCTTCTGCGGACACCATCGTGCTGACCAGGCCAGCGGCAATGTTGATTGTGCCTTCCGGCGATGGCGTATGCAGAACGCCATTCAGCAAGGTAATGGGGCGGCCGGTATCAGCCACCCCGTTCTTCATTGGGTGATGGCGGACCTGTTCGCCGAAGGTCGCGCCGATAACACCGTCAACCCTCGCCTCTAAAGTCCGCCAGTTGACCATGATGTCAGCCGTTCAGACGAACGATGCCCGTCGAGGACGGGTTGGCAGCGACTGCGAGGGCCTTGCCGATAAGGGTGTTCGACGTGGTGACGGTCGTGCATTCCTTGGCGGTGTTGTCCCAATAGATCGCGGCGCCGACGGTCCACGCCTGCGCGGAAAGCTTGTTCAATTCGAACACGCCATCGGTCTTGATCTCGACGTCAGCGGCGTACAGCGCATCACCGCAAGCAACGCCGAATAGCGTGCCGACGAGAACGCCTGCGCCCGAAAGGACGTTTGCAGGGGCCGCAACGGTGACGGTGCTTCCCGGCTGGATATAGTTTTTCATCTCAATCTCCTTGAAGAATGCGGGCGGCCGAAGCCGCCCCTATTGATTAGGCGCCTGCATTTTTCAGGAGGCCGCGGTGATCCATGGCCTTTGCGCCGACTTCAAGGCGAGCCTTGACTTCGAGACCGTCGACGTCAAAGCCGTTGCGGGTTTCGCTGAACAGGCCGCGGTTGCCTTCGAGGTACGCGATTTCTACCGTGTCTACCTGGCTCGGGCTTGCGGCGAGATACCAGGCGGTAGCCGAACCTGCGGCAGCGGCGCCGACGGTCTTGTTGTCGATACCGTTGTCGAGGCGAGCCTCCGCAATGATCTCCAGTGAGCGCATGGAAGCCGTGGCCACCTTGTTGGAAGAGTCGGCATAGAAGATCGACTTCAGTTCCTGCTCGGCGGTTGTCTCGAGAGCAACCGGCACGATGAGGTACTGCGGGCGGATGTTCAGGACGGTCTTGCCGTCAAGATCAACCTGCTTCGCCATCTGGGCACGGGCAACGCCGAGCGACGCAACGCCGAATGCAGCGGCCGTCGGCAGGTTCTTGTGCGTGGCGTGGAACAGAGCGACGCTATCGCCCATGGTCGGGTTGGACAGGATCTGATACCAGACGAGATCGGACTCAAGCTGTGCAGCCTGCTGGCCGAGGATCTGCGGGATACGACCAAACGTATTCATGTCGTCGTTGATGATAACGCGCCGGGTGATGGCGATGACCTCACCATAGGTCGCGATGCTGTAGCTTTCTTTCGATTCAACGAGCGAACCGCGCTTGTATTCGCCGGACTCGTTGACCTTCTGGAAGCCGCCGCTGCCGCCAAGCTGCGCACGGTTGATAGCCTTGAAGTCAGCGGCCGGCACTTCGCGAACCAGCGGACGAAACGTCTGCGGAGCCTGCTCGTAGCCTGCGCGGAGCGACGTGTTGACCACGTTGCCGAGGATGACCGGGAAGTCAGATGTGCTCATGTAACCGGAACGCTGCGCAAGCGCGCGGGCTGCGATCTCATCACGGGAAAGGCCGCGGGTCCTTTCACCGCGCAGTTCCAAAGCCTCGCGGGCCATGTCCATCAACGTAAAGCCGCGGTATTCGCGGGCGCCGTCGGTCAGCTTGGTGGTCGGATCGACACGATGCTGAAGGGCTTCCGACATAACAGCGGCTCGCTTCTCGTGGTGCTCTTCGCCAACGCGAGCGGGGCTGCGGTTGTCGATCGAGGGTGCCTCACGGGCCATCAGTTTCTCCAGCAGTGCGGTGCGAAATTCATCGACCGACTTGCGGCCATCGATGTGCTCGTCACCGAGCTCGGATGCGCCTGCGTCTTTTGCCAGTTTGCGGATCTCGGAAACGCGCTTCTGCTCAGCGTCGAGCGCTTTGCGGATTTCGACGGCAACGTCTACCGGCTTTTCGGTCTGACGCGAGTCTTCGGCATCGTCAGCGTCCTTGATCTGCTTACGGACGTCGGCAATCTCTGCCAGGATCTTTTCGTGATCCTTTTCGATTGCGCGCGCAGCGTCGGCTGCGGTGTCGTCCTTGATTTCTGCCAGTTTGCCAGCGGCGCGCTTTTCGAGCAGGGCCAGCTTCTCACGAAGGGTCATTGTTGCTTCCTTATTAAGTTGGCCGGGCTAAGCCACGGTCTGGCGCTGGCGCATCGACATGCGAATGCGGCGAGCGTCGTTTTGGCCGGTGGCCGTTTCACTGACAAACTCGCAAGGCGCCATGGTGAGCGCCTCCTTGCGAATCTGACTGCCTGCGTCAGCGGGGACTGGCACCGCGGAAATCTCCAGCGGCTCCCAATCCACGACGCGCCACTCCTCGTCGGTCCCATCGCCGTGCGCGTCGGTCTTCACGACCTTATGGATAGCGTAACCAACGGAGATGTTGCGGATGATGCCATCGCGGATCTTCTCGACGATGGCTTTGTCTTCATCGGCTCGCGAAAGTTTGACCTTCGCGTATCCCTTGCCGCCCTCAACGCGAGCGGAACCGGGGACCACCGAACCGATGATATCACTCAAGTCCCAATCGCTGTGTGTATTCAGGAAGGGAGCCCCGGCGTTAAGCCGTTCGAGGCGCACCGACTTGGGGGTCACCTCAAGCACTTCCTGATAGTAGCGTTCGGAACGCCAGGACCATCGCCGCACGGCGGCGCCAGTGGTCCAGATAACTTCGATGGTGTTGTCTGCCTCGTCAAACGACGCAGACCGCACCTCGGCTGACCTCCCGAACTTCGGGAGGTTGACCATTTTCTCATTCATGAGATGTCCTCGCCATTGCCGGAAGCGCCGGCGTTGTCAGCGTCTTCGCCGCCTGTGTCTTGCTGGGTCTGGCCGGCTTGCGACATTCGTCGCGGGTCCGAGTCGAAAACCAGGCCCTTGTCGTCCAGCATCTTGTGCCACTCGACGTAGCCGGCAATGACCTCGTCTGGCGTGTAGCCAGTCTCGGCAATCGCAACCATAGGATTAAGAAGACCGGAGCGCATTGCCGCGACGCGCGCAGCAACATCCTTGGCCTCGTCGGCAGACGGGAACCTCGGCGGCGACCATTCAACAGGCACCTTCATCGACTTGCTCTTGCCGGCGAAGTAGGCCGCCTCGCAGAACCAGTCCCACAGCGGTTGGCAAATCATCGGGATGATGACTTGCCACTGAAGATCGTCGATCGTACGCTTGAACGTCTCGAGACCGACCTTGCTGGAGGAGTAATTCACCTTGTCAAGCCTGCCGGTTAGCAGCGCATGCGGGACATGGAAGCCAGCCGCAATAGTGTGCAGCATCGAAGTCTTGTAAGCGTCGTACCCGGCTGTTGCCGCAGGCTGCGAGAACTTGATGTCCCGTCCGCCGCGGGCGTGGTAGATCGTACCGGGCTCAACCTTCTCGACGATCTCCCCGTCGTTATTGTATATGCCAGGCACTTCGTTCTCGCCTAGAACAATGCCGACGCCAGCCTCTTCGTCGCCGCCAGTAACGACGCCAACCATGCAGGCTTCAAGCCGCTTACGGATCAGTTCGGCCTCTTCGTATGCCGCCAGGGTATGCAGGGAGGAAATCACCGCATGACCCCACGGAACACCAAGAGGCTGTCCGGCGCGCTGCTTCACGAAGGCGAAAGCAACGTCGTCGGATGGAACCGGAACCGACGTCATCGACGTGGTGGAATAGAGCGACGTGTTGCCGGGATGCTGCGGAAACATCCAGTAGGCAGTTGTTTTGCCGAGCAAGTCATACTCGATGCCGAGAACACCGCGACGACCATTGGTCAGATCGCCGTTCTTTGCGGCATCGAGGTGATCGACCTCCAGCACCTGCAATTGCAACGGTACGGCAAGGCCGTCCCCTGCGCGACGGCGCCGGCGGCGAATGATGCCCGTCCCCGACTCCAGCATCTCGCGTGTCGCAAGCGACACAATGCCATGGAAGCCAAGATGGCCGTCCGCATCGCACTGCCGCAACCACTGTGCGAAAAGCTCGTTGAGCTTCCGGTCCTTCGACCGAGGCACAATCCCCGCACCCACCGCGTGCGTCACAAGGACGGCAATCGCGTTGGCCGCATATGGGTTGTTCCGCACCAGATCGCGCATTCGGTCGCGAAGCAGCGTTCCCGCTGCAACGACTTCAGCTTGCGCGCTGGCATTGGTCGTTCGCCACCCCATGTTGAGGCGGTCGCGGTTTGCGCCATCGTAGCCGCGGGTCATGATGTCGATGGCCGCGCGCTGGCGCAGCCGTTTGACCCCGGCAGATGGAGCAACCCACCCGATGGCCCTGTCCAACAGATTTTGTTTTGCCATGCTAGAACGCCACCCGCGTTATCCGCGGACGAGACGACTGTTGCGCCTCGAGCCACTCCAGAGCCTTCATCATGTCCGTCAGCGAATGGTATTCGACTTCTCGATGCGTCCCGCCGGACCGGAACTGTATGCGGCGTGCGCCGGATGCGATGGCATCACGAAGAGCGGCAATCTGTGCAGTGTTATCAGTCATCGCCGCCTCCTAGAGCCAGTATGATTTAGCCTTGCGAGGCTTTGCTTGCGGGGTGTTGTCGTTTGCCGCCGACACGGTGTGGCCGGTCGAAAGTTGCTCGCGGCGCTGGGTCCAGTTGATCGTCACAAGTTCCTTGGCGGCAATCGCGTATACGACGCAGTCAAGCGCCTCGTTGCGCCTGCCAGGGACTGGGATCCACTTCCGGACGGGGCGACCACGATCCATCTTCACGACGGCCTGCTCACCCGTAAACTGCTCGTACCAAACCTCCGGTAGATCCCTCGAAAATCTAAAGATCTTGCCGTGCTGAATACGGTTCAGAATGGTGTCCTTGATGGAGTCGACACCGACGATCCACAGCGGATCCTTCTTCATCGTCTTGGAGCGCAGAATGAACGGTCGTCGCCCGCCATCGCCCTTGATGGCGACGATCTTGCGGCGAAGCCTGGGCTTCACGAACGCATAGACATGCGGCATGTGGTTGCCGTTACTGGAGTCGATCGCAACCGCGTCGATGCCAATCTCGCCGCCTAGAGGATGCCGCCAACGCTGCTTTACAATTGCATCGATGTCGGTCCAGAACTCGTCGTGCTCGTAGGATCCGTGGACGATGTCGTGGTCCAGCACCACCAGTTCGCCAGCTCCAGTATGCCCTAGGTAGGTCACCTCGCCGCGGTCGTCCTGCATGTCTATGCCGACCGTGACGGCCAGGACATCTTCAGGGAACGGCTGCTGCTCTGGTCCACCCAAGCCAAACGGCTCTGCGGAATCCATAAGGGCAAACTCGTCGATGCGGTCGCCACCTGTGCGCCACGCCTCACCAAGGATGGTGTTCACGAACGGCTTCAGCAGAAGCGGGTCGTTCTTGGCAAGCAGGAACTCTTCGGCGAGCAAACCCCAATCCGCGTTAGGCAGCGGGCTGGTCAACGAGTTGATCTTGAAGCCCGCGTGGCCCTTGACCTCTGGCTTCGTTACTCGCCAGCGGCCGCGCTGCACCATTGTCGACTTATGCTTGTGCTCTACCTCGCACCCGCACTTCGGGCAGTGCCATGCGGCCTTCTCCGGCTGGCCTTCGGGCCAGTGGATATCAGCCCAAAGCACTTCGCTGTAATCATCGCATTCGACGCAGCGAACCTGAAAAACGCGCTGGTCAGACTTGGCGTATTCGCCAGAGACATAGCTGGTTTCCTCTTCGTCCGGCGTGGAGCCGACGATCAACTTGTAATCTGCAAACTGCGCCGTCCGTCGCTTTGCCAGCGGGATCGGGTGGCCTTCCGTCGTCGGCTTCATGCCGTCGACTTCGTCCATGATCACCACGCGGGCATTGTGCGCGCGAAAGCTGCGCGGCGTTTCCGCCGATAGGATCTTGAGCGTGCCGCCAGTGAACTGGCGCATCAGCATGGTGCTGCGGTCTTTGCCGCCGGATGACTTGTCGCCGGACAGGACGCCCTGAAGAACGGGGGAGTCCGCGAACGTCGGCTCGAGGTCGGAAGTCACGAAGGACTTCGCCATGTCGTCGTTCGGCAAATAGACCAGCATCAGCGATGGGTCGTTGACGACGAAGTTGGCAACGGCGCCGGTCAGTACCGTCGTGTAACCGATACGCGCCGACTTCAAAACGGAGACCTGCCGATAAGCAGGATCCCCGATCGCGTCAGCTATCCCTTTTTGCGGAGCGTATAGCTTTATCTTTCCGGGTACGCCTGACACCGTGCTGGGCAGGCGAATTTCCTTTTCCATCCACTCGGACAAATTGATTTTCTGAGGCGGGCGAAGGGTCGCCATCACCTTCTTCAAGGTCGCCAAGGTCTGCGTCATAGATGTCAACTCCATCCGCAAGCTTGGTCATTGCATCGCGGATTTCCTCATCAAGGATCAGTGCATCCTCGGGTGAGAGTGACATCCTTTGCCGGGTGCGAGAGACGACGGCCAGCAATCCGCTGCGGATGCTAGAGACCTGTTCTGACCAAACGCGCGACACCTCCTCAAGGGGAAGCAACTCCTTGCGCAGCTTGGCGTTTCTCAATTCCTGCGTGTCAGCCTGCTCTTTTTTCAGGCGGGCCTCTTCGCGCTCTTTGTCGATGTGGTTTTCTTTGTCCTTGCCGCGGTTTGAGGCGTGCTCGACATACCGCTGGACACTTTGTGGGCCGTTGAACTCGCCGTGGCCAAGCCGGACCACAAGCCCCTCTTCCGCTAACTGATTGATGCGTCTAGTAGTTAGCCCTAGCAGCAGGCCAAGCTCCGCCGTGGTCAACTTCATCGTGGTCACCAAAAAGAAGGAAATGGCCTAGAAAAAAAGTTGCAGACTGCGCGAGGCCGGGGCCTTCCCACCCGCACAGGGCGGGGGTGGCCTGGGAGGACCCATATAGGGGGAGTGTGGCAGATGTGCAACGTGCCATTACACCACCCCCCGACTCGCATGTCAATCGGATAATATCCTGATAATTCATATATTTCTGCATTTTTCTTCATTCATCGCATCATCTGCGACGGATGGCGGCGCCTAGCTCAAGGCCCCACCTGCCAAGCGGCGCAGGTAATGCGAGACACGTACATCAAGCGCATTCTTGCCGCGATCGAAGGTCTCTGCGGTCTGGCCTGACGTGGCTTCGGTCGGCAGCACCACGTCTGACTGGACGACATGGAACTTACCACCTGCTCGCCTGAACACCTGACCATTCCAGTTGGGCTTGGTCACACGCTTAGGCCACCAGCCTGCACGCATGAACGTGCCGCTGAATATCTGCCTGGCATTACGAGGTGCAGCGCTCACGCCCTTGCGGGTCTCTCGTGCGCTGAAGTACTTCAGCCTGATCTCCCCGCCTTTGACACGGATCTCGTAGGCCAGCGTTGCCGGCGTAGATCGCGTGCGCCGCGCGACAGCCTTGCGTCCAACCTTCTTGGATACCCCAGACTGGTCAGACAGCGCCCTGCCCGTGGCAGTCGCGGCCTTGGCGCCTGTGTCGTTGATGGCCCTGCTGTAGAGGTTGCGTGCCTTGCCGCTGCCCAGGTCGCTGGATAGCTGCGTGAAGCGCCGTAGACCATCGCCTGTGATTGTGACTGTCAGCATGGGCTTGGCCTATGATTAATTGGCGCGACGCCGCTGGATTTGAACCAACACCGCAAGTTTTGGAGACCTGCATGCTACCGTTACACTAGACGCGCATCTGGTTGCGGGGGATGGATTTGAACCATCGACCTCTTGGTTATGAGCCAAGCTAGCTACCATGCCGCTCTACCCCGCAGAAAACGAAAGCGCCGAGCTCAACCCGAAGGGAGCCCGGCGCAGGATCGCCCGTTGCAGCGAGAGGAGGCGCGCGGCGGGCAATAGTTTGTCACCGCAAGGTGATGCTAGGGAATTAGCGCGACGGGAGCCAGCGGGACCTGCGAGCGTCGACCGTCGCGCACGCCGTCGCGGGTCGCAATCGCGCCGGGCGTTCTTGAACTCGATGTGGGAATGTAATCCACAGATAGGATGACATTCCTTATATTCAAGACATTGCTGATTAACCAGAGCCGTTCGACATCTTGCCCACGCGCGGTCCGCTGAGCGCTACTCCGAATGGCGGAATAGACGTCCATCTGTGTTGTATGCGAATTCTCTCCTCAACCACACGCTGAGGAGGAATCAAGATGGCTCTAACAATTGTCCCGCATCCCGCAAACATACTTGTCGGATCGATCTCCCACATCCGCCATATCGTTAAGCGATTGGAGCTCCCAGAAGAGTTCGGTGCCGAAACAAAATTCCAGATTGGAGCGAAGTACTACTATTGCACCGAGCTTCCCCACATCGTCGTGGATCTGGTCGATGAAGCCAGACGGGCGTCAAAGCAACTCCCTATGGCGACACTGACCCTGCCGGGCGGGCAACCTGTCTGGTTTGCCGGCGAACTGGCTGAAGGGCCGGTCAAGCTGCTCCCCGGCGAAATCGGGGATGGGATCCATTCCGCCTTCAAGATCGGTGATCTCCTGACTCGAGTGCGCGATATGCCAGACGAGGTGGCAGAGGTGATCAGAGCGGCTGGGGGCAAAGCCATCAAGCCAGTTGAGCACGTGGGACTGGCTCGCCAGATCAAGCGGAAGGCAGCCTAGTCCTGAAGTGTGCCCGGCACTAGGCCGGGGAATTGGTTGAGGCCGGCCGGCGATCCAGCGAGTTATAAACGTCCGCGACTGCGAACCGCCTCAAGTGAAGGGAAATTCAATCCCTTCACTTATATTCGTGGCAACTCACACGCTGACCGGACATCAGGCCGCAACTTTCTGCTCTTCTGCCAAATTATCTGTCCTCGCCGTCTCGTCGATGGCCAGAAGTGCGCCGATCGCTGCGTCGATCAACAACGGGCCGACCTTCTCGGCATAGGCTGGAGCCTTCCCCATCGCCACGCCGATCTCCTTCGCCGTCGCGTTCGTAATTGCCATATCCAGCACCTGGGCATGCTCGCCGAGCAGAAGGCGAAGATGATCGAGATGGCTTCGCATCTCTACCAGGCGCACGACTTCCGGCTCACGACCGGCAGCGGCGGAAATTTCGCCGACCGGCTTTGGCTTTTTGGTTCCGCCCCTCCATTGCTTCCCCGGAACAAGTGCGTCAAGGCCACGGGTCGCAGGAACGGGCAGTTCCTCGAAGGGGACTGCCCCATCCACACCGTAAGACCTCAGCAGGGCGCGAGCTTCTTCAACGCCGAACCGTCCCACCTTGTCTTTCTTGGACGGCGCTTCACGTGGCAGTGGATCATAGCAGGTTCCGATCGCCTTCTCGCCGGAGAACGGGCGCAGTAACGACGTTGCCGCGAATGGCGAAGTTGCGTTGGCAGTCTGCAGATACGCCCAAATCGCCGCCTCAGTGCGCTCCGAGGATTGACCACCCTTCATGCCGCGCGGACGCTCGATCGGCGCCAGAGCTTTGCCCTTGGCGGTTACGGCCCATTGCATCAACTTCCCGTCCCGGAACAGCAGATCACCAAGTCGCGTGTCGGTTCCGCCGAGGCGGTTGCGCTTGGACACGGGTGTTGCCTCGGTGGGTTCGTATACATTCACCAGCCGACCTGTGACCGGCCACCGCTCTTCACCTGTCACCGTCCAGCCGACCGCGCGAAGGGTCTCGGCTTCGGACGGACGAGTTTCGATCTGCTCCTCGGCAGCGTCGTCGACATCTGGTGTAGGTTCAAACACAGATCCCGGTTGGCACAGGTTTTTCCAGTGGCGCAGGGCGAATGCCCTGGCGATATCGCCGCGATAAGCCAGCCGTTCCAAGGCGGGCCACGCCAACACGGCCGGCACCGGCTTGTTGTCGTTGGCGGCGACGGGCCTGGCCTTCGGCGTCTTGGCAGGCTTGGCCGGGGACACGGCAGACGAAAGCAACGCGGAGAGTTGCGACAAGTCGTGGCGGTCGGGTGCGGTCATGTGTGGTCCTACTTGGTGAATTTTGGGCGTGGCAGCGGAAGGCAGTCGATTGCGTGCGACGTGTTGGTGGGCTCACCGTGGCGCCCTTCAGCGATATCCGCAGCGCGATACCGCATCGCCGCTGCCGCCTTCAGCCTGGCCTCTTCGGCAACAGTCCGCGTGACGCTGATGGACAGTGCGTAGGCCGCATTCCGTTTGGTCTTCGCAAGATCTGCCTCGAGGCCGGCAATCCGTTCTTGCAGCTTCTCGATGACAATGTGGGCGTCTACGAGGTGGGACCTGTAATGCTGGCCCTGCCGGCGGGGATCCGATGGCTTCGTGCTATCCGCGACCAGCGTGAACAGCGCCCGCCTGGTCGCTTCGCGATCCTTGCGGGCGGATTCTTCGAACGTCTTAATGCGCATGTTGTGCTCCCAGGTTGGCTATACTGTATATAGTAGTTTAACGCGAAAAATGCAGTCCGACCGCTAGATATTGTGTTCCAACAGAGAGATCGCAGGCTGGTTTGGATCATCCAATAAGCTGAAGTGCATTCTGCAACCACAAGCATAGACTGCCGGTACCAATTGGCCTGTTTCCGGCGGGGTGTTCAGATGGCCTATTCTTGGGGCTTAGCCGCGACGGCGTTCGACGCATTTCTAGCCACGGTCGTATCCCTTGGCATCCTCGGCGTATTCAGTGTCTTGTGGCAGGGCTTCAATGCACTTCGGGTCATCGCAAAGAGGCGAGAGAGCGAGCCGAGAAGCTTGCTCAAGATCGGATCGAAGCCTTCAATCAGGCGTACAACGCTTTGAGCGACCGGTACTTCGTGTTTCTAAGTGCTCTGGCCCAGTATCCCCATATTGGCGTGCAGCCACCATGGACCGAGGCGCCTAACTCCCTTTCTGCCGAAGACCAGGCTCGGCGATCGGTCCTCTACGACATGGTCATTTCGCTTTGCGAGGAGGCGTATCTCATCAAGGAACGTGCTGACGACATCAAACTGCACCAGTGGCCTGGATGGGAAGATTACATCGTGGCACTTCTTCGGCATGATGAGTTCAGAGATTACCTCGACCTAGGTCGAACGGACGGGGGATATGGTGGGTTCGATTCACGCTTTGAGGCCTATTTGATTGGCCTAATTGCAGAGCGGAAGATCGGAACGCCAATCGCCGCGGCAGCTTAGTCTGCACGGAAAAGGTTGGCACTTCTCTTGTGATCATTCTCCTATCCAAAGGGGATGGCGTTCCCAAACGCCTCCCCCTCTTTAGAGGGGTAAAGACCGGGAACGTGGGAACGCCTTTAATTTCAACAGCTTAACCCGTTCCCGAAATTTCCGGGAACGTCGGGAATGGGAACGCAATATCGTTCTTTTTCAATAGCTTAGCGTTCCCATTCCCATGGGAATGGCCGTTCCCAGCGATGCCCGGGAACGGCTCTGGAACGCTACCTGGGTGTCCCCGTCGTGAAGTTTCCAAGCCCAAGAGCGAACATTCCGCCAGGCACATCAAGCCATTTTGCCAACTTCTCGCCCTTGGCTGCCGCCCTGACTATTCTCCCCTGTTCCAGGGCTTGCGTGGCCAGATGATCAAGCCTGCCTTTCGACAACGATTTTAGTTCGTCAGGTAGGCGTTCCCTCATTTCAAAAAGACCGCCCGCGCCCGTCTTCGTGAACGGCGATCCAGATGTCGCGGCACCCGCGACGGCAATAACCAATGCGTCCAGCAGATCCCCTTGCGGCGCCGCAGACTCGCTCAATCCCGATGTGCGATCGACAAGTAATCCGAACTCGTTTCGAACGTAGGTGCTGACAATACGCCGCGCCGCGCCGTTCGCCTTCACTACGCCTCCAAGCACGACCTTGCCCGGCGAGAATTCAACGCCGAGCGTCTTGCAGACACGCTTCGCCCGCGCTTCATCAGCCGGCCACATGGCATAGGCAAGCCGCAGGCCATCGACCAAAGCGGTGCTGCCGCGGATAGCATCTCGGGCGTCACCTAATGTCTCGATCGGCTTCTGCACCTTTCTCATATGATGCGCCACCAAAACCGTCGCGCCTGTTTCTGCCGACAACTTGGACAGGGAAGTGCAGACAAACTGGCCGGCGGCCGGATCTTCGTTCAACGGCAGATGAGCGAACGAAGCGAGCGGATCGAATGTCACCAGGCGGAGATCTTCAACCGTCGCCAGTTCGTCGCGCAGCCTAAGAAAATCATCCGTCTCAATCAGCCCTCGCTTCTTGTCTTCCTTCCAGTAGGCTCGCGCTCCACCGGCTGAAGGAAGAGGGACCACAATCATGCGCTTCCCAGCCGTCGAGTGCCTTTCACCTTTTTGGTCAAGCGCATCCATACGGCGATGTGCTTCCCCTTCATCGTCCTCTGACGTGATCATAACCGATGCACCCTCGGCGATGACCCGTCCACCGAAGACAGGCGGTGCATAGATGCTCGAACCGAACGATACCCGCCGATGCAGTTCGAGCATCGCGTAACTCTTCCCGGTGTCGCCCATTGCTGCAACCATGCCAGGCACGCCAAGCGGTATGACACCGTCGACAAGATACTCAACAGCGGGAGCTTTTCCGACATAGCGATCCACGGTCCAGTCGAAGATGGAGAGGACGGGCGCAGTTGGCCCGTTGTCGTTCGCCTCCTTTAGCTTAACGATTTTCATGTTGCTGTTCGCTACGATCTGCACCGATCCGTCTTGTAGACGGATGCTGGCCGTGAACGAACCAGCGCGGACAACTACGCCAGCACCGAACGATTCATGGAAGACTTCGTCCCCAGGCGCGAGTGGTGAGGCGTTAGGCTGCGTTTGCGATTGCGTCATCATATACCTCAGCGAGCGTCATATTGATTATTGCGGAGCGCACATCAGGCGCGAGGCTCAGAACCTGCTGAGAGGTCTTCGACGACGGGCCGTATACAAGCAGCTTCCCGTCCGGCGCTTCGACGATTGTGCAGTCGAAGATGAGAACTCCTTCGACTGGCTCGAAGGCGAACCGCGCGAGCGTGCGGAAGCCTCCCGGCGACGTCTCCCGACGCGCCGGTCTAGCGTTTCTGATCTTCATGCTGCCTCGCGCAGCGCGACAGCATCGGTCTCGAACTCGCGTTTCCACTCCTCGAGTGTCGAATACATGTTCCCGTCAGAATCGAAGACGCCGCCGGAGGGGTCCATCATAACGAGATAGTCGGAGTTCTCGTCTCTGTCGCAGCCTTCGAAAAGAGGCCAGCTACCTGAGAACGTCACCTTCCAGGCGATCGCCGAGCGCATTGTGTAACAGTACGAGCCATCGGAAAGTCGCTCGGCATAGACTGCGACGAACCCAGGATTGGCGGGGATGACAGGCATGAAGAGTTCTGCGGGGTCTGAGTATGCTTCGCCGGTTACCTCACAGCCAGTCGAGAGCAGGAAGCGGGTGTCGCCGTTTTTGAGTGTGGCATATTGGACAACGGCCGAAGTGTTGACGTTGCGACCGTCTTTCAAATTAATCATAGGCATAGGTTCTCCTCTCGCCGGCGCGAAACCGGACGGTTGTGGTTTGTGGCTGGTGATTTGTGGGGGTTAGGCGGCGCGGGACGAGGCGCGCTCGGCTTGCGCCATCCACGCCACTAAGCTGCTCTTCCTGGCCGAGACAGTACCGCCCAATTTGAAATGAGGAATTATTCCGTCGTAAGTGAGCCGATAGACCTGCCGGGGGGTCACGCCGAGGAATTCGGAGATGGCAGCCGCCCCCATGAGAAGGTCGGCAGGCAGGAAGTTATCATTCGCGGAAATAGTCATGGTGCTCCTCTAGTGCGCGCGGAACGAAATCCGGGCGTCGCTTGAATCGGGTTGAATGAGAGAAGGGTCGGTTGCCGGCACGCCATGGCCGGGCTGGAAAGTTGATCGACGCCTTAGGCGCCGCCTTCCCCGGGAAGGCTCAGCCGGAGAGATGAGCTCTCGTCTTGGATGCAAAGCATCGGGCGGGAACCACCCCGCCAACCAAGTCGCCACCACAACGACCTGATGTTTTCCTTGTATACGGTTTTTACAAATTTGTCAAGGTTTTACGCTGGTTACCTTGCGCCGATTGCTGAGCCGCCTATTATGTGCCTGCAAATCAGGAGGTCGCATGGCAAAGGTAAAACGGCGGAGATGGACCAACGCCAGCGGATCGCATGAGGCTTGGCAAATCGACTTCACCGACAGGCACGGTAAGCGCCACCGCGAGCAGTTCAACCTCAAGCGTGATGCTGAGAACCGTCTTGGCGAACTTCAGGGTACGACCCGCGCGGGCACCTATCGCGCCTTAGCTGATAAGGCCGACGTCGCCGCGGCTTGCAAATCCTTCTGCTTGTATATGACCGATCGAGCTGACCGGAAAGAAAAGGTCACCGAGACCTACCTTCGGACCACCCGCCAACACTGCGAAAACTACATTGATCCTGCCAACGAGTACGTGATCCGAAGGCCAGGCCTGGAACGAAAAGACGCGATCGGTTTCAAGGGTGGGATTGGTCCCATCAAGCTCGCGGATCTGACAGCCGCTCGGGTTGTTAAATTTCGTGACGAGATGCGGAAGCATGGGGCTGGCATTGTCACCACGCGGAGAGTTCTCGGCACGCTCTCCCGAATACTCAAGCATGCCGTCGAAAATGATATGGCGACGATCAACGTCGCGAAAGGCGTGCGGGTTATCGGTACGAGGGATGAAGATTCAGAACGTGTCACCCCTCCGTCCAAAGCGGATATGGCCGCCATACTCGCGGCAGAACCCGATACGGCATGTGATGATCCTGATCTCGCGGCAGAGAATAAGGCGCTTCTGGATCGCCTCCTAAAGTCGAATTTTAAACTGCACGTGCGTTTCGCGGCCGCAAGCGGATTGCGCGCTAGCGAACAATGGGCACTGAGGTGGCGGAACGTGGACCTGAAAACCGGAAAAATCACCGTCGACAGTCGGGTCGACGCCTTCGGCGGGATCGACACCACAAAGAGCGCCGCCGGTAGGCGTACGGTACCAATCGGAAAATCAATGGTGGCCGCCCTCACCGCCTGGAAGGAGAAATCGAAGTTCAAGAAGGACGACGACTTCGTATTCCCCGATGGCAGGGGTAATTTCACCAGGCATACGAATATGACAAAGCGGCTCTGGAATCCGCTCGTCAAGGCATCCGGCATCACGCCAATTGGTTGGCACGCCCTACGCCATTTCGCGGTCTCGACTTGGATCGAGGCGGGCCTACCGCCGAAAGCAGTTCAAACGCTGGCGGGACATGCGAGCTTCCACATCACGATGTCGAGGTATGGCCACCTATTCCCGAGTGAAGACCACCAGTCAGCCTTTGACAGGATCGCCGAGACCCTGACTTAGCGAAATGGCACATAAATGGCACATGATGCGCTACATGCCCTACCATAGAAGGCATTACGGCCTGACTTTTAATCAGTAGGTCTCGGGTTCGAACCCCGACGCTCTCACCAATAAATTCAACGGCTTACCGCCTTGAACTCAGCCCGAAATCGGCTAAAATACCCTCACACAATTCTCGCACAGTTTTGAGGGTAAAATGGCATCCCACAAAGTGCTTGGTGACAAGGTCCGTGTGTACCGTCGCCCGAACAGTTCCGTCTGGCAGTGCTCCACCTATCTCGAAGGAAAAGAGTGGCGGGTCAGCACCAAGACCGACAGCCTGGCCCAGGCCAAAGAGTTCGCGGAAGACTGGTATTTCGAACTCAAAGGCAAAAGCCGCGCCGGAGGGCTGAAGAAGGAAAAAACTTTCGCGGATGCCGCCAAGCAGTTTTTCCTGGAATATGAGGCGATCACCAGCGGGGAGCGTAATCCCCGCTATGTGAAGGACCACGAGGCCCGAATAAATAATCACCTGATTCCCTACTTCGGGGACAAAGCCCTGAGCGCCGTCACCGCTGGCGTATTACAGGAATATCGGGTGATGCGGCTGCAGACGAAGGCTAGGACCGGAAAGCCGCCGTCCCGGAGCACCCTTCACCATGAAACGGTAACCCTCCGCCAGGTCATGAAAACCGCCCTGCGGCATGGCTGGATAGGCCACCTGCCCGACTTCTCCGCACCGTACCGCGCGTCCAGCAAGATCAACCATCGGGCGTGGTTCTCGCCGGAGGAGTACAAGCAACTCTACTCCCATACCCGCGACCGAGCCAAATCAGCCTTCGGGCTGAGTTGGCAGCATGCGGCCGAACAACTGCATGATTTCATCCTGTTCATGGCCAACACCGGATTACGGCCCGACGAGGCCAATCGGCTGGAATACCGCGACGTCACCATTGAGAAGGACCCGGAGAGCAAGGAACGCATTTTGGTAATTGAGGTGCGCGGCAAGCGCGGCGTCGGCTACTGCAAAAGCACCACGGGGGCGGTGTTTCCTTTCGAGCGGCTGAAGAAGCGCAACAAACCCAAGCCTACCGACCTCGTCTTCCCGCAGGATCACAAGAAACAGTTCAACCGGGTTCTCACGGACTGCGAGCTGAAGTTCGATCGCCAGGGTAACCGCCGCTCAGCCTACAGCCTCCGGCACACCTACATTTGCCTGCGCCTGCTCGAAGGCGCCGACATCTACCAGATTGCCAAGAACTGCCGCACCAGCGTCGAAATGATCGAGAAGCACTATGCGGTGCATCTCAAGAATACGCTGGACGCTAAGGCCATCAACGTGCGGCGTCGGGCAAAGCTCGCACCGGCGCTCGTGCTGGAATAGTGCCCGGACACCTGGATCGGTCACCTGCCCACTTGAAAAACATCAACGCCCGCGTGTATCAATGCGTAAAGCGCACTTACGCATCGCCGAATGTGTACGCATTGGACGAAAGAGGCGATGCGTTGCACGGTTTTCTACCGGCCGCAAAGGGGCGGACCGGAGAAAACCGGCAAGTGCGCCAAGGGGGCAAGCCCCCTGTGGAACCCCCTCCGTGCCGAGGAGAGGCTTGTGGCCATCTACCATCTGCATGTCAAAAACATCAGTCGGGGCGATGGGCGTTCGATCGTGGATGCCGCCGCCTATCGTGCCGGTGAGACGCTCCCCAACGAGGCGGAGGAGCGCCTGTCGGTCTTCGGCGGACGGCGCGATATCTTCGCCTCTGAAATCCGCCTCCCGGAGGGTGCGCCGTCCTGGATGACCGACCGCACGCGATTGTGGAACGCGGTCGAGATCGCCGAGAAGCGCAAGGATGCCCGTCTGGCGAAGGAGCTGGAATTCGCCCTGCCCCGCGAGCTGCCGCGCGCGGCCTGGCTGGCCGTCGCGCGGGCGATGGCCGACAGCTATACCGCGCAGGGCTTCGTCGCCGACCTCGCCATCCACGAGGATGGCACGCGCCACAATCCGCATGTGCACCTGCTCCTGACCACACGGGTGGTCAGCTCAACGGGTTTTGGGCTGAAAATCCGTAGCGCCGATGGCGTGCAGTTCGTGACCGGCGCCCGCGCCCTCTGGGCACGGATTGCCAACGAGGCCTTGGGCAAGGCCGGAATCACCGTGACCATCGACAGCCGCAGCTATGCCAAACGGAACCTGAACCGCGCACCGGGCCAGCATCGCGGCCCGAACCAGGAGGAACGCCGGGCGCGTCGCGCCCGCGCGCAACACAAGAGGGAGCAAATGCGACCAGAAGAGCGTGAACATGATCTGCCCGTTCCCGACCCGGACGGGTCGCCGATTCACCCGCGAGAACTCGCGGCGGCGGAAAACCGCATGTTGGACGACATGCACGGCGATACCCCGCCTGCCGCCACGGGTCGCGAAGGCGACGTGGAGGCGGCACGGACAGTGATTGACCGGCAGAACGGCCGCGAGATGACCGAGGACCAGGCCACCGCCTACCGGCTGGCGCCTGACGACATGCTGGACTGGCTATCCGACCCGGCCACACCGGCCGATATGGAGGTGCTGGAACGGTGGGAAAACCACTTGGACTGGCTGGAGATCGGTGCGCCCCAATCGTCACCCTCCCCGGACAGCGAACGGTGGCAGGAGCCCGAGCAGGACCGCACACAGTAGGTGGTGTCATTTTCCGTGGTTCCAGATGCGCCTGAGCCAGGGGTTTCTGTAAGCTCTACACCGGTTTGTAAGATAGGAGGCCGGCGCATGGCGGACGAACATGAATTATCGGATGAAGGTGTCCTGGGTCTTCTGCAACAGGAGGCTTGGTCACTGCATAAGGAGATGAAAGACGTCGATTTCGAGATCGCGCGGGAAATCCGCGTACATACAGACGGGTTCAAGGACAGCCAATCGACCATTGCCCGCATTCAGGAACTTTATGAGGTCAAACTAGAACTGACCTACAAGGCGGGCGTGTTGGACTTGCAAAGGGAGCAAGTCGCACAGCGCATCCAGGAACGGGAAGCCCAGCAACGCGACCAGGTGCCTGTGCAGGAAGACCACCGTGACGTGCCTGCCGCCGTCGAAGACCGATTGGACTGGCTTCGGCCAGTGCTGGATGTCACCGATGAGGGACCGGACCTTGGCCGGGCCGAACGCGTGCCGACGCGCGATGGTGAAGCGCAGGTGCAAGTCCGGCAGTTAACCGCCGAACAGGAAGAGCAACCGGATTGGTGGCCGCTGCGCGGCTGACCCTGACAGGCCGCCTTGTGAGCCGCCCGGGCCAAATTCACAATGACTTCAGGTAGCGCTTGCGAGATTGCGCAACCCGCCCCATGATTGGAACCATGACGACGGTTTACACAGGTTCGGTGTTCGGCATCTGCGAGCTGAGCGAAGAGCAGCGCGAGGCGACGCGCCGCGAGCTGGCGTGGTTGGAAACCGACCTAATCCGGCGCCGGAAGCGCCTCGCCTACTGGAGCCTGCGCAAGGCGCAGGCCGAGACCATGCCGCATGTCCGCGAGGAGTTGCGCCAAAGCGCCTTCTATTTCCACGCACGCGCCCAGGAACTGGTCAATTCTGGCGAGCGGCTACGCGCGTATCTCGTGACCGAACTTCAGGACCAGCCGGACCACCGGCCCGCCTATTACTACGCCCACTGACAGAAGCGCCCGGAGGGGACGATGGACAAGCAGGACGAACTTGAGCGCCTTCGCGGACGGGCTTTGTCACTGGACGAGGCCGTGAAGGCCATCGACCATGAGATCGAGCGCGTGGTTCAAGACATAAGGACCGGAGCCGGTGACGTCGGGCGGGCGCTGTCCTTTCTGCAGGAACGCCAGAACGTCCAGGCGGGATATATGTATGACCTCGGCAAGGTGGACGCGCAGATCGCCGACCTTGAGAACCGTGTCCGCGAGCAGGACGAGCGCGGCGGGGAGCAACATGCCGCGCAGGAGTGGCAGGCGGAGCTGCCGGTTGCTCAAGAAGATCACCTGGACTGGTTGCGGCCGGTGCTGGAGGCGCCGGAACCGTCGGTGGAGCATGGCCGGGACGAGCGGCACCCGCACCATGAGGGTGAAGAGCGGATGCTGAGGGAGATGCAGCGAGAAGATCGGGAGCCGGACGATTATCTCGACTGGTGGCGAAAATGACCATCGTTGCCTGCTCGGCGTGGCGTGCTGGAGGTCGTCGATACCTAAGACGGCGACACATACCGCGCGGGCCATGTCGTCCGCTTTGCCGGGTGATCTATGTGTCACGCGGCTTTTAGAAGACATCAAGGACCAGCATCGCCACGCCTGGGCATGAGATAGGGCGTCTTGAGGTGCGTCTCAAGCGGGGGCACACTCTCAGGACAATAATATGATGAGGTGACCGCGATGGGCGACGTAGACGAACAGGGCGAACTCTTCCCGCCGGAATATGTGGCTGCCCATAAGGCCCAGGCCTCCGACTTGAAGGCCGATGCGGCGGAGCGCGGCTTGCGCTTCGAAGCGTTTTTCGTGCCTGGGATTGCCGAATGGGTCCTGGCCCAGGTCGAGCAAGGTCGCTTCCTGGGACCTTCGGAGGCCGTCTTCGTCGCCATGCAGGTGTTTATGGAGCTTGAGGCATATCCCGACCTTCGCGAGGAACTGCTGAAGCGGGAAATCAAAAAGAGCCTGGACGATCCCCGGCCCGGCATTCCGGCCGAAGAGGTGTTCGCGGAACTGGACGCGATGGCGAAGCGGATGGCCGGTCGCGAGCCGCCGATGTGGCAGCGGATACCGTTTCCACAGGAGAGTGACGGCCGGGAACCCTAGTCTCAGTCCGATTCTGATGGTTCGGACTGGGGCTGAACCCGGCGTATCCGCGCTGAGCGAGAAGCCCAGTCACGCAAGGCGTGGCCGCTTCAGGCTGCTACCATGTTGGTCGTAGGCCTCCCCCTCCTCTCACGCTAGGCCTGCTACATAGGCTTGGGATGATCACAGTGTTTCAGGGATCTCCCGGTTGCGACTGCACCACGCGGCCGGAATCGGTCGGGGTATGCGTCCGGTCTCTGCCGCCGGCAATCGGTTGCCCGCTCCATTCGCTGCGCTCCCGTGTTGCCGTTGCCTGCGTCCGCCTTCGGCTCAGAGTCGCGGCCGCTGCAATCCCCCGACCGGCCGCGATGGACGCAGCCGGAAAACCAACGGGAGAACCACCATGAAACAGACTAAATCCAGCAAACCCGACTACGCCGTGTATACGGTCGAAGGAGACGGCGATAAGGCCCAGTGGACCAAAATCGGCGCCGCCTGGAGCCACAAGGACCGCGAGGGGCTGAACATCACCCTGACGGCGCTGCCGCTGAACGGCCGCCTGATCATCCGCAAGCCGAAAACTGAACGGGACGACGCGTAATGGTCCCGGCCCGCAACACCATCCTGCTGGGCGACTGCATCAACCTGATGCAGCGCCTGCCGGGCGGGTCGGTGGATTTCATCCTGACTGATCCGCCGTATCTGGTGAATTACCGAGACCGCAGCGGCCGGACGGTTGCCAACGATAACAATGCCTCGTGGCTCAATCCTGCCTTTGCGGAAATGTACCGCGTTTTGAAGCCAAATTCGCTCGCGGCCAGCTTCTACGGCTGGAACGAAGCCGACAGGTTCATCGCCGCCTGGCGTGCGGCGCGATTCCGGATTGTCGGGCACGTGGTGTTCTGCAAGCCATATGCCTCCTCGCGGCGATACTTCGGGCATCAGCATGAGCAAGCTTATCTCCTGATGAAAGGCCGGGCGCCATTGCCGTCGCAGCCCCTGCCCGACGTGATGTCTTGGGACTATACTGGCAATCGCCTTCATCCAACGCAGAAACCGCTGGCACCGCTTGAGCAGCTTGTGCGGACATTCAGCCGACCAGGAGAGCTGGTGCTCGACCCGTTCTGCGGGTCCGGGTCGTCGCTGTTAGCAGCGAAGTGCCAGGGGCGCGATTACTTAGGCATTGAGGTGGATGCGGAACATCAGATGACAGCCTGTTTGCGGGTCAATGCAGATGGCCATCGCGAAAATGCGTGAATAACGGCAAACAGAATAGCCAAGATAATTTCGGGGATAGCCTCACGATTTGTGGTCGGGGGCGCTTCACAGGATGATATAGTCAAAGCGCCAGTCATATGACTGGTGAAACTAGTAATTCATATTCAAGATGGCCAAAAACTCAAACAGAGACGAATTTACGTCCATAACTAAACGGAAGCTTGAAAGGCAGGCGGGCGGTCATTGCTCCAATCCGGCTTGCCGCCAGCTAACAAGCGGCGCGACGTCCGATGGCAAGGACGTCATTAACATCGGTGAAGCTGCGCATATTCACGCCGCTGCTCGGCTCGGCCCTCGCTACGACGAGGAGATGACAGTAAACGAGCGTCGCGGTGCTGAAAATGGGATTTGGCTCTGTAAAAAGTGCGCCCGGGCTGTCGACTCCAAAGATCCGAAGTTCACCGACAGTCATCTGCGGGAATGGAAAGAGCGCACGAACTCCGAATCGTGGCGTAGCATCATGCACAACCTGCCATTTGCGCCGGTTACACAGTCACCGACGCCTGACGAATTGCGAGACCGGCTCCGTGCCGCAGCTTCGGCAGATCTAGCCGTTTTCCGGAACACGGCCAAGTGGCCGAGCACCGCTGTCCCGCTCACCTTGAAAGTTGATCGTGTTGACGAGGCATTGAGCACTAAATCGCTAGCCAATGCAGTGACGACGTTCGATGACCTCATTCTCGTAGCCGCGCCTGGCATGGGGAAAACCACCACGATATTTCAAGTCGCCGAAGGCGTCTTGGAAACTGGAAACGGCATACCATTTATTGTGCTACTCGGTGAATGGGCAACGGATCATGACGCGCTTCTGAACTCAGTCTTGAAGCGTCCCGCGTTCGCCGGCGTCTCGGAAGCTGAATTCCGCATGGTCGCCGCCCAACCCGGTATTGTCCTCCTACTCGATGGATGGAACGAACTGGACATAGCCGCGCGCGAGCGGGCACGGGTCCAGATTTCGAATCTGAAGGCTGAATTGCCTGAACTTGGTTTTGTAATCTCCACGCGCAAGCAAGCTCTCGATATTCCATTCAGTGGGACCCGAGTCGATCTCCTGCCGCTCGGCGATGAGCAGCAACTGGCGATTGCCAGGGCGATGCGCGGCGAAGCCGGTGAAAACCTCGTCGACCAGGCTTGGCGCACGGCGGGTATACACGAGCTCGTAACGATCCCGCTCTACCTAACAACGCTGTTATCACTGCCGGAGGACACCCCTTTTCCAACGACAAAGGAAGAAGTGCTGCGGCGATTTGTTGCCGCACAAGAACAGGAAGCAGGACACGCACCAGCACTGCGGAACGCCACCGGGGGGTTTCATCAGGACTACCTCGACAGGCTCGCCGTTTTTGCGACTACCACGGCAAATACGTCTGTCACCGACAGCAATGCGCGCAGGACCGTGAGCGAGACGACGCAGATGCTGGTAGATGACGGCCAACTTACCTACGTAACCACGCAGCCCAACGCCCTGCTTGATACCTTGGTCAACCATCACGTCCTTATGCGATCAGGCGACACCCCCGGCTATGCCTTCCAGCATCAGCAATTCCAGGAATGGTATGCCTCATACGAGGTCGAGCGACTTTTCGTGCGTGCAGTCTCCGACCCGGCTTCGCGCGAGCGGCTGAAGTCAGATATGCTAAATCAGCGACCATGGACGGAAGCGATCCTTTTCGCGGTCGAGCGTTCGGCACGCGGCGATCCTGCCCAGAAAGCTGGTTGCGGTGCGGCCATCCTTGCGGCATTCGAGGTCGATCCAATCCTGGCAGCGGACATGATCTTTCGCGCGACTGATGACGTGTGGACACCGATTGGCGCTACCATCTTGGACCTCGTGAACCGATGGCACGCTCCCGGTAAAGTTGATCGCGCTGTGCGCTTCATGATTACCTCCGGCAGGCCGGAATTTGTTGATCTGCTCTGGCCGCTTCTGACGCATGAAGATGATCAGGTCCATCTTGCTGCCTTCCGTTCAGCAAGCCGCTTCCGGCCATCGGTTTTGGGTAGGGATGCTGCCCATCGCGTCGCCGGGCTGCCGCCCGAGATCCGCAGGAACGTCCTCCATGAGATTGCATCAAATAGCGGTATCGATGGTCTCGACGTGGCGACCGCAATCGCCAAAAAAGACAATGACCCAGAGGTAAAAGCACTTGTCGCGGATGCGCTATCGTTCCGGCGCGCCGCGCGCCATGTAATCGACCTGCTATCAAGCGCTGATGACGCGACGTTCGACATCCTCGCTCAAAAGAGCCACATTGACGATATCGCCAATGAGGAAGTGCGAGAGCGCCTAGCTGCTGCGCGGGAACGGGTGCGCTCCGGCGAACAAAAGCCGCGAGACCGCTTGGTCGCATTTCTGAGCGCAACGGACAAAGAAGGCCTCGCCTCGGAGGTTACCGATCTCGTCGCCGAAATGGATATCGACCGAAAGGATAATGGTGAGCAGCATCTGCTATACGAAGTGCGCCGGCAATACCCGCAGGCAGTTGCAGACGGTCTCCTTCGTCGTGTTCGTGAGAATCGTGACCTTCTCTACGGAACGGACAACGTTCTGGCAGTGGCGAGGATTTTGCTGGACGACGAAGCCCTTTTGGGAATCGCACTTCAGGACACCAAACCTTACGACGAACGCGCCGATGCGGCTTCATCTATTCTCGGTCCGCAAATGGTCGGCAAGCTGCTCGATGCTTATTTTGCCGCGCATACTCGGTTACGGAATGCCCACGGTACATATGACAAAGCCGCAAGTGATCGGTTTTCCGCGCTCCGCGAACGCATTAGCCACACGCCCGGCCCCAGCCTTGTGTCCGCTGTCGAGGCCCGAGCGGACAGTGCCACGGTTGAGGAGATCGCGGAATTAGCCGAACTCTTGTCCCGCAGCACCATTGGTGATGATGACCGTGCACGGCCCTTCAACGTGGAAAATCTGGCTACGATCGGGACGCTGGCGCAAAAATGGGGAGAGCGCCTTCTGACAACGGAAAACGCGACCGGATCACAGAAATCCTCGATTGCAAAGCTGATTAGCGGCGCGCCGACCGTCACCCTGCTACCGATTCTTCAGCAACTGCTTAATGATAATCTTCGCCGCCACCACAACTTTCATGTGGCGGCGAAAGCCAGCGGATGGCGGGATCGCACAGCAATGCGCGAAGCCCAAGACCTACAGCCCCATGAATACCAGCGTGCCTTTATCGCGATCAATGCACCGGAAACCGACGCGATGATGAACAGGTACTTGACCAGCGAGCATTTCGGCGAGTCGGCCGCGAGGGTCCTTTCTGCACACTGGTCGAACGCCAATACTCCGAAGGACGAAAGGAAATCCCCCGGCCGAGTGGATTTCTCCGGCATCGAAGCACGCCGCGTCGCCCGTGCCGCAAATCCCCGCGAAGGTTGCGCGGAAGCGGAGATGATCTTCTCGGCGATCGACCGCCTTCTTGCTGATGGGGTGACGGACGAACAGAAGAAGCTGGCGCTAACTCTCGGCATTATCGGGACACAGCTTCCGCATGGCGAGCGGGCCACGACAATCGACAAGCTTGTCGCGCTGACCCCAAGAGAGTCACGCGCCAGGCTCCTCCTGTCGTTGATCCTTTCAGGTGAAGACATTGACATCAAACTGGTCGAGGAGGGCATCGCGGAGACTTTTGAAGCCGCCAAGACCGCGACGTGGATTCTGCGCCACGGCGAGGCCTATCAACTCCAGGACTGGTTGCGCTTGTTGCCCTTCGCCAATCCCCTCACGGAACTTCCCACCATCGTGCGAGCGCTCCCCGATGCGCAGCGCGATCCCCATATGCTTGAAGAGATGGTTCGCGGGCTTGAGAATGCACCAGCCGACGCGGCTGAAGAGGTTTTATTCAAACTTGCGGAGGACGACCCACGCTTTTACCAGGATCATCAATGGCGATCGACGGTTCTGAAACTCGGCACCCCTTCATGCGCCCGCCGTCTTATCGACCTGATGGTAAGCGGCACACTGAGCGGAAAATCTGCTGACGATTGGCACTGGCGACGTGGGTTGGCGGGACTCATTTCCGAACATGCCGAAGTGCGGGCACATGTACGGGAACTTTTGAAAGACGGCCCCACGAACGGGGCACTGACGCTGCTCGCGGATACCATAGCCCAACACCCCCGGGCAGATGATCTGGTTATGCTGGTCGAGTGTGAGATCCAGTCCGGCCGTTCGTTTTTGAACTGGAGGTCCATCCAAGACGCTATCACCGAGCAAATTCCGTCGAAAGACTGGCAAGGCGCTTATGATGTAGTGCCTGTCCCGGCTATCGAGTTACGGCGCAAACTGTTGATGCTCACCAAAAGTGGAGGCCGCAACGATCCAGCGGCCCGTTGTCTGACTACCATCGATAAAATGCGAGACGAGTCCGGAGCGCCTGAAACCGAGCCGCGTCACCCAGATCTAGCGTCAGGCCGAAAATGGCCAATTTTGACGCCCGACCCGGATGTAGATGACGGCAAATAGGTCCTCCTGACGGCTGACACATGTTCTTTGAGCAACGCGACTATTGCTTGAGGTAGGCGATATCTTCCGCTTTGGGCGGGGTAGCCGCTGGCGGCAGGATCGGAACTTGATGTGTGCGCAACAGCGGTACACGCCGGAGATACGTTTCAGCCTGGAGAGCAGCCCGTCTTTCCCCCAGCGTCGGATGGGTTGACAGCACCGACCCGCTGGCCACCCCCCGGAACATCAGCCGCGCATGCTCGCGTTCGAATTCCCCCAGCTCCGGCCCGTTATGCAGCTTTTCGAGTGCCGCAATCATATGCTCCTTGCTGGTGAGGGCCGCGCCGACGGCATCTGCCCAGTATTCGCGGCTGCGGGACAGGCGAAGAACCCAAAGTTCGGAGGCCCAGGTCAGGAGCCAGCGCCCCCAGCGCTGCACGGTTTCGGAAAAGCCCAGATACCAGACCAGCGAATTTTGGAATGAACGGGCCAAGCCCATGCGGCGCATGTCGTTGTTGGCGACGTGGCCCAGTTCATGGCCGATGATGGCGGTGACTTCCGCTTCGCTAAGAGAGTCCAGAAGCGGTTGCCCAATAACGACCAGGGCGTTGTCGGCGTTGGCGCCGATTGCGTAGGCATTGTTGTGCGGCATCACGCCGACCCACGGGCGGGTTTTGAGGCCAAGTTGGGCGGCGAGGGTGTAAACGCGTTGGGCGAGCGGGTCGTTTTCGGTCAGGAGCTTGATGCCGTGCTGGCGCACGGCGTTCTCGCGCTGGCGGCCGAGGCCGACCAGGCCCCAGACAGTCCCCCAGAGGGGTACGGCCAGGAAACCGCCGAAGGCGCTTCCGGCCGCCACCCCGAACCCGATGCCGATCGGCGACGAGATCAGGCTGCCCCAAGCCAGCCCGACCCAGCTGCCGATGACGAGGCCGAGCCAGGTCGGCAGGCTGCTATTCTTGAGGTCGTTGTGATTGATTTTCAGTTCGGTCATTGGCGTCCCCTTTCATGACCATGCCGATGCGTTGCCTGCAAGTGTCGCTTTTCTCGTGGACCACGAGCTGTGTCTTGAACGGGCGGATGCCCGCGAGATCGGTGATGCTGTAGCGCCAGCCGTCGCCCTGCCAGCCGCCGAGCAGTTCCCTCACCTCGTCGCTGGTGAGCAGCGGGCGGCCGAGGAACTGGATGCCCTCGGTCATGGAAAAGCTGGTGTTGGTGGACGCCTCACCGTGGATGCCGCCGAGATGCGAGGAGACGTTGGCGCTGGCCGTGGTCGTGCGGATGGCATGGGTCTTGTGACCGAGATAGGCGCCGACCAGCTTCGCGGTCTCGTCATCATTGATGCCGAAGAACTGCTTCACCTCACAGTCAAGGAATGTCTGCCAGCTTGTGCCGGGGTAATGCTCCTGGATACCGTAGAGGTTTTGGAGGAAAAACCAGAGTCTGACGCCCGCGCCTGCGTGCGTGTTGATCGCGTCACGATATTCGGGAAACGGGCCAATGTTCATAAATTCGTCGAGCATGAAGAGCACAGGGATCTTCGGTATGAGCCGGTTGGCGAGCATGGCGTCCAATGCCGCCTTCAGCACCACGCGCAGCCAGCCGGAGAAGGTCTTCATCATGTCGAACGGGATTTCGATGTAGACCGTGGCGGTTCTGTCCTTGAGGCTTTCGAAGCTCACATCATTGCCGCTGACGCTGCGCTGGATATCAGGGTCCTTCCATTCGTAGAGCTTGCTGGTGAGGGTCTCCTGCAAGACCTTCAGCCCACGGAGCGGGTCCTTTTCTAGGACTGCGCGGGCCGTGTCCGCCGTCGGCGGAAACGCTTCCATATCCTTCACGACCTTGAGCAGGCTGCCGCCTTTGAGGGACGCCATCTGGCATACCGTGGCCAGTGTCCTTCGCTGCGGCGGTGCCTTGTAGTGCACGTACATGATCACGGCGGTCATAAAGCCGACCGCGTCGTCGGCAAAAAACGACGGCGACTTCGGATCGCGCGGAAACATCTGCTGGGCGATGGACCGCGCGTCCGCTTCCCGCCGGACCCGGCTCAAGGGATCAAAGCGATGCACGGGTTTACCGGACCCTTCGTCCAACGGCGCGATGCGGTAAACCGGCCCCAGGGTACTCCGCCATTTCGAGGTAGCCTCGAACAGCTCTCCCTTGGGGTCAAGGACAACGCAACTGCCCTGATAACGGAGCAGGTTGGGGATGATGCTGGTCTTGCCCTTGCCGGAGCGCGTGCGCGCGATGGTCAGCAGGTGACCGTCGCCGTCCCAGTGGACGAACCCGGCGGGCATTGTTTGGCCCTCGTCGCTGAAGGTGCCGAGGAGCAGCGAACGTGGATCGTCGAAGGCCTCCCGACCACGGTAACCGGTGTTCTGCCCCCACATTGCCTGCCGCCGCCTGATCTGTGATCGACATTCCATGGATGAGCGACAAGGAGTTTCTCCATGGAGTCTACGTTGGAGGTTCTCACGAGGCGGCAGAGCCGTC